>JBLIFG010000018.1:0-41438 GCA_047633635.1 Cellvibrionaceae bacterium | reverse complement strand
AGACTATGTCCAACCTCAAACTCACTGCCTTTTGCAGGATAAACTTGGCTAACAATACCATTGGGGGCCAACTGTAAATTACTTATTCCCCCAATAGAGTTAATAACCTCTTTGGCATAATCATCAAAATTAAAGTTGCCGCCATTATTTTGCTTAACTTCGAAGGCTAAAAAATGAGTGGCGGCAAAAACGCTATAAATTCTGCGCTCAATTGCAGTTGCTTCGGATTGAGCAACCTCGCTTAGATAATAAAGGTGTTCTTTTTCTAGGTGACGGCGATTTTCTTTCTGCCAGTATAGACCAAAACTAGCAACTAAAAAAAAGCAAAGAATACTAACGATCTGTCTCAAGTAGCTCTCCCGATAGAGCGCGATAACTGCAACATATATCTTCAACAGATTTAGTTTGCTGTTGCTATTATTAGAGTGACTTACTTAAATAATAAATCCGTGTGGCAGCTATGTCATAAAATAGTATTTATGATAATAAAATAAGGAACAAATATTTTGGTACAAAATTACCTCTTGCATTATCTGTAAATTCGTATTGACTAAGCAGTACGAGTTAGTTAATGCCGCTTGTTCAATTAGCTGCATTTAGAGCATTCAAAGCGCTTTTGATACCTCTTATCGGCCCAGTTTGCATAAATAGTATCGGCAATGTTACGGATAATAGGCCATCTTAAAATTTTAAATAAAAATCCATAGCTGGTATGAGACCAAACAGCCACGTTAGCATCGAGGCCAATTAACCACTCGCCAGAACCTCTCTTTAAATGCAGTCGGCGCAATAATGATTCTCGTGATGGAGTGCTTGGGTTATCAAAACTAAGCTCGTGTATATCTGCAAAAATGACCTGATCGTTGCTGAGTTTTTTTAGTAGCGCAATCTCTTTGCTACAAAGAGGGCACGTCCCATCGAAATAGAGAGTATCTTTGCTTGGGTTTACCTGTGTCTGCTGATTCATGTTAAATCCATCTTGTATCTGTATTATGCCTAATACGGCTCTTTAGCTCTCATAGATGATAAAGCCTATTGTGGCGTGGGTAAAAACTATATTTGTCTTTAGGTTTTTTTTTATAATTTGCCATTAGTGACGTTGGCTGTATTGGAGTGAGTGTGAGTAATTTAAGAAGTAGTTTATTTATGGTGATAGCAATGGCTGCATTTTCACTAGAAGATATGTTTATTAAGTCGGCCTCAAGCCTCGTGCCTGTCGGTGAGATTCTGATGCTGTTTGGTGCTGGTGGAACCTTGGCCTTCATTATAATGACGCTCAGTCGTGGACAAGCTGTTTTTCATCCGCAGATACTGTCTGGTCCTGTTTTAGTTCGAGCCATCTTCGAAGTTGTGGGGCGTCTATTTTTTACCTTGGCAATTGTTTTTACACCCTTGTCTAGCGCCTCTGCAATTTTACAAGCAACCCCATTGGTTGTTGTTATGGGCGCAGCCTTGTTTTTGGGAGAGCGCGTGGGTTGGCGCCGTTGGATTGCTATATTAATTGGCTTTATAGGGGTTTTAATTATTATAAGGCCGGGGCTAGAGAGCTTTGAACAGTCATCTCTGCTAGCGGTTATCGGCATGCTTGGCTTTGCTGGACGGGACTTGGCAACCCGTGCGGCTTCACCTGCATTGTCTCACTTACAACTGGGCATCTACGGATTTTTCATATTAATACCAACGGGTATATTTATGTTGATCTTTAATATTGGCCCCGATAACCAAGGCCTGACTAACCAGGGTTTTATTTGGCTGAATATAACCTCAAGCGTTCAAATTTTAGCGGCAACACTGTTTGGGGTAATGGCCTATTACTGGTTAACGATTGCAATGCGCAATGGTGATGTGTCGGTGGTGGCTCCATTTCGTTATACACGAATTGTGTTTGCATTAATTTTAGGCGCCGTTATTTTCGGCGAGCGACCCGATAGCTTAACCTTGCTAGGTATAGTCATTATTGTTGTAAGCGGGATATATACATTGCTCCGCAGCAAGCGCAAAGTTGCAATCGGCTAACGCCAGCTAATAAATGATTCTTCATCATGAAAGCCTTTTAACATGTGACTTGTTAATACAATGTCAGTATTGGGTAAATCAAGAATGGTGCTAAGTTAATAGATTTATCCATCGAATACTTTTTGCGAATAAGCCAGTAATGACATTTTTTATTTGTACAGAACTACCGAGCGCGAAAAAAAGAGTGAGCCTGCATGAACTTTCGCCATTTGACCCAGTCAATAAAATAAACAGTTAGTGTGCGAAGGTCTGGTTATCTCAGTTGAGCCCTTACTCAATTAATCGGTGATGCCTTATACACACCATAACATAGATCCTTTTTGGTGATGGTAGGGCTATAATGGGATTTTCATTATGAGCACGCGGCCGGATACGCTGGGTAAAGATCAGATTCAAGTCCTGCTAGGTAGAGTGAGCTGGGGATTATCTACCTTGACCCAGATCTAGACTTCGACCGAAAAGGTGCTATAAAAGTGCTTCATCGACACCCTTGTGAAGTCGAGACGGGCCAAGATTGTGTTAGGCGCTGTCGTCGTGAAGCACAGCAGCAGCGCGCAGCTTTCATACAAATATAGCCACAGTTTTTGACTTGGTTAAGCACGAAGATACCGATATTATTGTGATGGAGTATGTTGAAGACGAGCGCTCGATTGCCCTGATTATTGTCGACGTTTGTAAATGACTTTAAATTTATGTGGTCGCTAATAGTTTGAACGTTTTTTAAAAAATTACCGCAATGTGTAAAAATAAAGTGTTATTTTTTTGGATGAAGATTCTTAATGTACAACATTTGTTGAGTGGAGATAAGCTTGATCAAGCCCTTTTTAATTAAACCCTATGAATTTTGGAACCCCCGAGCTTTTGAAGCTCCATTTTATGTTTATTTAGGTCTTCAATGCCTAATACGCGGTCTGAGTATCAAAGGCTTGGCTAAAGCTAATTATTGTATGGATCACGGTGAAATTGGAATTGGTTCTAAGTACGAGAGTCAAATGTCATTTGATCAACAGTATTTTTTACCCACATCTCTCGTCAAAGCAACGTTAAGCGACACTCAAAAACATCAGTTTATTTTAAATTTTGTCGCCGCGCATAGTTATCCCGTCATCTTAAAATCTGATGTGGGTTGTGTGGGTAAGGGTATTGTAAAAATTTCATCTGAGGCCGATTTAGATAAAAAAATACCCTTATTACTAGGTGACTATATTGTACAAAAATTTACGCCTTATCCTTACGAATGCGGTATTTTTTATATTCGCGAAAATGGCGTGCCAAGCATTACGGGCATTAATAAAAAGCATTTTCCAACCGTTATTGGAAACGGCAAAGATAATCTCTCAAGCTTAGCCAAAAATCATCAGCGCTATACGCATCACTGGCAGTCTTTCCTTCAATATTTGGATCAGAGTCTTGTACCCATAGATGGCGAGTCTGTGCGCTTATCATTTATTGGCTCCCATACACTGGGCTGTATGTTTACCGACGACAGTCATTTATTAACCCCAGAGCTAGAGCGGGCGACATTCGATGTGTTTGCCGATCAGTCAGGTTTTAACTTTGGTCGTGTCGATGTCAAAGCCGAGAGTGAAGCTGCTTTTAAGGCTGGAAAGTTTGTGGTGATTGAAGTTAATGGTGTCGCCTCACTGCCCACCCATATGTTTGACCCGAAATTTAACGTTTTTCAGGCTTATAAAATATTTTTTGAACATGCCAAATATTTGGCAAGAATTGCTAGCGAACACAAAAAACAAGCAATGAACTTGCTGACCTATAAGCAAATTTTAGAAAAGGTGAAAAACAATCAGCAAATGCTCGATAAGGTGCATAATCAGCTTAAAGGTTAGGTTCAGGGGTTTATTCTTCGCTTCAGAAGTTACTGTTTTACGCTGTTTTTTTCATTGTTGAAGCCTTTCTGCTGATGTAGTCTTCTACTAATGCTATATTCTTCTGATAGAACCAATTCATAGGGGCTGGAGGCATATTGGAGGCTTAATTGGTTCTACTTCAAAATTCGATAATCCATTACTCTGTCTTCATTAAATTTCGTATAAGAAACAAAATTGTCACTAAAATAATTACTGTAGGGGTAGATTATGAGCCGCGAATTAAGTCCTGAAGAAATTTCAAAAGTAATGACAGCTGACCGCAACCACGTTTGGCATCATCTTGCACAACACAAGAGTCTTGAAACTAACGATCCTCTAATGATTGTTCGAGGCGAGGGCATGCGCGTTTGGGATGCGACCGGTAAAGAGCACTTAGATGCGGTATCTGGTGCGGTTTGGACGGTAAACGTTGGCTATGGCCGCGAGCGTATCGCCAAAGCAGTTTATGACCAACTATTAAAAATGAATTATTTTGCACAGTCAGTGGGTAATGTACCTGGTGCTTTATACGCTGAAATGCTAATTGACAAAATGCCCGGATTAAGCCGCGTTTACTACTCAAACTCAGGTTCAGAAGCGAACGAAAAAGCCTACAAGATTGTTCGCCAGATTTCTCACAATAAGCACGGTGGCAAAAAACATAAGATTTTATACCGTGAGCGCGATTATCATGGCACCACTATCACCGCATTAAGCTCATCGGGTCAATTCGAGCGTAAAGCTCAATATGGTCCTTTTACTCCGGGTTTTGTTGAGTTCCCACACTGTTGTGAATATCGTTCACAATTTGGCGACGTCACCGATTACGGTGTGCGTGCCGCTAGAGAAATGGAGCGCGTTATTCTTGAAGAGGGCCCAGATACTGTTGGTGCAGTAGTACTAGAGCCAATTACAGCGGGTGGAGGTGTTATTACGCCGCCTGAAGGCTATTGGGAAACAATTCAAGAAATATGTGATAAATATGAAATCTTGCTGCACATTGACGAAGTCGTATGTGGTTTGGGCCGCACTGGCAAATGGTTTGGTTACCAGCACTACGGTATCAAGCCAGATATGGTGACCATGGCTAAGGGCGTGGCCTCGGGTTATGCAGCAATATCTTGCACGGTAACGACAGAGGCAGTATTTGATGCCTTTAAAGAGGATCCTTCGGATCGTATGAGTTACTTCCGCGATATATCTACATTTGGTGGTTGTACGGCAGGTCCTGTTGCCGCGATCGAGAATATGAAAATTATCGAAGAAGAAAACTTACTTGAAAACGTTAACGTGGTTGGCGAATATCTTTTAGAGCGCATGCATGGCCTCAAAGACAAGTACGACTTTATCGGTGATGTGCGCGGTAAAGGTTTCTTTGCCTGCTTAGAATTGGTTAAAGATCGCGTCACTAAAGAACCTGTCGAGGAAGGTGTCACTATGGCTATTGCCGCTGATTGCATGAAACAAGGCGTCATTATTGGTCGCACTAACCGTAGTTTTGAAAAATTCAATAATACGATTCTTTTAAGCCCAGCATTAATCGCGACCAAAGAAGATATTGCTCAAATTATCGATGCAATCGATCTTGCTATGTCGAGAGTTGTTGTTTAAGACGCTATGCTTATAGCTTGCGCTATGCCGGTGTATTTGGATGCTAGTTGATCATACGGTCAGTGGCATCTAAATATATCGGCATTTTTGTTTTTATAACTAAATGTGTGTATGTTATCGAGAATAGTTATAAGCTAAGGTTTATGTCGACAAATTTGCTATATTTTTGTTATGATTAACCTCATAGTCACGTTAATGAGTCAATAATTATCATAAACGTACTTTTATAAAGTTTTTGTTGATAGTCTGTTAGCTTAATAAAATATAATAAGCGCTATGTCAGACGCTTTTATGAGCTAGAACTGAAAATATATCCCACGGCTGTTGTATTTAAGAGCTTTAGTTACTCCCAAACCGCAGTAAATAAGCACGAAATAGTTCCTCGTTATTAAAAGTAGCCAGTCACATTGATTAGGCAAAGCCTTTTACTTTTAGGTGTAAAAAATATGAGTATAGTTAAAACGCAAGCCCCTCTCAACGCAGTATCTCAAGTCCAAGCAGACATTATCGCCAAAGACTTGCCAGAATTTGAAGAGCATGCAAAGCAAGAGATCAAATTTACTACTTGTTATATGTGTGCATGCCGCTGTGGCATCAAGGTCACAGTAGAGGACAATAAAGTTCGCTATATTCAGGGTAATCCGAATCACCCTATTAACAAAGGTGTGCTCTGCGCTAAAGGCAACGCGGGCATTATGAAGCAATACTCTCCAGCCAAATTGAGCTCCCCTTTGCTCCGCAAGCCGGGTACAGAGCGCGGTGCGGGTGAGTTTGAAGAGATTTCTTGGGATCGAGCACTCGATATGCTTGAAAAACGTCTTAAACGTATTCGCGAGACAGACCCTAAAAAATTGGCTTATTTTACCGGCCGTGATCAAATGCAGGCGCTCACTGGTATGTGGGCTAGTCAGTTTGGCACCATTAACTGGGCGGCACACGGTGGCTTTTGTTCAGTCAATATGGCGGCGGGTGGTCTTTATACCATGGGCCACGCATTTTGGGAGTTTGGCGATCCAGATTGGGAAAACACCAAATACTTTATGATGTGGGGTGTCGCCGAGGATCACAGCTCAAACCCTCTTAAACTAGGTCTTAAACGTCTAAAAGAACGCGGCGCTAAATTTGTCTCCATTAATCCTGTGCGCACTGGTTATCAGGCTATTGCCGATGAGTGGGTCGCTATTCGCCCAGGTACCGATGGCATACTTGCGCTGTCAATGGTGCATGTTTTATTGAAGCATCAGCTAGTCGATGAAGAATTTCTAATTCGTTATACCAACTCAGCACAGTTGGTGGTGATGACGCCCGGCAAAGTAGGCGATGGTCTATTTTATCGAGGCGATAGCGAAGTGCCGCAAGTTTGGGATCAAGTCAAAGAAACTTTTGTTGACTCTAACTTACCAGATATTACTCCAGCATTGTTTGGTGAATATACGGCACCCGATGGTACGCCTTTAAAAACTGCCATGTCGATTATGGTTGAAAAGTACGATGACGAACAGTATTCGCCCGAGCACGCTGCTAAAGAATGTGGTGTGGCGGCTGAAGATATCGAGCGTATGGCTCTCGAAATGGCTCATGTAGCTTTTAAAGAAAGTATTACCATCGATGTTGAATGGACCGATTGGGCAGGTCGTAAGCACGATAAGTTTATTGGCCGTCCAGTATCTATGCATGCGATGCGCGGTATTTCTGCGCACTCAAATGGTTTTCAAACCTGTCGTGCTATTCATTTGCTGCAAATACTCTTGGGTACTATTGATTGTCCTGGAGGCCACTTAGCGAAGCCGCCATTCCCTAAACATATTCCACCAGGTATTAAACCTGCAAAAGAAATGGCGCCTAATACACCATTAAAATCTCCACCTTTGGGCTTTCCTACCTGCCCAGAAGATCTGGCCATCCATGCAGATGGTAGCCCAATGCGTATCGACAAAGCTTACAGTTGGGACGCGCCTATTTCTTGCCATGGCTTAATGCATATGGTGATTAGTAATGCGGTGAAGGGCGACCCTTATAAGATCGACACACTCATGTTGTTTATGGCAAACATGGCTTGGAATTCAAGTATGAATACCGAGCAGACCATGGCGATGTTGGTTGATAAAGAAGACGATGGCGAATATAAAATCCCGTTTATTGTCTGCTCGGATGCCTTCAACTCAGAAATGGTTGCCTACTCTGATTTGGTTCTTCCGGATACGACCTATCTAGAGCGGTACGATACAATTTCTATGCTCGATCGGCCGATTTCGGAACCACATGCCGCCTGCGACTCGGTGCGTATTCCGGTGATAAAAGCTGATCGCGACGTTATGTCTTGGCAAGAAGTGATGGTCGAGATGGCCGGTCGCTTGGAGTTTCCAGCTTTTGTTAAAGACGGCGAGCGCAAATACAAAGATTACAAAGACTTTATTATTAACTTCGAAAAAGAGCCAGGTATTGGTTTCTTAGCGGGCTATCGCGGTAAAGATGGTGAAAAGTCATTGCGTGGCGAGCCTAACCCTCGTCAGTGGGAAGCCTATGAAGAAAACGAAGGCTTTTTCGAAATGCAGTTCGACATGAATCAGCGCTATATGCGTCATGCCAACCTCGATTACCTGAAGCTTGCTAAAGAGGCGGCCTGGGTGGGTAATACTAATCAAATCGTTATCGAAGTTTACTCTGAAAAATTGCAGACTTTCCGCTTGGCAGGCCAAGGTTTGTACGATGGACCGATGCCTACAGAGGAACATCATAAAGAGCGCTTGGTGACATATTTTGATCCGCTGCCAATTTATTACATGCCGCTAGAAGAGCAGCGGATTGATCGCGATGAATATCCTTATCATGCGGTTACTCAACGTCCCATGTTTATGTACCACAGTTGGGATAGCCAAAATGCGTGGCTGCGTCAGATCATGTCGCAAAACTATTTGTTTATGAACCGTCTAGCGGCCGAGCGCGACGGTATTGAAGATCTTTCTTGGGTGTGGGTTGAATCTCACAACGGCAAAATTCGCTGTCAGGTTAAGCTCATGGAAGGTACCAACGCGCAGACCGTTTGGACATGGAACGCTATTGCTAAACGCGGTGGTGCTTGGGGACTCGATAAAGATGTCAAAGAAAATACCGATAGTTTCTTGATGAACCATCTGATCTCCGAGTTGTTACCCGCAAAGGGCGATAAGATGGACGGCATAACCAATTCTGATCCTATTACGGGACAAGCTGCTTGGTATGACCTGCGCGTTAAAATAACGCCAGCAGCAGTGGGTGAAACCGGCAGCTGGCCAAACTTTAGCGCATTAAAGGCCCAGCCCAATGCCAAAAAATCGCCAAAAATGCTGAGTTATAGCAGCCATAAAAACGTTAACCTAAAGCGCTCGCTGTCAGATATTCTGACTCGTGGCGATAAATAGCACCGGATCGGAGAAATACTATGAAGCTAGGTCTTGTTATCGATCTGGATACTTGTGTCGGTTGCCACGCTTGTGCGACTGCCTGTAAGCAATGGAATACATCGGGCACTATTGGGCCCCTATCAGATAAAGATCCATACGCCCGCGAGCCCATTGGTTCTTGGTTAAATCGCATCCGCTCTTATGAAGTTGACGACTCACCTAATAGTAAAACGGTGCATATGCCAATGTCTTGCATGCATTGTGAGACTGCCGAGTGTGTGACGGTATGTCCTACTGGTGCGTCTTATAAGCGCGAGGAAGACGGCATTGTTTTAGTTGATCAAGATAAGTGTATGGGTTGTAATTTGTGCTCCTGGGCTTGTCCTTACGGTGCTCGTGAGCTCGATCCTGAGCAAGGTGTGATGAAAAAATGTACTCTTTGTGTCGATCGTATCTACGACATGGAGCTACCCAAAGCTGAGCGTCAACCCGCTTGTGTTTTAACATGCCCCACACGTTCACGTGTTTTTGGTGACTTCGACGATCCCGATTCAGAAGTTAGCAAGCTAGTGCGCGAGCGCGGCGGCAATGCACTTATGCCCGAGCTTGGCTATAATCCGGTGAATAGTTACTTACCACCACGTAACAAACCAGTTCAAGAGCAAATTGATACGGCATCACTTAAAGGTACTGTCAAAGGTTGGGTTAATAAGATGATTGCACGTTAGTTATTATTTTGGTTCTGGTTAACAGACTGCAATAATTTTCTGTTAAACATTTACTATCCACTATCTGTTAAAGATATCTATTAAAGATAATCTGTTGGGATAACGAGAGGACACACAATGCATCCGGCTTTTTCAGTTTTAATTTTTACAGTGATGTCAGGAGCAGGCTACGGTTTGGCCATACTTTTAATATTAGCCCACTTAACGGGCATTAGTCAGCTACAAACGTCAAATGTCATATTAACATCGGGGATTATAGCTCTAGTGTTAATAACACTGGGTTTGATTTGTTCTATGGGACATTTGGCAAATCCGAAAAATGCATGGCGTGCTTTTAACCGCTTTAGAACTTCTTGGTTGTCGCGAGAAGGCGTTTTTGCGGTGTTATTTTATCCGCTTTTTCTTGCCTACTTGGCAATTGTTTGGACGCAAGGTGCCGACATCGGTGTACTTGTGACCGCTGTCGGTATCATTGCCGCAGTGATTGCGGCGTTGACGCTATTTTGCACCAGCATGATTTACGCAAGCTTAAAAACAATACGCCAGTGGAACTCATCACTAACACCATTAAATTATATGTTGCTGGGCCTAATGTCAGGCTCTTTACTGCTTATAGCAATTCAATCTACATTAACGGGCACGACATCAAGTACCTTGTATCAATTAGCATCGGCGCTGCTAGTGTTGGGTGCTATCGCCAAGGTTATTTATCTATTTTGGATTGGTAAGCCCGCAGGGAGTACAATCAACACAGCAACAGGCTTTACCCAAGCGAGTGTTCGACTATTTGATCAAGGGCATACGTCTAACGGTTTTTTGAATAATGAATTTGGCTACACTGTAGCGGCGAATAAAATTATCTGTCTGCGTGCAGCTATGTTGGTACTAGCATTTTTGATTCCGTTCTTATTATTGCTCAGTGGCTCTTCAGGCTTATTTATTGTCGCTACAGTGCTAACAATAGGTGGTTTGTTAATTGAACGGTGGCTGTTTTTTGCCGAGGCACGCCACGTTGTACGCCTATACCATGGCGATCAACAAACCTAAACTTCTCCTCATTAATCAATTTAATAATGGCGATGAATAGGGTAACTAACCTTGCTCATCGCCATTATGCGTTTGCGTTAGCAACATTTTTACTATTAATATTGGACGGTCATGGCACCCAGAAAATCTAAATTTAGGAAGTTCAAGAGTTCTTCTTTTTTACGTTTTTTCCCTTTTCTTCTTTGGGCGAAAACAGTCACGGGCAAAAGTATATACGCCGATTTACTCGCCGGCCTTACCGGTGCAGTCATTGTTTTACCCCAGGGCATTGCCTATGCATTGATTGCAGGCTTGCCGCCTGAGTACGGTTTATATACCGCAATCATTACCCCTATTGTCGCCGGTCTTTTTGGCTCCTCTATTCATTTAATTTCAGGGCCAACTGCCGCTATTTCAATTGTGGTGATGAGTGTGACCAGCAGTGTCGCCGCGCCGGGTAGCGCCGAGTTTGTCTCTGTTGCGTTAACGATTACTCTACTTGCTGGCTTAATTCAGTTTGGTTTTGGTGTTGCACGTTTTGGTTTGTTAGTTAATTTTATTTCTCATACTGTTGTGATTGGCTTTACCGCGGGTGCGGCAATTTTAATTGGTACAAGCCAATTAAAATACGTACTCAGCGTACCCATAGATCGAGGTAGCTCTTTTATAAGTACCTGGAGCCAATTAATCAATCATCTACCCGATACCAATCTACTCGCGGTGGCGATTGCGTGCGTGACGATTGTGGCGACACTGGTGATTAAAAAAATCAACAAAAAATTACCGAGTATGTTGTTGGGTATGGTGATAGCCAGTGCCTTTGCCTGGATCATGAAAGGAGCCGACAGTGGTATTGCACTCGTTGGTGCCTTGCAATCGAGTTTGCCTGGTTTTTCTAGGCCTAGCTTTTCTCACGAACAACTCAGCGTAGTGTTGCCTGGTGCCTTTGCGATTGCAGTATTGGGTTTGGTAGAGGCGGTATCTATTGCACGCGCTATTGGTATTCGCTCGGGTCAACGTATTGATGGCAACCAAGAGTTTATAGGGCAGGGTTTGTCTAATGTTGTGGGCAGCTTCTTCTCTTGCTATGCAGGTTCAGGTTCATTTACACGCTCTGGCGCTAACTATGATGCCGGTGCCCAATCGCCGCTGTCGGCTATTTTTGCGGCACTAATTTTAGTGTTAATTTTATTACTGATTCCTCAAGTTACCGCTTATCTACCTTTGCCGGCGATGGGTGGCGCGATATTATTAATCGCTTGGAACCTGATTGATGTACCACATATTCTTCAGATTATTAAAAGTCACAAAGAAGAGACGGCTGTTTTAGTCGTTACTTTTTTATCAACATTATTTATTGAATTAGAATTTGCTATTTATGTGGGTGTTATATTATCGCTAACGCTTTATTTGCGTCGCACTTCAAAACCCAAAGTATCAGAGGTTGCACCGATACCCTTTAATACTGGAACTTATCTTCGCAGTGTTGCTCTGTTTGATTTAAAAGAATGTCCGCAACTTAAAATTATTCGAATAGATGGCTCGGCTTTTTTTGGCGCAGTTGATTACATTCAATTACAAATTCGTAAAATTAGTGCACGTCATCACGAGCCTGCTTATATTTTGCTGCATTGTAGCGGTATTAATTTTATTGACATTGCCGGCGCCGAAATGTTGTGTCAAGAAGCCTCAAAATTGCAAAAAAGAGGGGGTCGGTTAAGTTTCTGTGCGATGAATAACTCAGTTAAAAAAGAACTTGAGCGTATGCATTATTTAGAAAGGCTCGGAGCCGAGAATTTTTACCTGACGACAGATGATGCACTCAAAGTGCTGGTGCCGATGCTCGATATTAATATTTGTGATACTTGCGATAAACGTATTTTTCAACAGTGTCCGGAACAAAAACCAGTACAAGACTCAGAGCAAAAAGAAGGCGGAGGCGAGCAGATTTTAGCGTTACAATAATAAAAAAAACACACAAATATTCAGCGGGAATATTTGTGTGAAAAGTTACTTCTAGGAATGAGATATGTCACTTAAAAAAATAATAGCCGCAATAATTTTTATTAAAATAGCTATTGTTACTAGTCAATATGTGCCAACAATTGAGATTGCTTGGGTAACTGCCATTTTATTATTAACAATCTATTTGTTTGCTTTTGAAGTTGTCCCTGTCGATGTGGCGGCGATTACTATCATGGTTATTTTAGGTCTCACCACTTTGTTTGCACCTTTTATGGGTATCGATCAAGGCTTAGTGCCGAGCGAGGCATTATTCAATGGTTTTTCTAGTAACGCGGTGGTGTCTATTATTGCCGTCATGATTATCGGTGCGGGTTTAGATAGAACTGGATTGATGGCTAAAGTCGCCAATTGGATTTTAAAAGTAGGGGGTAAAACTGAAGGTAGAATCATTCCTATTATTTCGAGTACTGTCGCTTTTGTATCTTCATTTATGCAAAATGTTGGTGCCGCCGCATTATTTTTGCCGGTTGTTAGTCGCATCTCTTCGCGCACGGGCCTACCGCTCTCGCGCCTTTTAATGCCAATGGGTTTCTGTGCTATTTTAGGCGGCACCATGACCATGATTGGTTCTAGCCCCCTTATTTTATTAAACGATCTTATTTTGACCTCGAACCTAACACTCTCGCCCGAGATGCAAATGAAAACCTGGTCCTTGTTTTCGGTAACGCCTATTGGTTTGTTGTTAGTGCTAGTGGGGATTGTCTACTTTGTTGTCTTAGGTCGCTTTGTGTTGCCGACGACCAGCAAAAGTGACAGTGCAGATAGTGCCAAAACTACCATTGAGTACTTTCAAGTAACCTATGGTCTTGAATACATTCTAATAGAAGCGCAGGTGCCCACAGGTAGTCCTTTGGTGGGTAAAACCTTAGAAGAGGTTGAGCATCTCAATAGTATTCGTGTTACTGCTGCTCAGTTTCCTAATGGTACTCGTCGAATTGGTGCGGGAGGTTTAGATCGCACAGTGGGTATCGAGGCCAATACTATTCTTGCGGTTATGGGTGCGCCAAATGCACTGACATTATTTGAGATTAACTACGGTTTAGATAAACGTCCTGATCTAGATACTTTTTCCGATAGTTTGTCTGCCGCGAAAGCGGGTATTGCCGAGATTGTTATACCCCCAGGTTCTCAGCTAATTGGCAAGTCGGCCCAAGATCTGCGGCTGCGTAATACCTATGGTTTTGCAATGATTGCGCTCCACCGTGCGGGAGAGACATCGCGAGAAGGCCAGGGCGTTCGCGATATTCCGTATCAAGCGGGTGATACCTTAGTAGGTCACACTAGTTGGGATGCGCTTGAATTGTTAGAGCGCGATCGAAATTTTATTGTAATGACGACAGGGTATCCAAAAAGTGAAAAGTTACGTCAGCACAAGGTGTCTTGGGCGTTAAGTTTTTTTGGTGTTGCATTAGCGTTGGTATTGTTCACCGATATTCGCTTGTCTATTGCGCTACTCACCGGCGCTATTGGTATGGTGCTATCCGGTGTGCTGAGTATCGAGGAGGCCTATCGTGCCGTCAGTTGGAAAACCGTCTTCTTGTTAGCGAGCCTTATCCCCTTAGGTATGGCGGTAGAGCTAACCGGTACCGCCGCATGGATTGCCGATAAAACCTTGAGGGTGTTAGATGGCATACCCATTTGGGGGCTTCAACTAGCCGTTGCTATCTTGGCGACATTTTTTACACTGGTTATGTCGAATGTTGGTGCAACCGTATTATTGGTGCCGCTGGCAATTAACATTGCCATTGGTGCCGGTGGTGATCCGGCAGTGTTTGCATTAATTGTGGCATTGGCAACCTCGAACTCTTTTTTAATACCGACACATCAAGTTAATGCGTTAATCATGGGTCCTGCGGGCTACAGTGTGGCCGATTTTATTAAAGCCGGTGGCATCATGACCGTGCTATTTTTAATCGTATTAATTACCATGGTCAATATTCTGTTTTAAGGGTTCGATGTTACTAGGGTTCGTTGCGATTTCTGTTATAGAGAGTCCATTTTGTTTTCCTCTAGCACTCGTCTATTAACTCGAGATGGATTTTTCTATAAGAACAGAATGCAATTGATGTATAGTGAGATCATGTCTATTGATCAATTATTTCATCTAAATCCCAAGAGCGAGCTCAGCTTACAAAAGCAAATTCGAGAGCAAGTTGTCAATGCGATCAATCGCAAGCAAATCTCGTTAGATAAGCCATTACCCTCAAGCCGCAATTTATCTAAACAGCTTAATGTTGCGCGCAATACCGTTATTCTTGCCTATGACCATCTGCTAAACGATGGCTACTTAGTGGCTCGTGAGCGCAGTGGCTATTTTGTGAATCCAGATGTGCTGCAAGGGCAAGTGAATATTAATGCCACTCTAGGGCCAAGCATTCCTACGAGCCTACCCCCGAGCCTACCCGATTGGTCAAAGCGACTCGTCAAAAAACCCTCTGAACAAAAAAATATTAACAAGCCGCTCGATTGGAAAAAGTATGACTACCCCTTTATTTACGGGCAGTTAGATTCTAATTTGTTTCCTATTAATAACTGGCGTGAATGCTGTCGCGATGCTTTTAGTGTTAGCTCCATTAAAGATTGGACGTCGGATCATTTCGATCATGACGATCCATTATTAATTGAACAAATACATAAACGCTTATTGCCACGACGTGGTGTTTGGGTTGATCCCGAGCAAATTTTGATCACCGTTGGCGCCCAACATGCCCTGTATCTATTGGCTAGCCTATTACTCGGTAACGACAGTGTGATGGGTTTAGAAGACCCAGGCTATGTCGATATTCGTAATATTGCTGCACAGACACCCGCAAGCCTAAAAGCCTTAGCGGTTGGTGATGAGGGTTTACAGATTACTGATGAGCTCGATGAGTGTGATTGTATATATGTGACGCCTAGTCATCAGTCGCCAACTACGGTGACTATGCCGCTTGAAAGCCGCTATAAGCTTTTACAAAAAGCTGCCGATGCCGATATTATTTTGATTGAAGATGATTATGAAAGTGAAATTAATTACGACCATAATCCCTTGCCGGCCTTAAAAAGCCTCGATAAAAATGATCGAGTTATTTATTTAAGTAGCTTATCTAAAACGCTGTCACCGGGTTTACGTATGGGCTATATGGTCGGCCCCGTTGAACTCATTCGCGAGCTTCGTGCACTGCGGCGCTTAATGCTCAGACATCCTGCCTCAAATAACCAGCGCTCGGTGGCTTTATTTTTAGCTCGTGGTTATCACGATACTTTAGTGCGCAACATTGTTCATGTTTATCGCGAGCGCTGTCGCTTAGTAAAAGAAGCGCTTGATACATATCTACCAGACTCGGCGCAACCTCCCACCTATGGCGGCTCCTCTTATTGGGTAAAAGGCCCAGCATACCTAGATAGTCGCCTTTTAAAAGATTTGGCGGCAGACGCAGGTATTTTAATCGAGCCCGGTGATATTCATTTTTTATCGGATGAGCCACCGCTAAACTTTTTCCGCTTAGGCTTTTCTGCCATTGTAGAAAACAAGATAGATGAGGGCATCAAAAAGCTTGCCGATATTATTCACAGCATGGCTCCAAAAAACACCTAAATTATAAAAAGTTGATTGCAGAATGAAGACTATTACCTACCTTAACGGCGAGAAAAAAGCAGTATTACGCCCTTATAATCTGCACTGGCGGCTACTGTGTCGCCCACGCCAAAGAACTCGATAACGCCGTACACAGTAGCCAAATTATTTTTTTGAAACCAAATTCTGCAATTAGCACAACGCCTGCTAGCTCATCCCACAGTTTTAAAACTAAGTTAGCGAATAACTCAACAGATAGCTCAACGGGTAGCGCAACCAATAGCTCAGAGCCGCTACTTGAGGGTAGTGATAACAACTCAGCAGAGGCGCATCACTACGAATCTGAATCATGTTTTCTTATTATAAATAATATGATTTCTGCAGTTGCTTTTGGACTCGATTTAACGCGAAGAGACACACAGCAAAACATAAAAGAAAAAGGCCTACCTTGGCAGCGCGCAAAAGTATTCGATGGCGCCGCTGTTTTTAGTCATTTTGTGCCTATTGAACCCGCAGATATTGCCAAGCTCTCATTGAGCTTAAAAATAAACAACAGTGTTGTGCAACAAGGCGATGTGTCTATGATGTTGTTTAAACCCACAGCTATAATCGACGAAGTCTTATCTTTTTTAAGCCTAGAAGATGGCGATATTATAATGACCGGCACACCTGCAGGTGTGGGCGTTATTAATAAAGGCGATGAATTTAACGGCAGTGTTTATCTCAATGATAAAAAATTGATCGAACATAGCTGGATAGCCATTTAAAAAATGGCCGTTAATAAAGTCGAACTTGAATGGCGTTAAACTAAAGTGTCTTCGCACGGGTTATCTGCTTTGTGCATACCGGTCATTGTCACTATTTTTTTATTCTCTTGTGTTCATAAACCCGCCATTTTTGTCACGCCGTTAAGCTCATAAACTCGGTATTCCCAATACTCCAGTTATTCCCAATATTCCCGCGCAGGCGGGAATCTATCTTGAACGTAGCACAGTTATTAGTAGCAACTTCGAATAAAATTCAGTGCCACTATTTACTTAAAAAACCGCTGATACCTCTAATCTTGACCATTTACCCAACTCATTGCCTTAGACAGTAAACTTATTATGTTGTGTAGCAAAACTGTCATAACTATCGATTATTGTATTTCTATAGAATATTAATTAATAAGGATGAAATAATGGAAACTTATTTAGAAGAAATCAACGAGTTGGTGCAAGAGTTTGATGGTGAAGATGTCGAGTGTAACGAAGAATGGAATGAAGAGCTTGGTGATGAGTGGGGCGATGATTTCTCAGAGCTTTAAAGGGTGAGCATTAAAAGATTAACTTTGTAATCTTTTCTCGATTCATTAAATGTTTTTATAAAAATCAATATACCTCTATAAAGATATTTAATAGTCAAGAGGGTGCAGGTCGATGGCGCTGCCTAAAGGTCTGTCCGGTTTATGAAGCATCTTCCCTCTAGAGGTGATAAGTGCTTATTATTTTAAAAGGCCACCTTTTAATCGAAGAGCTGCTCACTGATTTACTTAAAGAAAAATTAAAACGTGACAATCTATTAACCATATAAATAAGCAAAAACACTATGTTCGCTCAAAAGCTAAATTTTTGCTGTGCGCTTATTGGGAAAGATAAAAGTTTGAAATATGGCCATTTCTTAAAGAGCTAAACTCTATAAGAGATAAAATGGCTCATGCTTTAGAGCCTAAAGGTATAGATAAAAAAATTGAATTATTCACGAACATGGTTTCTGAGTACGAGCATTACATGATGCCTAAAGCAAGAAGTAGTGACCTAGAGTTTAGTATTGGTTGGCTCCACATAGTTTAGGTCAATACCGGCATCATGTTAAAAACTCACAACAAAAGTGTCATATTCGCACGCAAAAAAACGCGTGCTAGGAAAGGCTTACGCACTGCTCCAGCTCGCCCCATACACTGGAGTTATACCGCTGACAAATATTCATGAACTTTATGAATGACTTGGTTCAAACTGTTATTTTGACCGCTCTTTGTGATCTCTTAAAGGCTTAGTTCGTCGTGTCGGTCTTGATTCGGTGTATAATAATCTAGTATAAGCACATGTTTTTAAAGAGTAAATAAGACTTTTCGGAGTTGTATGCATTTTGAGGAGGATTCCCGCCTTCTCGGGAATAACGGCCTTGAGGTTTGATAATAACGAGGTTTGCTTGGTGATATATATCCACAACTCGATTCAAATGGATGTCGAGTCTGGTTCTATTGAGTTTGTCCGATACTAACGAGACGTAAAGCAGGTGACCTAAAAAGTCACTAAGTTTCAAGATTCATGCTATTACGACTTTTTTTCAAAAGTGCTTATCTGTTCACAACCCATCGATCATTAATTGTTCATACTAAGGAGTAATTTTCATATTTTATTTTCTTACAGCGTTGAGAAGTATTAGTCATGGAACAATTATCAACAGCCGAAGCAATTCTCTTTTTTGATGATCTAAAGATCGTTAAAGAGATGACTTTTCTTGAATTTCAAGCGATTTTAGATAGCTATGTGCCTCTTGACGATATGGCTAATCGTTCTGTGGGCGCTGTGTATGTGCGTGTTAACGCTAAATATAATGTCACCGCTGCTGTCTTTTTTCGTATTAATTTTGATCGCGAGGGCTTTGTCGAAAAGGCTTGGAATATGCCCTTACAACAGTTAGCCGATAAAGCCGCGAAGGGCCCTAATATGGGTTCTGGCCCTGTTAGTCTTGCTTGTTTTAGTCAATGCCCTATTGCCGAGCAAAAAGACAATCTGTGGGATCCGCAGATGCAAGCGGCGAATAATGATTTTATTGCAATAAAAAAATGCATAGATATCAATAATTTAGGGCTTTTTTTCAATGTTGATTGTAAAGCAAGTGTCGATCCGTCTGAATCGATGAATGAAGAGCGTACGCGCACAGCGATGATAATAAAAGAGCAGCGCCTGCGTCAAAAATTATTGGCGGCTAAAGCTGATCAGGATGTCCGTCAGTTGAACCTTGATCATCAAGAAAGTACTTACAACTACAAAAAAAAATGTGACAAATTAGAATTAGCGCTTAAAAATGAAAAGCATAAACGTACAGAGTTAGAGCATAAATCGAAAGGGCAGCTAGACAAGATTGCCGGTATGCGCGAGTATTTTGACGCCAAGCTTGAGCAATACCAACAGAATGAAGACTATCCGTCTGATGCCCTCAGAGAAGACTATGACTCTCAGTTACACGCAGAATCTGCTAGACTAACTAAGCAGTACACCGCCGAGCTAGAGGCGCAAGATATAGAGTTAATCCATCGTCGTGGGCAAGAAACTCAGCTGCAGCGAGAAATTATTAAGTTAATAAGAGAAAAACAAGAGTTGGCCGAAAGCTCGAGAGATAGCATTTTTTATCAACTTGATGATGCGGGGATTAATTTTGTTATTTATCACCCAGGTGTGAGTCACCTCATCTTAGAAGTTAACGAGATTGATGCTTACCTTTCGAATAATATGGCTTTTGTGGCAACCAAATGTGGTGTCAGCGAATTTCACTACCGGGCTTGGTTAAATCATTACTACAACCCAAGCTGTGAAAAACAACTCGCGAATGGCCGCTTGTGCAACGAGCCATTAACACGGTTAGATAGCCCAAGCCAATTTATTATGGATGTCAGTAGCTGTTGTGCTGAACATCGTTATGCGGTGACTAGAGTTGTTCCTATTAAAAGTGTGGTCAACAGTGGTTTTAACAATACCTTCAACAATGCCTCTAACAATAGCGCTGATAGTGCCTCTGAAGATAACGCGAATGAAGGTGCTAATGAAGGCTCAAGTAAAACAGCTAGCGGTAGCTCCAAGAGCACGTCGAGAAACAAAAATGGACCTACAGGATTAGCTCTTTAATAACATCTCCCCTAATGACTACGGCAAATGCCGTCTCACTCCAGCGTCTGAAGTGGCCAGCATTAGAAGCGCTTTCAGTGAATGTATATCTGCATCGTGACGATGAGATATCGCCACTTTATTCGGGCAATAAATTCTATAAGCTTTATTACAACCTCAAACATGCTGTGGCGCTTAATGCCCATGCCATTGTCTCTTTTGGTGGTAACTATTCAAACCATCTCTATGCATTAGCAGCCATGGGTCAAGAGCTAGGTATGCAAACAGTGGGTGTTGTTCGTGGCTACGAATCGGCAGCACTTAGCCCCACCCTAAGAGATGCTCAGCGTTTTGGCATGAAATTACATTTTTTAGGTAAAAAAGACTATCGTTTTAAAGATATTAGTAAAATTTTGCCTATACTCAATAAACAGTACAAAAGTTTATACCTAATCCCCGAAGGTGGAGAGAATCTGGCGGGTGTGCGAGGTTGCCTAGCAATGGGCCAGGCTGTTGAGGCACAAATGTCTAAGCAGTGTGCAAATGCGGAATATACGGTTTGTTGTGCAGTGGCTACTGGCTCTACTTTTGCGGGCCTAATTGCAGCTTCGCCGCTGCGTGCCAAATGCTTGGGCATCAGTGTGCTCAAGGGTGAAGATACACTGGTGGCTAAGGTTGAACACTGGTTATCTCTACTGGGTCTGCAAAGGTCTGAGCAGTGGCAAATATGTAATCAATATCATCATGGCGGGTATGCTAAGGTAACACCAGAGCTACTTGCCTTTATGAGTGAATTAGAGTCTTTAAATAATATTAAATTAGAACCTGTTTATACTGCAAAGTTATTATGGGCGATTCAAGAGTTAGCGACTAACCATTACTGGTCAGAATCTGCTTCGAGTTCGCCAAAGGTAACTAATCTGGTGGCTATTCATAGTGGTGGTCTTCAGGGGCGACGTGGATATAGTCTAGATTAAAAGTTTACAATAAGGCCTAAACTAAACGTCTTTAGCACGGCTAGAGTAGGTTTCGAAGTACAACTGTTTTTGACGCAATAAGTGGATAATATTCAATGGATAAACAGCATTTGTTAAAGCAGTGTCGAAGCTTAGTCCCCTTAGCTACTATGAGAGAATATCATTTGCTCGCCGCCTTAGATGAGGCCGTTGAGGTTACGGCGTGTAAAGATGACATTCTCCTTGGTGATGAAGATGATAAAGATTGCCTGTATTATCTGCTTTCGGGTGAGATTTTATTAACTCATCAAGGCGGCCAACAAAGAATTATCACCGCTGATTTTCATTGGTTACCTATCGTGCAATTTCAAACTGAAGAGTTTGAAGCGCGAGCAATTACCGATTGTGAATTAATTCGCTTTAATCGTAAAAAATTAGATAATTTACTAACATGGAGTCAAGTTGCAGATTATCTAGAAGTCGATATTTCATATGAGCGTAAATATGATGAAGATTCTAGCTGGATGACAACGGTTTTAAATTCGAATCTTTTTTATAAAATTGCACCACTTAATGTATTGTCTATTTTCTCTAAAATTACACCAAAAGAAGTCAAAGCTGGTGATGTGATTATTAGCCAAGGTAGGGCTGGCGAGTATTGTTATTTTATTAAAGCCGGACGTGCGGTTGTTTCTCGTGCATCAAAAATCGGCGAAGCCGATGTGCCCGTTGCCGAAATTTCAACGAATCGCTGTTTTGGCGAAGACGCATTAATTGATAATAACCCGCGCAATGCAACTGTTACGATGCTCACCGATGGCGTCTTAATGTGTTTGCATAAAAATGACTTTGCCACATTATTAATTGAGCCAAGTGTCTCACATATGTCTTTTGAGACTCTAGATACCATGAAGGATCAAAGTTTTGAGTTTTTAGATGTGCGCTCTCAAGAAGAATTTGATTACAAGCATATGATCGATGCAGTGCATATACCATTGGTTTTATTGCGTTTAAAAATTCGCTTACTCGATGCCAACAAACATTATTTAATTTATTGTAATACAGGCTCTCGCAGCAGTGCCGCAGCGTTTTTATTAGAAAGTAAAGGTTATCATGTGAGCTTGTTAGACGGCGGGCTTGCAAATATTAGTCAAGATGATGTGAAGCGATTATTAGTTAGCGAGTTTGACGCTATTCATCAATTAGCCGATACTTCTAGTTAATAATAAAAAAGCGCCCAAGCTCAATAGCTAATGTCTGTTCTTTATTATTTTTTTGATCGGCTAATTTATGCATATCCAATATGGCAAAGTGCCATTCGTTCTCAAATTCCTCAGTGGCTAAAAATTGTAGCATTGTGTCTTTTGTAAATATTTGTAATTCTGCTTTTTCTATATCCCACAATACCAGCTCGCTTAACCAGTATTGTTTTGGCAATAAACAGTATCGAGTGTTTTCTGATTCTACGAGGCCCTTTAAAGTGTCAGTGTGATATAACCAAAAATTTGTCATATGACTTGGTGCACAATAATTAGGTGACTCTATGGCGGTAGCTTGTGGGGTAAAAAATCGTCCTGAAATATGTAGCCGACAGGTAATATCTTGGTCAACAGAACTTTTATAGCCTTTGCTATTCATCAAGTCTATTAATGATTGCGCCCCTGCAGCCGACTTTCCTAACTGCAGCTGATGTTCTTGCAGATGTCGCATTTTAATAGCAAGGGTATCGCGAAAGTTGGGACCAACCCAGTTGTGCCAATTGTGTAGAGGTTTATTTTTTTTAATAGGCCTCAGTAAGGAGTCATTATAATTTTCATGGCCCAAATAAAATTTAACGGCAACTTCCACATGTTTGACGCACTGCGTGGATCGGTCAAAAATAATAAAATCAAATTCACCCAGTGTGCGCTTAGCTTCGTTGACTTGATGATTTTTTGCCAACAAATCAAATCGCCGCTCACCATTAATTTCGTAATATGCAAAATAAAAACTTAATAGCTGTTCGTAATAAATACCTAATCGGGTTGAACGTTGCTCGGCTAAATGCGTATCAAGTAGCAGTGGGTTTTCATCGATCTTTTGCAGCCACAGCAAAAAGTACTGTGTATCCGTGTTATCAATATAATCATGATTAAACCATTCTGTGGGTAAACTAGGTATTGGCACGAAGAGGCTAGAATATAAAAGAGACCAGGCTAGGTCTCTTAAGGGACGAGACTTGAGGGCAAGAAACTCAGGCGCTAATGTGACTCTAGATTCAGTAAGCATGGATATAAGTTAAATTATGATTTATAAAGTGGTTAAAGATTCGATCATGTTATCATATCCCTCAACTTTAATTTACTTGGTAGCTTATGACCCAATCGACAAAAAAAGCCGCATCGGCAGCGACTACAACTAAGTTTAAGTCGGTTGGCCTTATTGGTAGAATTCACTCGGATCAAACAAAAACAACCGCACAGCGGTTGGTAAAGTGCCTGGACAAGTTAGGCGTTAACATCATTTTGTTAGAGGTATTAGCTGATTTGCTGAATACGCCAGAGGCCCCTCAAGGCAACGAAGATTTCATCGCTCAGCACTGCGACCTAGCTATTGTGATTGGCGGCGATGGCAGTATGTTAGGTGCTGCGCGATCAATGGTCGCTTATAATGTACCCGTGCTCGGTGTTAACCGAGGTCGGCTAGGGTTTTTAACCGATATTATGCCTAATGAAGTCGAGAAAAAAATTACCGATGTATTTGCAGGTAATTATATTACAGAATCGCGGTTTTTATTAGACATGACAATTATCCGAGATAACGAGCAGATAGCAGTTGGGGATGCTCTTAACGATGTTGTTTTGTACCCAGGTCGGCATATCCGCATGATCGATTTTGAACTGTATATCGATGGACAGTTCGTCTACAGTCAGTCCTCAGATGGACTTATTGTATCGACTCCAACGGGTTCTACAGCTTATGCATTAAGTGGTGGTGGTCCACTGATGTATCCAAGTATGGATGCGATCGTGTTGGTACCACTAAATCCACATAGCCTCAGTAGTCGTCCGATTGTTGTGAGCGGAGACAGCCAAATAAAACTGATTATTGGTCAGCGAATGTCAGAGTCTCTCAATGTTACTTGTGATGGACAAGACGCCGATATAATAAGAGCCGGTGACGAAATCCATATTAAGAAAAAGCCCGCACGCTTAAAAATAATTCACCCATCAGATCACAATTATTATGATACTTGTCGAAAAAAGTTAGGTTGGGGTCAGCATCTTACTGTTGGTAAAAAATAGAATGCAATTAACTTGTATCAAAAGAGGACGCGCAGTCGGGTGAATCAGCAACAATTTGAAGGCTATGATTTAATTGGCGATGTCCATGGTTGTGGAGGTACTCTAATCAGACTGCTAGAGGTTATGGGTTATCGAAAAAAATCGGGCATCTATCAACACCCTAAACGTCAAGTTATTTTTGTAGGTGATATTGTGGATCGTGGACCACATATTCGCCAAGCATTAAGCGTAGTTTATGACATGGTGACGAATAATCATGCGCAAATAGTGATGGGCAATCATGAATACAATGTTTATTGCTACGCTATGCCGGATAACCGTGAGAATCATAACGAATACTTACGCGCACACTCACCACATCACACGCGCTTTGTTGCCGAGACCTTCGAGCAGTTTGCCAATTATCCCGATGAACTCAAACAATATATTGAATGGTTTGGCCAACTCCCTTTATATATCGAGAATGATCATTTCAGAGTTGTACATGCATGCTGGGACGAAGATTACATTAAAGAATATCAAGCTCGATTTAATACAAATTGTGTATCCCCCGAGATTATAGAGACCTCTACCGACATGAGTAGCTTCGAGGGGCGCGTCCTCGATCGCCTAATGCGGGGCACTAGTCTTAAACTACCTGAAAATAAAACAATTAAAAGCCGCGATGGTCTTGAAAGGCATTTTTTCAGAACTAAATTTTGGTCGGTTTCACCTAAAACCTATGGTGATGTCGTATTTCAACCCGATCCGTTGCCGGAGACGTTAATTGACCGAGAACTCAACAAAAAAGAGCGCTCAAAAATTCTTGACTACCCTGCCGACGCTAAACCTATATTTTTTGGACACTATTGGCTTCAAGGTAAACCCTTACCGGTTCGTTCTAATATTTGTTGTCTAGACTACAGTGCCGTCAAATACGGGCGCCTAGTTGCCTATCGTTATGATAAAGCTGATAAAGGTAAAGTCTTAGATCCCGATAAATATGTCTGGCTATACGTAGATCCATCTAGAGATGAAGATTCAGAAAGGATGTAACATAATTTATGACGATGTTAACTTGGTACCCCGTTATACGCTTTCCGCTAACCATAAACTTAAAGCCACTGTTAGAGCATTTAACGAGTCTTAATCTTATTTCTCGAGTGACTGAAGAGCGTGGAGAGCAACAATTATGGATCGCTGAGCAAGAACAAGTGCTGGCTGCAGCCGAGCTATCTACTCAATGGATTGCAGGTGAGTTGCAGCTAAACCAAGGTCCATCGGCTACCAGCGCTTTTAATGCCGAGGCTGCCGACTCTGAGCTTACATCCTCAAAAATAAAGCAGTATAAACTTGCAGTGGTAGTCCACTTTGCAAAGCAATTACCGGTAACCCTTTGTATAATTTTGTTGGGGCTTGTAGGTACCGCCTTAATTAGTGCGGATCGCCAACAATTATCCTTTGCAGAGCCCTTTTTGTTTCAAGGGCTCACCGAAAATTACTTTGTGCCTTTGTCAGAGGGCCTGACAGCCGGCGAATATTGGCGTTTTATCACACCCACATTTTTACATTTCGGCTTTTTGCACGTTTTGTTTAATTGTCTTATATTATGGGAAGTAGGGCGCCGCATCGAATTAGCTAAAGGCCCACTACATTATTTGGGCTTTATTCTTTTAGCTAGCGTAGTTAGTAATATGAGCCAATATAGTGTGATGAATAACTCAATTTTTGGCGGTTTGTCGGGTGTCGTTTATGCTGTAATTGGTTATATTGCCGTGTATCAAGAGTTTATTAAACACCCTATATTAAAGTTCAATAAAGCGACGATCGCTTTCTTTTTAGTGTGGTTACTTTTGGGTGTTTTTGGTGTGATTGATGTATTTATTGAAGGCAGTATTGCTAATGCGGCACATGTGTCGGGTTTATTAGTGGGGATCATCTTTGGTGGGCTCATGGTTATAATAGATAAGCAATCAACTAGCAACGACCGCAATGCCAAGCGTGAAGATTAAAATAGAAAGAAATGCAGATAAAAAACTAGAAAGGTTTAAGTATGTTCGATAATGTCTCCGATTTATTACGAAATATTACCCCCGATATCTACAAACAATTAAAGCGTGTTGTGGAGCTAGGTAAGTGGCCTACGGGAGAAAGAATTTCAAAAGAGCAGAGCGCAAATTGTCTACAGGCAATCATTGCCTACGAAGAAAATAATATGTTGCCAGAAAATCGCACGGGCTATATTCCGCCTAAAAAGCATAGCCACTGTGGCAGCACTAAAGGGGAAGTAGTTGTTGGCGATAAGACCCTCGATGACGAGGCACAGCCTCTTACATTTAAATAAGATGATCAATTTTTATTAATCAAATTTAGCGGCTAAAATTATGAAAGATGCGCAACCCAAAGCGATTTATTTAACAGACTATCTAGTGCCTGATTTTCTTATCGAAAAAACAGACCTTATCTTCGCGATAGAAGAAAATATAACAACGGTTACCTCAACACTCGAGTTAAAACGAAATCCTGCTTCGAACACTAAAAATTCGTTAGTATTAATGGGCCAAGAGCTCGATTTAATATCAATACATATTGATGGTCAGCTAATAGACGAAAATAACTATACGCAAACAGATGAGACCTTAACAATCACTGTTCCCGATCAATGCGTGTTTAAGTGTGTGACAACCATTAAACCTCAAGAAAATACATCCTTAGAAGGCCTGTATAAATCAAGTGATATGTATTGTACTCAATGCGAGGCAGAGGGCTTTCGGAAAATTACTTATTATTTGGATCGTCCCGACGTGATGAGTATTTTTACAACAACTATTATTGCAGATAAAACTAAATATCCTGTTTTATTATCGAATGGTAATTTAATAGACGCAGGCACAATAGAATCGCCTAGTGGTGAAATGCGTCACCGCGTGACCTGGGAAGATCCCTTTAAAAAGCCTGCTTATCTATTTGCTCTTGTTGCAGGTAATTTACAATTTATCGAAGACGAGTTTATAACCTTATCTAAGCGCAAGGTCGCCCTTCGTATATTTGTCGAAGCAAAAGATCTAGATAAATGCGACTATGCAATGGAATCTTTAAAGCACGCGATGCGTTGGGACGAGCAAGTTTATGGTCGGGAATATGATTTAGATGTTTTTATGATCGTGGCAGTTGATGATTTCAATATGGGCGCGATGGAGAATAAAGGCTTAAATATTTTTAACACATCGTGTGTGTTAGCAAATCAACAAACAACCACAGATGCTGCTTTCCAACGTGTTGAAGGTGTTGTGGCACATGAATATTTTCACAACTGGTCGGGCAACCGCGTAACTTGTAGAGACTGGTTTCAGCTGTCATTAAAAGAGGGCTTTACGGTTTTTCGCGATCAAAACTTTTCTGCCGATATGGGTTCGCCAACAGTTAAACGTATTGAAAATGTGAGTTTTTTACGTACGACGCAGTTTGCAGAAGATGCAGGCCCGATGGCTCACCCCGTACAGCCATCGTCTTTTATCGAAATTTCAAATTTTTATACCTTAACAATTTATGAAAAAGGTTCGGAAATCGTTAGAATGATTCACTCGCTGCTGGGTGAGGAAAAGTTTCGAGAGGGCTCAGATTTATATTTTTCTCGTCACGATGGTCAAGCGGTCACAATTAATGAATTTGTTGATGCAATGGAGAGTGTCTCTGGTAGAGATTTTACTCAATTTAAATATTGGTATACACAAGCGGGTACACCCACGTTAATTGTGCAAGATCATTACGACGCCGAAAATAAAACTTACGAACTTACTTTTTCACAAAAACTACCCGATACTCCAGATTCTAAAGGCCGAAATAAAAAACCACATCTAATTCCTATTGCAATGGGTTTGGTTGGTGAGGCAGGGTGCTTAGCACTGCATCCTGAGGGACATTCTCTATCTGAACAAGCTGACAATACGCATTGGATAATCGAATTAGATGAAAAAGAAAAAACTTATCGCTTTAATAATGTGCACGAGAAGCCAGTACCTTCACTACTAAGAAATTTTTCGGCACCCGTAAAAATAATTTCAAAATACACTCGAGAAGACTATCTTCAACTTATTCGCTCTGACGAGGATGGGTTTAATCGCTGGGATGCCGCGCAGCAATTAGCTGTCTCTATTATTCAAGAGTTAATGCTTGCCTTTAAAAAGCAAGAAAATATTGATCCTGATAATAGCCTTGCTGTTGGCCTCAAGGCCATCGTTACGGATGAATCTTTAGATAAAAGCATGATCGCACTGATGTTAGCTTTGCCTTCGGAAGCTTATCTTGCAGAGATTTCAGAGATTATAGACGTTAAAGCCATTCACTTTGCACGAGATAAATTGCGTTTAAGTATTGCCGTCGCGTTAAAAGACGAACTTTTATCAATTTATAATATGCTATCAAACGACACGGTTTATAGTCCCTCGGCTGAGAGCATTGCAACACGTAGTTTAAAAAATACTGCGCTTGGATATTTGATGCTGCTAGATGATAAAGAAGTTCATCGTGCATGCATTAAGCAATGTGACTCATCTGATAATATGACTGATACAATGGCAGCACTTAGAGCTTTAGTCCATAGCGATTTTGAATCGCTAGAGGCCGACAAAGCAAGGGTACTGGCCGAATTCTTTAATAAGTGGAAGGATGAAGCTCTTGTTGTTAATCAGTGGTTGTCTGTGCAGGCATCAGTGCTCCATATTGATACACTCGAAACCGTTAAAATGCTAATGGAACATCCAAGTTTCTCCATCAAAAATCCAAATAAAGTGCGTTCATTAATTGGTGTTTTTTGTCAAAACTCGGTGAGCTTTCACCAGTCTTCGGGTGTTGGTTATGAGTTCTTAACACAGCAAATTATTACACTGAATAAAATGAATCCGCAGATAGCCGCACGCCTGCTAGCACCACTGACTCGCTGGAAAAATTATGCCCCAACACAGCAGCACTTAATGAAGCAAGCGCTTGAAAATATATTAGCTATTGATGATTTATCAAAAGATGTTTACGAAGTTGTTAGCAAAAGCTTGGCAGTTGATAAATAATGTCTTTCGATTCAATCAACAAGATACGCGCATTATTTAAACGCTATTTTTCTGCGCGTTTTGGCGTCAAACCATTACTTAATTCTGTCGATGATATTGAGCAATGGTTTGAATCCGATCTAGGAAAAAATATATTATCACTTCAGCAAGATAAGTTAGATGCATTAATGCCCGAGGTTTTTGGCTACCATTTAATGCAAATGAGTGTGTTAAATAATTTACCACTATCAAGACAAAGTCCAGTTTCACATCATTTTTCGTTAGGCTTTAATCCTCGTCAAATAGATTCAAAAACTGATGAAGTCAGCGATAATAAAAATGACAAAGAAAATTTCACTATTGCGACTTCGGCCATTAGTGAGTTTGAGCATCTGCCAATAGACGAAGAGTCGATCGATGCGGCTATATTGCATCACGTATTAGATTACTCAATAGACCCTCATCGCCTATTGCGCGAAACAGCGCGTACCATTATCTCTAATGGCTATATGATTATTATTGGTTTTAATCCAAACTCGGCGTTAATGCTAAAAAAACAAATAGGTAGATGTGTTAAGCGCAGTGATCACTGGCGTTATCATGATCTGCGTAAAGACAGGGTGGTTGATTGGTTAAGAGTTTTGGGTTTTAAACCAATGTTGGTTCAGTATGGCTATCACAGCCTACCATTTAATGCGTCTTTCAGTGTCAAATTTGATAGAATACTAGCTCAACTGTTACCACCGCTAGGAGCCTTTTATATTATCGTTGCCCGAAAACATGTGATACCGATGACAGTGATTAGAGAGCCTTGGAAAAAGCGACGGGCTTTACCTGCATGGGTTAAAGGCAAGACTGCTACGCACTCTAAAACTAAAAGAGATAATGATAAACTGTAATCATTGTTATATAAAAGATCACTGTTGTTCCGTTAATTTTTTGGTAACGATGAGAAAAGTTATCAGATAAAGGGGCTAAAAAATTTAACAGTACGTTAGAGACATTGATGTCATCATTTAGCCTCGTCACTCCGGACAGCACTTTCTGCTGATGCGAAATTTAGTGTTTTCAATGAGTTGCTGGACACCGAATCAAGCCCGGCACGACAAAAAATAGTTAACAAAACAGCAGTGATAAAAGATGTATAAACATTGAATAAAAAGTTTGCTAGCTACATAAAAAATAAGCCATATCAATAATTAATATTCATCGATCTATACAATTTTTACAAACTATGAATAAACGCTAAACAACGAGTGAAGAGAGAGTTACTTGAAAGAAGTTGAAATATTTACCGATGGCGCCTGTAAAGGTAATCCTGGTCCTGGTGGATGGGGTGCCCTAATGCGGTTTGGAGAAATTGAAAAAAGCTTGTGTGGTGGCGAGAATAATACCACTAATAATCGTATGGAGCTGATGGCCGCTATTAAAGCGCTGGCGGCACTATCGGAGCCGTGTATCGTAGAGCTTACAACTGATTCCCAATATGTTCGCAAGGGTATTACTGAGTGGATTATAAATTGGAAGAAAAATAACTGGCGCAATTCTGCAAAAAAACCTGTAAAAAATAGTGATTTATGGCAACAGCTTGATGAAGAAGCAGGGCGCCACACCATAAAGTGGTTATGGATAAAGGGCCACAGTGGCCACAGAGAAAATGAAATTGCCGATGATTTAGCGAATGAAGGAATTCCAAAATGAGACAAATTATTCTTGATACTGAAACGACAGGTCTTGAACCATCACAAGGACATCGAATTATCGAAATCGGTTGTGTCGAAGTCATAAACCGCAAGCTAACCGGTAGGCACTATCATCAATATATTCGTCCAGAACGCAATATCGATGAACAGGCGATAGAAATTCACGGTATTACACCTGATTTTTTAAAAGACAAGCCAGTTTTTTCCGAAATAGTCGATGAGTTTATGGCATTCATCGATGGTGGTCAGTTAGTTATCCATAACGCACCTTTTGATGTTGGCTTTATCAACCATGAGCTCAAATTACACAAGGGTAACTTTAAAGCGGTTAAAGATCATTGTTCGGTAATCGATACCTTAGTAATGGCAAGGCAAAAGCATCCTGGCCAAAAAAATAATCTAAATGCATTATGTAAACGTTACATGGTTGATAACTCCCAACGCGATTTACATGGGGCTTTGCTAGATGCTGAAATATTAGCTGATGTCTATCTCATGATGACAGGTGGCCAAACAGCCTTGTCGTTAAGTGATAAAGACACATCATCAGGTGGGGGACAGCAAGAAGAAGGCATTCAGCGACTTAGCAAAAAATTCATCACACCCATTATTCGTGCAGACATAACTGAAGAGGGTGCACACCAACAAAAATTACAAACCATACAGAAGGCAAGTGGCGATAACTGTATTTGGCTCACCAAGTCCTAAGTGTTGAAATAAGTCATCATCTGTCGGTGTAATAAAAACTTCCCAAAATACTAAATATTAATTCTGCAAAGTGAGTGGTTAAGTTTTTATAGACTCTCCTCGGCAACAGGCTGCATGGGCGGTTTGCTCTCAGTTAAGCCTAATTAATGCATGCACGAAAAACTGCAAAGATTATCCTTCATCTAGACTACCCCACTAACAGTTTGGTGCAATTGTTTTTTTACATTATTGATTATTACTATTTGAGTGAACGTTGCCTAATCCTAACGTCTTAAAGCGGCGGGTCTATTACGTCGCCGCTGTGAGATTTCGCGCAGTGAAATGTAAATACCACTCACGCAAATAATTGCGATACCTAGCCAAGCTATGGCATTCGGGAGATAATCAAAAAACAGGTAGCTGAGCATGGTGGCCACAATGATCTCGGTGTAGTTAAAGGGTGCCACCAGTGAAGCCGGTGCGTATTGGCAGGATAAAATTACCAAAAAATGGCCGGTTGCAGCGATCAAGCCAATGGCTGCAAATAGTAAGAGAGCCTCGCTATCGATCGGCACCCAAACTAGTGGTATCCAAGGAGTTATAGCCACTGTGCCGACCACAGCGGTATAGAAAAGAGTCATCAACGGGCTACTAGTGGTTGATACTTTCCTTGTGACCAAAATATAAAGTGCATAACTCAAACCCGCTATTAACGCATACAGCAGACTAGGCTGAAACTCGTCGCTATTAGGTTGTAACACGATCAATACCCCAATAAACCCGAACAAGGTAGCTAGTAAGCGCCTCAGACCAAAGGGTTCACCGAGTACGAATGGCGACAGTAGCGTCACGATTAGGGGTGATACAAACAGCAGTGCAAGTGCATTCGGAATCGGGTTAGACTTGATGCACAAAAAGAAAAAAAACGTCGATGATAGTAGGCACAGGCCACGAAATATTTGAATCCACGGATGTCTAGGCACGGCCCACCATTTTTCTTTTCGCCATATTAAAAATGGGATCAGCCAGACCACATTAAATATAAACCTTCCCCAGACAATTTGTAATACAGGGAATTGAGCTGCTAACATTTTGGCGAGAATATCCATTATGGGAATGACCATCATACCTACAATCATTAGTCCAATGCCGAGCATTGGGTGGTCTTGGTTTGGTTGATTCATAACTATCCATAGAGCTTATTAAGCAGGTTGGTCTAACAATGTCTCGGGCGAGACTGCCAGAAAGTAACAGCGGAGGCAAACTATCTTTAAAACGGATAATATTATAGGGCCAAGAAGCGCTAATGCTAGTCTTGACAGTATGCGTCGACAAGATCCAAAAGCGCGATATAAGTAGCACCAATGCCTATAACCTAAAACTTTAATGTAGGGTAAGGACGGTGTTGAAATAACGATGATGCAAGAGTTGGCTTATTCTTAAGGGGCTGGCCTTAAGTAAATTAATGACTCAAACTCTGTTGATTAGCTCAAATCGCACGACTTATAATCATTTTAATTGCATCCACTGTTAGGGAATATCAGATAGTCACCTCAGCATTGAGGTACCGTTGTAAGATGAGTCAGGTTACGCAGGTTTGAATCTTATTCAGGGGTACACATATTTTCACTTCAACAAGAAAGCTTAGATGTATTAATGCCCGGATTTTTGGCGACTATTTAATGCAAATGAGAGTGTTAAATAATTTACCATTATATATACAGCTCCAGTGTCAGATTATTTTTTGTTGGGTTTTAATTATTGCAAAATAGATTCAAAAATTAATGAGGTAAGCGATAAAAAAATGACAAAGAGAAATTTCTTTATGGTGACTTCTGCCATTAATTAATTTAAGCATTTACCAATAGACGAAGAGTGAATTGATGCAGATATATTGCACCACGGAATAGATTACTCAATAGATCCACATCGCTGATTGTGCGAAAAAGTGCATACTACTATCTCTAATGGCTATATTATTATTGTAGGTTTAATTCAATCTCGGCGTTAATGTTAAAAAAACGAATACGACGATGTATTAAACGCAGCGATCACTGGCGTTATCAGAATCTGCGTAAAATAGAGTGCTTGATTGGTTAATATTTTTAGGTGTCAAGCCATTGTTGCTTCGGGAGCGCCTCCAAAACCTTAGCCCGGGCGGCCCGCAGATTGAAGATATCAGGGTTGGTAATCCTTCCTACAATCTATGTTTAAGGGACCATAGTTTTACCGCAAACTGTCACCAGATACATCAGCTATTGTTACAAAGTATCTATACAAGTAATTGATGATTTTAGTCTGTAGCTGCCCTAGAGCTGGGGATTATGTATCTCCAAACAGTTGAATCTATGTTGATGTTGATTTTGATTTTGAGCTTGTAGTGCAGAAATTGTGGCGTCGGTTAAACACTATAGAAGAAGTCACAGAATTGACTTGTTTATTATGCTTTCCAAGCATTATCAGGCTTCCAGTAATTTACCCATAGAGGAATATCAGCTGCAGGCATCGGCCTTGCAATGCCATAACCTTGAGCTAATTCGCAGCCTAGCTTCAATAAAGCTGTGCCATGCTCAATGCTCTCCACACCTTCGGCAATCACGTCAAGTTTGAATGATTTAGTTAAGGCAACCACACCTTCAACAATCGCAAAATCATCAGTATCAATCAACATATCACGCACAAAACTCTGGTCTATCTTAATTAAGTTAGCGGGCAAACGTCGAAGTTGAGTAAGAGATGAAAAGCCTGTGCCAAAATCATCGAGAGAAAAGCTTACCCCCAGCTTTATACAGGCATTCATAATTTCTGATACGCGCTGCATGTTATTTATAGCGCTTGTCTCCAGCACCTCTAACTCTAAATGGTGTGGCTCAACATCAGGGTGGGCGGCTAGTAATGTTGCTAGCTTATCTGCAAAGTCAGACTCCTGTAATTGTATTGCCGCAATATTTACGCTGATGTTTAAAGGAAGATTAAGCGCTAATCCTTGCCATTGGCTGATTTGTGTCAGCGCGGTATCAATAACCCATTCGCCCATTTCAGTCATCATTTCGTGGTCTTCAATAACTGGCAAGAACGCGATTGGATTTAATAAGCCTCGCTTGGGATGTTGCCAGCGAATTAGCGCCTCAACACCTATTATCGTGCCTGTTTTCATATTAACTTTAGGTTGATAGTAGAGAACAAATTGACGGTTATCTAATGCTCTGCGAATAGCCGTTAGGCTTTCCCGTTGCGCTTTAACCGCATTATCATGAGCGGTATCAAACAAGTGATAACGATTTTTCCCCGATTCTTTAGCGACATACATGGCCTGGTCTGCATGGCGCACGAGTTGGTCGGCATCCGCATTATCTTGCGGGTATAGAGTGACGCCAATACTGGCGGATATCTTTAATGTATCGTCACCGACGATTATAGGTTCAGAGGCCGCCAGTAAAAATCGCTCTAATACTGGCTCATAGTCTTCCGCTTTTGTTAAGCCTACCAATACCGCAACAAATTCATCACCACCAAAACGGGCTAAGGTATCACCTTCACGCAACACCCGTTTCATACGTTGTGATATTGCAATCAGCAGCTCATCACCCACATCGTGACCATGGGTGTCATTGATTTCTTTAAAATGGTCTAAATCCAAAAATACAACGGCGAGTGACTGCACTTTGCGGCCACACTGCAGCATGGCTTGCGATAAGCGGTCGGCAAGTAAAGTACGATTCGGTAAACTAGTGAGTAAATCATAATGTGCAATATGCTCTAGTTGCTGTTGATGGTTCTTGATGAGGGTAATATCATTACCTAAAGCGACGTAATGAGTAGTGACACCATGCTCATCGTGCACCGCACTAATAGTTTTTAGCTCGGCGAAGACCTCACCATTTTTACGTTGATTCCATATCTCGCCTTTCCAGTAACCTTTTGTGTTGACTGTCTGCCACATTTTTTCGAAGAACTCAGGCGATTGTTTGTCCGATTTGAACATATTTGGGGTTTGTCCTATCAGCTCCTCACGTGAATAACCAGTGATCTCGGTATAGGTGTTGTTCACATCAACAATAGAGGAGGTGGCATCAGTAATCATAATGCCTTCTCGAGCATGAGAAAATACAGTGGCGGAGAGCTTGAGTTTATTTTCTGCTAGTTTACGGTCGGTGATATCAGTATGCACGCCCACTAAGCGTAGCGCCTTACCTGCGGCATCTCTTTTAATCACCATTCCGCGATCGAGAATCCATTTATAACTGCCGTCCTTGCAGCGCATGCGGTGCTCACTGATGTAAGTTTTCGTCTGGCCATCGAGGTGCGCGTGCAGGTCGACCATAACACGCGGCATGTCGTTTGGGTGAACGCGGCTGGACCTTTCATCGAGTCCGGTGCCTATTTCATGCTCGGCATAGCCAATTATCTTCTTGAATTGTTTGGAAAACCACACTGTGCTATTCACTACGTCCCAGTCCCACACCCCATCCCCAGAGCCTTCAAGAGCAAACTGCCAGCGCTCTTCGCTCTTTTGTAATACAGATATAGCTTGTTTACGTTCTACTTGTCGCCGGTGGTAAAAATAACCGAAAATGACTAAAAACAAAGCGATTAAAGGTATAAAATATTTTGATAATTCTCTTAGCGTGAGTTTTCTTTCGCTGTAAACTCCAAACCACTTGTTATAAAGAGTCGTGTAAATACCATTAGAGTTTGTAATTGCCATGGCTTCATTAATTTGACTTAATAAATCTGCTTGTCCCTGAGGTACCGCAAAAGCAAACTTCTGAGAAAATCCAGCTGGCGTATTTAAGGGTTTAATATTCGTTAAGCCAAGAAGTTTGAGTGACTGCATGCCGACGAGTTTACTTAGTAACATGGCGTCGTGCTTACCAGATGCCAGTAATTTTAGACCTTCTGCGACAGTGTCGACTAATATCAGTTGCTCAGCCCATCCTTTAGCTATTGCATAGTCATGTGCTAGGTCAGCATCAAGGACAATAATAGTTTGATCTGATAAGTCGTTTTCAGATTGGATGCTTGTTTTATTTTCACGAACAAATATAGCGCCATGAACAATGACATGCGGAACAGAAAAATCGGCAAACTGACTACGCTCATCAGAAATAGCTAGATTAATTAAAACATCAATCTCGCCCTCTTTAAACTCTTGTAGTACCTGACGAAAAGGCAGTACGCGAATGGTATATTTGAGTCCGGCCTCGGTTGCTACTGCCTTCCAAAAATCTACTGTGAATCCATCTGCCGTTGAATCTGTCATTCCTGTAGCAAATGGTGGGAAGTTTTGCTCACTGCCTACCACAAGTGTCTTTTGTTGACCTTGAACAGTAACAATAGGCGTATTAGCTAAGGTGATCGAAGTTTTAGTGCTTATGATAATGAGCATCATTAATACTAGACGTCTGGTCTTTAGGTTCATGATGTCAAAAATATGTCCATAAGTTGTGTTAAAGCACCATAAAAATAGAGATTACGGCACTCTGAAGATTGATTGATTGACATTAACTAGTTTAAGACTTTATTTTCAGGGTGGGTTCCAAAAACGTCGGTATAAAGTGCAATAGTGTGTGCTCGTAACGCTGAAATTGGTCGAATACTTTAAGACTTAATTGTTTAAGCAGTTATTTTCTTATCAATCATTATAGTTTTAGCCTGTTGATTTATCAATAGAAAGTACATTAAATAATCAGTTTTAGACTCATCTATTTTTAATAGATCTCTTTCAATAGACTTTTCTTATTTGTCTGTGTATTTTTTTTATAACTTTTGATCAATTCGAGAAGCGTGTAGGGGTTATAACTATCATCTGACTGTTGACCATATAGGTAGTTATCAAGTTGTTGTAGATGCAGTGCCAGTTCAGGTATTTTTAAGGCTAATTTATTGAGTGTATCTAAGGCTTCATCGTCAAAGGTTAGTTGTCCCCAGTTGATCACTTCTTTACGTAATTGCTGCCAGTTCTTATCTTCAATATTCAATTTTATATGATCAATAATAATTTTTTGCTGAGATCTTAAGAGACTGTTATACATCTTCTGAGGATTATTTTTTATAGCCATTCGATGCTTTTTTATCTGATAGAGTTTATAAAACAAAAAGCAGATTACAATAAGAAAAAAAGTACTAATTATTTGCCATAAAATAATAGGCGTCGAATCTTTTGAAGTTGATATGGCTAGTGAATTAAGCGTTGGTAAAGCCGTATTCTGCTCAATGATGTTATCTGTAATACTGCTTTTAGCGACGATGACAGCCTGCTCAGATAATATAAAAACCTCTTCTTTATTAGTGTCTACGTTCCACCAATTGATAGATATTTCGGGTAATGTGAATTGGCCTATTTGACGAGGAATAATCGAGTAATTGAGTTTACGTATGCCGATTATACCTTGGCTATCTTTTATGTTATTAGTTTCGGGCTGCGCTTCAAAAATGGTAAAGTTCGCACTCTCATTAATACTCAAGTTTGGCAATTGATAATCTGCTAAGCCCTGTGCATTAATCGTAATTTGTAAATTAAGCGGTTCACCAATAACTGCCTGTAGTGGTGATTGCTTCCATTGCGCCGACAAGATAATCTCTTCAGAGGGCAACCAATCCGAATTAGATGCTTTACTCTCGGGGATCGAGAGTACATCAAGCGTTAACTCTTCACTTCTTACATAGACATAAGGATTTGTTGAATTGCTATAACCAAAGCGTCTACTTGGCTTTTCTAGGCGCCAGGTTTGAATCGGTATTTTTAATTTTCCACTAGCTTGAGCATGTATTGTGTAAACTTCTTCTAATAATTTATAGCGTTGACCCTGAAAATTAACTTCTTTATTTTCTTCAAAGACTTGCTCAACTCTTGCATTATCGACTTTAAGGCCCTCGTGCTCATAATTAGCAAGTGCTATTTTGTAGTATAGACGAGCAGTAACGAGTATTTGCTCTTGAACGTAAGCAGTTTTTTTATCGGTGACAACCTCAAAAAATATATCTGGGCTCTCCGTATTATTATTGGCGATAGCTACTTGATCAGTGACATTAATAGTAATGCTAGAGCTAAAGACATTTTTGTAATTAAAAGAGGGGATGGTCAATTTACCTGTCTCTTTAGGGGCTAGAACCAATACCCAAAATGTTTTAGCTACTTTTTTCCCGTTCGAAATCGAGAGTCGACTACTTCTTTGATTACTAATAATATCAAATTGATAAGTCAACTGCGTAAAGTCTATATCGGCATTGGCATTATCGTCTACAACAATAATTAAATTTAAGGTTTCTGATCTGATAATTGACGTTTTATCGGTCTCGGCTTTTAGCGAAAGCGCACTGGTGCTAGCGCTAAAACAAAGCATATAAATTAGTAATGCAACTAGCGACAAAGTTTTGCTAAAGTAGGTGTTAATAGTGTTTGTAATGTTGATAGTAGTCATAGGGTCGGTTAATTATTATCTCTAGTAGCGTTTATGTGCTTCGTTTTTCGGTAGATCCCATTTTTGTTGCTGGTAGAGCTTTTTTCTTTTTTGAAACTCATACTCAAACTTTCTTTTTAATAAGCCACTTGGATCATCAGGGATTTTACGTAATAATTGCTCGAGTTCCTGTTTTTCTTCATCACTTAACTTATCAAAATTACTGGGTGTATTTTGATTGCCGTTATCATCATTAGTGGTTTGAGTCGCATTTCCTTTTAACTTATCTCTGGCTTTTTTATCGCCGTCTTTATCTTTAGTTGTGTTGTTGGCTTTTTTATCATCATCTACATCGGCTGATCGATTATCTTGACTCGATTCAGAGGTGCTCCTAGATTCATTGTCTTCTTTAGTTGTAGAGTCTGCATCACTATTTTTTGCACTATCGTCTTGCTTGCCTTGCTTGTCATCCTCTTTTTTTTCGTTGTCCTCAGACTGTTCATTCTTTTTTCGCTGGTCTTTTTGCTTTTGCTCATCCTCTTCTTGTTGGTTTTTTTCTTGAAGTAATTTTTCAATAAGCTCTTTGTTCTTTTTAGCCTGAATAAGTGAGCTATCTTTTTTAAGAGCTTGATTATAGGCCACAATTGCATCTTCATATTGATTGAGATGAGCGTGTGCATTACCGCGATTATAATGCCCCGTGGCAGTGTCATCTTGCTCAAATAACTCTAGCGCCTTGTCGTATTCGCCTTTTTTATAATAGGTACTCCCGCGCCACTGTAAGTCGTTAAAAAGCCCTATTGCAGATTTATAATTTTGTTGGTTCCATGCATCTAAACCACGTTCGTTTTCATTTTTCCAAATAGATTGATACTCTGCTGCATACAAATATGATGGCTGTATTATAAAGCTAGTAAATCCTACGCAAAGAATACTAAGTAATACGCCCCGTCGAAAGGCAAATAAAATAAACGGAATCAGTAATAATATAATGAATTGACCTGACTCAAACCAACGATCACCAGTGGTAGAGTTTGCCTTTAGATTATCATTATTAAAACGTTGTTCGAGATGGCTGAGATAAAATTCTACATCACTATTATCTGCCTGTATGGGTAGGTAATAACCATTGGTCTGCTTTGTCAGATTTTGCATGACATCGCTGTTGCGTTTAGCAATTATGTTTTGTTGTTTCTCATCTTTTAAAAAAGCGCCATCGTAAGGAATAGTCGCGCCGGCATCGGTACCTACGCCAATAATTGATAAATCAGTATCACCCGACAGCGTATTAATGATGGTGTCGACAGCAGCTTCAGCGATATCATCAGTGAGTAATAAAATAGAGGCTTTAGTTACTCGGGATGATTGTATCAAGTCTGTAGCGAGCTCGACGGCCATCTCTGGATTACTTCCTGGTAGCGGTAAAATGCCTGGTATCAAGGTTGCCAACAAATTACTTATTGTACGAGAATCATCAGTAAATGGCGTAACAGTATAGGCTTCACCAGCATAAACAATAAGTGCCGTTAAGCCATCTTTACGTTGACGTAGAATATCTTGTATCTTTAGATGAGCGCGTATGATGCGTGAAGGTTTTACGTCTCTAGCCATCATACTTGGCGATAAATCTAATAAAATAACGACTGCTGATTCTGATTCAAAAACCGCTTGTGGTAATTTCTCCCAGGTTGGGCCCGCAAGCGCAGCAACACCAATAACCCATGCGAATAATAAACCAATTAATGGGTAGTGGGATTGCCTCTGGGCACTTTTTAGCGTTAGATGCTGCAGTAACTCATGGCTAATGTGGGTCTCAAAACCTGTTTGCTGAAACTTCTTTTGCCATAACTTGTAGGCTAGCCACCCAAGAGGAATAATAGCAAAAAACCAAAGTGGTCTTAAAAAATGGAAATCACTGAGCCAAGCCATTAAGTGTTCCCCAGTTTATTGCTAACGGGGTAGGCCTTAAGCAAGGCAAGCACCAGGGACAAAAATAAAGCCATGGCCAATGGCCAGTAAAACAACGCATAGGTAGGACGCAGCCACTGGTCAACTTGCGTTATTGGCTCTAGCAGATCAAGTTCTGCATAAATTTCTTCAAGAGCTGTGGTTTCTCTTGCGCGAAAATATTTTCCGTTGGTTTTTTGAGCAATGTCGACTAGTGTCTTCTCATCTAATTGTGCCGAAGGATTTATTTTTCGTGTTCCAAAAAATCCACGTATGAGCATCTCGTCAGCACCAATACCAATTGTATATATTTTCACATCAGTCTGTTTAGCAAGTTCTGCCGCTTCTAGGGGCG
>JBLIFG010000017.1:0-43967 GCA_047633635.1 Cellvibrionaceae bacterium | reverse complement strand
CTTCGTGCTTGAGCTGTCTTATTTCTTATAATGAATTCTAGTTTAAGCTTTCGAATTTTTATCTTTCATCTGATTGTTATAAATGATCTTAATAATCACTGCTGGGAGCAATTACACGAATAACAGAATCATAATTTAAAATATCGTGGAGTTTTGCACCCGTAATCTAATGTCTGTAGACACGAGAGTTAAAGTGCGGGAAGGTGTCTGGCTAAAAACACTTAACTTCATAGCTTCTTTTCCCAAAAAAGCGCATGCCCTGCCGAGTCGTCGAGCATATAGCTACTGAAGCCATATTTTTGATAGCTATTTTTAGCCAACTCGTTACCCGAGAGTACTTCTAAGGTTAATTTACAGCAGCCTCGCTTGCTCGCAAGTTTCTCTATGGCTGCTAATAATTGCTGGCCAACGCCTTTGCCTCTGTAACCATCTTTTACAACAATGTCGTGTATATTAATTAACGGCTTATTGGCAAAGGTTGAGAATGCTTCAAAAGCATTTAACAAACCAACAGCCTGCTCTCGTTGGTCGTCTTGTGCTTTATAGTAGGCCAATAGGCTTATTGCATCAGCTCTTGCATGCAAGCTACTCACTAGACCTGTTTTGACTGAGTCAGCGAGAGGCGCCCCCCCGCCCATTTTGTCTTGTGCGTAATGATCAAGTAGGGCAATAAAATCGGTGTTTTCGATGGATTTTGTGTAACTCATTTGTCTAACGTTTATTGCTTTAATACTTAATGACATAACAATCTCTCGGTTATCTTAGCTCTAATTGAAGCTCTACATGAAGTTCTGATAATTAAATTAATGGTGACTCACACTAATTTTGGCGCATTTATTGCTTTGTATAACTTAATGCAATGCGATAGCCAAAATCGACATTTTTCTGACTATTTGAACAAGGTGTAAGTCATGGATTCAACTATTATATGGCAACTGCTTGATACATCAATCAAAGTAGGTGTAGGCGCTCTCATTGCTTCATTATGCGCAATAATATTAATGAACAAGCGGCAACCGCGCCCTATGAAGGCTGAGCAACGCCGTCTCGATATACTCGAGAGCATCTCTAGTGACGTTGGTCATGTTAGTCATATATTTGCTAAATACTCGTCTTTAGTGGTCGAATCTATTCGTTTTGGCAAGAGCTGGCCCGACAATCGTAAGCAAGAGCTTGACTCAGTTAGTCAAAAATTAGTTGACGAGTTTAAAAAACTGTCCGATGCAGAATCTAAATTATTAATGCTCGGAGAGAAAACTCTCGAAAAAAATTTACGTTTATACGGCTCTAAGGTTGCCCACTTCAGACGCCAAGTCTATGTCGGTAGAACCGACATAGACGAGGCAGATATTCTCGCAATGAAGCGCGACATTAATAATCTACGAGAACAATTTTATGATTTTTTAAGTAAAAAATATGATCGTCTACTCACCGCATAAATTATTGCTTTAAATGAACCATAAACTATTCCCTATTCTTTATACTAGTCGTCTTGTATTAGATGAGTTACGAGACGACGACCACGAAGCTATCTATCACATATTTTCAGATAAAAAAGCTATGGCGCTCTATGATATGGAGCGACTTACCAAACCAGAAGAAGGTTTGGATATTATTAATTTCTTGCGTAATAAATTTACCACGAATTCAGGTATACGCTGGGCGATCCGCGAAATTTCACCGTCACGTCAGTCATCAAAACTGATTGGTACCTGTGGTTTTAATAACTGGGTAGCTTACGATCACTCGGCTATTATTGGCTATGAGCTTGCACCTGAATTTTGGTGTAAAGGCTATGCAACTGAGGCCATTCACAAAATTATTAGCGCAGCGTATAACGATGAATTACAAATACACGTCAACCGCATAGAAGCCTCTGTGGTACCGGGTAATATAGCCTCAGAAAAAGTTCTCAAAAAAAATGGCTTTATTTTTGAAGGCCGCCTGCGTGAAAAAGCTTTTTGGGATAATCAATATCAAGACATGAATCTATTTGCTTTAATTAAGAGTCACTTTTTAAAGGCCTAACACCAGCATCTATTTTTATTGCCAAAACTGCACATCAAACAAAAAATATTTAACTCAGCTTTATTTTTATACAGATTTAAAAAGGCACAAAAAAAGCCCAACAATTAATTGGGCTTTTTTATAAAATATTGGTCTGAAAACTCTATTTATATAACAAACTTTTAGAGGCAGAATTAGGGCCCTAGTTGCCGTAACTCATTAGACGCTGATAACGCCTTTCAACGACATCCTCAATAGGCTGCTCGAGCAACTCATCTACTTGTGCAATAAGACGTGCTTTTAAACCCGCGGCCATTGAATCAATATCCCTATGTGCTCCACCTAGTGGTTCGGGTATTATTTCATCGACAATGCCTAAGTCCAGCAGCACCTGAGAAGTCACACCCATGGCCTCGGCCGCTTGGGGAGCTTTATCAACAGTTTTCCAAATAATATTGGCACAGCCCTCGGGAGAAATAACGAAGTATGTCGAATATTGCAACATATTAAGATGATCACCGACACCAATAGCCAATGCACCACCCGATGAACCCTCGCCAATCACAGTACAAATGATGGGTGTTCTAAGACGCGACATTACTGCTAAATTTTGTGCGATTGCCTCGCTAATACCACGCTCTTCACTATCGATACCCGGATAGGCCCCAGGCGTATCGATGAGGGTGATCACTGGCATTTTAAATCGCTCAGCCATCTCCATCAAACGCAGAGCCTTACGATAACCTTCTGGACGTGGCATACCAAAATTACGTCTCACTTTATCGGGAACACTGCGGCCCTTCTCTTCGCCAATTATCATTACAGGCTTATCATTAAGGCGCGCAACGCCACCGACAATAGCGGCATCATCGCCAAAGTGACGATCGCCATGCAATTCTTCCCACTCATCAAAGATACGCGAGATATAATCGGTTGTGTATGGACGCTGAGGATGCCTCGCAACCTTCACGACTTGCCAAGGAGTTAAATTGCTGTACAGACTTGCAGTCAGTTTTTTATTTTTATCTTTAAGTCTTTCAATCTCATCGGTGATATTTAAATCGTTATCGTTACCTATTAGCTGTAACTCTTCGATTTTACCTTCGAGTTCCGCAATGGGTTGCTCAAAATCGAGGTAATTTGGATTCATAAGGACCTTGCCTGTCTGCTAAGTTATGTGTAGATGGTGTTTTTGATTAATGTACAAGATACGCTAATCGACAGCATTCGTCGAGAAAAAATCCTCTAGAAACCGGCTAGAATCGAGAGTTCAAGATCAAGTTCAACCTTTCCCAGTCGTCCGATTCAGCCTTATAAATCGTTAAATTTATCTAGCTCTTTGGCGACTAGATAATAAAAGCTAGCCTAAGCTTTGCGTCTAACGGCCCTCTCTGTTTGATACATCAGCGTGCGCAACCACTCTAAAAGTCAGCTATTTAGAGGAAGAATCTACACGGCACGTAGACTCACAAAGCATAATTAAGATGTTGACAGTGATATCAACAATGGACGCAGTGGTATTGATATTGGTATCAAACTATTAAACATGAGGGAGTCGATCAGGCTTATTAACCCCAACATAGATACCGAAAATTGTATTGCAGAGCTTGGAATTGACGAGGCCAGAAAACGCGAAGTCCCAGCAGAGGCAGAAGACGCCAAAGCACTATCGAGGCTTTTTAATAAAGTGCAGCACCTGCTATCGGCTTACAATTTGGGCGTTCGATTTTGGGAGTGCTGGGGTCTATTTTAAAATAAAAATCTACCAATTTTCGTCATTCCCGCGTGGGCGAAGTCGATGCTAAAAATTGTGCCCTACTCAAAACAGATTCCAGTCTGCGCAGGAATGACTGGATAAAATCAAAATATTCGATCAATTTTTTATCAAAAGAGAAGGCACCCGATGAAGAATACTCGAACACTATGAACCGTGTGAATGTCTTATTGCAGGAACAATAAAAGAACCTGCATTTATTAAGTACCTCATTGATGAATAAGCGCTAACTAAACTTTGACTTCGTTTTCTGGCCAAATGAAACCAATGGGTCTACGCACCTCTTTCTCAACAAGTTCTTGCCCGAAGCAAAGTATCTGTATGGTTGATTGATGCGCCAACAATGAGCAAGGTGCATCATTTAAGGTACCCTCTATGCGTATTCCATGAAAGCTCACTTGCGCTAACCCTATGACATTAATTTGTGTGCCTCCATTGATGACCGCTAAAATGGCCGGCTTGAAATTCTTGGGCAATTGTTGCTTCCACATCATTGCTTTCTCGGCAATAGCTTATATAAAAGCTGAGGCACTTCGGTATTGATTAAGCTCTTCTGTTGAAATAGTCGACACTGCTTGAGAGAGATTTGCTAGTCGTTCAGCCGGCGTTGGAAAACAAAAATTGGGCACCTTAGAAATAATATGGTGGTTAGTTTTAATTGAACTTTCATTATCTGATTCATTAGCATTATTTTCAGCCATCACCGTGTCTCGTTAATGTATCTATTTTTTTATAATATTTAAGTGCATCTATAATTTTTTATATTGAAAGTGATAAAAATATTAATACTAGGCATTAATATTTAAAAGTTTATATATTTTAAGGCACGAGTATTACACGGCATTTATGTTTCAGTACTCTAATATTTTAAGACAACATTTTTAACACCAAAGGCTTCTTTTAATTGCAGTATAACTTCATCGACGACCAGTATTCGATAAGCCTCTGGCAGCCGCAGTACTGCTTTTGCATCGACACGTTGATAGTGAATTAATAAATCGCAGCCTTTAGTGTCGGCATTGTTAGTCATCGACTGATCACTATTCGAATAATTGTTATGTGAATCATGACCGTAACTTGTATCGACATGCACACGATAAGGCTCAATGATACGTAACAATTTTTTCTCAAAATCAGTTCCTAGGGACTGGCTCAACCAATAAAGACTAATTGCGCGCAATTGTTGCTGACGCGCATCGGTAAGCGAGACAACACTATCCGCACGCATTTTTATACCGCCACTGTAATCATCTTGGCTTACTTGTCCCTCAACAATTAACAGCGCATCTTTAATTAATTTATCTTTATACTGTGTGTAGGTATCGGCAAATACGGCAACCTCTATGCGACCTGAGCGGTCATCTAGGGTAATAAAACCCATTGTATCTCCACGCTTAGTTCTCATCACTCGCATGGCAACTACTAGCCCTGCTATTTTGCGTGTTTTTTTATCCGTCGTTAAATCGGCAATTCTCGCAGAGACTAAATACTTTATCTCTTGATCGTATTCATCGATAGGATGACCCGTTAAATACAACCCGAGTGTATCGCTCTCGCCGTTTAGGCGCTCTTTAATACTCCAGCGTCGAATAGCATTAAAGGCGTTATACACATTATAATTAGCGTCTTCTTTCGATCCTGACCCCGGCAACACATCACCAAATAAATCACCCATGCCTGCATTTATATTTTGCTGATTTTGCTCTGCAGTTTTTACCGCCTCGCCTAATGCTACCAATAATATTGCGCGCGTATGATCGAGATCTAATACCGGTGCTGGCTTCGGTTTATTCTCTAAGGTGGGTTCTTCTGGTAAAAACAGTTGGGGGCCAATACGGTCAAAAGAGCCACTGCGAACCAATGCATCAAGCGCACGCTTATTAAGTTTACGTGCATCGACGCGTGCACAGAAGTCAAAAAGATCGGTAAAGGGGCCACTTTTACGTGCCTCGAGAATACTATCGACAGGCCCTTCACCTAAACCTTTGATCGCACCCAAGCCATAAATAATATTTTTTTCTTCATCGACAGTAAATTGAAACTCACCATTATTGACATCGGGTGGTAACAAATTGAGTTTCATCGATCGACACTCTTCGACGAAGGTAACGACCTTGTCTGTTTTATCCATATCCGATGACATGGTTGCCGCCATAAACTCAGAGGGATAATGCGTTTTTAACCACGCAGTCTGAAACGACACAACCGCATAAGCTGCCGAGTGCGATTTGTTAAAACCGTAACCGGCAAATTTTTCTACCAAGTCAAAAATTTTAATCGCAAGGGTTGGATCAACGCCTTGCGCGGTTGCCCCACTTTCAAAAAATTCGCGCTGCTTGGCCATCTCTTCTGCATTTTTCTTACCCATTGCTCGACGCAGTAAATCTGCACTACCAAGAGAGTATCCAGCAAGCTCCTGTGCAATCTGCATCACTTGTTCTTGATAGACAATGACCCCGTAGGTTGGCTCTAATATAGGCTTTAGCTTAGCGTGCTGGTACTTTGCATCGGGATAAGCGACTTGAGCGCGACCATGCTTACGATTGATAAAGTCATCGACCATACCAGACTGCAAAGGCCCCGGACGAAACAATGCAACAAGTGCCGTCATGTCTTCGATGTCATCGGGCTGTAGGCGTTTGATGAGATCTTTCATACCGCGCGATTCAAGCTGAAACACCGCTGTAGTCTCGGCTGTTTTAAGCATTTTGTAGGTGCTTGGGTCGCCCAAATCAATTTGAGCAATATCTATAGGCGCTTTACCTTGTGTCGCACCCGTGCGATTAATCATCTTCACTGCCCAATCAATAATTGTCAGCGTGCGGAGTCCTAGAAAATCGAATTTAACTAAGCCAGCTGATTCAACATCGTTTTTATCGTATTGGGTGACAAGACCTTTTCCGGTTTCATCACAAAATAATGGAGAGAAGTCAGTCAGTTTAGTGGGCGCAATAACCACACCACCGGCGTGCTTACCCACGTTGCGGGTGATACCTTCGAGCAACAGCGACATATCCCAAATTTCTTGCGCATCGGCATCATTGGCTAAAAACTCACGTAAACCTTCCTCCTGGTCAAAAGCTTTTTGCAAGGTAATACCAACATCCATCGGAATCATTTTTGATAGCTTATCGGCAAGACCATAAGACTTACCCTGCACTCTCGCCACATCGCGCACAACCGCTTTGGCCGCCATAGTGCCGAAGGTAATAATTTGCGAGACTGCATCACGACCATAAGTCTCGGCCACATAGTTGATGACTTTGTCACGATTATCCATACAGAAATCGATATCAAAGTCAGGCATCGACACCCGCTCAGGATTCAAGAAACGCTCAAACAGCAGATCATACTCGAGGGGATCAAGATCGGTAATGTCGAGAGAATAAGCCACCAGCGAGCCCGCACCCGAACCACGTCCGGGACCTACTGGAATATCTTGGTCTTTGGCCCATTGGATAAAATCCATCACAATTAAAAAGTAGCCGGGAAACCCCATCTGCATGATGATATCGAGCTCATAACGTAGACGATCTTCATAGCGTTTTAATGCCGCTGCGTGATCTTCCGAGCCTTTTTCTAAGTGCTTGTTAGGAAAAATAGTTGCTAGGCGTTTATATAAACCTTCGTAACAAACTTTTTGAAAGAAAACATTCGTTTGCAGCATGACCTTATATTCATCGCTACCGGTTCTGTCATTATCACCCTCCCACTGCACGGCCATCGCATCTCTAGCAAAGTTTTCTAGAGTCTCGTAGGATATAGTTTGGGCAAAAAATGGATCTTGCGTAATGTTTTCAGGAATGGGGAAATCGGGTAGGTAGTATTTACCCAACTCAATATCGACATTGCAGCGTTTAGCGATTTCAACGGTATTGGCTAAGGCTTCGGGTATATCGCTAAATAGCTCTGCCATTTCAGCAGCGCTGCGCAGGTATTGTTGCTCGGAGTAGCGGCGCTCGCGACGAGGATCGTCGAGAGTTCTACCTTCACCAATGCAAACTCGTGCCTCATGTGCCTCGAACTCCCCAGCGTTTAAAAAACAAACTTCGTTGGTCGCAACCACGGGTATTTGCTGCGCCTCGGCCAGCTCCACGGCGGCATGGAGATAGCGCTCTTCGTCTTGCCTTCCCGTCCGCTGTAACTCGATATAAAATCGATTGGGAAAGTCTTGCTGCCATGCAATGAGTAAGGCGAGTGCCTCGCTTTGGCGACCACCTATAAGCGCTTGGCCAATATCACCTTTGCGGCCACCCGATAATACAATCACACCCTCACTATGTTCGCGAAGCCAGTCGCGACGAACATAGGGCACGCCGTGGTATTGCCCCTCTTGAAAGCCACGTGATATCAGGCGAATAATGTTTAAATAACCGGCATGATTCATGGCCAGCAGGCAAATGGTCGATTGTTTAGCGTCCTCTAGCTCCTCGCGGATCCATAAATCGACACCAATAATTGGCTTAACGCCACTCGCTTGTGCAGCCTTATAAAGTTTGATCAAACCATAAAAATTACACTGATCGGTAACACCCACCGCCGGCATACCCATCTCAGCGACGGCTGCAATCAATTTTTTAACGCGCACAGTGCTATCGATAAGCGAGTATTCGGTATGTAGGCGCAGATGAACAAAGTCGGTAGGCATAATATGGGTTATTCGGCTTTTAAATGTTGTGTTTAGGTTTTGATTTAAGGAGCTGGTCAAGACGTTATAGATACTTTAACGCAGCCGTATTCTAGCGAGTAGAGACCTAGATTAACAGACTGCTATTTCTTATCAAATGATGCTAAGCATATGTTCGAGCTATATTTGGCAGCTTTAGCTGAATTCATTATATTTAGGCTTTGGGTGCCGGGGTCGCCGCGTCGCGATAATAAGGATTTGCATACCCAAACCTCTTCTAAGCCTAAAAGACATCCCTCAGTTAAATCGTGATTGGGGGCCTGCGGCAACCATTCAATGAGTTACCAATAACCGCCGCTGTGCAACTTGACTATTTTTACGATATATAAAAAATTATCAAACAGTGCTCGTTCTGCTCTGTTACAGCTCAGGTATTTTAGGCAATTTTTAAGGGGTCACAATTCAAGACCTTACACTAACAATTCACCGCTTAGAGTGGCCTCTTTAGTCATAATTTGCTGTAGACAGATGTAATTCGAGCAGTCAACATATAGACTATACCAACACTTTCATTCCACTCATTTACACTTTATTAATTAGGATTCAGCATGTCTAGCAGCAAATTTAAGACTAACGAACACTTCGACGGCAAAGTTATCTCTGTTGCTTTCCAGACCTCAACATTACCGGCTACTGTGGGTGTGATGTCAATAGGTGAATACGAATTTGGCACGAGCCAGCACGAGAAAATGAGCGTTATCAGTGGTGCCCTAAGTGTAATGTTACCCAATAGCCATGAATGGCAAACCTTTAATGCGGGTGAGTATTTTGAGATAGATGCCCATGAAAAATTTCAAGTAAAGGTCGATATTGAGACGGCTTATCTATGTTTATATGGCGAGTAGCTAGTTAATTTATTTCATCCTTGACGAACCCATAATATAGTTAGTTGAGCAATTTAGCGCCTTAGTAGACGGATTACTTAGGCGCTTTAGGTCTATTTAATCTAAAGATTTTATAAATATAGACTTTTCTCGATATCTTATCGAGACTCATTTATTGCTTCGATTGCGAAGTAAATGAAAAAATAAATAAAAAATGTCGCTTTATAGTGCTGTATAAATAAGCATGCCTTTATAAATAACTTGCTTTAAAATCTAACATCCGCTGCAACGGCTTCATTGCTTTAACTCCTAAGGCTGGGTCTATATAAACCTCATTGGCACCTTCTTCGAGCGCATGAATAATCCGCTCTAGATTATTCATTGCCATCCATGGGCAATTGGCGCAACTACGACAAGTGGCTCCACTGCCAGCAGTAGGAGCAATTAAAAAGTCTTTATGAGGCGTGAGCTGCTTCATTTTATAAAAAATGCCCTCGTCAGTTGCCACAATAAACTGTGGGTTGGGCAGGGTATTAGAAGCATGAATAAGTTGTGAGGTAGAACCAACAACATCGGCAATAGCAATCACGGGTGCTGGCGACTCGGGATGAACCAACACAGCTGCGTCGGGGTATACCGCTTTTAGATCTTCAATACCTTTAGCTTTAAACTCTTCGTGCACAATACAAGCACCGTCCCAAAGCAGCATATCGGCGCCGGTCTTGCGTTGAATATAGGCACCCAAATGTTTATCCGGCGCCCAGATGACTTTTTTGCCCTCGCTATCTAGGTGATCGACAACATCGAGAGCAATACTTGAGGTGACAACCCAATCAGCACGCGCTTTTACCGCCGCCGAAGTATTAGCATAAACCACAACCTCGCGATCTGGATGGGCATTACAAAATGCCGAGAATTCATCGATAGGGCAACCTAAATCTAACGAGCAAGTTGCCGCAAGCGTGGGCATTAACACACGTTTATGGGGAGTTAAAATTTTAGCCGTCTCGCCCATAAACTTCACACCCGCGACTATTAAAGTCTGTGCAGAGCTGGCTTTACCAAATCGCGCCATCTCTAAAGAATCGGAGACAAGACCACCCGTCTCTTCAGCTAATGCCTGAATCGTAGGGTCTGTATAGTAGTGTGCAACTAATAACGCATTTTTTTGCTGTAAAAGAACTTTAATACGAGCCGTTAACTCAGCTGTTTGTGCAGGCGTATAAGTTTGCTTAACGGCACCTACCAAATGGGCTTTCACCAACTCTCGGGTTTTATCCATTACTCGCGGGGCTTGCTCTAAAACGGTATTCGTCATAAATGGTGCCTTGATTACTGGGCCATGCTTATCAATAACTTTAACGCCCAGCATATAAATCGGCAGAGCATTCTATCAGGGAGTGTTTGTTGTGGGAATAGCCCTAACTCAGAGCTCTAATAAACAACTCTGTTTTAGTAGCTCTATGCATCAGAACTGTTTATTCAAACTATTTGACGAACTATCTATCAGAGTTATTCATTAAAACCGTTTATTAGAGCTATTTGATGACCTTATCTTAGTCGCCCAATCACAGTGCTCTTTCTTAGTCACCATATTAAATAATATTGAGCCAAACAGGTATAAAGCAAGGTTAAGCGGCATTATTTGTCACTAGATAGTTAAAAGATGCTCACAAAAAAGCCGCTATAAAAGCGGCTATAAAGCAAGGTTAGGCTCTTAACCTTAAATTAATAGACTTCAATCCTATTTACGCTTGCAGACACCTGATAGCGCATAAAATTACCTTAGAATTTATAGTTAGCTTGAATCGCAACCGTGTGAACGTTAGGTTCAATGTTAGCTACGGTTGAACCTACTAGAGTACCTGCTGCAAGAGTTGGTCGGTTAATTGGACCATCAGCAAAGCTGATGTAACGATAAGCTAAATCTACTGTTAACTTAGGCGACATATTATAGGTTGCACCAAAACTGATTGCGGTTCTGTCAGAGTCAACGGTACGCACCGAGCGGGTGCTATCCGGTACCGGGGTCTCGGTAAATGAAACACCGGTTCTCCAGCCCCACTGTTGGTTAATACGGCCATCTATACCCACTGAATAGGTATAAGAGTCTTTCCACTGAATTGGTGTTACAGCATCACTAGCTGTTAGAGCGCCACCGCCAACTCCTGGAAACTTGATTCGAATTTCTTCAAACACACTCCACTGTGTCCAGCGAACACCCGCTGTAAAAAAGTAATCGTTGCTAAGAGGCTTGTAATATCCTAGGTAAGCGGTTGCGGGCGATTCAAAATCAGCTGTTGCATTATAAGTTCCGGCTAACGGGGCTGCCGGCGATGCTGTAGGAACGTCAAACTGCGCATCTCCCTCAATGTCATGCTTAATACCCGAGCGATAGCTTAAACCCAAGCGAGAATCATCGGCTAGATTAAAGGTGACGCCTAAATTATAGCCAACTTCAATACTATCACCTATAACCTCAAAATCACCTTCACCAGCAGCGCCAAAGTATGTAGCCTGTCCAAGAGTTACATCAACTTTTTGCACACTAATACCACCGCCAATACTAACCGTGTCATTAATCTTATAACCAAAAGCAGGGTTTAAATCGAGAGCCGTTAGCTCAGTTTTTTTACCATTAAAACGACCAAAAAATTCATCACTATAATCAGTATTAGTACCAAAAGGGGCTGTAAAACCTAAACCTAAAACTAGTTTATCGTTCACCGGATGTACATAGTAAAAGCTTGGCACTACTACGGCTGAAGGAGTACCGTCTTCACTGCTATTGCCAGTGCGACCAGGAGGTAAAGAACTGCCATCATCTTCTATATCGGCGCTCACCATATTAATCACTGCACCAAATTGAACTTGCTTTTTATTAAGCAGAGTTAGCCCAGCTGGATTAAATTGCACAGCAGAGGCATCGTCACCCACAACACCATAACCTGCATGGTTGCGACCCAGCCCTGTTACGCTGTGGTCGGACAACTGAAAACCGCCTGCCATTACCTGTGATGCAGGAAGTGTCAGAACAGCTGCAAGCCCTGCGCCTACAAACAATTTAGCGTGTTGGCTGATAGAGCTACTGAGTAGCGATTTGTTAAATAAAAATTTAGTCATAGGATTGTTCCTGTTTTTTTTATACTTATGGTCTAACTATTATTTGAACTTCGATCAAACTATTGATCGAATTGCTGTTAATGTTTTTATAAGTAAAGGTAACGCCCTATTCAATTACTATTCAAAAATAATGCGAGCGCTCGCTTTATTTTTGAATAGTAATATACTTTATCTCTATAAACAACGAAAAATCTCATTAAAGCTTATTACATTTTTAGTCATAATCGATAAGATCAAATCCCCATCATTCACAGTGACAACAAAAACTTAAATAATAATAATAATAGTCTCAAAAAGATTACTATTTATATTGTTAGCACAATGATTAAGCTTCATAATAAATCACCAATTCTTTAGATATTTAAGCAGCTCATGACAGAAAATTTCGATTTACAAGCCTTATTAGAAACTATGATTGAAGGCCACAGCGATGCTCTATTGTCTTTTCTTGATACTGGCGGAGACGCAAACACTCTTGATCCACGTTGGAATTGCAGCATTATTTTTCACGCCGTCTTTGGTGGCAACATACAAGCTGTGGAAGCATTAGTTAAGGCGGGAGCAAATGTTAATCATCCCGCAAAAGACCCTGCATCAGACATCTTGGCGGCGACACCCACGGCCTTAGCGGTGCAATGTAGGATGATGATGGATCATGATAAATACGACCCGATTGTGAGGCTATTAGAAGAGTTCGGCGGCATTGAGCAGGCACAACTTTAGCAGAGGCTAAGCCGTCACGGTTAAAAAGACACAGATATTTACTGTTGGTAAGATTGTTAATGAATATTGTGAGGAAACGCATAGAATATTTATAAATCTCGATCGAAAGCGTAAACTCGATCTGTTAATTAACTCTCCCGCTTCGACATTAAAAAAATTTCAAATAAAAACCTAGACTACTTTTATTCGTTTTAAAATTTATAAATAAACATAGATTCTGCCTCATCTTTAGTTGCACTAACCACCAGCAACCAGTAATTTAATTTCAGCCTGAGCGTGGTGCGGAAGTGTTCGATGTTGTTGAGCTGGGATGTCGGCAAAGGCCGTGAGCAGTATCTGCAACATATCGCCGTGAGAAACGAGTAATATTACTTCTTCAGAAAACTGCGCATCCAGTTTTTCGATCACAGCTAGTCCGCGCTGTCGAACCTCGTCTACCGACTCAATTTGTTGCGCTGCTTGTGACTGTGCATCATCATCTAAAGCCCATATTTCTGGATAGTGAATATCGGACTTGCCTTCCCAATCACCAAAAAAACGCTCGCGTAAACCGGGCTCAATTTGCGGAGCGGATAAAAATAATGTCTGAGTGGATAGATTGGCAGTTTCTGTTGTTCTTAAAAAATCGGAGCAAATAACCTTGCTTATTGGACGACCGGCAACTTGCTTTGTAGTTGAGTTTTGAAGTTGATAGTCGCTAATAGAGGCGACAACCTGCCGCCGCCCCGCATCAGTTAAGCCAAAATTTTTGCAGCCAATAGCTGGATCACTCACGATTAATCCAGCCACATTGGCTTCACTTTCTCCATGCCGCATAATCAGATAGTGGTTATTAAATTTTTTCATCAATACTTTCTCAATGCCGAATCATCGGCTAAAGGTTATCGTTAATCTTAAATATATTTGGGCTAGTTTTATCAGCGCTGGGCTTCTCAGCGCAATTTAGAGGCAGTGTTAGTTCTCGCTTCTGCAGTTTTTATAGAGCGAAGACGCGTTCGCAACTCCCCCGCCGCCTCAAGAATTGGATAGGCAACCGAAGTTAGGTGGTAATTAATTCTTTTGAGATCGCGGAGTATGTCGAGCTGTGATGCACTGAGCTTCGAATCATAAGTCACTTCATCGCGTAATTTATTGAGATGACTAATCACTAATTCTTTTTCACGTTTAACGACTTTATACTTGTTAGCCAGTAGTTGCCGCGCCATGGTTATATCTCCCGAAGAGAAGACATTGATCGATAACTGTAGCGACTTCAATACTGGTTGATACAAGTTATTAATATCGTCGCGATCCTGAAGCGACATTTTTGCACGCGGTACAACTTTTTTTTGTGAAATATTATGTATCAAATCGACAGAAATAATGTCTCCGACGTGCTCCAGATTAGTTGTAAAGTTAATAATTTCGATACAGCGTCGACCCTCTTTTTCAGTCAGTGCCTCACGGGTAAGAGCCGTCAAATAACGCTTAATTTCGTCGTCAAACAGATTTACAATCTTATCCATTTTTTTAGTTTTTTGCGCCAGTACAAAGTCATTTTTTTTCAAGGCAACAAAGGCGTTGCGCAACATGCGCTCGACAACCTCAGCCATACGCAATACCTCGTGTTCCGCATTGACGATTGCAACTAGCGGAGTTTCAAGCGCATTGATGTCGAGGTGCTTAGGCTTGATTGCCTCTGATTCTTCGGGGTCTTCGGGTAGCAGCCGCGCAGTCAGGTTCGCCATACGATCGATCAACGGAAAAAATATAATAACTAACGCAATATTAAAAAACATATGGAAATTTGCAATCAAACGAGCCTGACTGATATCCCACAAAGACAGCCATTGAGCAATTATTTCGACCAACGGTAAAACGATGATCACCCCGCAAATACGAAATAACAGATTACCTAGAGGTGGTTGCCTAGCGCTGCGACTGGCTCCTAAAGTAGCTATAAACGGAGGCAAAGCTCCACCAATATTAGCACCTAATATAAATGCAAAAGCTACCGAGATATCCAGAGCGCTGGTGCTGGCTAAAGTTATTATCAATAGCACGGTGGCGAGGCTAGAATGCGCAGCCCAGGCCAAGATTGCGGCAAATACCACCGCTAAAATAAGATCTTCACCTAGTGCGACAAAAATTTGTTGAACAATCACCGACTCACGCATCGGCATCGACGCCGCAAGAATCAGCTTTAACGCAAGCAGCATCATACCAATACCTAACATCAGTCGCCCAAAATCCTTGACACGACCACCTTTAGCATAAGTATAAAATACCACCCCCAGTGCTACTAAAATGGGTGACAAAGCGGATAAATCAAAGGTTAATATTTGTGCGACAAGCGTTGTGCCAACGTCGGCGCCGAGTATCACGGCTAGAGCGCTGGCTGTGGTCAACATACCTTGTCCACTAAACGAGGATGTTAGTAATGCCGTGGCGCTACTGCTTTGTAAAAGCATAGTGACACCGAGGCCAGTACAAAATGCATTGTAATGGTTCGACAGACTTTTACCGAGCAGACGACGCACGTCGTTACCCCAGCCCTCGATGACGGCAATCCGCACCATCCTCAAGCCCCAGAGCAATAGTGCAACTCCGCCAATCAAATTTATAAGGATCGTAGTACCGTTAATGTCTAGTGACTCCTTTTTGTTGGTAGGGCTTCAATAACAGACGCCGCCAACTCGGCGAAGCCATAGCCGCCCGAATGGCGAGTAACGTAGGTGGGGGCGAATTTAAGTTCGTCGATGAAGGGTTCAATGTTGGCTACACCTACGCTATGAACAAAACTTGAAAACATCGACTCATCATTTGGCGAGTCACCAATAAACATAGCTTCGCTGCTATCGATATTTTGTTGCGCCAGCCATGCAAGCGCTGAAGATGCCTTGTTATAGGCTCCACACCAAACGTTAATATGAATCGAGCTGACTCGCACGTTCATCTCCGAAGCTTCACAAAACTCAGCAATCTCGAAAGCTTCCGATCTTGCTATCTGCTGGTCTTGGTTGATATCAAAAGCAATGTCGGTAAGTCGATAAGGCTGGTCCGCCGTCGAATGTGCGTTGGCAAATTTGCCGATGGTGTTATTTTTTAATTGTTGCAAGCGCTGCCAGTTAAGCGCGCGCTCGGCTGCGTCGACAACAAAATGTGTGGCTATTTGGCCTTCGCTATTACGGTCGCTAAAAAATGCTCCATTTTCGCCGATAATCGTCTCGATGGGCCAAGTGCGCAACATACAATCGCACCAACCAGCGCTGGCACCCGTGACCGGTATGACCTTAATGCCGGCTTGCTGTAGGTTGACCAGGGCCGTAAAAGCCTCGAGCGGTAAACGTCCTTTCCAAGTAAGTGTGTCATCGATATCGGTGAATAAAATCCTAGGCTTGTGCGGGAATATTTTGGGTAGCGGCTGGGGTTTCAAATATTTATCTCAAGAATAATAGGTTGATGGTCTGAAAGATCTGTATCACTGTCGACACTGGCGCCAACCTTGCGTGATGCCAGTTCTTTGCTAAGCCAAAAATAATCTCGACAGTGCCCACCTTGCACCCACTGTACTTGATCAAAGATGCCACAAGTTGATGGCTGTGGTACATCGGGATAACAGAGCTTCCAAGTATCGATCCAGCCACTATTAAGTTGATATTGATAATGCGGAAATTCGGGGGCAAAATTAAAATCACCGCATAAAATCCGCGCCGATGCTAAGTAGCCCTCTTGAAATGATCCGGGGCCAGCGGCTTTTGGATATTGCAGATGTGCTAAGCGATCTCGCTCTATAGCGTGAAGATGCTCAAGCTGCTGTTGGACTTCGTTGCTATCGTGAAAAGCGAGATGAGTATTAATAATACTCAAAGGTCCGATACTAGAATCAACACAAGCTTCGATGGCAACCCGAGGCATTTGCCATTTACCCGGTGCTGCGGGTTGCGGCAACTGGTGCACTTTAAAGTCTAGAAGATTATTTTTGACCAGCGTTAAGTTGCCAAATTCCTGCCTATGCGTTGGTTCATCAGTCGCACTCGGCCAACTAAAGCCAGAGCCCCAAAGCGCGTTATAATTAGCAAAATGCTGTTGCGCAAGCTCGAGTTGGTCCTGCTGGTCGGGGCTACAATAACCCGTCATGTGTCGCGCCACTTCCTGTAGGCAGATAACATCAAAATCGCCAAGTGACTTAATATAATTTAGGCTTCGATTAAAATCAAAGACACTGTTAACTGACTTTCCGTATTGGATGTTCCAAGACAATATTCGCATTTACTTAATACCCGCATGCATAAACGACTGAATAAAACGTCGTTGAAAAATTAAAAATAAGATGAGTAGCGGGCCGATAGCAATGAGCGTGCCCGCAGAAATAACCGACCAGTCGACACCTGATTCAGGAGCCCCAAATATTGCCATACCAACAGTTAACGGTCGACTTGCCTCGGTATTGGTAACCACCAGAGGCCATAAAAAATTATTCCAATGGTAACTAACAGAGACTAAGCTGAAGGCTAGGTAAGTGGGAAAGGCGAGTGGTACAAAAACTTTCCAAATAATCCCAAGACCCGACAAACCCTCGACACGAGCCGCGTCTTCTAGTTCTTGTGGCACGGTTTTAAAGGTTTGTCGCAACAGAAAAATACCAAAAGCACTCGCCAAATATGGCAAGCCAACACCGAGATAGGTATCAATCAGTTCGAGACCAGCCAAAGTTCGGTAGTTTTCAACGATAAGCACTTCAGGCATAACCATTAATTGTGTCAACACGAGTGCAAAGGCAAAGCCGCGACCGGCAAACTTTTCTCGCGCCAGCGCATAAGCGGCAAGCGTGCAAAGAAATAACTGTGACACTAAGATTAAAGTAGTGATGACAATCGTATTTAACATGTAGCGAAAAAATGGAGCCTGATCCCAGGCCGATACAAAATTTTCGAGCGTCAAGGGCGCCGTCAACGAAAACTGAGTGGCAAATTCAGGCGGATGAAAGGCGGCCCAAAACGCATAGAGCAGCGGCAATATCCAGAGAACGCCTAACAGGTAGGCTGATATTTTCGAAAAGGTTTGAAACCAAGGAGACATAACTTTTACCGGTAGTGAATTTTGCGATCAAGAAGAAGCATTTGCACCAAGGCAATCACTGCCAAAGTCGCTAACATAACAACCGTCAGGGTTGCGGCATAATAACTATCGAGAAAACTGAAAGCGGTTTCGTAGATGTAATATAAAAGCAAATTACTCTCGTTGTTGGGGCCACCCTTGGTCAAAATAAACAGATGATCAACCAGCTTAAACGCGTTCAAGATGGCGTTGATCAACACAAATAGAGTGGTCGGCATCAACAGCGGGAAGGTTATTTTTCTAAACCTTCGCCATGCACTGGCGCCTTCTAACTTCGCCGCATCAAACAGCTCAGGGCTTAAAGTTTGCAAGGCAGCGAGGTAAAAAATCATGAAGAAACCCGCCTCTTTCCAGACGGTCATCACCATCAAACTAGACAGAGCAGTGTCGGGATCCCCAAGCCAGTTAGGGCCCGTAATGCCAACCAATGCCAGCAACTGATTAAACAGTCCAATATTGGGACTATAAAAAAACAACCAGATGTTGGCCACAGTAATCATTGGCAATATAGTGGGTGTAAAAAAAGCTAGCCGCAGCAAACTGGTACCACGGATTTTACTATTGACCCAAAGCGCCATCACAATCGCCAGCGCTATCGATGTTGGCACCGTGCCGATTGCATACCAAAAATTATTTTCGATAACCTTCAAGAATACCGGGTCGTCTAATAACATTCGATAATTATCGAGACCTACAAACTCGCTGGGAGCAACATCGGACCGGGCCCAAGTAAAACTGCGCCAGATAGACTTGAGCGTCGGCCAATGTGTAAACGCAATCAAAAACGACATCGCGGGCAATAATAATAACCAGGCCTTCATATTAAATCGTTTAAGCATATTTCATACCGGAGAGTATTATCATCTTCAGAGTCAATGGGGCCAATGAAGGTGGCCCCATAATTTTTCTACTTTTTCTACTTTTTCTACTTATAGCGGCGCAAAATTGACGTAGCTTGTTTTTGGGCATCAGTTAATGCCTCTGTTGCCGTCGCCTGTCCAATTAATACTGACTGAATAGCATCATCCAGATATTTACGCACGCGCCCTGCTTCGTGGGTCGATAACTCGGCTGTAGCATGTGTTAGCTGATCGCGGGCGACTGCTGCCGGTGGAAAAGTTTTCACATAGTCTTTCAGCGTTTGTGTCTCGTAGGCGCCCGGGCCTACACCCATATAGCCCGTTGATTTAGACCAGTTTGCCGCTTGCTGCGCAGAGGTCATAAACTTCACAAACTTGAGAGCCGCTTGTTTTTCTTCAGCTGACGATTTTTTGAAGATATAAAAGTTACCACCCCCAGTTGGCGAGCCAAGCTCTTTGTTACCCGGTAATTTAGCAACACCAAAATCAAATTTGGCCTTGTTTTTTACCGTGGTTAAGTTGCCGGTAGAGTGCCACATGATCGCAGTTTTCTGGTCGAGAAAGTTTTGTCGTAAAGTGCCCCACTCAATCATACCTTTAGGCATCATGGCGTGCTTATTACCCAAGTCTTGCCAATATTCTAAGGCGGTAATTACGCCAGGCTTATCAAAGTAGGTTTCGGTGCCAGCTTGGTTCATCAACACTTCGCTGTTTTGCTTGGTTAAAGCACCAAACATCCAGTAGGGATAACCCGTCGATGGAATCATCGCGCCCCAGTGCTGGACGGTTCCGTTGCTATCTTTTTTGGTGAGCTTCTTACCTATACTGACAAACTCTTCCCAGCTAGTGGGTGGCTTCTCAGGATCAAGGCCAGCGGCGCGAAACATGTCCTTGTTATAGTACATGACGATGGTCGAGCGCTGAAAAGGCACACCCCAAGTCTTGCCGTCAGCTTTACCGTTTTCCATTAACGCGGGATAAAAACTATTTAACCACTCGCGCTCTGCATCAGTGCTAACGATATCGTCAAAGGCGACAATCGCGTCGAGATTGCGCAGCTCGTGAAGATCAATCGAAAACATAACCGATAACTGTGCAGGTGATCCGCTTTGAAGGGCAGCCAGTGCTTTTACACGTGCGTCGTTGTAGTTGCCGGCATAGATGGCATTAACGTTAATATCAGGATTTTCGGTTTCAAACTGTTCAACCATACCATCCACAACTTTAGTGAGCGAACCACCCACCGCAACTGGATAGTACATGGTTAAATCGGTGGCGGCACTGGCAACACTACTCAATCCAAAGATTGATGCAATGCCGAGCGTTGTAAGGCATTTAGATAATATTTTCATCAGTATTATTCCTTCCTTTATTTTAGAGGTTATGTAAACTTCAAAAGACTTATGAGATTAAATGGCAAACTTGTGTTCATTTTCTGGTGCCCAACGAACAGCTAAGCGCTGCTGGGGTGTAAATACTGCATGTCCTGGATAGCGTATTTTGATGAGTTTTTGCGCTTCACCCTGCTCACTAACATCGGCGAGCACGATGGTATCGGCACCGTGGTAGTCACAACTAACAACACTGGCCGGCATACCCTGTTCTGATATTTCAATATGCTCGGGGCGAATACCTCGACAATCAGCACCTGACCCAATAATGTTCATTGGTGGACTACCGATAAATTGAGCGGTAAAAATTGTCTTGGGCTTACTGTAAAGCGCTTCGGGTACGTCGATCTGCTCGACTTTACCGTTGTTCATCAAAACTATTCTGTCGGCCATACTCATCGCCTCGACCTGATCGTGAGTGACATAAATAACTGACATACCAAGGCGTTGTTGCAGTGCTCTAATTTCAGTGCGCATTTCGTTGCGAAGTTTGGCATCGAGGTTAGATAAAGGCTCGTCCATTAGACACAGCTTGGCTTGTGCAACAATTGCCCGGGCCAAGGCCACGCGCTGACACTGACCGCCGGATAGCTGCGATGGTTTTTTTTGTAGGTGATCCCCGAGTCCGACCATCTCAACGACCGAATCAAGGCGCCTTTTTTGCTCGGCTTTGGGTACCTTTCTAGCCTGCAGACCAAATAGAATATTTTCTTCAACTTTAAGGTGCGGAAACAGCGCGTAGGATTGAAAAACCATCGCCAGTTTACGTTCACCTGGTGACAACCGCGTGATATCTCTGCCGTCCAACTCGATGCTACCCGCCTCGGGTACTTCAAGCCCCGCGATCATTTTTAGCGACGTTGATTTACCGCAGCCCGAAGGGCCAAGCAAAGCCACAAATTCACCTTCATTGACGGTGAAACTGAGCTTATCGACAACCGTTAATTCGCCATAGCTGCGCGATATTCCATCTACTTTTAACATGATAAAGATTCCGCGGTAGATCCTACTTCAATGATTTCGGTTTCAAATGCCATACAGCACTGCCTAAAGGGGTCTGATACAACATCAATAACTAAAATATCGATATCGCTCAAGGTTCCACTAACCACGGGGGCATAGCGATTGATTTTGCTGTGGTCGGCAACCAGTATGCGCGTCTCACTGTTTTCCATAATTGTCTGAGAAACACTGGATTCCTCTACAGAAAAATCAAGCAGCTGACCTTTCTGGCTCAAACCGCCAACACCAAATACACCGTACTGAATATTGAATTTACTTAAAAATGCCGTTGTCTCGGGCCCCATCGTATCCTCATCACCAGGCCTTACTAGACCTCCCGCTAGGTACGTTTGAATTTTAGGACTATTGCTTAGCGTCAACGAGACATTGATGTTATTGGTCACTACCGTTAACCCGGGGTGGTCGAGTAAGGCCAGTGCAACTTGTTGAGGCGTGGTGCCAATACCCAGAAAAACACTACTGTTTTCAGGTAATAAAGTCACAACTTTGCGCGCAATATGCTGCTTTGCTGCAAGGTTCATAACCTTACGATTGCTGAACGAAATATTGTGATTGTCCCCCGGTAGGCTAATGCCGCCATGCACCCGTCGCACAATTCCGAGCTCACTCAATTCGTTGAGGTCTTTCCGAATAGTTTGCACAGAAACATCAAACAGTGAGGTGATTTCCGCACTGGAAAGCACACCGTTGGTATCCTGTAGTTTGTCTACGATACTTTGCTGTCGAGGTGATAAAACCATGATATTAAGTAAACTCAACTATTCTTATTATATGAAAATTATGTTTCGTTTGAATTACTATACATTTCGTACGAGCCATATGTCTAGATTTTTATTATACATTCGAAAGTATTACAAGCATGTGACAGCTTGGCGAAAACATCAAACTAATTCAAATTAGATTGGAATGATGTTGGTAAAAACTTAGTCTAACGAGATTATTTTTTTATGGGTTGGCACCTAGCAACGCAAATGCCCGTTCAAGTGTCCCTGCGGGCAAAGATAAGTTGTCAAACAACTATAAGTCAGTAGGTACCCATAAATAGCCAAGAAGCTGAGGTTTACGTTATTTAATCTATGGGCACCTTAGGTTACGATCAAAAAGCTGAGCGACGGCACTATATTAGCGTCTAAAGTTTGGATGGATATATTGACGTAGATACTTTTGCGAGCTGCTAAAACCTAGTTAAGCGATTGTCAGCTGGCGCCATTAAAAACCGTCACAATATTTATATGTAACTGACAAATTATTACTGCATTTAAACTCAAATCGCTATGACCTTACTAACACAGACATTTTAAAACTTGATGCATTAAGCTGAAAGGTCTCGAGGTGACATCTAGAGTCGCTCTTACTCACTATCTGAAAAGTCGCTAATTTGACCAAAGCAGTCAACCAGAATAGTTTTGTAAAAATTCATTTTTTCAGGGCTGAATACCCACTGAGTGCCTCGAAAAGCTGATTCCTCATGTCATCTGGAACCAAAGCTAATTTGACTGAAGCAGCCAGCTTTTGGCTAATGATGGTTCCTGTTTGAACATTGAGAAAAATTGATAGAGTTCTGATAACAGCAATATTTATGGAGTACAGGAAATGATTTTGAATATTGACATCTATGGTTAGGGCTCTATAATTTTGTATCTATGCCGTACACTAAAACTGTTTCTTCATTATCAATTCCTTTCCTCGCAATAACTTGCGCCTGTATTATTTCGCTGCTGGCTTTTGGGCCAAGATCGGCAATGGGGTTTTATCAACTGCCGATGCTTCAGGACACAGGTTGGGATCGAACGACGTTTGCGATGGCCATGGCACTGCAAAATTTGTGCTGGGGATTAGGCCAGCCTTTTTTTGGCGCTATTTCCGATCGTTTTGGGACCTGGCGAGTTTTAGCAGTCGGATCTGTTCTTTACGCCTCCGGTTTAGTGTGCATGTCAATTGCACCATCTCCACTCTGGTTGCATATTGGAGGTGGTCTTCTGGTTGGTCTGGGGGTAGCGGCCTGTTCCTTCGGCGTTATCTTGGCCTCACTTGCCCGCATGGTCAGTGCCGATAAACGGTCTCTAGCGTTTGGTCTGGGCACCGCGGCTGGTTCTGCTGGGATGTTTCTGTTCGCGCCGATTTCTCAGGGATTGATCGATGTTTATGGTTGGGGCGACAGTCTGATTTACGTTGCAATGTTTATGGGACTGATACCGTTACTTGCCATACCATTACGCGGAAACGCGTCAACTTCAAAAATATCGAATCAGGAAATCGAACAAACCTTTTCTGAGGTTATTTCAGAGGCATTCTCCACTCGAGGTTATGTTTTACTGGCGGCCGGTTTTTTTGTATGTGGGTTTCAGGTAGCGTTTATTACCGCCCATTTCCCAGCCTATATTAGCGATATTGGTATTGAAGCAAAATGGGCGGTCGTCGCTATCAGTTTGATAGGTTTTTTTAATATTATAGGATCGCTTGCTTCTGGTGTGCTCGGGCAGAAATATTCAAAGCCCGCTATATTGTCATGGATTTATTTAGCTCGATCAATACTGGTGACGTTATTTTTATTGCTGCCTCAGACAGCTGTCAGCGTGGTCATATTCTCGATTATTATGGGAATATTGTGGCTCTCAACGGTTCCACCAACTAATGCGTTGGTAGCTGTTATGTTCGGCACTCGTTATTTGGGCACGCTAGGTGGGATCATATTCTTTTCGCATCAATTAGGGTCATTTCTTGGCGTCTGGTTGGGAGGCGTTCTTTACGATATAACCGGGACCTACGATACCGTTTGGTGGTTAGGCGTTGCACTTGGGATTTTTGCCGCCATTGTTCACTGGCCGATCAAAGAAGAGCCGGTGCGTCGATTGGTAACGGAGTAGTTCCTGGTCGTTGACTGATTGTTGACTGGTTTTTTACTTCATCAAACTGCCAGTATGCTATCTGAACACGCAAGAGATGCATCATGACCAAATATTTTAATAAGCTCTTCTTCAAATAACCGATGGAACTGAGGTGGCAGTTCACTTAATTCTTATTCAATAATATTTTCATAAGAAGATGATACTCCATTGTGTGCCCCGAAGAACCTGTTGCAGGAGCTATCAAGCGGCCTAGGCAGCTCTATTGTCTGTCAGCTAAGAATTGCAAAAATGCCGTTCCCGAAAGGGGCCTACTGATTAAATACCCCTGCACTTCTTGGCACCCCAAATTTTTTAAGTAGTCATGCTGTGACTTACTTTCCACACCCTCAGCCACGATGTTTAAACCAAGGCCGTGGGCCATTGCACAGATAGCATTCACTATACTCACCTCGAGGTCCACCGATTGAATATTACGCACAAAAGACTGATCGAGTTTAACGGTATGAATGGGCAAAGTGTGCAAATAACTGAGCGAAGAATAACCGGTACCAAAGTCGTCGATAGCCACTGTAACGCCATGATCAGCTAAGCTTTGCATTTTTTTCACCATGCCTTCTAGGTCGTGCATCATATTATTTTCGGTGATTTCTAGCTCGAAGTAGTGGGGAGGAAAATCGAACTCAGCTAAGGTGCTGATCACATTATCAACCAAATTGGCCTGCTCAACTTGCAGGGATGAATAATTCACCGCCAAACGTATTGGTGGCAGACCCTGATCCATCCAGCCCTTAACCTCTGCAACCGCATGGCGCACCACCCAGTCGCCTAGGTCGAAAATAATTTTCGTGTCTTCAGCCAAAGCTATAAATTCACCCGGATAGATCAAGCCCCGCTCAGGATGCTGCCAGCGAACAAGTGCCTCTACCCCAATCACCGTATTGCTCTGCGTACAAATTTGCGGCTGGTAGAACACTCTTAGCTCATCGTTTACCAAAGCTTGGCGCAGCTCGGCCTCCAATTTTATACTTTGGCTCAGATGCTCTCCCATCGCATTATTAAATAGAGCGTAGCTATTATTACCCTGTACTTTGGCTTCATACATGGCAATGTCAGCGTGTTTAATCAGGGTATCTATGCTGCCTCCAAACTCCGGAAATAAAGCTCCACCAATGCTAAGGCCCGCAAATACTTGCTGACCCTCGAGCTTAAAAGCGGGCTTAAGCGCCGCTATTATTTTGTTAGCGATTAGCTCGGCATCCGCAGCTCCGTCAATTTCCGGCAGCAGTAAAACAAATTCATCTCCGCCATAACGGCTAAGTGTGTCACCTTCGCGCAAGCATTTCTGTAAGCGATGCACTACTGCTTGCAACAGCAAGTCACCGATGGTGTGCCCAAAGGTATCGTTAACATTTTTAAAACGATCTAGATCTAAGTACATCACCGCTAGCATTTTATTACGACGGCGCGAATGAGTGATGGCCAAATCTAGCCGATCATTAAACAACGCGCGATTTGGCAGACCAGTGAGTAAATCATGGTCGGCTTGAAAGCGAATGAGACTCTCGGCTTTTTTGCGTTCAGTGATATCGCGCGCCGTACCATAATAGCCGGTGAACTGGTCTTCGACTGCGGTCAATGCATTAACCTTACGCGAAGGTCTATTCAACTCTATATTTTCAACCCCACCAATAATGTCGGTGTACACTGAAAACAGTGTCACTTCAAAATACTTCTTGCTGCCAGTTTCGGTGCGATGCTTTAGGCACAACTCCACATTATACAAGGCATCAGCGGCCACTTGCTTATCTGAGCGTTCATATATTTTCTCAACTTGCAGATGCGGGACATCTAATAAATTATTAAACGGCGTGCCCGCAAGCTCATCAGAACTATAGCCCAACACCGCTTCCATTTGCGGATTTGAAAAATCAAATAAACCATCAACGTTTAACAGAAAAATAATATCGGGAGAGCGGTCAACAATGTAGCGATTTAAGGCTACTGATTTTCTAACGTGTTCTTGATAGCGATCGCGGTCATCTTGCAGGTTTTTTTTGTGGAGATTTGCAGCGATAATGGTAAATAATTCTTCGGGAGAGTAGGGTTTTTTTACGTAGTCTGAAGCGCCCATACGCAGCGCTTTGCGCACGGAGTCAAAGGCGATCTCACCACTCACCACTACCGTGACGGTATCGATGTCGTGCGCTGTCATGTAGGCCATCACGGCAAAACCGTCAAAGTCACCCATATTCAAATCAAGCAGCACTATGTCGTAATGATTCTGCGCTAATTTTTGACAAGCCAATTCTCCGCCAAGCGCGGTGTCCACTTGATAGTACTTGTATTTTAGCAGAGCCTCGAGGCTTGTAAGAACTCGATACTCGTCATCTACCACCAGCACCCTGATGTTAGATGCAAGCTGTCGTGACTGCATCTCGGCTAACTGAGCATTCATAGCATCCTATCCAAATATATGTGTTACCTCAGGCAATTATTATTTCACTCTTCGTGGTAATAGTATTTTAAATTCTGTTTTAGACGCCCTCCGCCTATAGGCGATGAAGCCACCAAGTTCGGTGATTAATCGCTTACAAATACTCAAACCTAAACCCGAGTGCCCGCGGCCCTTAACCGAGACTACCGGAGCAAAGAGATTATCACAAATAGTCTTGGGAATACCTGGACCGTTATCGGTAATTGTAATCTCTACATATTCGCAGCCATTGTGATTAATTTTGTCCGATGAACTCAATGCGATAAGACCACCCGCGGTCATTGCCTCGGCTGCATTTTTGATGAGATTCGTGAACACCTGCTTAATGGGGTTGCAGTTTAAGGCCAGTATTGGCAACGCAGTATCCAGCGTTAATTCGCAGCTAATACCGTGAGTCAAAAACAGAGACTGCCTATAAATTTTAACCAGAGCAGTCAGCTCAGCGTTAATATCTACCTCGCCACTGACCTTCAACTCAACCTGACCTAAGTCTTGTAACTGCATAATAATTTGGCCGGTACGATCGATTTCTTCACGAATAATATCAAGCTCGCCAATGGCTTGATGCTCGTCACCCAACTTAATCGCGAGCAACTCTAAATAATTGCGGATAATGCTCAAAGGGTTATTAGCCTCGTGGGCGATTTCGTGCAAGCGATTTTTTATTTCATCTTTAATGGCATCGCCACCGACATCCGCTTTCCGAGTATTTTCCTCATCCCGATCAATAGCACGGGCAGCTTCTGCCGCAAACATACCCAGCAACTGCAATTTATCGTCTTGATAATCTGCATTAATTCCCAGAACTATTACTCCCTGACAACCCGCTGTATTTGCCCCGGGATTAAGCATCGGCACACAGAGAATACCCCTGTGCCCACTTAGGCTAATAACTTGTCGATCGACTACAGTCGTCAGTCTTGAAACCTTAGCCTTTGCGTCTAGCGAACTGACCACTCTTTTTTCTAGAACCGAGTCTGCGATTAAACTGCGCCGCGGCTCCAGTGGAATTTTAAAATCAGCAGTATCTGGTATTTGCTTCCCGTGTTGGCCGAACTGATAAAGCAACTCACTGCCATCCTCACTCATATCAAAAAGCAAAATAGCACTAACGTTAAAGAGCAGTTCTATGGTGCTGGTAATATGAAGATTTAATGCTTCGCGAGAGTCTGACTGTAACAAATTGTCTTTAACATTCTGCAGCAGTCCAATATTCTTAATCTGATCAGCCAGCCTTTGCATCGCTGCTTGATCTTTAGCGCTTTCGAGCACCATGTCGTTTACATCGATACCCATGGACTGAGCGAGGCGTCCTACCTCAGTTTGGATTTGCAGCAAAATTTCACGAGTCAGCGGCGCCGTCAAACCAAACAGAGCGTCAGCGGCTAAAAAACTGTTGTTGTCGCCTAGCGCGTCATCCTCTGCCAGCAGCGCCGACAAGGTCACCAACTTCACCAAATGATGCGCATCGCGTAACTGCGGCAATGGTTCGTGATGATAGCGCACAGCGTCGCAGGTAAATTGATCTAGCCCCCAAGAGGCCAACAGCTCGGCGCCTAGATTACAGTGATTCACCCCAAACTCACCCACCTCAGCTTGCAAAATATCTAGCTCACCAGAATTAGCCATAACGTCCAACATACGATGGTAGCGTTCAGGGAATTGACTTTGCAAAACAAGGCTACCCACATTGTGGAGTAAACCCGCTAAATAAGCCTGCTCTGGCTGGGCGAAATTAGTCAACGCCGCGAATGACTTGCTCAATAGTGCACAGCTGAGTGATTGTGTCCAAAAGCATTTGAGATAGGCACCCTGCTGCTTGCCAAAATTAGAAAAAAACTGCTGCACGGCCACCGTAATAATCAAGGTTTTTAAAGTATCGATACCCAATACCAGCACCGCGCGCTCTAAGGTGTTCACCGAGACCGCAAAAGAGTATGAGGGCGAGTTAGCCATTACTAGAACACGAGCAGTGATAATCGCGTCTTGGGCCACAATACGAGATATTTTTTGAAAATCAGCGTTGGCGTCTTGACAGACTTCTAACATTTTCACCAAAACATGTGGCAAAGAAGGTAGTTTTTCTATTTCGAGCCCTGCTAGTGCTAATTGAGTATTTGTAGACATCCGCGTTTTTCCGATTGCTAGCCCTTAAATGATAAATGAATATTATATAGGTTAACTTTTTTTGGATACTCAGTTCTAGAGCTCTTCCAATTAAATACTTCTGTTTACAGTGATAAACTCAATTTACGCTGCCACTTCAGTGCATATCAAAACAATTTCAAAACCTTTGGCTTGGTAAAGTTATGCAATCGTAGCTTTCGAAGCGATTGACTAACTTAATAATAGCCTATTTATAGTTTCTTGCATCGAGGAGTAATAATTTGTCATCTCTCTAATTAAAGTCAAACATGGCCGTTGTCATGCCAACATCTAAATGTAAGATAAATTACTGATTTCATGTGCTTTTCGATAATTTTAAAATCAATGTTAACAATATAAGCGCTACCGTCTAATTTTAGTCGCTCAAAGAGCGATTAGCGATTTTTTATCCAAATTGAACGGCTAAAGACACATGGCTCTTCAGAATTCAAAATAGTGATTGATACTCATTTTGCCTAGATGCAGCTGCATAGGATAGCCGTTAACATTAAAAAATCACACTGCCTGCCTGTCTATCTATGCAATAGTTACTTCAGCATCAAGGCCCACAATATTTAATTTTGAACGCTTTTGTAGCTTTACCGGCAACATGCATTCCATCATGACCTCCAGCATACCGATCACAATAACCTCCACATGTCCTCTAACAACATACTTTAAGTTTTGACCCCGCGAAATCATTGCCTATCTGCCGAGAGCCGATCATAATGCCTTAGAGGCTTAGAACTCATCGACTAGACATTGCTGCTAGCCTCTTCAGATTGACAACAAAATTACAGGGTTAACCCGCCATGGCTTATAAAAAATGGATTTCAGGCAACATAACGCAAGGACACCAGTGTGTCTAACGCCCCCCTGACCCACGTAATGAAAACACTCGCCCTAACCAGCGGCAAGGGCGGTGTTGGCAAAAGCAACATCGCCGTAAATCTCGCCATCACACTAGCCCTGAGAGGAGAAAAAGTATGTATCCTCGACGCTGATACCGGCCTGGCTAACATCAACATTCTGCTGGGTGTGGCGCCGCAATACACCCTAGAGCATCTTCTTAACGGCGAAAAAACACTCGCTGAAATACTCGTCAAAGGCCCAGCTGGTATACACATCATTCCCGGCGCCTCGGGAGTCGCCAATTGCGTAGAGCTCGCTCCCGAACAACAAATGCTACTCATGCGTGGGCTAGACGAACTCGAGCCCCACTACGACTATCTCATCATAGATACCGGCGCAGGCATCTCCGCCACTGTATTGCATTTTGTCGCAGCCACCCAAATGCCCATCGTCGTCATTACCCCCGAACCCACATCGCTTACCGACGCCTTCTCACTTCTAAAAGTGTTGCGCCGCAGTAACTTTAAACGCCCAGTGCAAGTACTTGTCAACATGGCGCCAGGCGTCAGTAGAGCCCAAAATATATTCAAACGCTTTCAGGCCGCCGTCGACAAATATATTGGCCTACGAATAATATTTCTTGGCTCAATCTGCCGTGACCAGGCCATAGTGAACGCTGTTGCTCGACAACATCCGGTTGCACTAGGCGCACCCAGCACGCAAGCCTGCCAAGACTTCAACTTACTAACCGATAACATCGACAAAAGTTATAAAGCCAGCCCTATTAAATCACACCGCTTCAGCCGCTATTGGCAGCAGCGCATGGCTAAAGCTACCCAAGAAAAACGCACACAGACCTCACCCTCAGAAACCAAGACCGAGACACAAAAGCCTATAAAAACAACGGCACTGACTCCTCAAGCTTTTGCAGAAAGTATCTGGGTGTCCGCCTCAACACAACTAAAACAACTCATAGAGCTCGGCGGTATTCGTCAACAACAAATAGACCAGCTCATCAATGAACTCAAAACACTGGCCTCCACCCAAAGTGAAACAGCCCAACTTACTAGCCCCAGCATCAACCCAAACCCCATTCAGCAGAGCAATCTAAATACTGGTTTGCCCAAAAAGAGCAGTCCAATAAATTCCCAATCACAGGCAAACAAAGACATTGCTCATAACCCAGACGCCGAAATATCAAAGCACCAATATGACGAATCGACTTTTGGCAGCCAAGAGGTATTACTAAAAAAGTTAAGAGAAGTCACCATCATTGACACAGTGCCTCTGCTAGCCTTGATTGAAGGCGCCAGAAATCACAAAACTTACGAATAGCATAAGAATAACCTATCACCAGCGATGAACCTAAGGTTTGGTGGCAACTCTTCAATCGCATCAATCTATATCGAGCTTTAGTCTACCCCCTTGAGCGATACCTGCTAGTCAACTTGCGGGTTTCGCAGCGAGTCTATTGAGCTTGATTCGTTAATTGACGTTAGGCCGCGACGAGTAAACAGATAAAATAGCATCAGCTAAAATTTAACATGCGTAAACCACTAGCTTTATTTATCCCCTATCAAACCAATAACTATTTAATATATATAACTTGCAGGCTTATTTGGGAAGGTCGCCATAATAAAATCTATATGAGCTCTGCGCCGCCTAATCCAAAGCAGCAATTGCCAAGAGTATCTGCGGAACTCGGTTTATCGCTAATATTAATGGCTAAGACGAAGGCTAAGGTTAATGTCTAAAATTAATGTCAAGATTGATCGCGCGCACTTAAGCTGCTCATGATTTTATTGCAATTTTGACGACATCTTGCCCTGCTACAGCAGCAGGAACTGCGCAACACAATAATATTTCACTAGGTCCAAGCGACGACAACGGCTTAGTCAGATAACTAACCCCTCCCGAGATCAACTCGGTTTTACAGGCCCCGCACTGTCCACTTCGGCAACCAAACTCGGGGGTTAGGCCATGAGCTTCAGCAAAATCTAATAAATTACCATTTTTAATCGACCACGCTTGCTCAATCTTTGACTCGGTAAATTCTACGATAGCCTCATCGGCTTGAGCTAGGGGTTCAAATTGACTAGTTGCTTGATCACAGACGCGCTGTAACGCTGCAGGCCCAAATTCTTCTGCAAAAATTCTTGCATCATGAACACCTAATTCTCTAAGCAGGTCGTACATCGATTGCATAAAAGCAGCGGGGCCACAGAGATAAAATTCATAGTCATCCAAGGGTAAAACTGCCTGCAATAGCGCAGCTGAAATACGTCCGTGATGGTGATAGTCGCGACCCGCCAGCATCGAGCCTTCAATCTCACTCAAGGCCCAAAAACTGCGAATAGTGCCATTGGATTGTTGCTCGATATCCCGTAGTTCTTTAAAAAATGCCCGCTGCTCGCCATTGCTGGCGGCACAGATTAATGTGGTAGGGCGAACAGATCGCGTGCGCACGCCCTCTATCATTGCGTGACGTGCCATTGATACCATGGGGGTGATGCCAACACCTCCTGCTAATAATACAGCGGGCCGAGACCCAGCGGCGTCAAACACAAACTCACCCATGGGTGCCTTCGCATAGACCGTGTCCCCGATAGCTAGCTGACTATGAATAAAGTTGGAGAAAAGTCCATCGGGCACATCCTTGTTTAATGACATTTCACGCTTAACACTAATCCTCAGGGTGGGGTCGGTGGGGGCACTGGATACGGTATAGGTTCTGATTGTGTCCTTGCCATCAACCGGGTGCTTTATCGTTAGAAACTGGCCTGGCTTAAAACTCGGCACAACGTTATTTTTAGGCTGTAAATAAAACGACTTAATGACACTGCTCTCTGCAACTATCTTGTCTACTACATAGGGCAGCCACTGTTCTCGGAGCGCGTCAGCTTGTCGTCTACTTTGAGCGTCAGCCCAAGTACCTGTCAGCAGCGTATTAGGCGAGTATTCATCTAGCGTCCAGCGCAGCGGCAAACTTTGTTCAAGCCATCGCCCGTGATCAATATGAAATTGCCATAGACGCTCGGCACCTTCAAAGTATGCTCTGTCGGGAGCATCCCATAAAATTTCTACCGTTCCCGTTAACATTAATAGATGACCCTGCTCAAAATCTACAAACAATAAACCCGCTCTAGCGTTTTCAGCAAAATTACCCAAGGTGTTGAAATGATTATTACCGAGATAATCGGGAATAGTCAAAGTGCTATCACTATCAATACGGATAAAACCAGGACGGCCACCGCGGTGAGAGACATCGGCTCCCTCGCTGGCGTCGCCACTATTATTGCTCAGATAGCTGGCGACAAAGAAAGTATCGCTAGTGGCTATTAATGCGCGCGCACAAGCATCGAGTTTGTTGAACGTTTTTATGGTTGATGCCGGTAGCACTTTTTCCTCTACCCGCACTAGTTCGCGACGTTGAATATACTGCGGACAATTGCCAAAGGCTTGATCAATCTGCAAAGTAATTTGCGCATCTGTAGATTCAATAATATGGGCAGCTAAACGGTTGCGTCGTCGAGTGGTTAGCTCTATACCTAACAAACCCAGCGGGGTTCCGGTTATTAAAGTATCAGCTAAAGGGTCACCCGCAACCGGCTGAGCATTTAGGATCAACGTTTTGTTATCGGGCGCTTGAATAAAACCCGGCTCATTAAAAAGTATCGAAGCCCACGGCCAACCTTGCGCATCGGCATGACCCACAAAAATAAACGGTAGCTGCTGATAAAATTCTTGGTGCTGCGTGGGCATATGGTCGCGAATAACACGGCTACCAAAACGCTCCATTTGTTCGCGAACACCCAACTGTTGTTGAATAGCTCGCTCGCCGCGATGAAACGGTGAGGTGAGCGCTTTGGATAGTGTAGCCATATTATTTTTCATGGGTTCGGCACCGCTGTATTTGTTAGCTAGTAACCCCTGTAACAAGGGTCATTTAATCAATGTCTACACCTGGGGTGCCTGTAACCAAACCTTGCTGGGTTTTGGTATGCGCATTATCTTGCGTAGATTATCGGCGTTGTCTTTACTACTGAGTTTTTCAAGTAAAGTCAGAGCAACCTCTACTGCTGTGCCAGGCCCTGTTGAGGTGATCAAGTTGTCATCGATAACCACCGCCTGATCGATAAACAAGGCACCATTTTGGGTGAGCTGATGCTTGCGGCTACCGCCGACTTGATGATAGGTAGTGGCTTTTTTACCCTTAAGAACACCGGCCTCACCTAGCGCAATGGCTGAGACACAGACACTAGCAATGACTTTTTTAGCGGCGGCAAAATGACGAATAACCTCGAGAAAGGGCTCGCTAAGTGCATCATCATAAAAGCCGCTAGGTTCGAAGCCGCCCGGTATTGCCAGCGCGTCAAAATCATCCAAATTTATATCATTTAGCAGATTGTTGGGCTGTAGCTGTAAGCCAAAAGTGGTTTTAATATGCGCTTGCATACCCACATCGGTGAGTTCAATGGCTTCATCTCCCACTAAACCTGCCCACCCCAGCACATCACTGAAGGCCGACATTTCTAAGGGTTCAACGCCATTGGCGAGTAACATCATGACTTTCTTCATGTTTTTACTTCTGTGAGTGGTTTTCCTAATCAAAAAAATGCAGCCGCCATATCAAGTTCCTCCAATATGACGGCCCCATTAAAAGCTGCTTATGCCGCCAGACCCACGGCCGTTGCTTGCATCGCTACAAAACCAGCTAGCCGCTCAACGCGTTGTAACCAAGCGCGAACATTTGTGTAATTTTCTAATGACACACCACCTTCGGGGGCGTGAGCAATGTAGGTATAGTTGGCAATATCAGCAATAGTCGCGTTATCTGTCGCAAGCCACGCGCGCTCTTGAAGATGAGCATCGAGTGTGGCTAACAGAGCGTGCGATTCGGCAATTAGCGCTTGATGATCGAGCCCTGCACCAAATACATTAACTAATCGTGCCGAAGCCGGACCATAGGCGACTTTACTGGCCGCTACTGATAAAAATCGCTGAACTTCAGCCGCTGCGACGGCATCTTTAGGTAACCATTGATGGCTAGCATCATATTGCGTCGCAAGATAAACCAAAATGGCATTGGAGTCGGACAGAACTGTGTCTCCGTCCTCTAACACCGGTAATTGTCCAAAGCGATTTTTTTGTAAAAATGCAGATTTTTTGTGCTCGCCGCTGCCAAGATCAATGTCGATAATGTCGGCATCGAGACCAAGAACAGATAAAAATAACTGAACTCGGTGCGAGTGACCAGATAGTGCGTGACGGTGAAGTTTGATGGTCGTCATAAGATTCTCCTTACTTTAGTTATGGTTTGTCGTGGTGTAATTTAGTGGTGGTAATTGAGTTGCCGTAAAGTTAAAGGCTTGCTTAACCGTGGTTAAAATAACTTTTACAAGAACCCTTAAAAAATCCTTCAAAAAATTCGGCGTGCAGATTCCTCGATTGCCAACTCGTTAATACTGGCATCGCGAGCCTGCATCAGGCCCTCGGCATCAAAGTCCCAGTTTTCATTACCGTAGGCACGAAACCACTGGCCCTTGTCATCGTGATATTCATACTCAAAGTGGACGGCAATACGGTTGTCATTATAGGTAAAGAGCTGTTTTTTTAAGCGGTAATCTAGCTCTCGCTGCCATTTACGTCTTAACAGCCCTGTAATTGCCGCTCGGCCCTGCACAAACTCATTGCGGTTACGCCATACAGAATTTTCTGTATAGGACAAGACAATTTGATGCGGGTTCTTGCCATTCCATAAATCTTCGGCACGCTGCACTTTTTGCTGGGCTGATGCAAAACTGAAGGGTGGCTTAATAGCTGATGGCATTGTTCTTCCCCGGATCATGGTATACCGATCGGTTTACCTGCTGTCAAGGTATACCGATCGGTTTATCTTGTCAACAGCAATTTCTATTTATTTTATATAGCCTTTAAATTCATAAGCTTGCACTCAATAAATATTAGTAAAAAACTCTTATATTGCTTTTTTGACATGAGTATATAGTAATAAATTGAATTTAATGTAAACATAACGGTAACTATTGAATAACGGCTCTGGAGCCAATATGCCCGCATTATCGAAAAGAGACGTGATTGTCTCCGTCGCATTAAAACTGTTTTACCGCAATGGCTTTAATGCGACGGGAATAGAACGCATTATTAAGGAGGCTGGGGTCTCAAAAAAAACGCTATATAACCACTTCAGATCGAAAGGTGAGCTAGTGCTAGCGACACTACGAAAACGTGATGAACTGTTCAGAAACAATATCATGCGCGAAACCGAGCGACTGTCCAACGCCCCGCGAGACAGGCTCTTGACTATTTTCGACGCCCATCATTTATGGTTTCAAGAAAAGGAGTTTTCAGGCTGTATGTTTATAAACGCCTCGGCAGAGTTTTCTTCACACGATGATCCATGCCATGTAATTAGTGCCGAACACAAGCGCTTGGTACGTGACTATATTCGCGAACAAGCCGAACAAGCGGGCGTAAAAGACTCTGATTTATTGGCCAAGCAGTTGAGTTTATTATTAGAGGGAGCCATAGTTGATGCACATGTCAGTGGCAATAAAGAGTCTGCACTTATGGCAAAAAGTATGGCTGCAGTATTTGTCGAAAGGGCTTTGACAAGTTAATTACTTTGATCCGGAGCGCGCTACCTAGGACTCTACAACAGGCTTAATCGATCGATTGCTGACGTGATCAAGGTTTTTATTAGTCTTCAGTCATAAAAAGTGTCAATAGCAAAAATTGCGACTCCATCAAGAATCCGTTCAGACTAAATCTCCGAGATTATTAGCGGTCAGTAGTAATTTGTATCTTAATTACCATCAATATTTATTGTATACCTAAAGTAGTCATTAGTAGATTCAGCTTAGAAAGTAACTTGAATTATTGCGAAAGCATATAAAAATTGGGTTCAAAGGCCGTTAATACACGTGATTTAGAATTTTAATAATTTCAGTACATTTTTAGCATCAATATTTGCCTGGGCTTGTAGGGCAATTGCCACCTCTTTTTTTATGTTGTTAGTTGTCAAGTCGGTGATCTCTTTGGCTATATCTGCGTCATTGATTCTTGAGCGCGCCTCAGTGGTGTTAATCTGACTACTAAAAAGTGAGCTGATCGATGAATCTAGTCGATTTAGTTGGGCGCCAATATCTCCCGTTGAGCTATTGACCTGCCCCTGTATCTCATCGACTATTCCAAGTGCGGCTTGTGCGTCCTCAATATTTGATATGTCTAAATCTTGAAAGTTTGTGCTTTGCAAAATATCGGCAAAGCTTTGTACGCCCACTTGAATATTGTCTTCGCTGGAACCTCCCAATTGAATGCCGACCAAGCTATCATTGTTCAAAATAGTTTGGCCATTAAATCTAGTGGTTTCAACAATACCGGTGATTTCGTCTTTAAGGCTTATCGCCTCACTATTGAGTGCAGATCTATCAGAGTTATTTAGTGTTCCATTCGATGCCTGAAGTGACAACTCTCGAATTCTCGCCAACCCGTCTGTAATAGAGGACAAAGCACCACCAGCTACCTGCAGGAAGGAAATTCCGTCACTAGCATTGCGCTGTGCCTGAGATAACTCGTTGATTTGAGATGAAAGCCTACTGGAAATCGCCAATCCTGCGGCATCATCAGCAGCCGAGTTGATCTGCGAACCGGAGGCAATACGCTCTGAAGAACGCTGAACGTTTGATATTGTCTGCCCAAGGGCACTACCAGAACCAATACTGTTGATAGCCATTTTGTGAGCTCACCGCTTAAGTATATGGTCACATTACCGAATATGAATTAAATAATGAACAACTATTTAGTCATATAAAACTGCTAAAATGGCCGATTATGGCGTAACAACAGATAGGTGCTTTTTAAAATCAGCTGAATATTAAGTAATCAATGTGCGGGAATCAATTATCGCAGTTGATGAGTTCAGAGCCACCTTGATTAATTTAAACCGTCCAGCGGCTAGTCTATTTGATCAGCTTCTGTATTTGAAGGTTGAACGTCTCTAATAATCCTATAAGTCTGATTTCGTAACCTCAAAACAGGCAATTATTATCACCATGACCACGAACATACCAATAGACTTTATCAATGCTGTCACGTTAACTATTTTTTTATACTGGGCTTGATTCGGTATGCAGCAACTCATTGAAAGCACTGGATTCCGGATCAGCAGAAAATACTGTCTGGAATGACGAGGCTAAATGATCGCTTTCATGTCTCTACCCTACTGCCAAGTTGTTTGGCCTCTTTCTCAGATGACTTTTCTCATAGTTACCAAAAAGTTAACGGGACAGCAGTGAGACTTTATATAACTATCATCTACTTAAATTCATAAATCACAGCATTGTATTTTTCTTCTGTAATGTATTTGTATATCTTAAGTTTATTTAAAATCCATCTCGACTTCCATTTTAGCCGGCTGCTTTCAGCAGATGCGCTAATGCTTAAAGGTCGAGGGATGACCGCAGTTAACCTTACTATTTCTGCAAGATTCAAATTATCCACATCCTTATTAAAATGATAACGGGATGCAGCTTGAACACCAAAGACCCCCGGCCCAAACTCGATAACATTCAGATAAATATGAAAGATACGATCTTTACTCAGTGCTTTCTCTAAGCGATAGGTTATAAATAGCTCTTTAAATTTTCTAAATAATGATTTATCTGTTGATAGATAAATATTTTTTGCCAGTTGCTGGGATATAGTGCTGCCACCACGGGCAAACCTTCCCGCTTTCATATTTTTTTTAATCGACGCCTGCAGCTCGAACCAATCAACGCCTTTATGAGCATAAAAACTTGAATCTTCAGTAATACGAATTGCTTTTTTTAACAATGCGGGAATAGTCTCAAAATTTACCCACGTTTGCTTGAGCCGATATTGTTTATTTTTTACTTCGGCTTGCGCTTTACGCAACTCCATAAAAGCTGTTGTTTTGGGATTCGCCTTCACCAGATAAGCAACATCTGGTAGGTTAAAATAAAACCATAAAATACTCATCAGAACAAGGCCTGCGAGAATAGAGATAATATATTTCACCTGTCGTATTTTTTTTATGATTGTTTTATCCGTCATCGTGTGTGTTTAAAAACTCACGGATTTCTGTCGCCAGTCTGACACATTGAGTATAGACGGCCAATTGGCGACACTCGCGGTCGACTAAAACCCAAGGTGAGATCACACTGTCAAAACATATACCCGACTGACCGAAGACGAACGATACCAGATTTATGAAGGTGTGACAGAAAAACGATCAAATCGTGACATAGCCCTTTTGAAGAATAAACACCACATTAAAGTTGCCCGAGAAGTCGATAGCAATACATGGATGCGCAGCTATAGATTCATACAAGCAAAGAGAAGACTTGTCAGCGAAAGCAGATATCTAGAACCTTATCGACCTAAAAAATAGCCCTGTATTAATTAGGTAATAAGCCACTAGGCAGCCTCAAAATCACTTTAGTTACTTTTAAACACCACGACTTTATCAGTAATTAGCCAATTAACAGTTGCGGGAGTGTTATCGCGATTCAATCGAGGAGATGCATAACAGAGGCTTACATCGTCATTGTGGTTTAAAATCTTATCCGATTTAAATGAGGGCCCATAAGAAAAAGGCGCAAGATTGTCGCTGTAGCCAGACTCAAAGGCTTTTAATGACCAACTAACAGAACTGACAATCTGGTTACTTTCATTTCGAATGATTACCGATATTGGTTTTTTTATCGGGCAGCTCGAGATATCGTATGACACATCAATAAAGATTAACTCTTTTAATTTAGCTTTAGCATTTGCCTCTGACACGTTATAAACATATATAGAGGCAATTATTCCTATGACAAGGAGTAATAAATAACCCGTTTGCTTTGGAAAATTATAAGCTAAAATTAAAATAGCGACCGCGCTCAGTGCAGGTAAAACCATATCTACTTCCTATCCATTATTTATCTTAAATTTCAACTAAAAAAATATTTAGCTGACGATTTTTTGCTTTGTCGATTTAATCTCCTATAGCTGTTGCCTAACTACAAGTACTTATAAAAACCCTGCCCCAACCCATCAAGTTCCTTATCGCTCACTTAAGATCTACCAGCGTCCAGATCATTTGAAGGATAGCGTCTACAAAGTTCATCCGCTTCTCTTTGTTTATTTACGTCTTTTTATGTTGATCTAGCCAAAACTTTAACCATTCATAATAAGGGAATTCGCATTCTTTATACGTATCGGCAAGCCATCAAAGATGCCATATTTTATAGCTGATTTGTTATGTCATAGATCAACTGAATTAAGGCCCTAATTTTTTCCCAAGTACCTTGGCTGTATATAGGTACATCAATAACTATATCTATAGAATCGTCATTTTTGATCAAATATATGTTGGCATCTAATCTGGCTTCAAAAAAATTCCATTGAAAATTTTTAACCTCAAGATCTAACTTACCCAACAAACTTTTTATGTCGACTACAGAGCGGGTATCAATAGACATTTTAATTAAATGAGATTTATAGGTATTGCCCGTGGGCGCTTCTTGTTTCGGGTTGGAGCTATAAACCTCGGTTATCGACATAATTTCTCTTAAATAAAAAATAGAAAAGTTGTCTTGTTGACGAACAAATCGGATTTCACTATCAACTCGACTAACCACATCAGAATCAATGGGCAGTTTTAAGTGGTTATCTGCAAAATCACTTAACTTGTCTACAAACCGTTCTTCTACTTTAAATGCAAAGATATAGACTATTAGTATTCCGATAACTGTTATCGAACCGACGACTGTGATCACCACTGAAGGGAACCTCTTTGAAATTAACGCCATGACGGCTTGACCAATAAAAGGGTAACTTTAGTGCGGCCCATAAAGCAAATGTTATTCGAAAAAACTACCTTTTGGTTGTACCTTCATCACTGATTTCGCTTGCAATATAGTTAACTAGCGCATCATCAAACGCGACTAAACTATTAATGCCTATGTGGAAATGATCAACATTCTATTGCACATAAGTATTTCTATTGATAGCAAGTTAAAGCCTGCATGCATTGTTAAAAGCTATCACTCAAAAATAAATAACATTATAATTTGCAAGGCTATATAGCTAAAACCCAACACATCAGATGTTAGTCGTCGCACTTTATTCAATGAGCTCACTAAAGCTGTATCAATAATGATGACAGCTTTGATATTTTCTGTCACTTTTGGGGGATACTGCCAACGCCGACAAGGAATGAAATAATATTTAAAGTAGGTGCGCTTAGCGTTAATTAATTAAAGTGCTTTTTTGATGTACGTCAACACCTAAATTATTAATATTTAGGTGAGCAACCGTTGGCGCTTAAGTAACCTTAAGATGAATGGGGTTTAGTGATCAGCTTTTATGTTCTAATCATAGTAAAACAACGATGTTAAAGCACTTTAATATTAAACGTACTGTATCTGCACTGATTGTTGCGATGCTAGCGGTGATTTTTTATCGACATTACTCTTAACAAGCATTCCTTCCAGTCGCTAAAAATTGGAGTGATTATAGAAGCCAAATTAAAGAGCATTAAACCTTGCTCATATCAATCAGAGAAGAGTTTGGCTATGGCGACATGATGCATAACTTCAAAGATTATCTGCTGCTTGGTGCCGAAAAAATTATTGCGCGCGTCGATATCCATTATAGAAAGTTGAACGCAGAGTTAAAAGACTATGCCGCATTAAAAAGCGTATTTAGCACCAAAGAAGATGCTTCAAATGCAATCTCTGTAATTGTTGCTAGTTATTATAGAAGTACCAGAGTTGTTGAGGGTTCATTCAAAACAGGAACACCCCTCAGTCAAATCGATAAAACGGTTAAAGTAAGCGATGAAACTACAGCAGAGGCATTTGAAATATTAAGGAAAGAGTAAAGTGCTCTGTTGGCAGACTAAAACGTGAACATGAGCACGGCGATATCAGATCCGATTAAAGCGCTCAAGATCGGGCTGATTATTTTTGTGATGTTTCTAATAGCAGCTCTAGCCTGACTATTCGCTACTATTATGCCGCCATTAAATAACTTCAACCTAACCATTAAAGATATTACAACATCTAAGTCAGGCGATTAAAAATGCCGGTGCCGCGCAAGAGCAGACGCAAGGAGTGGAATCAGGCAAAGATAATTTTGACCCAAAAATACTTCAAGTATTTATTAAAAGTATAGGTATCTACCCTGTGGGTTCACTGATAAAACTCGAATCAGGACCTTTGGGAATAGTCCTTGTGCAAAATACAGGTAAACTACTCACACTAGGGCGAAAGTTTTTTCTCCATACGACCCAGAGGGCCTATTAGTATCGAGCAGATAGATTTATCCACCTCTTGCTGCAAAGATCGTATTGTGGATATTGAGAGGCCGCTAAATGGCAGTTCACGAATCTTCATGAGCTGTGCATACTAGATTGAGCCGCGTACAGGCTGAACCCACACTCTTTTAAGGCTAGCCACTAAAACTTAAACGCGTTCTTTATTCGCGCTCAGTATTGATAGTTTTTTGCAAAACAAATAAACCGTCGCCCCCCCCTAAATACCTACTTCTAAAACTGTCAGTGACATTATTGAGCCTAGCCGTATATGCACATCCTTGCTTGACTTTTGCGCATGCTGAAATCCAATTACGATGAAATCGTCAACCCTAAAATCTTATAGTATGTTGCAGTAACAATTACATTAATCAGCTCACAGGGGCTTCGAAGTTAAGTGTTTCAAAGTGACGTACTGCTCAGCTTTGGATTGCTATCGGTTCGACTAAAGATTATGAAGAATAACGGCTACCTAGTCGACAACCGCCGTAGACCTAGTATTTCCAATAAGATAATAAGACCTTCAACTACCACTGTTGAGGCAAGAGCAGGTATTGAGCATGACCTCCTAAAACTAAGATATGTAATTTAATGAAATCAATCTTAAGTTTAGTACCATTATTTCGTGATTATCGCCAGGAGTAAGGCTCCTCTCTAAAATCAAGCTCGTCATTGTGTGGAGGCGGAATCTATCTCAAAGACAACGCACATACTCAACATGGATACCGGCTTTCACCCGTATGACGAAGAGAGCGACTTGGTGTGAAGGAAGGAACGAATCAGTATGACAAAAGAGAACACAGCTAGATGTGTTTGAGCTTACGGAACCAGCAGTCACAACTTGTTGGCAATGGAGTCAATTGACTCGAGAGTCAAGATAGTCGTCGTAATCGGGTACTTCGTGAGCAAATTCGTCGTTAAATAATGTTGATGTCAGCAGAAAGTCAGCAGAGGATTCATTACACGCAATAGGAATATTCCAAACAGCGGCAATCCTTAACAAGGCCTTAATATCTGGATCGTGGGGTTGTTGCTCAAGTGGATCCCAGAAGAAAATAAGCATATCAATTTCACCTTCTGCAACTTTGGCTCCGAGTTGTTGATCGCCGCCCATGGGTCCACTGAATAAGCAAATAACATCTTGCTTTAACGTCTCTTTTAGCAGGTAACCCGTGGTGCCTGTGGCGTACAGAGAATGTTTTTCCAAGGTCTGAATATTTTTTTTGCTCCAGTTTAATAACTTTTTCTTTTGATTGTCGTGGGCAACTAATGCTATATTTTTTTTGGCCTTCATGGTGCGTACGATATATTTCATTCAATTACTCTTCTCAAAAAATTATGATGTCTCAATAGGTAAAACTACTCTGCATCAAACAATGCCATGGTGTTATCTAGCATACGATTAGAAAATCCCCATTCGTTATCGTACCAAGCCATAACCTTCACTAAGTTTCCGCGCACTTTTGTTTGATTCATATCAAATATTGACGACGCAGGGTTATGATTATAGTCGATAGAAACTAAAGGCAGACTATTGCATTGTAAAATACCCTTAGGTAGTTTTTTTGAGGCCATCTCAATAATTGTGTTAACTTCTTCTACGCTAGTTTGTTTTTTTGTATGAAAAGTAAAGTCGACGAGGGATACATTAATGGTGGGTACGCGCACAGCCATACCATCTAATTTTCCATTAAGCTCGGGCAGCACTAAACCGACCGCCCCCGCTGCACCTGTTTGAGTAGGTATCATTGACTGTGTGGCAGAGCGTGCTCGAT
>JBLIFG010000016.1:0-45749 GCA_047633635.1 Cellvibrionaceae bacterium | reverse complement strand
TCGGGTAGGCACCGTTTTCAAGATACGCCGTTAGACGCGACCATTGGTTTTGTAGGTACGTTAATGCCTCGCCCATTTTTGATGACGGCAGCATATGTAACACGCTTGCATCCAGCCACACTTTTATGTTTTCGATAATTGGCTTAGCTTCTTGTTGCCGGATAGCCCTTCGCCTATCAGGTGGTTCGTCTTTTATTTTAGCTTCGATTCGATACCGCGCTTGGATAAACGCAATCGCTTGATCGGCCTTGCCGGCTTTGCCTTTAGGCAACGCTTTTTGTGCATCGATAAACTTACGTCTGGCATGTGCCCAACAGCCTAAGCGTTCAATAGCGTAACGCTCACACGCAGGTTGATAACCATTGTAACCATCTATCATTAACGCCTGTGTTTTATCAGAGAGTAACCCTAAAGGGATATCTTGACTGCGTGAAGGCGAGTAATGATAGGCGACCACGGGATGCCGATCAAAGCATGCCATTAACCACATATAACTTTTACTTTGCGCCGACTTTCCGGCCTCGTCCAACACTTGCAATGTTGTCTACCCTTCAAGGGGGTACCGAGGTCGTCCATATGCAATACATTTTGTTGCTGTAGTTGCGCTATATAATGCTTGAGCAAGGGTTCCACTAGCTTACCCATCTTGATCATCCAATTGGCGAGGTTGGTACGATTTAATTCAACACCAATACGTTTAAACATTTCCGTTTGACGGTAAAGCGGCAAGGCATCACAGTATTTTTGTGTGGCAACAAAAGCCAGTTACCCTGCACTGGCGATGCTTTTTTCAATCGCTTGATTCGGTTTGCTTGCCGTTACAATATGCTGATCGCAACAGGGACAGGCGTATTTTAAGCGGCGGTGCCGTAAGACGTTAATCTGAGCGGGAATGATATCTGGCTGCTCGTGATCGTCACTGCCTATCATTTCTAAAGCATGCCCATCATGCGGGCAGACTTTATCGGCTTCAGGGATATCGTGGATAAACTCTTCGCGTGGCAAATCATCAGGGATACTGACACGAGGCTTTTTGCTGCGCTGGTGTGAGGCGACAACCGTCGTTTCAGTATCCTCTGTCTCTAGGCATTGAGCGACTTCGTCTTCAGCCTCATTAAATAACCCGCGCTGATCGGGTGAGACTTTTTTGCTAGAGGGCGCAAACGTTTTGGCCAACATAAGCCGCAGCTTTTCTTCTAAAATCTGTACGTAGCTATCTTTTTACGCAATTTTTTCACGTAAAAAAGTAATTTCTTTTTGAAGTTTAGCCACATCATTCATGGCATCTGTTATACCAAAAAATCTTAGTTGACGCAGTTAAATCTCAGTGTTTTATGAGTCTTTATTTGCGTATAATCGATGCCTTCAAGCAACCATTTCCATTGCTCATAAGAAATAGTCAACATTGTCATAGCTGATTTTCTGGGCCACTTAAACGACTCTTTTTCTAGGCGTTTTTGCCACAGCGCAAACCCTGTTTTATCCCAATATAAAACCTTTAACTGTGTGCGCCGCTTATTACAAAACACAAATAACGTACGCTCAAACGGCGACAACGCCATGCCCTCAGATACGATAACAGATAAGCCGTTAATCGCTTTGCGGAAATCGACAGGATCACGATGTAAGTAAATATCAACATCCTCTTGCCACGTAATCATGCGAGCTGTTCAACCAGCGCTGCAATTGATGTAGCTGATGCTTTATCAGGGCTGTAAATATGACATCGCCCGACCTGAATCCGCCATGTTTGCCGTGGCTGATCAATAGTAGTCGGTAAATAAGATTGAGTTTGCATCATCACTTTTTAAAAGGTGAATTGGATTCGCGCAGCGCGGCCTTGGATTTTTGAGAAAAGTATTTAGGGTTAAGGCTTTGCTCAAATGCTATGAATAAAGCGGGCCAGTCGTATTTGCGATAAGGTTTCATCAGTACCTCCTTAAAATAGAAGGCGTGACTTTATTGTAATAATGATGGCTATACTAGGGTGGGGTTGGATTGGCGTTTACAATTGGTCAAATCTAAATGACCAATTGACTGCCAACAAACTGGTCAACTCGCAGGACTTTAAATTCGGTGCAAAAAAAATTTGGCCTATTCGTATGGTGTGACAAAAAGCCAGTGACACGACTTTACCAACTGGCCAAACTTGATCGATTTTTAAACAGAAAAAATACTGGATGGGCACAAATTGGGCACAAGCCCAAAAAAAGAGGAATTACAGGCGTAAAAAAAGGCTTACATTTCTGTAAGCCTTTGGCTTCCCGAAGGAAATAATGGTGGGCTGTGCGCGACTCGAACGCGCGACCAATTGGTTAAAAGCCAACTGCTCTACCAACTGAGCTAACAGCCCAAAGCTTGTTACTTGCCGATCAGTGAAGAGGCGCACATCATAATGATTCGATAGAAAAACTCAAGCTTTTTTTGTGTTTTTCTAGGAATTGGCCACTATTGCGCGAAGCTCAAGCAATATACCTAGTTGGATCATCTATATTGGCATCTATAAAACCTTGTCGCCGCAATCTGCAACTATCGCAACGTCCACAGGCATGACCCTTATCATCGGCCTGATAGCACGACACTGTTTTTTGGTAATCGACACCTAAGCTTAAGCCTTGCTCAATAATTTGCGCTTTGGTTAAATCTATCAAGGGTGTCTGAATAGTTAATGCTTGTCCCTCTACACCTGATTTGGTGGCGAGATTTGCCATTGTCTCGAAAGCCGCAATGTAGTCTGGCCGGCAATCGGGATAACCCGAGTAGTCGACAGCATTAACGCCAATAAAGATTGTCTCGGCGCCAAGCACTTCGGCCCAGCCCAGTGCAATCGATAAAAATACGGTATTTCTTGCGGGCACGTAGGTAACGGGGATGCCATCCGCTAGCGCCTCGGGTACGGCGATGCTATCGTCGGTTAGCGCCGATCCGCCAATCGAGCGCAAATCAAGGGTAATCGTTTTATGTTCTTTAGCACCCATTTCTGACGATATCACGGTCGCTGCTTGCAACTCTACTCGATGGCGCTGCCCGTAATCAAAGCTCAGGGTATAGCATTGGTAACCCTGACTCTTAGCAATGGCTAGCACTGTTGTCGAGTCGAGTCCGCCAGAGATAAGTATCACGGCTTTTGGTAAAGCAGAATTCATTGATGCTCCTATTAATATTTTTTAGATGATGTTGTGTACGTTAAAAGGCCTTATTAATGCTGCTATACCTTCTTGCCCTTTAGCCTTGCGCTTAGAACCCAGGCTTGTCGCCCCACAATGCTTTGTGTAGCTGCGTTTGCAGTCGAACTTGCAATCTGTCTTCAATAATCCAGTCAGCCAAGGTCACAGGCAACACCTGCTCGTATGATGGCGAGAAGAAAACGTGCCCTACTTTTTTTACTAGATCGTATTCATCTAATTTAAAGACTGCCCATTCATAATCTTGGCGATCGCAGATAACAAATTTAAGTTGATCTTTAGGCGCAAGCTGCTCAATATTTTCGTACAGATTACGCGACACTTCGCCAGAGCCAGGCGTTTTAAGATCCATCACGATACTAACGCGCTTATCGATATCGCCTATGGGCAAAGCGCCACTTGTCTCTATCGATACTCGCAGGCCTAAATCGCAAAGCTCAGACATCAACTTTATACAACCCGGCTGAGCTAAAGGCTCGCCTCCGGTTATACAGACATGCAGGGTACGATAATCTTTTACTTGTTGGACAATAGCGTCTATCTGCTGTTTGTCGCCGCCATAAAAAGCATACTCAGAATCGCAGTAGTGACAGCGCAACGGGCAACCGGTAAGACGCACAAATACCGTGGGATAGCCCACACTTGCGGCTTCACCTTGAACGGATAAAAAAATCTCTGTAATTCGGAGAGAATCGACAATCATGGATTAAAACTAACTTGAGGGGAATAAACTTACACACTGGGCGCCATTATAACGAATCAAAGACTCAAAGAAAGGGCAAGCAGCAATAAGATGTCAGCAGTGCGTGTCGGCTAGTATTGGTTAGCCAAAAAAGACTTGGCAAGGCGAGAGGCGTCGGTGTCGCTTGCGACAACTTCATTTAATAATTTTTTTGCCTCGGCTTTTTTACCTTGATCAAAATAAATAGTCGCTAATTTATATTTTGCGTCAGGTGTTTTCTGATGATCTTCATACTTGTTAACTAAGCTGGTGAAGGCTTTTTCAGCCGCAATTTTGTTGCTCTCAGTTAAATAAATCTGACCCTGCCAATAATAAACATTAGGCACATAAGTACCCGTGGGGAATTTATCTAAATATTGGCCAAAGCTTGCTTGGGCACTACCATAATCTTGCTTATTGAGCAGCTGATCAATGGCTTTACGATAGAGCTTTTTACCATTTTCCTCATCAACAATAGACGTCGTCGGCAAACTGTTCGACAACCCAGTAATGGTTGGCGATTGATTTGAAGTATTGCCTTGAGTAGTGGTACTTTGAGCAGTGGAGTTTTGAAGACTAGAATTTTGACGGGTCGATGCTTGATTACTACCAGCGTTCGACTGAGTGATTGCACTTAGGCGTTTGTCTAAGTCGAGATAGTCGTCTAGGCGCTGTTGTTTAAGGCGCTTTAACTCAAACGATTGCTCTTCGACTAAACCGCGCAGTTCAGAAATTTCTTGCTGTAACTGCTGTATTTGGTAAGCCATATTTGGCGAATCTAGCGGTGGCGGGATATTGCCAGATTGCGGCTCTAGCACACCATTGTTAGACGATGAAATAATCCCCGACGTTAAGGCCCCACTAGACACTGCACCTTGGCTTGCAGCAGCGCCTGTTGAGGTATTTGATGTAACCGGGGATGAATCTCTTACTGTTGCCTGTGATATAGCTGAAGAAGAATATATCAAACTGATAATAGCAACGTATGCGCTTAAAACAACGACCGCAGCCATTTTGGCTGCGGTAACAAGAGAATATAATTTCATCGTAACTCTATATGTGCATACTTAATTTGTAATTACTTAATTTCAACCCGACGATCTAACGACCATGCTGCTTCAAAACCACCAGAACTTACTGGCTGCTCTTCACCGTAACTAACAACTTCGATTGGCGTAGTTACACCTTCTGAACGAAGATAATCGCGAACTGCCATTGCGCGACGCTCACCTAGTGCCATGTTGTATTCACGTGTACCGCGCTCATCAGCATGACCTTCTAGACGAACATTACGTGGATAAGTTTTTAGATCAGCTGCATGTGCAATTAGTAATGCACGTGTTGCTGCAGTTAAGGTTGACTGATCAAACTCGAAGTAAAAGACAGTGCCTAGATCAGCTACTTGCTGGTCTGAAGATTGAGTAGTAGTCGAACCAGTAGCGCTAGAAGTAGTTGTTCCAGATGTTGTGGTACCCGCAGTTGTTGATGAATCGGTATCTGTAGGCTGAGAAGTGCTCGCACAACCCGCTAAAAATATTGTGGCTATTAAAAGGGAAAAACCTAGCTTGATGGTCTTACTTAACATGACTGTCTCCGTTGACTTGTTTTTAAATTATTATCAGTAAAAATAATGCAGTTGATAATGCTACTCCAAAAATATAATAGCACACCCGCTGTTATTAGCTCTAGCAGAGACGTAAAATAACGCATCTGCTTATAAAATCCAAATTTTTTGTTGATGCTGAGCTTGCAGTGCTCGCAACTAGCCAGCTATATAATCGGCTCTGCAGTTGCTATCAACTATCAATGATGACCTACGAGCAATCACCTATTAATAAAGCTACTTATATATTAACTAGCTAGTTACTTGCTAGCTTTTTCGTAACTATTTTGACTCATCTTCACTCGTGTTGACTCATATTGACTATGGCTGAGTTAAAAAAGGCGACCATGCTGGCTCTCGGACATCGCCAGACTTAGCCGGCAGTTTATATTTAATACCCGCATCGAGCGACACACCCGCCAAAATACCCCGCTTATTATCTTTGGTCGCGTAAAGCAGTATTGCACCATTGGGCGCGATCGTCGGCGACTCATCTAAAGCGGTCTGGGTTAACACGCGGATATTACCCGTTGCTAAATTTTGAACCGCTATATGGAACACACCTGCGTAGCGATGTACCATAACCAAACCTTTGCCATCTGGGGTTACCTGTGGCTTTGCGTTGTAATCACCCACGAAGGTTAAACGCTCTACCCTCTTATTGGAAAGAGTTATTTGGTAAATTTGCGGTTTACCTCCTCGATTTGAGGTAAACATCACAGCTTTGCCATCGGCAGACCAATTTGGCTCGGTATCAATACCAAAATGATTGGTAATCCGCGTAAATTGCTTATTGGCAATATCGAGAGTATAAATCTCTGGATTACCATCTTTTGAGAGCACCAGAGCTAGGCTGCGACCATCCGGGGACCATGCAGGCGCGCCATTTAAGCCACGAAAATTTGTTAACTGGGTACGCTTACCTGTCGCAAGTTCTTGTATAAAAATAGCCGGCCGGCTCGTCTCGAAAGAAACATAAGCAACAAATTTACCATCGGGTGACCACGAGGGCGACAACAAGGGCTCATTTGAACGCAATAAGACTTGCTCGCGCGCGCCATCCATATCGGCTAATATTAATTGATATTGCCTACGCTTAACTTCTTTGACATAAATGATCTGTGTCGAAAACACACCGCGAATGCCGGTAATTGCCTCGTAGACTTTATCGCTTACATGATGTGCCAACTGGCGCAGCGCATCGGGGCCAACACTCACTTGAGAATTATTAAGAATAATTTTTTGGCTGATCACATCAAACAGTGAGTAGTTGGCTAAATAGCCGGTAGGGGTATTACTGACGTTGCCAATCACTAGATATTCGCTGCCTAAAAGTCGCCAATCACGATACACCACGTCTTGCTGACGAATGGGTAAAGACAGCATATCTGCAGGCGCTATGGCTTTGAACTGTCCGCTGCGCTCAAGATCTGCCGATATGATTGAGTCTATATTTTCGGACAAAGCTTGGGGACCGCTGTAACCAAAAGGCACAACGCTAACGACGGTTGGGTTATCGACGCCTTCAACAATAGGAATAACCAACTCGGCGCGAGTCGCTAAGCTACAAGCGATGCTAAAAAATACAAATGCTATGGTGAAGAAAGATCTCACTGTCTTAAATCCTGTGGTTGAAAGAGTAATGTAAATTGCCTGAATTCGCGCTCAAAAATACGCGGGGGCATTGTTTTAATCTCGGAAAACTGCCCTATTCGATCAACCGCACGTATCGCCGAGCGATCAAAGGCAGCGTTACCGCTACTGTTGAGCACGGTAACATTAACAACGGCTCCTGTTGGTACTAAATTTATGCGTAGACCAACCTTCATACCATTGCGCGCAGAGGAAGGTCGACTCCAATTTTCTTCAACTCGTCGGCGAATAGCATCGGCATAAGACAGCGCCGCCATCTTATCTGTTTCAAGTTGCACCGCTGCAAGCTCTGCTTGTTGCTCGGCTTTCAGGCTCGCACGCTCGCGCTCGAGGTTTTCTTGCAGACGCTGTTTCTCCAGTGACTCTCTGGTCGCTTGCGCCTGTTCTTGTATGCGCTGCTTGTCTTGTTGCGCTTGCGCCTTAGCTTTTTCAGCCGCCAGGGCTTTTTCTTTAGCTAACTTTTGTTTTTTAATCTTGTCTTGCCTGGACTTTGCATCGGCTTCTTTTTTGGCGAGCTGTTGCTTACGTTTTTTTTCAGCAGCTTGGGTTTTTGCCGCTTCTTTACGCTTCTTTTCTAAATTGACTTCTTTGGGAACAGCCTTTGGTTTTACCGTAGATTTAGGCGCGCTGTTTTCACCTTGGGTTTTTAAATCGACTAGGGTCGCCTTAATAAAAGCAGGACGCTCAATAATTTTTGGCGGCTCAGTGGCACCCCAACCTTTAAGGACGAAAATAATGACTAGGGCATGCAGCAATAGGCTAACAGTAATTGCTGGTAAATAAGCGACTATACCCATATTAGCGCGGAGGCTCAGTGACGAGCCCTACCGATTGAGCACCGGCTTGAGTGAGGCGAGACATTAATGCAATGACCTTGCCATAAGCGACATTAGTGTCACCCCATACTAATATTTGTGTATCCGGTTTCAGCTTGACGATCTTAGCAACTTGTCCGGCTATTTCGGCTAGGGGTTTAGCGAGCTCTTCGTCTTTGCCGAGTTTAACAAAGTAACTACCATCGGCTTTTATAGAGACGATCAAGGGCTCTAGGTCGGCGTTGTCGATGGGCGCTGAGGCGGCCTGAGGTAAATCAACTTTAACACCTTGATTTAATAGCGGGGCTGTCACCATAAAGATAACTAACAACACCAACATGACATCAATGTAAGGCACCACATTGATTTCTGCCATTGGCTTTTTTTTCATTTTCTTATTTGGAGACATGTTATACGACATAACAAAATTGACTCATAGTTTATAAATACTCAAGTGATCGGTCGATTAATTATTGATGCGCTTTATTATCAACGCGTTAATTAACCACCCTTTTTAATAATTAACTTTAATGATGCAGCTGTCGTTGCAATATCGCCGTTAATTCTTCTGCAAAGGTTTCATAGTTATTACCGAGAACATCGGCACGTGCCGCGTAGCGATTATAGGCGAGCACGGCTGGAATCGCGGCAAACAAACCCATCGCCGTGGCAATTAAGGCCTCAGAAATACCCGGAGCAACCGTTGCCAGAGAAGCCTGCCCTGCTGTTGCCAGACCTCTAAAAGAATTCATAATGCCCCATACCGTACCAAACAAACCGATATAAGGACTCACCGATGCCACGCTCGCTAAAAACGGCAAGCTCGCTTCTAATTGCTCTTGCTCGCGCGCAAGAGCGACACGCATGGCGCGTTGTGTGCCGACCATAACGGTATCGTCATCAATTTTTTCTTGCTGCCTTAGGCGCGTAAATTCTTTAAAGCCAGCTCTAAAAATATTTTCTACACCAGAGGTTTGGCCTTGACCGGCTTTATTGTTACCTTGCCGATAAAGCTGAGTGAGATCGACGCCCGACCAGAAGGTTTTTTCAAAATCGTTAAACGATGATTTTGCTTTGCGTTGAAAGGCACCGCGTTGAATGATCATTACCCAAGAGACGACCGACGCCAATAAGAGTAGCAACATCACTGCTTGCACAACCAAACCTGCCTGACTAACGAGCGACCAAATAGATAAGGTTTGTTCTTCTTTAAGCATAATTAATAGAGCCTGTTATTAAATAATTGGGTGATATGAAGTGATATTCAAAGCTGAAAAATTAAAAGCTAATTTATTAATCACTGATTTAAAGTAGATTTTTGTATCTAAACATTAATGCGCAATAATAACACTTCTATTTATCACTTCCCTATAAGTAATAGCACTGAGCAATAGTATTGCGCACGAGCATTGATGTGACTAGGCTCTCTATCAATTTGCTGGGGCCGTCAGCCAACCACATCATTATTCATTCAGAAGCCAGTAACGGCTGCTGCCATGATGATCAGCACGACGGTATAAAACGTAAAGGCGGTATTTGATCAAAGCCAGCACTCAAAAGGCACACCTAGATATCAACTTCTCAATAACGATTAATATCACCGTCACTAGTATGATTACTAGCAGCCTATAGACAACAAATAACCAATAAGTTGCCACTAAAGCATTTTAAGTAAAGATTGGTAGACCGGCGCGGGTATTTGCGCTGGTTTCATTTTGTTATTAAGCGTTTGCACACAGGCTATTTTCACTACTGCTTTACACAACAGCTGGTCAGATCTACGAACTTCTTGATAGAAGACAACATAGGTTTTTGCTACTTTTTGCACTTGTGCCGTGGCTATAATTTCATCGTCTAATCTGGCCGCTGCCAGGTAATCTATATCGGCGTGACGCACCACTAATAACAAGTCATCGTCTAATACCGCGGCTTTACCGAAGCCCATTGAACGCAATAATTCTGTGCGGCTACGCTCCATATATTTTAAGTAATTGACGTAATAGACAATGCCACCTGCATCCGTATCCTCGATGTAGACACGAATCGGTAGGCTACATTCACGATTATTAAGCTTGCTAGTTGGGGAGTGATTCATTGATGACAATCCAATAAATTCATAGAATGGGTCTTGATAGGCATAACCTTTAAGCCTCAAGTCGAAACTGTTTGTTGGCGCTCACTACTGCGCCCAGCACAATACCTGCTTGGGGTAAAATAATACATTGCTACGCGGCTGCGCTATTAATAATTTAGCGCTTAGCGTATCAAAAAACTGAATCAGTTATTACTTTTTTGACTGGGTGATTAAATCAGGCAAGCCAAAATGCTCATAGGCCAGCGATGTCACCATGCGTCCTCTTGGAGTTCGGTTAATGAAGCCCCGTTGTATCAAATAGGGCTCCAGCACATCTTCAATGGTGTCGCGCTCTTCACTAATGGCTGCCGCCAAACTATCTATGCCTACAGGGCCACCGCCAAACTTCTCGATCATAGCGAGCAGTAGTTTGCGATCCATGTTATCAAAACCAATCGCATCAACACTCAACATATTAAGCGCTTTATCCGCCATATCATTGGTTACATGGCCATCACCTTTGACCTCGGCGTAGTCGCGCACTCGACGCAAAAGACGGTTGGCAATACGTGGCGTGCCGCGAGCGCGCTTGGCAATTTCATAGGCGCCTTTAGCATCCACCGAGACCCCTAAGAGCTTGGCAGAGCGACTTACAATATGCGTAAGATCCTCTACATTATAAAATTCGAGTCGCTGTACAATGCCAAAGCGATCACGCAAGGGCGATGTTAATAAGCCCGCTCGAGTGGTTGCACCCACTAATGTAAAAGGCGGCAACTCTAATTTAATAGAGCGCGCTGCCGGACCTTCACCAATCATAATATCAAGCTGATAATCTTCCATCGCGGGGTACAGCACTTCTTCTACCACTGGCGAGAGACGATGAATCTCATCAATAAATAGTACATCGCCGGGCTGAAGGTTAGTCATTAAGGCGGCCAGATCACCGGCTTTTTCTAGAACGGGGCCTGAGGTAGATGTCATTTCGACACCCATTTCGTTGGCAATAATATTAGCCAGCGTAGTTTTACCAAGGCCGGGCGGACCAAAGATTAAGGTGTGATCTAAGGGCTCACTGCGCTGTTGCGCAGCGCGAATAAAAATATCCATTTGCTCGCGGACTTGCGGCTGACCCACATAATCGACCAGCTGTTTAGGACGAATCGCCCTATCCTGGCGCTCTTCTTGGGGCATCGCCACCGGCGTGATCATGCGCTCTGCTTGTAAATTATCTTTAGTGATCATGTTTATCCCGCCAAACTTTTCAGTGCCAAGCGAATTAATTCTTCGCTGGTCTCAATGGTCGCACTATGTTGTACCCGAGCAATCACTTTAGCCGCGTCAGTAGGTTTATAACCTAGGGCAACCAGCGCGCTCTCGGCATCGGCGGTCATAGCAGATTGCGTTGAGGCTTGAAGATTACTGCCAAAGGTTGCTTGTGTAGAGTCTAGCGACTCCCATCCTTTGAGACGGTCTTTGACTTCTATAATTAGGCGCTCGGCGGTTTTTTTACCAACGCCTGGCACGCGCACTAATGCGGCACTATTACCCTCAATGATGCATTGTACAAATTCATTGGCCGGCATACCCGATAAAATAGCCAATGCCATTTTAGGGCCAACGCCGCTGACTTTAATCAAAGTGCGAAATAATTTACGCTCGTCTTGGGTATAAAAAGCAAACAGTTGATGGGCATTTTCCGACACCGACAAATGTGTATGCAATATAACCTGCTCGCCGACCGCCGGCATTGGGTAAAAGCTCGTCATCGGGGCTTGCGCCTCGTAACCCACGCCGCCGACATCAACCAATATTTGTGGGGGTTGCTTTTCTATAATAGTGCCTTTTAATCGACCAATCATAATAACTTTCCATCACCTTCTTTTTAATAGTATTGAGTACGTGCGCCTCACTTAAATGCCTCGCGCTTAAACTCCCGTAATAAATACTGGTGTTTAAATAAGCTTTTCAAGCTCGGCTCTTACAATTATCGCGCTGACTAATAATAAGGGCTAGACCACACGACCGCGTCTAAAACGTGTTCCTTTTGCAATCGCAATTAAATGTTGTTGAGTATTGGCGTGACAAATAGCAACTGCAAGGGCATCTGCTGCATCCTCTTGGGGTGTTGCCGAGAGCTTTAATAACTGCTTTATCATGTGCTGTACTTGAACTTTATCGGCAGCCCCTGAGCCCACAACAGATTGTTTGACTTTTTTCGCCTCGTATTCGGCAACGGGCAGATGACAACTAGTGGCGGCGACAATGGCCGCACCACGAGCTTGTCCTAATTTTATAGCTGAGCCTGCGCTCTTGGACATAAATACGCTTTCTATGGCCATTTCTTGGGGACAATATTCTTCAATCACTTCAAGCAAGCTGGCAAAAATAACTTGTAAGCGCTCGGGTAACTCGGCTTTGGGCAAGCGAATCACTCCACTTGCGACGTATTCACAGCGACCACCTAAGGCATTAACAAGCCCAAAGCCTGTTTTAAGTGAACCGGGATCGATGCCTAAAATAATAGTCACTGTTTTTATATCCAGTATTTTGGTTTGAGTATCCTAGGATAAGGAATATAGGTCAAGATTTTTCTAATTAGAATAGAGATAATATGACGAAGGCTTAGAAAAGCCGAGACAAATTCTAGCTTACCATCATCACCTTTCACGTGTTGGCAGGCCCGAAGTACTCGGCGAAATGCACTATTATAATGACGAGTTTGTGAATGATCCCCATAGCTTGGGGATCAAAGAGAGGTTCTAGCTAGCAACTCAAGGCATTGATTTAATAAATCTCAGAAAATGTGACTGAGCATGAACTACCCAACCTGGCGCAGCATGGCCATCGCCGACAAACTCAAGCTGAGGGTGTTTTAAAGCAACGCCTTTTAAGACAAGCTCCTGAGCGGGGTATACATCGACAAAAAAGATATGCTTACCTTGGCTCAGTATTTTTTGGAACTTTTTAAATTCATGGTTAGGCTCCTGTATCCCCCTCAGTCCACCCTCCCATGTAGAAAAGCCCAGTATAATCACAGCAAGAAAGATAGCCGGCATCCAACCAACAAGCGAAGTTGTCCAACCCATAAGGTAAAAGCCACCTAAAACAATAACAGCACCGATTGAACCAATCAAAAAACCCAAAAAACCAGAATGAACAATATCTCTTTTTGAAAAATCACTCACTTCGTGTAAGTGATGAGCTTGGGCATCTGCAGTTGTATCTTCTCCGCTGAAGACATGAAGCTGTGGCGAGTCTATGCCTTGTTCCATTAATTCAATTTCAACGCGCTCTAAATCTTCTAGGTCATCACTGATGTAATAATGTCTAATCATAATGATTCTTCTTTATTGTTATTGTTGTTAGCTTATATATTTTTAAAATCTGTAGAGAAACATTTATGCAGTGGTTAATTTAAATATGAAATAAATCAGTACTATCACCAATCTATTTCTACTGACTATACACTTGCTTAAATTAATGTGCGAATGACTTAAAGAATTTTTTATAATAATAAATTAATTTTAATTATAAAAAAATCTAGCAGATATCAATATAACGCGTCTCTTACTTTACGTAGTAGTTTTACTCAGTTATATTATTATTTGAAAATAATAATAAAGTAGTTCTTTAAATTAAAAAATACATACTGGTTTAACTTTAAAAATAAAGTCGTCAATTAATAGCGAAAATATTGGGTGAGCTTGTGAATCAAACAATTGTAGGAACATATAATTATTTTAATGATTATTTTGAACTAACAAAGCCAACTATAGGCCTTTTAGTTATATTCACCGCCTTTGCCAGTATGTATTTAGCTGCAGAAGGATCTCCCGATCTTGACATTGTTATTTTTGGATTAGTTGGAATTGGATTAGCTTCTGCTGCGAGTGGCGTTTTAAACAATTATGTTGATCGCGATATTGACCCACTAATGAGAAGAACTAAAAACAGAGCTTTAGCCGCCGGAAGAGTTTCTAGCGCAAGCGTATTGTTTCTTGGTTTTTCTCTCGCCTTAACGTCATTTATAATACTAACTACTTTTGTTAATTTAAAATCGGCTTTATTAGCTATATTTATTATATTTTTTTATGTCGCCATCTATTCTAATTGGTTAAAACGAACTACCTATTGGTGTACTGAAATAGGTGGTATCGCCGGCGCTCTTCCGCCCTTAATTGGGTGGATTGCAATCACCAACTCCATCAGCTGGGAAGTAATTCCTTTATTTTTATTATTATTTTTGTGGCAGCCACCACATTTTTGGGCCTTGGCGTTATTAAAAACAGATGAATATAAAAATGCCGGCATACCCATGTTGCCTGTCGTCAAGGGTGAGCTGTCCACTAAACGCCGCATGCTGGTCTACACCATAGCTCTATTACCTGTGAGTTTACTATTATGTGTTATGTATGAAGTCAGTTTGTTTTTTTATATTTATAGTCTTCTTATCAATGCAATATATCTATTTAAAACTCTGACTTTTTATCGATCAGAAATTTCAAGAAAAGCATCGATGAGTTTATTTAGTTATTCTATTTTATATATTTTTCTAATGTTCGGAATGCTGTTCTTTATCGTATGACTCATCAATTTGCGTATTTTTTATTCAATAAATTCGCAAGATCGAAAAAAATTAAATGTTTGATAATGAAAGTTACAATAAAGAAGCATCATCTTAAAAATATTAACCATGAAATTTAATTACAAATAGGTTCGGCTATGGCTATAGCAATCGGCTTGTTAGTACTTCTGGCATTTACGGTCATATTTCATTTCGTCAGTCCTTGGTGGTTCACTCCTATTGCATCTAATTGGAGTTCAATGGACGATACAATTGTGCTCACTTTTTGGGTAACTGGACTTGTGTTTATCGCTATCACGATCTTCATGATCTATTGCGTGATCAAATATCGTCATTCAGAAAACAAGAAGGCAGCTTATGAACCAGAACACAAGGGATTAGAGGCTTGGTTAGTTATTCTCACTACAATTGGTGTAATAATTCTATTGGCACCAGGACTTAAAGTCTGGAACGACTTTATTAATGTTCCAGACGATGCTCATGAAGTGGAAGTCGTCGCGCAACAATGGCAATGGAGTTACCGTTATCCAGGGATAGATGGCAAACTTGGCACTGCCGATATTAAACATATAAATGCTGACAATCCCTTAGGAGTCAACCCCGATGATCCTAATGGCCAAGATGATATTATTACTGGCGGATCACAATTGCACTTGCCAATCGATAAACCCGTTAAAGTATTACTGCGATCAAAAGACACTTTGCACAATTTTTATGTTCCGCAATTTCGCGCAAAAATGGATATTGTGCCAGGGCTAGTCAGCTCCATATGGCTTACTCCAATCAGAGAAGGCACGTTTGAAGTTTTATGTGCGGAACTTTGCGGTGTTGGTCATTACAATATGCGTAGCCACGTAGTGGTTGAAAGTGCCATTACATACGATACCTGGTTAAACCAACAGCCCACCTTTGCTTCAACAAAAGCAACGATTATCACTGATCCATTGATTAAAAAAGGCCAGCAGGCCTCTCAAGTTAACGGCTGTTTAGGCTGTCACAGTATCGATGGCAGCAAAATGCTGGGCCCAACGTGGAAAGACATGATTGGAAAAACGGAAGAGTTGGCCGATGGAACCAAAGTTATTATCGATGAGAACTATATTATCGAGTCAATTACCCAACCCAATGCCAAGATTGTAAAAGGTTATCCCGCCATTATGCCGGCAGCGAATTTATCTAGCGATGACATAAAAGCATTGATCATATATATGCAATCACTCTCTATACCAACAGATAAACAAACATCAAAGCTCGAGGTCAACACACAACTAAATACGCAATTAGATCAGGCTAGTAATCATCAGCAATTAGCTAAGCAAGGCCGTAAAATCGCACTGCAACGTGGTTGCGTTGCCTGTCATTCAACCGACGGTAGTAATGGTGTTGGTCCTAGCTGGACTGGATTATATGGTTCTAGTAGAGAACTGAAAGATGGCTCAACCCTAGTCGCCGATGACACCTATCTTGCTAACTCGATTAATCAGCCAAATAGCCAGATCGTCGAAGGCTATAACCCAATTATGCCTCCTCTCAAGTTAAGTAAATTAGAGATATACGCGTTAATCGCTTTCATTAAAGAAAATAAAAAATAGCATCTAAGGCAACGAGTTAAGCCCTAGTGCACAAGATTATAAGAGAACCAGAGTATTCATTTAAAAATGAAGAACAGTAAAGAGTGTCTCTTTACAAACCAAGTATGAATTTTTAAGAGTTAGCTAAACAGCTATTTAAAAACGAGGATTTATTCATGGCCTTCGCTGATCAAGACGATGTTACATCAATGCATCACCCGCATAGCTTCGTTAGCAAATATATATGGAGCCAAGACCACAAGGTAATCGCTATACAGTATTCACTAACGGCTATATCCGTTGGGCTCGTTGCACTGGTGCTTTCTTGGATAATGCGCCTGCAAATAGGTTTTCCCGGTGTCTTTGATTTTATTGACCCTTATGTGTATTACCAGTCAGTCACCATGCATGGAATGATTATGGTGATATATCTTTTAACCGCATTATTTTTAGGTGGGTTTGGTAATTACTTAATTCCCTTGCAACTTGGCGCACGGGATATGGTGTTCCCCTATTTGAACATGTTGAGTTACTGGTTTTATCTAGTGTCTGTGCTTATTCTACTTTCCAGCTACTTTGTCCCCGGAGGCCCTACCGGCGCTGGCTGGACTTTATACCCACCACAGGCAATTTTACCCGGCACCCCCGGAACAGATTGGGGCATCATCCTTATGTTGCTGTCTTTGGCTGTATTTATTATCGCTTTCACGATGGGTGGACTTAATTACGTCACAACTATTATACAGGCGCGAACTCGTGGAATGACATTGATGCGCATGCCGTTAAGTATTTGGGGGATTTTTGTAGCAACTATATTGGGTTTACTGGCTTTCCCCGCACTATTTGTTAGCGCTATCATGATGGCATTTGACAGAATACTGGGTACCAGTTTTTTTATGCCTACTATCATATCTATGGGACAGCAACTTGATTATGGCGGTGGCAGTCCCATTTTATTTCAACATTTGTTTTGGTTTTTTGGTCACCCTGAAGTTTATATTGTTGCCTTGCCTGCATTTGGTCTTGTCTCTGAAGTGTTGGCCACCCATGCACGACGCAGTATCTTCGGTTACCGGATGATGGTGTGGGCAATTGTGATCATTGGCTTTATGAGTTTCATCGTCTGGGCACACCATATGTATGTCAGTGGCATGAATTTATATCTCGGGTTTTTCTTTGCCACTACTACATTGATTATTGCCGTGCCTACTGCGTTAAAAGTATATAACTGGGTATTAACCTTATGGAAAGGCAACATCCATTTTACAGTGCCGATGATGTTTGCCATTGGGTTTATTTTTACTTTTATGAATGGAGGAATGACTGGCTTATTTCTGGGTAACGTCGCCGTAGACGTGCCTTTGTCTGATACGTATTTTGTGGTTGCTCATTTTCATATGGTTATGGGCGTGTCGCCTATTCTTGTTGTGTTTGCAGCTCTTTATCATTGGTATCCGAAAATTACTGGTCGCATGTATAACAACACGCTAGGCATGATACATTTTTGGATTACGTTTATCGGTACTTATCTGATTTATCTGCCTATGCATTATCTCGGCTTTGAAGGTATGCCAAGGCGTTATTACAACTACGATAATTTAGACTTTATTTCGGAGTCTGCTGCGATTGCGAATGCATCTATCACTGTAACGGCAATATTTGTTGGCTTGTGCCAATTTATTTTTATTTACAATATGTTTATCAGTCTTAAAAAAGGCAAAAAAGCGACAGCCAATCCTTGGGGCGCAACGACTCTAGAATGGCAAACCCCACAAACCCCGCCCGCACACGGTAATTGGGGTCCTGAATTACCCGTTGTATATCGCTGGCCTTACGATTTTAGTAAACCAGGGGCACCTAATGATTTCATCCCACAAAATTCAGATTGGGGCTTACCCAAAGAAGAAGATGCGAACCCAACAACAGAAAAGCCATTTAAAGTATGAAGTTTTTAAGCATATTAAGAACAAAGCCTTGGTTGGTGCCTGAGCAAAGGCCTGAACTAATACAGCCCAGTGGTATACGCAACGTTCCTGAGCCAATGATTGGATTAGGTATTTTTCTTATTATTGCTGGGGCACTTTTTTTACTGTTTATAATCAGCTACCAATACCGAATGGATTATCAGGATTGGCAACCAGCACCAGAGCCTTGGCAATTGTGGGCAAACACATTTTTTTTGTTAATGGGTAGTATCGCTTTTCAAATTTCCAGTAATGCAGCTATTCAAAATAAATACCAACGGGCAAAAAAAATGCTTATGCTTGCAGGCATACTGACCTTTATATTCTTATTGGGACAAGTCTGGGCTTGGAGTGTTATGAACGGCACTGGTTATAGCGTCAAAGCCAATCCGGCCAATAGCTTTTTCTTTTTAATTACTGGCGTTCACGCTGCACATATTATGGGCGGGTTAGTGGCTTGGTTGAGAGCACTCAAAAAAATAGATCGAAGTAGTGATGAACACAGCATTCAACTATCCATCAAGTTATGCGCTATGTATTGGCATTTCTTCTTAGTCGTTTGGTTGTTTTTATTTTATATGTTGCTAGTGACTTAGTTAACTCTAGAAAAATAATTAACTTATACGAGGTATCAGCAATGGCTCATACTCAAAATATCGATTCCGCCTCTGGCGTATCTGGCCTTAAAAAAGACTGGTCCTCCGATAAAGAAGTGTTTAACAATGTGTCTTGGGGTAAAGGCATGATGTGGATATTTTTATTGAGTGATACCTTTATTTTTAGTTGTTTTTTGATTTCTTATATGACGGTGAGAATAACGGACACAGTCAACTGGCCAATACCCAGCGAGGTATTTGCACTGGAAGTATTCGGTACAAGCGTACCACTTATTCTAATTGCAATTATGACATTTATTCTTATCACCAGTAGCGGCACAATGGCCATGGCCGTTAATATGGGATATAGACGCGACAAAAAAAAAGCCGCCCTGTTATTAATTTTAACAGCAATCTTAGGTGCCAGTTTTGTCGGTATGCAAGCCTTTGAGTGGAGCAAATTAATTTCGGAAGGCGTTCGTCCTTGGGGTAATCCCATGGGCTCAACTCACTTTGGCGCTGCATTCTTTATGATTACCGGCTTTCATGGCTTACATGTATCAGCTGGTGTCATCTATTTGTTGTGGGTAGCTCAAAGAGTACTTCGTGGTCATTATGATAAATCTGGCGATTATGTCATTGTCGAAATAGTTGGTTTGTACTGGCACTTTGTAGATTTAGTTTGGGTATTTATTTTTGCATTTTTTTATCTTTGGTGAGGGAGGCTATTATGGTATCGGGTCAACAAAATATAGCAATCGAGGCAAATAACAATGTGACGCACCAAGAACATCCTCTAGGCATTTATTTTAAGGTTTGGACCTTATTGTTTGTACTAAGCGCCTGTTCTTATATGGTTGATTATCTTCAACTTCAAGGCTTTTTACGTTGGACATTGATCATTATCTTTATGTTGTTAAAAGCCGGTATTATTCTCGCCATATTTATGCATATGGCATGGGAACGTATGGCATTGATAACAGCAGTTATTCTTCCACCACTGCTACTCACATTCTTCATTGGAGTTATGGTGATTGAATCGAGCTATACCAATAGCACTCGCGTTATTTATATGGGCCAGAAGAATTTACCTCAGGTTTCTTATCATCATAACGAGACGAATATAGAAGGCTCGTCAAATGCGTCATCTAATAACCAAAACTAGCAGAAGAGATTATTTGCTCAGCTATTTACAAAAAACTATTATTATCATTTGCGGTTTTTTAAGTCCATACGCATTTTCACATGGCGGAGTTACACTGATAAACGATGTCTGCGTAATTAGCCTGGGAAATTTATCGGCACATTTTGCAGCTTACCAACCAGAGACACGACAATCTCGCGAATACTGTGAAGATCTACCCGATGTGGCAAACAGTATATTTGTTATAGATTTTATGCACGACATACTCAGTACAATGCCAGTAGATTTTCGCATTGTCCGCGATGTACAAAACGTCGGCTTAGCAGCCACATGGGAGGACATACAAGCTATCCCTGATTTACACGCGGCTAGTGTTTATTATGCAGAGCCAACACAATACATCAATGGTTCGATGAACATCGATTACACCTTTAATTCAACCGGTACCTATATTGGTGTGATCGCGGCTCATGATATTTCTAGCGCCAAAGTTTACCGTGCTGTGTTTCCTTTTCGTGTAGGCGCAAAAGATTTTTGGGATTATCTACCTTACTTTATCGCATTATTAATTGCTCTTGAAGCATTCTACTGGATGAGTGGTGGTGGGGTGTCTAAGTTCGTCAAAAAAAAATGAACAAATAAAAACAGGGATTTTTTAAGGATAGTACAAATAGCAAACCTAAGTCTTACTGATCAAGGAGTCATTTTTGTTTCAATATCGAATGACAACAACGACTATTTTTATAGTATGTATTTGCGTATTACTGCTGGCCTTTCCCTTGCAATGGTATCCCCGAACACTTCGATTACTGCTTGCAGAAGTAGTAGGCGCAACAAGCTATCAGCCCGTACCCCCATCAAAAATATCAACCTCTAAAAATTTAAAAGAGTTGGATATTGAACAAGCTTGCCCTGACGATATAACCGGTGCCAGAGCACAACAAGAGATAACAGGAGTTGTTATAAGCGCATCAAAAACCTGTATCGCTGACAATCCTTATGCAGTCGCTGCGTTTGTTAAAGGCACCAACAATATCCCTCATAACGTTTTAATGAAAAGTGGTTTAACTCCAGACGCCGTTGAAAAAGGCAGGGATCTAGATGGTGATGGAGATCCTGATGAAATCCATATTCGTTTGGAAGTGGCCGAGCTCAATGGCGGCTCACCGGAGTTAGACGAAGCGACTACCCAACACGAAATTGCACCTGGAATTAAACCGAGTTTTTGGGTATTTACACCGAAGATGTTTGGTATGGCGACAGAAAATTTTGAAAGCTTAAAGGCACGACCAATGTTGCGATTACCATCACCAGCGATTCGGGTTGAGCAAGGCGATACTGTCAAAATCACACTAGAAAATAGCCACTATATGCCTCATACCATTCACTTTCATGGTGTTGATCACTCGTTTGTGGATGAAAAAAATGAAGGTAATGACGGTGTACCGATTACTAGTGAAAAACCAGTAATGCCGGGTATGGCGCGCACTTACGATATCAAACCCCGCCAAGCCGGCACCATGTTTTACCACTGTCATGTGCAAGCCCAAGTACATGTGATGATGGGTCTACAAGGTTTATTTATCATAGAAGAAAATCGAGCCAACAACTGGGTACAAACTCTCAATGTCGGCGCGGGCCAAGTACGAGCATCGAGTGTAGCGGTAAGAGAAGAGTTTGATCAGGAATATGATTTGCACTATATGGATATTGATAAAGAACTCAATAGTCGAGTAAAGCGCTCTAATGATCCACGTGTCATTACACAATCAATGCACCGAGATTATGATATTACCGATGCCACCAGCGATTACTTCACGCTAAATGGGCGCTCTTTTCCCTACACTATTCAAGAATCTCTGGTAGTTGTAGATCCCGATGAAAAAATTAAATTACGGATTGCCAATGGTGGCAGCGAAGGCATTGCACTGCACACCCACGGCCATAAAGCCACCATGACCCATACTGATGGTGTCGCTGTAAAACCCGAGGCGCAAATTACCCGCGATGTATTCTGGATTGCCAGCGCGCAACGACTCGATCTAACCTTGGAGACGATCAATGACGGCTTACATTCTTATGGTGCTGGCGTGTGGTTGTTTCATGATCATCAAGGACGCGCGATAACCACCGATGGCATATCACCCGGTGGACACATCAGTGCGATTGTCTACAACGATTATATGAATAATAACGGTTGGCCTAAAACACAGGGAGTCAATTGGAGTAATTTTTTTACGGAGGACTATTATCAACGTAAAATTCCAATATGGGAGAGTTATGCACCCAGCGGTATTTTCTCGGATGTTCACAATGATCCAATATTACTCATTCGTTTATTGATCATTATTAGCACCTTGGGTGTGATGCTAGGTTTAATTATTCGTTTGTTGTTACGTCGATGAATTATCTAAAAGATAGCAAAGCAATCGGTATCTTTACCGGGTTAAGTACACTGCTATTACTGCTGCCTATACTGGTATCTGCGCAGCAGAATAATTCTAATCATATGCAACATGATTCTACGCACGATAATCATCATAAATCGCACAGCGGTCATAACCTGCACGACAAACAACAGACTCATCATAATATGGTTCTCAACCACAATGGTATGGTGATGCACTCCAACGCAAACCAACTACCTAAAGGGTGTGAAAAAATTGCAAAGGATTATAACTTTACAATTTATGCCGGTAGTCAATATGCGACTGAGTTTCCCAATAAAGTATTTGGCTATAGTGATTATGAATTAAATGTTGAGCCTTGTAGCCGCCTGGCCATTACTTTTATCAATAAAGATAAAGTACGACATCAATGGATGGTGCATGGCCTACCTCGTTATTTATATGGTCAAGGTATGTTTCATTTGGAAGCAGCTGGCAGCAAAGAAATAGCCGGAGTATTTATTGTTCCTAGCGACCACAAAACCTATTTGATTCATTGTGATATGGCTCAACATATGGAAAAAGGTATGAAAGCACAGTTAGTTGTCGGTAAAGGCAGTGGTAATTTATGGGCGATTCCTGGTGTAAGTGCAGACTTTAATAGAGGCAATTATTTACCCGATAAAATTTGGATAGCGGGATTAGTTGTTTTTATATTTTCAGGAATGCTAGCGTACAAGCTTTATAAGTAGCAGGTTTTAAAGAGGATGCTTTTGAAATTTTATAGAGCCTATAAATATAGAAAAGCTAACTGGGATAATTGTCTTTCAACCTAAAAACTGCCATTGAAGCAAAAAAAACCGTGCACCAGCACTAGCCCCCCCCTAAGGGGAGTTATTGGCGTATACCGGGAATTGTAAAATTTTCTAGTTGCATCAAGAACTTGTGCAGCCCTTCGTGATATAACTGTGATTTAGCTGTGATTTTTAGGTTCAAGCCAAACCCCAAAAACCTATCGAAGTCATCAATAAAATAACTTGTTCGATGAAGTATTAATAGGCGGCAATTGTCCCATCAATCCTTTTCTCAGTGCCGCCACAAAGCACGCCGGTCTCGGGGTCTCGTATAATAATTTGCCCGCGACCATAAATAGTGGGATCAGTCGCAACCTCGGCATCATGGCCTTTATCTTGTAGGCCTTTGACAATACTTGCGTCTAATTCTGGCTCTAAGCCAACAGTTTTTTCGCCAAACCACTGCCAGCGAGGTGCATCTAGTGCCGCTTGTGGGTTCATGCCGTAATCAATCATATTACTAACCACCTGCAATTGGCCTTGTGGCTGCATATAGGCACCCATAACGCCAAAGGCGCCAACGGCTTGCTTACCCTTAGTAATAAAGCCCGGAATAATGGTGTGAAAGGTTTTTTTACCCGCCTGTAAATAATTAGGGTGCTGGGGCTCGAGCGAAAAATCGGCACCACGATTTTGCAGGCCAATACCCGTACCTGGCACAACCACACCTGAGCCAAAGCCATGAAAATTACTTTGGATATAAGACACCATGTTGCCTTCACTATCGGCAGTCGATAAATAAACGGTGCCGCCTTTTTGTGGTGTGCCAACGCTTGGCATTACTGCTTGGTCACCCATTTGATCGCGACGCGATTGCGCATACTCCTCAGCCAACAAGTCGTCAACACTAAAGGGCATGTGATCTGACTGAGTAATAAAAGCTTGGCCATCGGTATAGGCAAGCTTCATTGCCTCTATTTGCTTATGTATAGTCTCAACCGAATCACGCTGATCACCGTCTTTACCAAACTCATAACCTTTTAAAATATTCAAGGCCATCAACACCACTAAGCCTTGGCCATTAGGTGGTATTTGCCAAATATCATAGCCACGATAATTAACTTTAATCGGATCTACCCACTCGGGTTGGTAGCGCGCGAGGTCTTCTTTGCGAATGAGGCCACCGCTTTGGCGAGCAAAGGCATCTATTTTTTCGGCAAGCTCGCCCCGATAAAAGCTCTCGCTGTAAGTATCAGCGATTGATTGTAGCGAGTCAGCATGAGCTGCTGAAGTAAAGAGTTCGCCAGGTTTAGGTGTACGACCATCGCGAGCAAAGGTATCGAACCAACTCTTTTTTAACACCTCGTCGGCTAGCACTTTATCCATTAATCGGGCTTCTCTAGCCCACAGATGACTGATGGTTGGCGAGACAGGAAAACCCTCGCGGGCAAGCCGAATAGCAGGCGCTAATACATCGCTGAAGGGCAGTTTTCCCCAGCGTTTATGAAGGCTTGCCCAGGCCGCGGGAATACCTGGCACCGTCACGGGAAGCCAGCCATGCACTGGCATTTGGGTATTGCTGTGACCCACACCATAACCGTGAGCGCTCATAACATCGGGAGTTAAACCCGCCGGCGCAAATGAGCTTGCATTGAGGCCATGCAATTCATCTTTCATCCACACCAGCGCAAAGGCATCACCACCAATACCGCAACCAGTAGGCTCGACAACCGTGAGGGCCGCGGCAGTTGCAACCGCTGCATCGACGGCATTACCGCCAGCTTTGAGCATCGACAAGCCCACTTCTGCTGCGAGTGGTTGAGAGCTTGCAACCATTCCATTTTTAGCAAAGGTTGCTGTTCTTCTTGATGCGTAGGGGTAGTGAGATGAATCGACATTTATCATAAAAAAAACAACACTTTGATCAACTTAAATTGAGAATTATTTTGGATACAAATAGTAGCCGCGAAGTTGCTTTTATAGGCAATTAAATTCACCCAGCAAGTACTTAGTCGGCTTTACTTGTTAAAAATGATGGATGCTGCTGACTATTGGCTGCTGATCCAAGTAATGCAAACGGCAACGAACACGCTAATTATAACAACTGCAGCAATTGCATCGGCCTTAGCGTCGCCGGTTTCACGTCGGTAGACGCCCATAATTGTATTTTTAACGTCTTCCCAATTTGCATTGTCATCTAGCTGATTTAAAAGAGAAGTAGCAGTTTGTTTAGCGCTCATAATTTTACCCTAGTAACCGTGTCATTATTGTATGTTTGGAGTCAAAAAAACCGTTGATGACGTAAAGGCCATCAGCAAAAACCTGTGCTTCTAAGACGTAATGTAGATGATATAAAGCAAACAGCAATAAAGCAACTCATGAAGCTTTGTTTTAATAATATGCTGAATAATTAATGCAGCATAAGCCCACAGTTTTGACTAAGGTCGCAACTGATTGCACTTATAGACAAAACTCGTCATTACCGCGACGGCGGCCATCTATCTCAGGTGAACTGCGCTCAAGCTATTAATCAGCAGCTAATGTGCGTCTTTGTCTACTGTGCTTAAGTGTCGGCTGCTTGAACTAAGTTTTTATCTAGCTTTTCATAAACTAAAGCAATGTGCGAGCGCAATTGATATAGCTCGTCGGTATAAGATAAGGGCGCGGCTTGTCTCGTCACATCTTCTTGCAACAATACTAATTGGGCCAGTAATTTTATCGAGGCGTCTTTACCAATATCATGGCTTATATTCTGTTCGATCTCGCGAAGATCTCGATACCATCGATAAATACGCGAACGCACTCGCCATCTATATATCGGCGGCAAGGCCTTCATTAACGGAATCATTAATGCTAGCAGCGGAATGAGAAAGATTTTTAACTGATCAACTAAGACCGCAGCCCAAAAAGGGAGGTAGCGCTGCAATAACGGTGGCCCGTAATCAAAGAAACGCTTGGCACTACTATTTAAGGGGAAATCGACATAGTGCTCAGAGGGGAACTGCCCGGGCTCTTCGAGAATGCCACCATCACCGTGCACTTCTTCTATCACCTGCATCAGCAAAGCCACTAAGGCGGGATGAATATCGTCTCTGGCGGCAAGGGTTGCCGCCGCTGACAATAAATTAATATCTTTTTCAGGAATATTGCGCCTGAAATCGATAACACCTTGGGGTAATTCAACTGAAGATAAAAAGCGATAGCGTCGCGTGTAGGCTTTGGCGCGCTCGAAATCAAAGGGCGCAATATCGCTATTAGTCAGTAATGACTTTATTAACGGGGCATTAATAGATGCGACCACAAAAATATAATCAAGCTCGCCACTGATTAGGCGGCGAGCGCTCTCGTCACCATTTATCGCTATCAGCTCGGTATTGCTCGCATTAATACCATTATTTTCGAGTAGTAGACTAACTAGGGCGCGCGTGCCACTGCCCTCGGAACCAATAGCAACACGCCGCCCCTTGAGATCGGCGGTTTTGAAGACAGCTTTTGAGCTTGGCATAAATAACCACAGCGGCTCGTAATAAAGACTGCCTAAAGAGACTAGGAGCTCGCCTGCATTGGCTGAGTGCTTTATAGCTTGGCCGGTACCACTTTGTACAAACGCTAAATCAACCTCTGACTTTTGAAGTCGATCGATATTATCGATCGAACCGGATGTGCTCACTATGTTTAGCTCAATGCCCTTTTGCGCCAGTAATTTTTTATACGCTTGCGCATAAGCATAATAAGCGCCCGTCAAACCGCCGGTAGCGATAGTTATGCTGCGCGGTGGACTTGGTTTAACGAACTGGTTGGCCAATAAAAAACCACCTATAATAAGTAGCAGCCCTAGGCCGTAAACCTGTATATTTTCTTTCATTTTGCTTCTTCATCAAGGCTAAAATATGCCCATCCACTAAACCGAGAAAACACAACTCGCGTAAAAAAAGGATAAGCATTAAAAGGTTAAATTATGTCATTCAAACAAATATTACAAACTATTCACACTCGAGCCAGCGTTAGCTCAATGTTGCTTTCATCGCTAGCATTGAGCGCGTTATTTTCAGGTAATGTCACTGCTAGCAATACCGAAGTAGCTGTTGCCAGCAATCTTACTGCTACCACTAGCGCCTGCCCTAGCTGGCTAAATGAAAGCTTTCGTAGATTGCACTCTACCGAAGATGTAAATGTATGCAAAGCCTTTGCGGGCAAGCCCCTACTTATTGTTAATACTGCCAGCCACTGTGGGTTTACCTATCAGTTTTCAGGTCTTGAAGCGCTGCATCAACGCTACAAAGCTAAAGGCCTAACGGTGATTGGCTTTGCGAGTAATGATTTTAGACAAGAAGCGAAGTCTGAAGCAAAAGCCGCGACTATCTGTTACGAAAATTATGGCGTCACCTTTATGATGATGTCACCTATTTCTGTGAGGGGTAATAATGCACACCCCGTGTTCAAAAAACTAGCTGCGCAAACTCAGGCGCCAAGCTGGAACTTTACTAAGTTTTTAGTCAGTAGCGATGGCACAAAAATTACACGCTTTGATTCATCGACTGCACCAGATTCACCTCAAATGATATCTGCTATTGAAGCTTTACTTTAAAACATTAGAGAACTTTTTTTTTATTGCCCAGCGTTCAAAAAAATGATGTTCTCTAATCTCTCCACCTAGCGCGGGCTCGTCGGGTATTAGCTGCGATAAAATTAATGAACACAGTGCAATAGCGGCACCGATGTAGAAAACTAAGCTAGCGTCATGCAACCAAATAAAACCCAATAAAGCAGGTAAGACGACAGCGGCTATATGGCTAATTGTAAAGCTAACCCCGGCCGTTGATGCAATGTCGGTATCCCGTGCGATCTTCTGGAAATAAGTTTTGACGGCAATCGCAAAGGCAAAAAAGAAATGATCGATAATATAAAGCCCGCCTGCAATCGTCGGATTCTCGACCAAGCCATAAGACACAAACACAAAAATCAAACCAATATATTCAATGGTTAAAGCTCGGCGCTCACCGATAACACCAATTAATTTGCCAATTTTAGCGGCAAAAAATAAGTTGAACACATAGTTGGCTAAAAACAGTAGCGCAATAGAGGCTGCAGAATAATCAAATTTCTCTACTAATAAAAAACCTGCAAACACCACAAATATTTGCCGGCGAGCGCCACTTAAAAACGTCAAGACGTAGAATAACCAGTAACTTTTACGCAACAGCAAATGCTTATGCTGTGTTGTCTTTTGAGAAAACTGCGGAAAGCTTACTGCAATAAAAGCAACGATAAGCACCCCCAAGCCGCCAAATACGCTATAAATTATTACGTAAGAAACGTTGAAGTACTCGAGCATTAACCACAGAGAGCCGAACACTAGTATTGAACCCGCGGCCTTCACCGCCAGAGCGCGACCCAAAAAATGTGGCGCCTCTTTTTTAGGGATCCACTGCAACACTAGTGATTGGTGAATGGTCTCAAAATAATGAAAGCCAACGGACATAATTACCGTGGTGATATAGAGGCCAAAAATTGAAGGAAAATACCCCGTTAAGCTCACCCCCACCGCAAGCACTAATAAAGACCATATTGCTAGACGCTGCTCTTTAACAATGAGTAAAACCCATACGACAGTAAATGCTAAAAAGCCAGGTATCTCACGCAAGCTTTGCAATATGCCGATTTCTTTACCGGTAAAAGCAGCCGCCTCTTTGCTAAAGTTATTAATTAACGCCATCCATGTCGAAAATATTAAGGGCATTACAAAAGCCATTAATAACAATAAAACAGAGGGTGTTTGATAACGTTTAGGAAGGCCCATGGAAGACTACCTTGCTTGAATGTGATCGGTCGGGTGACAACCTTCAATTAAAACACAATAGTCACGTAAACCTGATAAAAATAAACGACAAAGAAACAACAAACTGGCATAAAGAGATTGGAGTATCAGCACAGTTTTGAGAAAACTGTGCTGATACTTTATTTAATACAAGGTGTGCAGTTTGCATAAACCACTCACTTTTGAACCTAACGATTGGCTAATCTAGGCCATCTAAGACCTAGCTATTAAAACTTAGGTTTACAAACTGGCTTCTAATATTTACTTTTCAAATATGGTGTAACCTTATTCGCCAGCGGGTTTTTTATCGACAAGACGAATATGTAATTCACGCAATTGCTTGCGGTCGACGGCACCGGGTGCATCCGTGAGCACACAAGCTGCGGACTGTGTTTTAGGAAAAGCAATCACATCGCGAATAGACGCGCTATTCGTCATCAACATAATGAGACGGTCGAGACCAAAAGCTAGGCCGCCATGAGGTGGTGCGCCATATTTTAGGGCATCAAGTAAGAAACCAAACTTTTCACGCTGCTCGCTCTTGCCAATACCGAGCACTTCAAATACCGCTTGCTGCATAGATTGATTATGAATACGAATAGAGCCACCGCCTAATTCTGTGCCGTTAAGCACCATGTCGTAGGCGACTGATAAAGCCTCACCGGGATTTGCTAACAGCTCTTCTGCCGAGCAAGCGGGTGCGGTAAAGGGATGGTGGATAGATGTCCAACCGGTGTCGGTGGCTTCGAACATTGGAAAATCGACTACCCAAAGTGGTGCCCACTCACAGGTATAAAGATCGAGATCTTCACCTAATTTACAGCGCAGTGCGCCTAAAGATTCCGACACGATATTGGCTTTATCAGCCCCAAAGAATATCAAATCACCGTTTTCGGCCTCTAAGCGTTGCAAGATCGCGCCACGCACATCGTTCGGTAAAAATTTGACAATCGGTGACTGCAAACCATTTTCTAAATCTGATTTATCATTAACTTTAATATAAGCCAGGCCTTTTGCACCATAAATACTGACAAACTTTGTATAGTTATCGATTTGTTTGCGCGTCAGTTTTTCGTTACCACCCGCTATTTTTAAGGCGGCAATGCGGCCGTTGGGATCATTCGCGGGGCCTGAAAACACTTTGAAATCGACTTCAGTCATTAGATCTTTGATGTCAACTAGCTCTAATGGAATACGTAAATCGGGTTTATCTGAGCCGTATTTTGCTATTGCGTCGCTATAGGTCATGCGCGGAAAGCTGCCTAAATCGACTTGCTTCATGGTTTTAAATATTTGAGTAATCATACCCTCAGTCACCGACATGATTTGCTCATCGCTCATAAATGAGGTTTCGATATCGATTTGAGTAAATTCAGGCTGACGATCAGCGCGCAGGTCTTCATCGCGAAAACATTTAGCAATTTGATAGTAACGGTCAAAACCTGCGACCATTAATAACTGCTTAAAAATTTGTGGCGATTGTGGCAAGGCAAAAAACTGGCCTTCATGTGTACGCGATGGCACTAAATAATCGCGGGCACCCTCGGGGGTTGCACGCGTCAATATAGGCGTCTCAATATCTAAAAACTCGTGCTCATCGAGATAGTTACGAATTGCGCTTGTCACTTTAGAGCGAAAACGTAGGTTATTTTGCATCTCTTGGCGACGTAGGTCTAAGTAGCGAAATTTAAGACGTACGTCCTCGCCTACAGTACTGTGTTCGTTTAATGGAAATGGTGGTGTCTCGGAGACACTGAGTATTTCGAGCTCGGTGCCATAAACTTCTATTTCACCGGTCGACATATTTTTGTTAACGGTGGCGCCATCGCGAGCGCGAACTTTGCCCGTCACTTTAAGCACATATTCACTGCGCACTTTATCGGCTAGAGCAAAGTTTTCTTCTCCATCTGGGTCAAACACTATTTGCACAATGCCATCGCGATCGCGGAGATCGATGAAAATAACGCCGCCATGGTCACGTCGACGATCGACCCAACCACATAACGTCACGGTTTGGTCGATAAAAGTAGTGTTTAGTGCACCACAGTATTCACTGCGCATAGTGTTTCCTTTAATAATGATGGAGCCACCCTATAATTTGGACGTGACTCTTACTGTTTGAATATTGTTAAAATTAACAACTACTGCGTTCAATCGACCTTGGCCGCTTTGGCTGGTTTTGTGTCTTTTGTGGCTTTCTTGTCCGTAGTTGCTTTCGTGTCTGTAGATGCTTTTGTCGAATCCTTGGTCGCCGCGGGAGAACTGGCATCACCAGCTAAGTTCTTTTTATTACCCGATTTAAAATCCGTCTCGTACCAACCGCTGCCAGATAACCTGAAGCCTGCAGCAGATACTTTCTTAATCAACGCAGCCTCGCTACATTCGGGACAATCAACTAAAGCGTCATCACTCATTTTTTGTAATGCATCAAACTCGTGGGCACAAGCACCACATTGATATTCATAAATTGGCATAAAGAATAAATCTCGCAGGTTAATAACTAGTTAACTACTTACTTTTTAAGTGCACTATTTGTAACCCAAGACCGCTTAACGGCTAACAATGCGAGCCTCTGCGTTTGGGCTATTACTCAACTACCTATACTGAACCACCTATTTTAAACCATCTTGAACCATGTAAACCTAATAACGACCACAAGAGCGTAAATTCAAGGGGCGGCATTATACCTTAGCAACCCTCTGCTCGAAACCCAAATTTACAGCTATTAACCAGCCACTGAGAATTAGTCAGCGTTTATGCCGTTTTATACCCATAGCAACCCTCTGCTCGAAACCCAAATTTGCAGCTATTAACCCGCCACTAAGATTTAGTCACCGTCTATATAAAGCCCGCCTTGAACAACTGAGACTGAACTAATAGCGATTACCCCAATCATCAAGACTCATTCACCGCCTATTTTAGTCCGCGTTGAAACTTGTGTTTATTTCATTTCGACAGGCATGCTGGAAAAACATAAAAGGCACTAAATTATGTTTGTTCAACGACCCTTTTTAGAGCATTATCCAAAAAAGACTATTAAACGCCTCATATAATAGTTTTTTGCTTGAAGGATAGTTTTATATGCTATATATATAGCACCGTTGATGCTTGTTCCGTAATTTAAGATATTCTATTTACAATGCTTTAATACGACATTAACCACAAATTAACCACAAATTAACTATAAAAAGGGTATCCCTATGGCCGTAGCTAAAAAGAAAGCGCCAGCTAAAAAAGCGCCAGTAAAGAAAGCATTAGCAGCACCTAAAAAGATCAAGGCGATCGCTGAGCGTTACACTAAAACTCAAATGGTCACACAAATAGCCGAAAACACCGAGTTAAGTCGCAAGCAAGTTCAGTCTGTTATTGATGAGTTAAGCGATATCATTGAAGGTCACATTAAAAAACGTGCCTGCGGTGAGTTTGTATTGCCTGGCCTGATGAAGATAGCGACTGTTAAAAAGCCTGCAAAAAAAGCGCGTAAAGGCATTAACCCATTTACTGGCGAAGAAACTGTTTTTAAAGCGAAGCCTGCAAGCAATGCCGTTAAAATACGTCCATTGAAAAAATTAAAAGAGATGGCTGAATAAATTTAGCGCCGCGTAAATAGCGAAGCAGTCCTTACATAGCATTAGATTGCTGTTGGGAGCTTCGCTATTTTTTTACCCATTGATTTTCAATAACGATATTTTCGCCTGACCCAACCCTGCCGTCTATCTAGGTTGGTCACAGCTTAGGTTAGGCACAGCAATGATTTTAGCATCAACACTCGAATGCAATATCTCTCTTAACAAGCAACCCTCTTAATGCGTGTAGACGCTTATTCAATAACGCGTCGTCATATTGTTTGGCGGGAACTTTACCCCAAATGGGTGCAGGCCATGCAGCGTCGACCTCAAATCTTGCAACATGATGAATATGTAGCTGTGGCACCATGTTACCAAGTGCTGCAATATTGAGTTTTAGTGGTTGAAACAACTGCTCCATGCACTCGGCCAAACAGCAAGACTCCACTAACAAGGCTTGGCTATCGTTTTTACTGAGATGGTGAATTTCTCGAATACCTATACGTTTAGGCACTAAAATACACCAAGGGTAGTTAGCATCGTTACAAAGTAACAGCAGACATAGTGGAAAATCTCCGACCCGGTAAGTATCGGCTTGCAGTTGAGTATGTAGCTCAAACATTGGTTTTGTCATGATCACTAGAGCCTGTCTCAATAAAAAATTAAAATGACGATCGAAAACTATTTCGAAATACTGCCAAATACGCCAACCTTAACACCTCGATAAGGCCGCAACTACAAACAATCATTTGGTATTTAGACCTTATTGCCTTTTAATACATTCTTTAGTGGTATTTTTAAGTTAATTTGATGAAAATACATAATGACCCGTCACAGATACATTCATTACTTCATTAGGAACAATATTCAATGCGCGCTAGTCGTTTTTTAATCGCCACTCTTAAAGAAACTCCCTCCGATGCAGAGGTTATTAGCCATCAATTAATGCTGCGCGCTGGCTTAATCCGCAAATTAGCATCTGGCCTATATACATGGTTACCGCTAGGTTTACGCGTATTGCGCAAGGTTGAGACTATTGTTCGCGAAGAAATGAATAACATAGACGCACAAGAAATGTTGATGCCGGTGGTGCAGCCGTCTGAGCTTTGGCAAGAGTCTGGACGCTGGCAAGAATACGGGCCTGAATTATTACGCATTGCCGACCGCCAGGGCCGTGAGTTTTGCCTAGGGCCCACTCACGAAGAAGTTATTACAGAAATGGTGCGTAACGAGATTAGTAGCTATAAGCAATTACCTGCTAACTTTTATCAAATTCAAACAAAATTTCGCGATGAAATACGTCCACGCTTTGGGGTGATGCGCTCACGTGAATTTATTATGAAAGACGCCTACTCGTTTCATGTCAATCAAGAATCATTGCAAGCGACCTATGATGACACTCATAAAGCCTACTGCGCTATTTTTGATCGCATTGGGTTTGATTATCGCCCCGTACTTGCCGATAACGGCTCGATAGGTGGCTCGGCATCTCATGAGTTTCATGTATTAGCCGATAGCGGTGAAGATGATATCGCCTTTAGCACCGAGAGCTCATATGCAGCCAATGTTGAGATGGCCGAAGCCATAACACAGGTTTCGCGCCCAGCCCCTGCAGAGGCATTGACACAAGTATCTACGCCGGGCCAGCATACTATCGAGGCGGTCTCTGAGTTCTTAAATAGACCTGCAGCCCAATCCGTTAAAACCTTAATTGTATTAGGTGAAAAAGATAAGGATGGTCAACAACCATTAGTGGCGTTAATTCTTCGTGGCGACCATAGCTTAAACGAACTAAAAACCGCCAAGCTGGCCGCTATTGCGAGTCCTTTAACCTTTGCACCCGAGGCGCGTATTGAGAGCGAAATAGGCTGTAAAGTTGGTTCTCTAGGACCAAAGGGCTTAACTATAAAGGTTATTATTGATCGCGCAGCAGCCGTATTAAGTGACTTTGTCTGTGGCGCTAATGAAGAAGATGTGCATTATGTAGGCATCAATTGGGAGCGTGACATCGATGCCAGCATCAGTGCCTTTGAGAACGTTATCGATATTCGCAATATTGTAGTTGGCGATCCAAGTCCCTGTGGACAAGGTATTATAGAAATTAAACGCGGTATTGAAGTTGGGCATATTTTTCAGCTCGGCACTAAATACAGCGAAGCTCTCAATGCTGCTGTACTCGATGAAAATGGCAAGAAAAAGCCAATGTCTATGGGTTGCTATGGCATCGGTATCACCCGTGTTGTCGCCGCTACTATTGAACAAAATCATGATGCGAATGGCATTATTTGGCCTGCGTCTATCGCGCCTTTTGATATTGCATTAATCCCTATTAACCCGCACAAATCTGAAGCTGTTCGTGAAAAATGCGATACTCTTTACAAAGAGTTAACGGCCAAAGGTTTTGATGTACTTTATATGGATACACCTAAAGCGCGCCTTGGTGTGATGCTTGCCGATACCGAGTTAATGGGTATCCCACATCGCTTAGTTGTCGGTGACCGTGGCTTAGAAAAAGGCAGCATCGAATACAAAGGCCGACGCGATGAAAGTAGCCAAGATATCGAAGTCGATGCATTGATGGGCTTTTTAACCGCGCTTTAACGAGCGGTTAAAAAGCTTTGATCATAGAAGCGCTTAGTTAACGCCGCGGCTTTGAAGCCATATCGAACATGATAGTGTTACTGCGCATGGATTCCCGCCCACGCGGGAATGACAGTTGAGCGGGAATGACGGTGAAGTATGAATGAAGGTCGTGCGAACATGGCGAACGGGAAGAATTGACAGTGGCCGAAAATGGCTAGCGGGCGAGAATGATGGGGCCGAAGGTATAAGCATGCAAAACCACCTTGATTTATTGACCTTCAGATCGCTCTCACTGCAGCAATTGGTTGCAGGGATGCTTTTATTCGTTGTCGTTTTTGTGGGGTTAGCGCTTGCGCAGCCTGCATCTGCTAACTCTCCTGATCTAAATCAACGACAGCCAATTGACGATGAGCTGAAAACTGAACTCAAACAAGCCATTTTAGCTGCCGATAGTTTTGAAGATCGCTTTGATGCCGAAGTATGGCTAACAGCAATGACACACAAGTTAAAACGTTATATCAAAGACCCTAAAGAACGCCTAAGTATCTTACGCAAAGTTCATAAAGAGGCCAAGCGCGCGGGCCTTGAGCCCGAGCTTGTACTGGCCGTAATACAAATAGAAAGTGCCTTTGATCCCTATGCGGTTTCGGTCGTTGGCGCACAAGGCATGATGCAGGTGATGCCTTTTTGGAAAAAAGAAATCGGACGCGTTGACGACAACTTAATTAATATAGACACCAACCTACGTTATGGCACCACTATTTTAAAACACTACATTGATCGCGAGAAAGGTAATATTGCCAATGGTTTAGCTCGCTATAATGGCAGCTATGGCAGCTATAAATATTCGCGCAAAGTAATGAATGCTTGGTTTGATCGCTGGCGTTAACCGCCAGCCATACCGCTCACTACGTTTATAAAAAATTTGTTAATCTTAAATACAGTTGCGACTTATTGATTAATAGAGCTCTTTAACCTCATCAATTAAAACATCTATCCCCTGCTTTATTTTATCCATTGGTTGGCAAAAATTTACCCGCAAACACTGGTGTTGATGCTGCCAGATTGCATCATTTAATGGCTGAAAAAAATGGTGGCCCGATAACACCAACAAGCCCTTGGCTTTTAGTCGCTGGTATAGCTCTTGACTAGTAATTGGCAAATCTTGAAACCACAACCACAAAAAGAAGGCGCCCTCTGGTTTGTGTATTTTAAGGGGCGCTTGCCTTGGCTGTGAAGAGTTAAGATCTGACGGCCCTAGCTGTGGATGATTTAATCCAGCAGCTTCTATTTGCTCTAACAGATATGTCATTGTTTGCTGTAATTGCGATTCATAAAATGGCTTTATGGTATCTTCTATCAGTGGCAATAAGTCACCCGATTGAATTAATGATTTGCACAGAGTGGGCCCTAGGTTGCTAGGCGCTAAGGATAAGCTTGCGGTCGCGCGGGAAAAGCGCTTTATCGTGTCTTTATCCGCTATGACAATCCCTGTTCTTACGCCAGGTAAGCCCAGCTTCGACAAACTAACCACAAGAATCGTGTTTTCATCCCAGAGTATATCGTGGTCGACAAAGGTGACGTTAGGGAATGGCTTGCCATAGGCAAGATCGATAATGAGCGGAATGTTACAAGCTTTACAACGTTTTTTTAACTCGAGAATTTCTGCATCGGTGACGATATTCCCCGAGGGATTAGTGGGGCGAGACAAACACACAGCGGCTATATCATCATCTATTTCAAGCGCGTCAAAATCTATTGTGTATTTAAAAAATGTGGCGTCTATTAGATTGATTTTTGGCGGGTATGTTTTAAACATATCCGCATGCAAGCCAGCATCGGCATAGCCAAGATAATCGGGAACCATAGGCAGAAGTATTTTTTTATGATTTTTGTTACCCGACTCATCGTCGCCTGCCAACATATTAAATAAACTAAAAAAAGCTGACTGGCCACCATTACTAATAGCGATATTTTCAGCACTGATTGGCCACTGATATTGCGCACATAAAAAGTCAGCGAGTACTTCTAAAAAAGCAGGATCACCTTGAGACGGTTGATATTCTCCCACTAATTTGTGCAAGGCCTGTGGATCTTGCGCAATATGCTGCAGGTGCTTTGCAAAGCATTGCTCTGCTTCATCTATTTTTGCAGGATTACCGCCGCCCATAAATAGCAGCTCTGGATTATTATTAAGCGCATTACCTAAATCCTCCATTAACGCGGCTGTACCCGAAAAACCCGTAAAACGTTTTGCAAAGCGACTCATTCATCTATCCATTTATTTTAGTGATCATTACAATTAACACGTTAATGATAACGTTTAATCTGAATATTAAACACATCAAATCATCAGCGGTAGTTTATTGATACAAAATAAAGAGGCGCAAACACTGCTTGCATAAAACCGTAAGCGTGAGCTTAGTGGAGCAAAATATCTAGCTGCTCGGCTAATTGTTTGTATATGTTATCGGGGAATAACAGTAACAAATGACAATCGAAAGCATTCGCTTCAATCTTATAATTGATCTCAACAGCGATGGTGGTGGGTGTTGTTATAATCGGTTTCATGTCGAATAATTCGGGTAAGATATGACACGCTTGAACAATAACTTGCTGTCTTTCGATAGGTGTGTCAAACATCTCGCCGAGCTGCTCAAAACATCGATGTGTGAGGGTATTAAATAGCTCGTGAAGTAATTTTTCGCTCTCGTCTTCGGTTGCTAGTTGACGTTCAATATTAACCGCTAAATTTTTAATACTGTCGTCACCCACAATCATTAAGCCACGAAAAGGCACGGCACCTATTATGCAATTTTGGCTAATCGCAGACGCAGGTAGGTTCTTGGCTATTTCTTCAAATGAAGACACGAGCTCAGTGGTGGCGACACAGCGAATAACCGGTATGGGCAAGTGCACAAAACTTTGGGTAAGCTCAGCTAATGACTCGGCGGCGGCACCCATAGCAACATTGGTTAGTTCTTGAAGACAGTCTCGCTGCTCTTCATTGAGTGGCAACGTAAAACTCATAGCTAAGGACCTTATTAATCTTTATGGGTAGCACACATCTCGATGGCATTTATCCAGAGAATTCATTCAAATACGCAGGCGCTAGCATTTATGCAAGCCATAGACATTTAATACTTCAATTAATTTTTCTTTGTTGATGGGTTTCTTGATAAATCCTATAGCACCTAAATTTTTAACCCGCTCGTGGGCCTCAGGCTGTATATCGCCGGAGATAACTACCACCATTGCATTTAGGCCCTCTTTAAAAACGTGTTCTAAGACGCCGTAACCATCCATCTCAGGCATAGTCAAATCGAGGAATGTCACCTCACCTTTGCCTTCTCGGATAGCCTGTAGGCACTCAACACCGTTAGTGGCAAAAGTTATATCGACATCCCAATCGGCCGGTAGTGAGCGAGCCACTTGCTTACGAGCCATATTCGAGTCGTCACAAATTAGTAAAGGTATTCCCATAAAACTGTTTTACTTCAATTAGTTAACTCCAATAACGATGCCGCAATATCTGCCAACAACGCTAAACTCAATTTAAGTATAGCCAATTTTTAAAAATCGCCAGCTTTAAGTTGTTCAACGCCACAAATATTTACTCACTGAAGAGCGCTATTGAATACCACCTTGGTGATCGCGAGCGCTAACCATCAAACTAATAAACAAGCTAACAAGACAAACTATTGAGTAACACGTAAACTATTGAATATTGAGCTTGCTTAAGCATCAAAGATCGACCTAAAATTTGCAACATCGACGTTTTACAATCTTCAAATATTAAAGACGAAGCCCTATGATCATCTACCACAACCCTCGCTGCTCTAAATCGCGGCAAACTCTTGCTCTTATTGAAGCAGAGGGGATAACTCCAGCTATTGTTAACTACTTAGATGCCTCGTTAACCGAGACAGACATTCAAGATCTACTCAGTAAATTAGGGGTAGCGGCTCGCGCGGTTATCCGCAAAGGCGAGGACGCCTACAAAGAGCTTGGCCTAAGTAACATGCATTTTTCTGAGCAACAGCTTATTGCAGCAATTGCCAAGCACCCTAAACTACTCGAGCGTCCAATAGTTGTTAAAGGCAGCAGTGCTATTATTGGTAGACCTCCCGAAAATGTCTTAGCGCTATTCTAAACTGCTTAGCTAAAGGGCCATTTTATCTGCCCTATAAGCTAAACGCTTAGATAAACAAGAATTTGCACTATTGTCTAAAACCAAACCAACTAATCACTAAATTATGAATAAACCTTATATTCTCGTTCTTTACTACAGCGTCAGCGGCGCGACTGCAGAAATGGCGCAATATATCGCCAGCGGCATAGAGCAGGCGGGCTTTGAGGCGCGCACGCGCACAGTGCCTAAAGTCTCTGCCGAGTCCGAAGCCGTTGCCGATACGATCCCCGCCAAAGGCGCACTTTACTGCACACCCGATGATCTTAAGTATTGCTCGGGGCTTGTGTTAGGAAGCCCAACGCGCTTTGGCAACATGGCGGCGGCGATGAAATACTTTTGGGATAGCACCAGTAGCCACTGGCTGAATGGTGATCTTATCGATAAGCCGGCCGGCGTTTTCACCTCGACGGGTAGCTTGCATGGCGGACAAGAAAGCACCTTATTAACCATGATGCTACCACTACTGCACCATGGCATGATGCTTATTGGCCTGCCCTATAGCCAGCCCGAGTTAATGGCAACAACGACAGGTGGCACTCCCTATGGCGCTTCACACCTAGCCGGCCCCGATAGCAGCAATGCAATCAGTAACGATGAGCAAGCTCTTTGTGAGGCACTAGGAAGGCGTATTGCCACCACTGCACTTAAGTTAACAGGTGCAAACAAAGCATAATTTCTTAGTAAATATTATCCGCATCTAAAATTATTCTCGAGTAAGCTTTATCGAGACACGTTTTGAAAAACTAATTGAGAGACAGTAAAATAATGGCATTTATGACAAACGATAAAAATATTAACCATTCGCTGTGGTTAACTTTTATGGGCTACATCACTTTACTAGGTGTTATCGCACTAGATTCATGGGTTTCATCCGAGGCGTTTTGGGGTATATGGATATTGCAGACTATCCCTCTACTGCTTATTTTACCGGGACTAATGACCAAATATTATCGCAGCTACAGCTGGCTGTGCTTTTTGATGTTGGCATATTTTATCAGTTACGTCGTGCAAGTTTATTCGCCAACTCGCGATCTACATGATTGGTTTGGTCTAGTAGCGACTGTTGTGGTATTCATGGCGGCAATGTTTGCCAGCCGCTGGTTACAGCGATTATCGGTTGCAGCTACATAATTACAGCGATAGAGCTTGCTTTACAAAGGGAATTGTTAGCTTGCGCTGATTGATAAGAGATGCCTTGTCGAGCATCGAGATGATGGTAAATAAGTCACCGGACGAGCGCTTTACACGTTTTAATAAAAAATTGGCTACATCATCAGGCAACTCTAACCCCAATTGCGTTGCGCGCACTTTAATAGCCGCTTGCTTATCACTTTCGTCGAGCGCACTTATATGCAGTACGGTGCCCCACTGTAGACGCGAGTATAAATCTTTTAAGTTAAGCGATAACTCTCTTGGCGCCTTATGGCTGGCAATAACTAAGCGTTTGTCTTGATCGCGCAGCTGGTTGAATAAGTGAAACAACGCTTCTTCCCAAGCACTGTTCCCAACAATCGATTCGATATCATCAATACAAATTAGTTGTAATTGATCGATTTCGTCTAAAACCATTGCCGGTGGATATTTTGACAAGTCTTTTAAGGGTAGGTATTGCATGGTGAGTGTGGATAAATTATTTTGGATAGCACTCAACAAATAACTGACGCCACTGCCAGCCTCACCCCATAGATAAATAAAATTATCAGACGACTGCGGTGTACCGAAGTCTTTTAAGGTCGAAAGTAAGGCACGATTATCATTGGTAATAAAAAAATTATCAAAAATTGCCGAGCCTTCGAGTGAGATGGGTAATGGGATTTGTTTAAGCATGGGTTCTATTCTTGCCAAACAAACTGGTAGAGCTTTTCTAAGCCAGGGGATATCACCATAGCTTGAGTGCTTGGTTTAATTGTCGCTTGCGTGTTGTCAGCTTGAACATTCTCAACAAGTGTTAATTTTTTATCTAAATTAAGCGTATTCATTAAACGATCAACACTCGAATTTAAATTGGCTTTGACCAGTAGCTGACCACCATGGATCTTCTCTACATCGAGAGATTCAACTAAAGGTAGCGACTCCAGATAGGCGACCACGGCAGCGTAATAATTAAAGTCGCCCACATTATTAATTTGTAACATCACAAAGCGCAGGTCACCCGACAAATTGGGTGCAATCGCATAAATATTGGCAAGGTAGTCAGTAACTTGATCTATCACCGAACTTGCAACTTCATTTTGACTAGCCGCTGTTACTGAAAAATAATTAGTTTTACCACGATGCAATAGCAACATATTGCCCGTCCATTGACTGGAGTTTTTAGCAAACCTGCCCGCTAGTACTGCATCGGTTTCATAACGGCTAGAGGCATCACGGATAGCGTCTTCATCGAGGGCCCAGAGACGCGATACCGATAAACTTGCGCGGTCGTTCAAATCTAATACTGGGCTTATAATTGGCAAGCCGCGTACGGATGCCGAATTTTTTAATGCTATCGCCATTAATGAATCTGCATTCATGTAAGTTTTCCCATCACTATTAAGCGCGCCCCAGACTAGAATTTCGGGGCGATTAGATAGCCAGATAGGCAACTGGTTATCCTTTAATATTGCCTCGAGGGGCGCTTGGCTAAAGCGCATCACTAAGCGGTTGGCGGGTTCCGTGGCACCAGCAATAGTGATGACTTGATCGGTTTGTTGATAGCCAAATTCAGAGACGTAAATAGAGGCTTTAGCGATAGCCGCGCGCACCGCGGGGGCCGCCAACACCGATTTACTTCCCGACAACCTAACAAATACAGTGCCTAAGGCACGCGCCGCGGCTTCGCTACGCACTTCATTCGACTGATTAACAACGAGCTCTTCTATCGTGTAAATATCGACGTTTTTAGCGCTAAAACTACAAAATGATGCGAGCAAACCTCCCATTAAGACAAGGCTTAACAAACTCGATTTAAACCACTTGAACTTTACTGGCTGGGTGGCGAAGAAAATTGATCGTGAAAACACCAAAATATTCTCTCTTACTTGATGGTTTTATAAAAATAAGCCTAAACAACCCGCTTAGTTTGACATAGATACGTGGTGAAAATCCATACTCATGCACTCAGGTAAGAACCTTAAAGCCTGACTGCGCATAACAGTTGGCGCACGCACGTGCCATTTAGAGCCTATTGCTTGAGTACTTTTAAGCTGGGTTTTAATACGCTCAATAAAGGTAGTGCTTCAACAACGCCTAACGTGGTGACATTAAAGCAGTCAATATTGTGCTAAAATTTGTCTGAAACTTGCCAAAATACCAGCGCCGCAAGTCGCCAGTCATTTTTGCACAGACAACTAGTTATCACTATGCCCGTTAAAGATGGTCAGATCGCTTAATAACCCTACAGGTGTGAATAACAAACTGGTAGAATACTGCCTTTTAAATTTTTGAGAATCTTGCCACCCATTATGACCAATTCTTCTGACAAGCCTGCTTCATCAAATCAAACATCGAGCAGCGGTGTTTCTCTAAGCTACAAAGATGCCGGTGTTGACATCGATGCTGGCAATGCCCTAATTGAGCGTATTAAAGGCGTTGCAAAACGTACCCGTCGGCCCGAGGTAATGGCAGGCCTAGGTGGTTTTGGTGCGCTTTGCGAAATCCCCGAAGGCTACAAAAAACCAGTATTAGTCTCGGGCACTGACGGTGTTGGCACCAAATTGCGACTGGCCATGGATGCGAACAAGCACGACACCATTGGCATCGATTTAGTGGCTATGTGTGTTAACGATCTAATTGTTTGTGGTGCCGAGCCATTATTTTTTCTCGACTACTATGCAACCGGCAAACTCAATATTGATATCGCCGCTGATGTTGTTAGCGGTATTGGCCACGGCTGTGAGCTCTCAGCCTGCTCCTTGGTAGGCGGCGAAACTGCCGAGATGCCGGGCATGTACACAGGTGAAGATTACGATCTTGCGGGTTTTTGTGTGGGTGTTGTTGAAAAAGACGAGTTAATAGATGGTAGTAAGGTAAGCTCGGGCGATCGTTTAATCGCTCTCGCCTCTAGCGGCCCCCACTCCAACGGCTATTCGTTAATACGAAAAGTCATTGAACACAGCGGTGCTGATTTAAGCCAAACATTTAGTGCCGAAGACCCCAGATCACTCGCAGATGCCCTCCTCACGCCCACGCGCATTTACGTTAAATCTATGCTTAAATTGATTAAGACTCTGCCGGTGCATGCTATATCGCATATTACCGGAGGTGGCCTGCTAGAAAATATTCCCCGTGTATTACCCGAGCAAACAGCCGCAATTATTGATACGCATAGCTGGCAGTTACCCGCAATTTTTAACTGGCTACAGCAACAAGGCAATATTAATACTACCGAGATGTACCGTACCTTTAACTGCGGTGTTGGTATGATTATTTGTGTGAGCGCTGATAACGTAGATACAGCTCTAGCAACACTTAAAGACTGTGGCGAAACTGCATGGCTGATTGGCCATATCGAAGATAAATCACCATCAAGTGATGCGGTTATCCTTAAAGGATCCGAGTAATGCCCAAGGCTGTTCGCGCAAAACCTTTATGTCGTGTCGTTGTTCTTATCTCGGGGAGTGGCTCCAATCTACAAACATTAATCAACGGTCAGCTAGCGGGTACATTACCCATTAGCATCGGGGCTGTCATTAGCAACCATGCGGACGTGCTCGGTCTTGAGCGCGCAGATACGCACAATATCCCCAACCATGTATTAGCTCATAAAGACTTTGCCGACAGAAGTAGCTTCGATAAAGATTTAAGTCGACTCATTGATGGCTATCAACCCGACCTGGTTGTCCTTGCCGGGTTTATGAGAATACTTACACCTGAATTTGTCCGTCACTATGCGGGGCGCATGCTCAATATCCATCCTTCCCTACTGCCTAAATATCAAGGCTTACACACCCATCAGCGTGCGCTTGAAAGCAATGATGCCATTCATGGTGTCAGCGTCCACTTTGTTACCGAAGAGCTCGATGGTGGCCCCAACATTATCCAAGCCCTTGTACCTATATTAAAAGATGACGATGTCGAGAGCCTGCAGGCACGCGTGCAAGCACAGGAGCATGTTATTTATCCTATGGCGGTCGCCTGGTTTGCCGAGCAACGCTTAGTGATGAAAAATGATATTGTTTTATTAGATAGTGAACCTTTAGCCAAAGAAGGTTATCAAATAGATTCTCGCACCTCATAATGACTCCAAAGGCGCTATTTTGATTCACCTTAAACAGACAATAACTAAGTGCATAAAAAACCTGTGTGTATTAGCCATTATTGCATTTCATACCCCGGCAGTAGTTGGCCAAGAGTCGGTATCCGAACACTCGACTCTGCCCTTTTTTAAAGCCAATTACGATGCCGTTATTAGTGGCTTTGCAGTGCAGGCAAAACGCGAATATAAGCCCTTAGAAAATGGTCTTGTCGAGATTAGCTTTAGCGCCAGCTCATGGCTCGCAAACTTAACAGAAACGTCTCGGTTTACTTGGCAGAAGGCGACCATTGAGCCTTCATTTTTTTCATCGACACGAAATGTTTTAGGCATCAAAAAAGCCAGTCAGCTCGACTTTAACCACAGCAATAAGACACTCACTCGCACCATTGAAAATAAGGCGGAAAATCTAACCTATATTAAGAATTCTTTAGACCGATTGAGTTTTCAATTGCAGCTCCAGCAAGACTTATTGTTACATAAGCACAATATCGCCTATAAAATTGTGCATAACAACAGCATTAAAAACAATCAGTTCGAAGTCATTGGTAAAGAGATAATACCCACTAAAGCGGGTGATCTTAAAACATTGAAAATAAAAGTTATTCGAGAGAATACCAGCCGCGTCACCTTTATTTGGGTCGCGACCGACTGGCAATATTTGTTGGTTCGGCTGATACAGCTCAAAGATGATAAAGAACAATTTAGTATAGAGCTAACCGATGCCATTGTCGGCAATCAAGCCGTTAGCGGTTTACAACTGTAAATGTCATCAGTTACCATAATCAGTTCATGGTTATAAATTACCTTTGATAAATACCTAAATCAACAAATGAGGATCTTATGAGCATTACTAAAGACAGTGTAGCTAGCTTTCACTACACTCTGAAAGATGATGATGGCAATACTATTGATACATCAGAAGGACAAGAACCATTACCGTACCTTCATGGCGCTGGCAATATTGTCCCAGGTCTTGAGCGCGAGCTCGAAGGCTGCGTCATTGGTGATAAATTATCTGTTGTTGTGAAGCCATTAGATGGTTACGGCGAACTCAATGAAACACTCATGCAAGAACTACCAAAATCAATGTTTGCCGGTGTCGATGATATTCAAGCAGGTATGGATTTTCATGCAGATACCGATAACGGTCAACAAATGGTAACGGTCACAAAAGTAGAAGGTGATACGGTGACCGTCGATGGCAATCATCCACTTGCCGGTAAAAACTTACATTTCGATATAGAAGTTACCGAGGTTCG
>JBLIFG010000015.1:0-47117 GCA_047633635.1 Cellvibrionaceae bacterium | reverse complement strand
GCAAAGGCGCGATGGTGGCTGCCCTAGTGCTTGTGCTGCGGTTAGTGGGTAAGCAATGACTCCTCGACAAGAGCTCCTGCATTGTTCTACTCGGTTACATCCCTGCAACGATGCGTGGCTTGCACTCCCCCCATCTCTGGAGGTCGCATGAGATATGCAGTGTTTTTATTGGTGGACTTAGCCTTAAGCTAATGACTATTTAGGTGATGTTTTTATACATGCTTTACAGTACTGGCTACGAGCAATATCGACGCCTTAGGCTACAAAACACCTTAATTTATAATGACCCATAAAGATAAATTAGCTATTGCTTCAAAAGGCAAGAGATACAGATTGTTAAATAATAGGTTATCGAGAAGGGCATGTGCAGTCGATCAACGACGGTTGTGTATTAAAAGAATAGCTGTCCATAAATCATACAGTCTTGTCGGTTAATCGTGTTGTAGCTAAATAACTTTGTTATGCACACGTGAACATGTGTTTTAATATCACTAATAAAATCAAGAGTATCCACTATGGAATATCCCATTCAAGGCTCATGTCAGTGTGGCCAAATTAGTTATAAATTATTAGATAAGCCTGCAATGGTCATTGCATGTCATTGCCAAGAGTGTCAGATCCTATCGTCTAGTGTCTTCAGTATTACCTCTATTGTTGATTCAGATAAAATTGAATTTGTGGGTGAAATGAATGAGTGGAGTCGCTCTAGTGACAGCGGAAACATTAGTGCGGCTAAGTTTTGTCCTAATTGTGGCAACCGTATTTACCACTACAATCCAGCAGCACCTGATAAATTGAAACTAAAGTTAAAGCCCTCTATACCGTCTGATTGTATGGACTTTAAGCCGGTAGCGCATATTTGGACTAGTGAAAAGATGAAGTGGTTTGATATACCCGACGATGTGAAAAATATTGAAAAACAACCTTAGTCGTGAACTACGCCATGCGTTAGATTAAACTAAAATACATAAGTATATTTAGTCTCTATATTAAATCTAAAAACCTAAGTTAACTCTAATCTAAGTCTAGGTTAAGATAGCGTTAAGCCATAATTAAACCAGAGTTGAACCCAAATTAAGCAGAAGACAAGCCACTTTTGAAAATATTCTCAAGTGGCTTTGTGCACGCACATTTCATCATGAAAGGCTACAATCAAATTTAGCGCGCTCACCATCTAGATCTTTAGAAATTATCTTACAAGAAGTTTTAAAGCTTGTTCACAAATGAAAACCATAATTACAAAAATAATAGTTACTCGCGTTTACGATTTCTATATAAAGAAATAACTCACTCAGAACTTATCTGTTGAAAAAGAGATTAGTGCGCCCAATATAATTTTTGGTAAACACCCAGCTACACCATTATTCATCGCATAAGAGCTGTTTTAGCTTATTTAATCGAGTACAATGATAATTAACAATTCCTTCCTTTAAAGATGACTGCATGAATATGTTGATACTTGGTGGCGGTGCCGCGCTTTCTGATTTTAGACTCCAAAAATTACAGCAAACACTACAAGAAATTGATCCTCTTTTGCAGTTAAAAAGTAGTCATTATACTCATTTTGTTGAAGTATTCTCTGCGCTGACTGAAACAGAACTCACCATTTTAGAGAAACTTCTAGAATACGGGGATATAAACGACACACATATAGATAAGCAAAAGACAGATTATTTGTTTGTAGCTACTCCAAGGCCCGGAACAATTTCTCCTTGGTCATCCAAAGCAACTGACATTGCTCACAATGCAGGCTTACATCAGATAAAGCGCATAGAGCGTGGCATTAGTTACACCTTAGTGGCCGAGTCGTTGGTACCTGAGCAGCTCACGCAAATTCAGCGATGTTTACATGATCGTATGACTGAAGTGATATTCGATAATCTCGAATCAGTCGAGGTTTTATTCAAAAGCACATCACCATCTGAGCAAATTGAAGTTAATATCATCGATGAAGGTAAAGATGCCCTTGTTCGAGCGAATACTGATTTAGGTTTGGCACTGGCTGATGACGAAATAGACTACCTTATTGACAGTTTTAATGGCTTAGGTCGCAACCCTGTAGATGTAGAGCTGATGATGTTTGCACAGGCAAACTCGGAACACTGTCGACATAAGATATTTAATGCTGCCTGGACAATTGATGGTCAAGACCAGCCAGTATCGCTATTTAAAATGATTAAAAACACCTATGAAAAAGCGGGTGACAACGTGTTATCTGCATATTCAGATAATGCCTCGGTTATTGTGGGTAATACAGCGGGGCGGTTTTATCCTAATCCCGAAACTGGCCACTATAATTATATCTTAGAGCCTATTCATTTATTGATGAAGGTAGAGACACACAATCATCCCACGGCAATTGCACCATTTCCCGGTGCTGGCACCGGAGCCGGTGGCGAAATTCGCGATGAAGGTGCAGTCGGACGAGGCTCTAAGCCAAAGGTCGGTTTAACCGGATTTAGTGTCTCTAATCTACAAATACCTAATTACCTCATGCCTTGGGAAGAAGACTACGGTAAGCCAAGCCGAATTGTTAGTGCATTAGATATTATGCTGGAGGGACCAATCGGTGGCGCTGCGTTTAACAATGAATTTGGGCGCCCGAATATCTGTGGCTATTTCAGAACGTTTGAGATGGATTTTGATGGCGAGCGCCGCGGTTATCACAAACCCATTATGCTTGCAGGTGGTTACGGCAATATCAAAGCAGAGCATGTCGATAAGAATGAATTTACACCTGGCGCCAAATTAATTGTACTCGGTGGTCCGGCTATGTTGATTGGTTTAGGTGGCAGTGCTGCATCATCTATGGCATCGGGTGCATCCACGGAGGATTTAGACTTTGCCTCAGTTCAGCGGCAAAATCCTGAAATGGAACGTCGCTGCCAAGAAGTTATTGATCAGTGCTGGCAGCTCAGTGATAAAAATCCCATTACATTTATTCACGATGTGGGCGCAGGTGGCTTGTCAAATGCGTTTCCAGAGCTTGTAAAAGATGGCGGTTGTGGAGGTCATTTTGAATTGCGCGATGTACCAAATGATGAGCCGAGTATGAGTCCATTGGCTATTTGGTCCAACGAATCACAAGAGCGTTACGTGATGGCTGTTATGCCCGACGACCTGCCGCGTTTTGAGGCTATTTGTAAGAGAGAGCGTTGCCCTTATGCCATTGTTGGCGTTGCCACCGATGACCAACACTTATTGCTAAACGATACCTTGCTTAATGCCAAGCCCGTCGATTTACCCATGTCGATCTTGTTTGGTAAACCACCCAAAATGCATCGCAGCGCTTACCAACATAAACCTGACAGCGTTGACTTCGATACCTCCGCTGTAGACTTAGTCGATGCCATACATCGTGTACTCAAACACCCCACGGTTGCGAGCAAATCTTTTTTAATCACCATTGGCGACCGCTCGGTAACGGGTCAGGTGGTTCGCGATCAATTTGTTGGCCCATGGCAAATACCGGTTGCTGATTGTGCCGTCACCACCCTCGCCTACGACACTCATTTGGGTAATTATTTTGGCGAGGCAATGTCTATTGGCGAGCGCACACCTTTGGCATTACTCGATGCTCCGGCATCTGGGCGCATGGCAATTGGTGAGGCAATTACCAATATAGCCGCTACCCGAATCGGCCAACTAAGTGACATTAAACTGTCTGCTAACTGGATGTGTGCCGCCGGTCATAAAGGCGAAGATGAAAAATTATTTCGAACCGTCGAAGCTATTGGTATAGAGCTTTGTCCAAAGCTAGGCATTACGATTCCTGTTGGTAAAGACTCGATGTCAATGAGAACAGTTTGGAGCGAAGATGGCGCAGAAAAATCCATAACATCGCCCCTATCATTAGTCATAACGGCCTTTGCTCCGGTTGTCGATGTCCGCAAAACATTAACTCCGGAGCTACAAGCCAGCGACGACAGCCAGCTGTTACTGATCGATTTAGGTCGTGGCCAGCAGCGCTTGGGCGCTTCTATTTTTGCACAGGTTCATAACCAATTGGGTAAAACTGTTCCCGATCTTGATCGAGCAGAATTATTAAAAGGGTTCTTTGATGGCATGCAGGCTTGCCTGCAAGACAATTGCCTGCTTGCCTATCACGATAGAAGTGACGGCGGCTTGTTGGCTACGCTATGCGAAATGTCTTTTGCTGGAAACTGTGGTATTGACATCGATTTAGGCGCTATCAGTCGGACAAACAACACAGTTGATAATTTATCGGCACTGTTCAACGAAGAGCTAGGTGCAGTGATACAAGTTGCCAATAATCAAATTGATAAAGTTAGATCGTATTTCGCTGATCAAGGTTTAGACGATTGTATTTATAATCTGGGTCAATTAAATAATAGCGATACCATTAGGTTTGAAAGTAATGGCGCTGCTTTGTTTGAAGCTGCACGTGAAGATTTACACGCGGTTTGGAGTGAGGTGAGCTATCGCATGCAAGCTCTGCGAGATAATCCAGAATGTGCTGATCAAGAATTTGCACTCATTAAGCAAAATGATCCGGGCCTAAGTAGCTCTTTGAGTTACGCCATTGACGATGATATATCTGCGCCTTATATTAAACAGGGAATTCGACCTCGCGTGGCTATCTTACGTGAGCAAGGCGTCAATGGTCATGTAGAAATGGCGGCAGCGTTCGATAGAGCAGGTTTTGCCGCAATAGATGTACATATGAGTGATATTTTAAGTGACCGAGTGAATCTTAAAGATTTCAAAGGCCTAGCGGCTTGCGGAGGTTTCTCTTACGGCGACGTTCTTGGTGCTGGCGAAGGTTGGGCCAAGACAATATTGTTTAATCCCATAGCACGCGATCAATTTGAGGCATTCTTTATGCGCCCAGACACTTTTAGTCTAGGTGTGTGTAATGGTTGTCAGATGATGTCGAATATAAAGTCATTAATTCCAGGGGCGGCACATTGGCCACATTTTGGGCGCAATCAGTCAGAGCAATTTGAAGCGCGTTTTAGTCTCGTTGAAATTCAACAAACGCCTTCGATCTTTCTGCAAGGTATGGCGGGTTCGCAATTGCCTGTCGCAATTGCGCATGGAGAGGGTAAGTCTGAATTTGCTAACCCTGAGAGCTTCCAGCAATGTAACTCTAGTGGTTTAGTGTCGCTGCGTTATATTGACAATAATCTTAACCTAGCATCAAGCTATCCAGCTAATCCCAATGGCTCTGAAGGTGCAATTGCGAGTGTGACCTCGACTGATGGGCGCTCAACAATAATGATGCCTCATCCCGAGCGCGTCTTTCGTACAGTCACCAATTCTTGGCATCCTAAAGATTGGAACGAGGATGGTGCATGGTTACGTATGTTCCGCAATGCGCGGGTATTTGTTGATTAACGACTAGTTCAATATTGATCACTAGATTCTCAGCAAGATCAATGAACCACTAAACATATTGATAAGCGTAATCATCTATGAGCTTAGTGTTGTTATGTAGATAACAGCTGTCGTATTTAATGTAATGGGAGTCACCGCCTCATTTTTATAGTGGCTCGTTACTGTGGCTTGTTGCAGTATGCTAATGACATTAAATAAGCCAAGACACATTAAATAATAAGATAAAATTAAAACGCGCTAAGTTATTGGCTACACGGTTAATTTCAAATGAGAGATCATTATTCAATGCGATTTAAAAACAGAGAGATTCACAATCATTCAATAAGACTTCCATTTAATTAATGCGGGTTTACACTTAGAAGGCGTTACTTTACATCAAGTTTAAAATGTTAAGCTTTGTAGCGACAATGAAAAAAAACATCATCGAACGCTGCCGCTACAGTATTTATTACTGATGAAATACGATCAACTTCTTCCCCAGTGTCAAACTGCGATCCATTAATTATTAGAGTTTTCGCTTATTCAGACATCAATCCAAAAGCATTGATACTGTAGGTAGTTCCTACCCTAAAGACTAGAGTAGATGTTATTCAGTTATGAATTGTAATGTGGAATTTTTAGCATTAATCTTTAAATTCAGTAATAAGACACCAGCGTTATATATTTATAGGTATCAATCTCCTAAACTCTTGTTAACGTAAATTGATTGTTAGCAAAGTTTGTTCATATATTAGGATTTAGATATTACTGAATTTTAAAATAGTGAGATTAGGGGTTAAAAAGTCTATGAAAAGTATCAAGTTTTTTATGATTGTTTGCTTGAGTGGTTTATTATCAGCCTGCTCATCAGTTGAGATTGACGACTATCAAGATAAGCAGCCGGCGATAACTTTGGAGTCGTTTTTTAGTGGCGATATAGTTGCTTATGGCATGTTGCGTGATCGCTCAGGCAAAGTGACGCGCCACTTTACCGCTGTTTTAAAGGGCGAGTGGTCAGGTAATAAAGGTACTTTAGATGAAGTCTTTTGGTTTGACGATGGCGAAAGGCAGACTCGCCTATGGACAATGATCAAGCAAGATAATGGTGATTACGTAGGTACCGCAGCAGATGTTGTAGGTGCTGCTGTTATTAAGGTACGAGGTAATGCTATTCGTCTCGCTTACGATCTTCGCGTACCCTACAAAGATGACGAAATTATTCTAGCAATGGATGATTGGATGTATCAGATCTCTCCGGGCGTAGTTATTAACGAGACAATCATGAGAAAGTGGGGCTTTGAAGTGGGTAAAGTCACATTAATGATTATGAAAAAAGATGCAGTCGATGATTTTCCACGCTTAATAAAACGTTTTGATGAAAAGCCATAATTTAAAGAGATAAAAATATTAAAGTGTTAGCGATAAAACGGTTATTAAAAAATCTTTTAGTGATTTGTCTGTTACTGAGTATTTCAGCTTTAAGTTATGCAAAAAGCTCGGTATGGAAGATAACAAATGATGACAGTGTTTTATTTTTAGGTGGCACAATCCACCTATTAACAAAGCGAGACTTTCCTCTGCCTGCCGAGTTTGAATTGGCTTATCAACAGGCTGAATTATTAGTTTTTGAGGTGCAGCCAGACATCGTTAATAGCCCCGCGACGCAGCAAAAGTTTGCACAATATGCTTATTATAAAGATGGCACTACTCTGTCAGATGTTTTAGATACATCGACTTACCAGTTGTTAAATGATTTTTTTGCAACGCGCAGTCTGTCAATGGCGTCGTTTGAGTCAATGAAACCCGGTATGCTCTCCGCAGTATTAACCGTTGTTGAATTGCAGCGCTTAGGCTTGGCGGGTCAGGGCGTGGATGAATTTTTTAGTGATAAATCTCGACTAGACAATAAACCGCAACTTGCGCTAGAGACTATTGATGATCAATTTCGTGCATTAGCGGCATTGGGTGTTGGTCGCGAAAGCTTTGCAATTAGGCACGCTCTTAGCGAGGCTGAAAAAATATCAGAACTGATGCAAGAAATAAAAATTGCATGGCGTGCAGGCGATAATCAAGCACTAATTAATGTCTCGTTAAAGCCGTGGGTAAAACGCTTTCCTGCGCTTTATGAGTCATTGTTGGTTCAACGCAACAAGCGCTGGTTACCCCAACTAGAGGCATTACTTAAAACACCCGATACAGAATACGTGTTAGTGGGAGCCTTACATCTTGTCGGCAAGGATGGTTTGTTAAATTTGTTTCGTCAAAAAGGTTATAGAGTAGAGCAAGTCATTAAGCCCTAGGGGCTAATCTAAGCACTTTGCTTAAATTACTTATCAGCACCCAATCACTTTTGGTAATTGCGCGCGCTGCACATGATCAATAAAGTCAGCACATCCATAACTATCAAAGCGTCTGTTATGCCGCAGCATGTATTTTTTCCCAATGCGATTTAAGGATCAACGACTCTTCTATTGATATTTATATTATTAATATTCAGTTATTATCTAGAAATTTTCGTCATTACTGGCATAATTGCGCCGCGTTAATGGCGTGTTTTATTCATATTAGCAATTATTAGCCTTGTCGAGGATCTCATGGTCAAGCCTTCCATACACTCAAAGCCATCTAAAAAACCAGATAACCCAAAATTTTCTTCGGGACCATGCTCCAAGCGTCCAGGTTATAAAATAGAGTCTTTAGATACTAGTGCTTTAGGTCGTTCTCACCGCGCCGCAATTGGCGCGCTGCCTTTAAAGAAAGCGTGTGAGCAAACCGCTAGTTTATTGAACTTACCCAGTGACTATCGAGTAGGTATTGTACCGGCATCCGATACCGGTGCTTTTGAACTAGCCATGTGGTCGCTACTAGGAGCCCGAGGTGTCGATGTACTTGCATGGGAATCTTTTGGACGCTTATGGGTAGATGATATCAGGCAGCAATTAAAATTAACGGATGTCCACGCGCGTCTCGCGCCCTATGGCGAGTTGCCAGATTTATCCCAAGTTAATTTTAACAACGATGTTGTCTTTACATGGAATGGAACAACGTCAGGCGTTAAAGTTAAAAATGGAGATTGGATCGCAGATGACCGCGAAGGCCTTACGCTATGTGACGCAACTTCTGCCGTGTTTGCGATGGAGCTACCGTGGCACAAGCTAGATGTCGTCACCTACTCTTGGCAAAAAGTACTGGGTGGTGAAGGTGCCCACGGTATGTTAATTTTGAGTCCGCGGGCGGTCGAGCGTTTAGAATCTTATACCCCTGCTTGGCCATTACCAAAAATCTTCCGCTTAACTAAAAATGGCAAGCTTATTGAGGGTATCTTCAATGGCGAGACGATCAATACTCCGTCAATGCTCTGTGTTGCTGACTATCTCGATGCGCTCAATTGGGTTGAAAGTATAGGTGGCCATACGGCCTTGGTTAAAAAATCAACGTCAAATCTTGCGGTGATAGCAAAGTTTGTTGACGAAAATAAGTGGATCGAGTTTTTAGCAAAAGACCCAGCGACAGTATCTAACACGAGTGTGTGCTTAACCTTAAAAGCCACACCTGAACAAACTCAAGCAATGGTTAAATTACTGGCGGATGAGGCCGTCGCATTTGATATTGGCTCATACCGCGATGCGCCATCGGGTTTGCGTATTTGGTGTGGCGCAACCGTTGAAGCAACTGATTTAGAGGCATTAATGCCTTGGTTGGCGTGGGCTTATGATGAAATCATAAATCATTAACTAAGCGGACACTCAACTAAAATAATAACGTTAGCCACAAACAACATAGTTGTTGCTGCTTTAATGCTTAGGAATATAAATGACACGTCCGCAACAAGGTAGTTTGTTGGCAGTATCGGCTTTTATTATATGGGGTTTATTTCCGCTTTATTTTAAATTAATTAGTCATATCGCGGCTTTAGAGATTTTATCAAATCGTATTATTTGGGCGGCAATCTGTCTATTTTTTTTACTGTTTATATTGAAGCGTTGGCACGATGTGCTGGCAATTATCCGCAACCCTCAGCAAATAATTTATTTAATGATCTCAACATTGCTTATTGTCACTAATTGGGGTGTTTATATTTGGGCGGTTAATTCAAACAATATTATTGAGGCAAGTCTGGGTTATTACATCAATCCACTATTCAATATTGTTTTAGGTTATGTCTTGCTCAAAGAAAAGCTACGAGGTCTGCAGTGGTTTGCGGTGTTTCTGGCCGCCGTAGGCGTCGCCATTCAGCTGGTTGCCTATGGCGAAGTGCCTTGGATAGCGCTGACCTTAGCTGTAAGTTTTGGGCTCTATGGATTTGTCCATAAAAAAGTCAATGTAGGCTCTGTTCCTAGCCTGTTTATCGAGACTATTATTTTGTTACCTATCGCCTTTATTTTTTTGGGCCTGTTATCATCAAGTAATACCGGCCCGGTGCTTTGGACACTCAATGATTGGTTACTATTGATGATAGCTGGGCCCGTTACTATTATCCCGCTGTTATTGTTTACCGGTGCCGCTAAGCGTATTAATTATTCGACATTAGGTTTCTTACAATATATAGCGCCTAGTATATTATTTGTATTAGCGCTGTTTTTATACGACGAACCTTTCTCTGTTGCTAAATTCATTACTTTTATACTGATTTGGTCTGCATTATTACTGTTAACCATCGATATGCTGAAACACCAAAGACTAAAGCGGCGACATAAAAAGCAACAAGCAATGCTCGTCAATGAACCTAGATAGTTTTTTGAGTTAGTTAATTAGAGCTGGTGAATTAAAAAAGGCCACTCTAAAAAGCCATTAAAGAAGAGCTTCGTACAGGAATGAAGTGGCCAGTTAAATATCAAGATCATGGTGTCGATAACGTTAATCACTTGCAGGTGATTTAGCGCGGCGAGTGTGACTAAATTACAGAGGCTCGTCTGTTAAGCCTAATGATTGTCTACACTCTGATAGTAACAGCCTAATAACAAGAGCCTGATAATAATAGCCCAACAATAATGACTAGATAGATATAGCCCAATACACCCTGCTATTGCTTAGAGTTATTAATACACAAACAATGTCTTTCAGTTAATCCCCAGTTTATGCTAACCTCGCGCTCGGAGTTGGCTAGGCAATCGCCTGTTTGTTAACGTTGGTGTTCACATGTGTTCATCAAGGTGCATTCGGGAGGAAAGTCCGGGCTCCATAGGGTAGAGTGCCAGGTAATCCCTGGGGGGCGCGAGCCTACGGAAAGTGCAGCAGAGAGTAGACCGCCTGCTTTTTATTTCTTGTAAATAAGAAGTCGGTAAGGGTGAAAGGGTGCGGTAAGAGCGCACCGCGCAACTGGCAACAGCTTGTGGCAAGGTAAACCCCACTCGGAGCAAGACCAAATAGGAATCCTACAGGCGCGACCCGCGCTGGATTCGGGTAGGTTGCTAGAGGTGTATGGTGACGTGCATCGCAGATGAATGATTGTCCACGACAGAACCCGGCTTACCGGCCGACTCCAACTTATGCTAAAGCCCCCGTAAAACGGGGCTTTCTTTCTACACCACGCTTATTAGCTGTGTGGTTTTACAAATGCTGTTACAAAAACGCAACAATTTTTATTACTTTAGATATAGTTTCCCTCCTTTAATTCGTATAATCTCAGGCTGATAAAAGCTTTGTAAAAGCCTGTACACTTCCAATAAATTAATAGCTCAATCGAAGGCAGCTAGATATTTTGCCTTTGTAGCCACGATTAAGGATATTTACTATAAAGTGTCTGATTTAACTCCTCTACAATTCAAGAAACTTATTCATGAAGCTTTAGATAATATTGAAGCGGATTTAGATATGATTCGTGGACGTGAGTGTAGTCTTGAAGCTCAGAAGGTATTAATTCAGAAATGAGGGATTTAGAGGAATATTGAGATCCCGTAGATCAAGACTACAGTGTTGCTCCTTCTGAGGTTTTTGTGCGTCTTGTTAATAGCGAAGGCTACGAAGGTGAAAACATTGAAACTATGCTCAGTCATTGAGATTATGTTTTTGTTAAGTCTGGTGTTGTTCGGCGTAATTTCTCACATCAAACCCAATGGAGAATCTTAGAGGACTTATTAAAAGTCTATTATCCTTGATTGCTAGAGAAATATCATGTAATTGAAGAGAAGTTAAGAAGTACTCATAATTCTGGTCCACACAGAGGCAGACCTAGTTTAGGTCTGCCTGATTACGTCTCAAGGCCAGAAAAAGAAGTTTCTGTACAGAATATTACACAGATAAAACGTGTGAAAAAGATAAGTAGTTCAAGCCCACCATTATCCAAGGTATATAAGGAATTCCTTCAGTACAGATCCACATTAAATTCTAATATCATCGGCTATTAAAGCTCATTAAAGCCTCGTATATTGCAAGCGGCTCCACTTATGGCCAGCTTATGCATTCATCGAGATTTACGTGATGATGGCGAGGTCTGTAGCGTAGATCGCGTTGCTAAAATCATGAGTGGTAATAAGCTACGTCCACAAATTGGCTCTAAGCATCGTTATATAAAAGGTGGAAAAGTAGGCAAGATTGCAGACAATATTTTAGCCCGTGATGTTGCACCTGATAGATCTAATCAAACTTGGGTGAGTGCTATCACTTTTGTCCGAACGCACGAAGGTTTTTGTATGTAGCAATGGTCTTGGACTTATTTTCTAGACGGATTGTAGGTTGGTCAACGGATAAAAAAATGGATCGTCATCTGGTTATCAGGGCGCTGATGATGGCTGTTTGGTAGCGACAGCCTAAGCAGAAAATCTTAGTACATAGTGGCCAAGGAAGCCATTATGTGAGCCATGATTATTTGAACTTCATGGGTGATGATAATGTAAGGCTCTCAATGAGTAGACGCAGTAACTGTCATGACAATGCAGTAGCTGAGAGTTTTTTGCAACGTTTAAAAAGCGAGTAATAAAACGTTAGGTTTATTCATAAAGGGGCGAAGCAAAAACTGAGATATTTAATTTTATCGAAATGTTCTACAATCCGATTAAGCGGCATTGGCACACAGGTAGTGTGTCTCCCGCTAAATATGAAGAACAGTATTTTTTAGAATCAAACCGTGTCTAACAAAGTCTGGGAAGTCCAGTAGTCCAACCCAAGCCTACTGGCGCGACTTTGATTGTTTGACTAAGAGGGCTTTTAAAAACTATTTTTGTGTATGCCATATTAGTAAATATATTCCGTTAATTATATGAAAAATACCATGTTATAGTTCTATTTCCCGAAGCCAAAAAAATAGTTTTTATTAGATGCATAATTAACAACCACCATAAAAACTGCAATATTGTGAGGTTTTATTTCTTAATTTAATGCCATCACTAAAACCTTTCTGATAAGCGCATGATGCTGCATCACCACATGAAGAACTTCCATTGCGTATTTTTCGTTGCTTATAATTATCAGGTAAATACTCATGTTTATGTATTATCTTTTTATGGTGAATACGATAAGGGGGATCCTGCACTTGTGCATGGTCTCGTTTTCTCTTATCAGAATCAGTATTAACAATTTTTTCCAAAACATAAAGACCACCCATGATTGCAAGTATGTTCTGCTCTCGGTCGCCAATAGCTAGAGCATGTGTACTTGAAAAAATAAAAGTAAATAACATACTACTTAAAAAATATCGCATAACTTACCTATATACATTGATCCTTAGTCCCATGGAGCTTTAAAACCAGTTTCTACACGTTTTATTTCTACTTCTTTTGGCTTATTTACACGCACGCTCTCTCTTAATACTTGTCCAGAGAGAATTTGAGCTCCATTGATATGTCTTGCATAAGTAACTTTTGAATCAACTCTAGTAACTTGTACTTCTCCTACCTTGATTTCTGTCTTACCCAATGACTCGCCAGTATAAGGATCAACAATTTTTTTACCCTCTTTAAAAACATCAAAGATCATCCCCTCTCTGAGAGAATTACCACCTGCGTTGAGAACAATTTGATCGCCACTAACATCGACAACTCTTATTGGGTAAATTCTTTGCACTAAGTCTTTAACTCCTTCAGATGCCACAAATCCTATGGCATTTTCAGCATTGCTAAAATCACTCGCAGGAGCGCTATACTTTTCTGAAAATTTAATTTCGCCAGTTGCTGAAGAAATAACACGTAGTAACACTGTTACTTCACCTTCGATCCAAGACTTTAGCTGGCCAGTCACCTGAATTCTTTTTTCAAAATATTTGGCTTCTGCTTTAACTAATTCGGGCAATAAAATAAAGTCGCTACCTAATAGTTGACCAAGCTTTGCTTTTTCAACTGCAGGCGTGGCATCACTACTGATAAGCGCTATTTCAGCGGACATTGCAGATAAATCTGATCGGGTTAAAACCGCAAATTTTCTAGATTGAACAAGATAGCGCTCTACCGCATTCGCTAACAGATCAGACACTTTTTCTGCAGGATAGGTTTTATAAAGCTCATACTGCCTTTGATGAATCTTGGGTGGCATGAGAGCAATACGCTTGCGACTTGATGAGGCACTTGCTTGAAATTTATAGACAATAGCACTTACTTTAACAACAAACAGACCATCCTCTTTTTTTGTATTCAATATCTTGTAACTTTTAATATTTCCTTCAGAAGTGACTCTTGAAGCACTGGATTGGGCAACTGATATTGAAGAGTCAGACACTCTATTTCCATCAACTTCCGCTTGGCCTTGAACTGCAGTTGTAATCATTTTTGAATCTGTAGATATGCTTATCCCTGAAGCTTGACCTACAGCCTTTGATAACGCGTCTCTTATCGCAAGCTCTTTATTCGCACCAAACCCTTCAGCTATCTCATGTTGTTCAATAGTTTTAGCCATAACTCCTGCATTGAATAACAGAAAAAATGTGAAAGAAAAAACTAGATTTAGAACTTTTTTCATTAGATAACCTACCAGTCTTGATCAGATATTATGGCTTTAGAATTACCCTTACCGCTTTTTGCAGCCGGGGCACCCTTTGACTTATATTCGCCCTCCCTTACAGCATTTTCTGTTGCATTATTATATTGTTCACGTTTCGCCATATTTCCGGCCATAACACTTGGGCTCCAAGCGATTGCTGACAATCTAAAAGCCAGCCCATCTGATGTTTCAAACTTTTTCGATAAAACTTCCCTTGATCCAACTAACGTCAAGTTTGAAGATCCAGAAAAGCTCACATTTAAAACCTCACCTAATGTTTGTTCTTGATCGACTTTGAGTTTGGCTGTGTCTTTAGTAGTATTGACCTCTACAGTATAAGTCTGTTTAACCGCTGAGGTTTGACGAGAGGCACTAGTTGCATTTACCACTAATCCAGAGAACCTAGATAACTCACTTAAAGCCTGTTGGTTGGCCCCTGATTTAGACATTCCAGAAGCAACATTACCCATTAAGCCCGAGCTGTTATTGCCTGTATCCTGGGTGGCTCCATAGGAATATAAAGCCCATTCACCATTTGACAATCTCATCATACGAGTACCAACAAGTCCGAACGGAAACTCAGGAAATTTACCTACTTCTTCCTTAACTCGGTTTCTGATCTCAAGTAAAGCCCCTCGATTTATTGAAGCCGGCATGAACTGTTCTTTTAAAACCGTTGCAATAACGGTGCTTTCGGATGACTTAGCAACTACAACTCCGACTTTACCGTCATGATATACAGTTGCCCAAATTCTACCTCCATTCAATGTATCACTGACACTCGAGGTCGTGGAGCTTGATTGAACGAATGTGTTACCAGGAGCAGAGCAGTTATGAATGAAGTCAGGTTCAGGCCTTGATCTGTTCTCTTGCTCCTTTATCCTCTCTTGAGCTAACTGCTCGTCAGATTTCAGCTTGTTTTTCACCAATCCTAATAGTGAACCTTTTTCTTCTTTCTGCAGAGTCTTTTCTTCTTCAAGCTTTTTTTTATGAACAATATATTTTATATTCGCCTCAGATTTACACTGACTAATTATTTTGTCCTTCAGCACATTTCCTGACGCTAAATTAATATCATTAACATCGTCTGTTGTAATTTGAATACCACTGGGGTCAAGCGTTGAGGCAAGTTCTTTATATGCATTAAGTAAACCTTGTTTGTAAGCAAGATTTATCGAATTCAAATACTGACCAGATGTCTTATCGTCTACAGCAACAGCACCTACTCCATATGCAAAGGAATAATCACTCCCATTAGAGTCCATAAATAGCTGCAACTCGAGTGTATATTCGGATAATACACTATCTAGATCATCTGAAGCTTCTAACGCTGGCAACTGAGGTAGACCTTGTGCATTTACGACTGTTGAAAATAAAATTAATATAAGTGACGCCTTCGATAACATTTTGTTCATTTTTAGTCTCATCATTACCATGTCACCGTCTTACCAGAACCACGCTTAATAATTATTTCTTCGCCTTCCCAGTATGCCAAGCCCGTTTTGATATCAGTCAAAGTTAACTGAAACATATAATCGACTTGAATTTTTGAACTGCTTATCGAATGATTTATTTGAATAATTTTTCCGGACAATGACATGTCGGGAGCAATTAGCGTTCTTTTTTTCTGGACTGTGGACTGATTAAATTCGTCATTTCCTCTCAATTCTCTTGCTCCGTAACTCATTGAGTCTTCAGGTCCATTAGCTCCTACTGCTGTTGTTACTAACATCCGCCCTGAGTTCAGTAGCTCTACACGTATTTTTTTGATCAACTGATCTGTATCAATTCTTTGCATGGTGTCATTAGTAATTCTACTTATAGCAAGAATGTATCGGCCACCTTGTGGGTGAGCAGTAGCAGGTGAGATCAACATTGATTGAACCATTTTGGCAGCGGCTTCTTCAAAATCACGATAATCTAAACCCATAACCGTTGGCGCAGAGTCATTATTTGTGTCGACTCTAACGGGGGTTGTGCCGCCGCAGGCGGTTAAAAAAACAATTAATAAAACAATACATAAACTTTTAATTTTCATAATTTTTCCTTTATAAATCTTCAAATTCGATGAGGTAACTTGATGCTTCTAGACTTGGCGCTATATAAACGAGCTCTTGCCTTGCACCTCGTTTTAAGGACAATGTTTGCCAATAACTTAGCGTTGTTTTTATAGGCTGACCATCAGTTTTATACCAAAGTACCCTGTGACGTAATTTTTTCATAGGAGCAAAAAATTTACTCGCTTCTGCCAAAACAGATACTTTAAGGCCTACTTTATCTACCTCCCATTCTTTAATATCTATTACGCTAATTCTCACGCCAGAATACGTATAGTTACTTTCCCATCGCGGAGTTATAGTTGAACAAGCGGCAAGAAAAATAGATAACATTAAGATTATTTTGTATATATTTTTCATAACTTATAAACCTTTATTAAGGGCTTAGCCATTGCAGTCGGTTGCTTCAGGTAAATCATAGAAGATTCATCTTGATTAACATTAACTGCTTCGAATGCTCCGTTGTTTCCATAAGGAATTAGCAATTCATCGCCCTCATTTATCTCATATCGTGCTAGAGACCAATAACCAGGCATTAATTGCCAGTATCTAGTATCAGCCTGAGTAATTGCAGCAGACGCTAAGGCAGTAAGTAAGCCTGCGTAACCACCTTTTTTATTCATTTCGTTTTGAATACCTAATTTAGTGACCGCGCCAATAGCCGCCCTTGTCACAACTGATGGCCAACGAGCTTTGAACTCGGTTTGCATAATTTTATTCATATCACCTATAAGATCTGATTGGATAGGCTTACTATTAAACATTATGTGATTTACTGATAGGTTTTGAGATCTCTCTACCAACTTAGGTAGAGCAATTGAAGCAACCAATAACTTGTCATCGATTGGAAATGGAATATCAAGTCTTCTATCATCAAGATATGGGCTCATGCCAGTTTCCATCAATATCCATACGTATTTCTTATCACCAAAGGTACCATTTTCAAGTGCCTCAATATCGCTATCGATTACATTACTTGGACCAATCATGCTCCTAACTCTTATAAGGAAGTCACGAGCTTTTGAAAAATCCTTATAAGATGACTGAGCAAGAAAAAGTGCGTTGGCATAGGTAACACCAGGATTTAAAAAGTCATCAAATACTTCCCAATCATTTACCTCGTTTAAAAGTTCTTGTGTTGGTTCGGATACATTAGCTTTTGACTCCTCAGCCTCTTTCTTAGCTTTTTCAATATCCTTAGCGTAAGCTTCGATAGCAATCCTAGCTCTATCTTGGGCACGATTAAATTCCACTCGGGCATTATCTAAGTCACCTATACCCCAGTAACTCATTGCTTTATAGTAATTAGTGACAATTCTTTCAGATGGTGAAGGCTCATAGCTTCTTACGTTGTCATTGATGAATGCACTTCCAAAAGCTTCTCCAGTTTTGGTTACAACACCTTCTGTATCCTCGGACTTTAAGAGCAATTCCACTGCATCGAAATGGGCAAGCGATCGAGCCGAATTGCCTGCCATACGCCAATTCTCTCCAACATCTAAATGAGCAATAACAAAGCTTTTCTTAGCTTCAATGGGTAACATTGCCCCCGTCTCTTTATTAATTAAACCCAGGTTTTGCTCTAAATTTTGAGCTGCCTGTGTATACAAGCCATTTTGATAATCATTTACTGATTCCTCTGATGCTTTTTTTGACACCCCTGTTGCACATCCGCTCGTTATAGCAATAGATAAAAATGTCATTAACAGCTTTTTTTGTATCATTGTTACTTCCTTCTTAGATTAATCTATATTTAATAGATATAAGATAGTCTATAAAAATGAAATTAAAAGCTGAATATAAGTAATATTTATATTCTATGAGCGATAACGCTCATCATCATAAGATAAGTTTATGAGTCTCATAGTTACTATAAATATGAAATTTTAACGACCTAAATCGCTCAAGATATAATTAAAATCACTACTGTCCCGTTAAGACGAGATAAGGTAGGTCTGATTCCACCCAAATTCATACAATGAGATTATCAAAAAAACACTGTATTAATAGAGCGAATCAGACCATGGCACATTGAAGTGCATAGCAAGCACATTAAAACTGCCTATAAAAGGAGTGGGCTGGACTCTAAAGCATCTTCTCATCAGATATTGAAGTGCAAGATTAATACTTTATAAGCTTATATTTTCAAATTTCAATGAATAATCTCACCCCCAGCATCTAGGTGCTAAACACACCTCTCTAAATTTGGGGCTCTTTGCTATAGTATATCAATCTAAGATTGTATTTCAGCCTGCTCGACGTTATCTTTGCTAGCCTGTTACAAATACTGCTACAAAAATCTTAGAGAACTATGTACGGAGTAGGGTGGCCCTTTGTTTTCGTGATGTAGAACAAAGCTTACCGGCCGACTCCAACTTATTCAAACCCCGGTAAAAAGGGGTTTATTTTAACGCATTGCTATTTCTGCTGTGATTTTGCCAATGCCACCTCAAATACAAGCTTCCACTTAAGCCTTTTTTCAAATTCCCTCGTCAGATCACTGAGTGATACTTTAGGCGGAAATTCTATGTAGGTGTAAATATTCGCTTTGAGTACAATTTTTTTATACCAGCGCGTTTTTAACATCACATATCTGAATGATCAATTCAGGATAAAGTGATCGAATATTCAGTGACAATAAGAGATGGCATATTTTGTTACCTAAAATACCGATAGCACTTAAGTTACAATAATATCTAACTTGAGGCTTAGTGACTAATAATAACGGTTACATTTTTTTGTTTAAATGCTTCCAGCTTAACCACGCATCTTATTTGCAATGAAGTTTTTTAAACTGTAAAAAAGTTTGTTTTTTTGATAGTTTAAATTCTAATAATCTCGCTACTTTTAATGAATAAAAAGTCTCATACTTAATGTAATACTTTAAGTCTCCCTCCTATATTAATGTTTTAAATCACTAAAGTTATTAAGTCGGATTGGCTTTCGTTAACAATGTCTCTGTTTGTTCGGTAAGTTTATGTTTTCTATAGGCTTTTTCGTTATCGAATTCCTTGACTTTACTTATTCTAGGGATATAGTGTCATAATGTGGAGAAAAGTGGACTTAAGTGGTTTTAGAGTCTCTTTTCTAAAAAAATAACGCCTACTTCGGTTCGCACTCATAACCACATTATAACTATTTATTTTTAGGGCATTAATTATTGTGAATATGTTTTACGGCAGTCACGCAATCAGCATGGATTCTAAGGGGCGTATTGCTATCCCTTCGCGTGTGCGTGAACTACTCGAAGAATGTAATGGCAATATTGTGCTTACTGCGCATACCGAGAACCGCTGCCTGCATATGTACCCCGAGAGCCAGTGGCAAGAAATTCTGCCTAAGATCGAGGCCCTGCCTTCTTTTAATAAAGTATCTCGCCGCGCCAAACTTTTACTAATTGGTCATGCAAGCCCATTGCAGCTAGACGCAAACGGGCGTGTGTTAGTGCCGCCAACTTTGCGCGAGTACGCCAAGCTTGAGAAAAAACTGATGTTGGTCGGTCAAGGTAAGGGGCTTGAACTTTGGAATGAAGATAAGTTTGCTGAGTATATAGATTCGTCTATTGACTCTGAAGATATGCCTGAGGGCATGCAAAATTTAGCGCTGTAATAAGCCGGCATTGATATGACAGATATAGAAAAAAAAGAAATAGATATGCATGTCACCGTTTTGTTGCAAGAGGCTGTGATGTCATTAATTACCGATAAGAGTGGGTTTTATATCGATGGTACTTTCGGTCGCGGTGGTCATAGTAGTTTGATTTTGGACGAGTTGTCCGCAGCTGGTCGCCTGCTGAGTATAGATAAAGACCCTCAAGCTATCGCTGCCGGCAGATTAGAGTTTGGTGAAGATCCTCGCTTTGAGCTGGTGCAGGAGTCCTTCTCACAAATGCACGGTTTAGTAGAATCGAGAAATAAGTTGGGGGAAGTCACCGGTATTTTACTTGATCTCGGCGTCTCTTCTCCACAGCTCGATCAAGCTGTGCGAGGCTTTAGTTTTTCAAACGATGGCCCACTTGATATGCGCATGGATGATAGCTCCGGAGTAACTGCGGCGCAGTGGGTAAATTCTGCGAGCGAAAGTGAGATCGTAAGGGTGTTAAAAGAATATGGCGAAGAGCGCTTTGCCCGCCGAATGGCAAGAGCCATTTTACAAGAGCGAATAGCCGAGCCTATTACAACCACCGCACGTTTGGCAAAAATAATATCAGAGGCACACCCTGCATGGGAGCGTGGTAAGCATCCGGCCACCAAGGCATTTCAGGCGATAAGAATACATATTAACGACGAGCTTAAAGATTTGGAGCAGGTACTGGATGACACCTTAGATATGTTGGCTATTGGCGGACATTTAGTCGTCATTAGTTTTCATTCATTAGAAGACCGTCGTGTTAAGCGTTTTATTCAGCGTCATGTAAAGGGTGATAACTTACCGGCCGGATTGCCCGTTACCGCAGATAAGTTAAATAAGCGCTTAAAGTTAGTGAGTAAAATGACCAAGGCGGGAGCGCAAGAGTTAGAGGTAAATCCACGCGCGCGCAGTGCTGTGATGCGTGTTGCTGAAAAAATTGCATAGCCGCATTAAAGAAATTATTAGGTGATTCGAATTATGAAAATATCCCATATAAATCGGCAAGCCATCTCTATTAAGATGTTTATATTGGTTATTTTTTTGTGGTTAGCACTTATAGCGTCGTCATTGGCGATTGTCGTTGTTACCTACGAGGCCCGCGCCGACTTTAATAATCTAGAGGCCTTGCGGCGAGAGCAGAACAAGTTGCAAGTTGTATTGGGTCAGTACTTATTAGAGGAGAGTACTTGGGCCTCGTTTAATCGCATAGAAAAAATAGCAAGTGAGAGCTTGCAAATGCAAGTGCCCAAGGCAGAGCATATTATAATGATTACATCTAAGGTTAAGCCTAATGAAGGTTAAGTTGCTTTCAGCAAAAGTTGTGCGCTGGCGCTTTTACTTTGTACTGACTGCTCTGCTTGGTCTGATGTTCGCTCTTGTGTGGCATTTGGCATCTATTCAAATTATGCCAAATGAGACACGTGGTTATGAGTTTCTTCAAAAGCAAGGTCTGGTAAGGACACTGCGCTTAGAAACCATTCCCGCGTTACGTGGTGTGATCACCGATCGCAATGGTGAACCACTAGCTATCAGTACACCTGTTGTATCGTTATGGGCGCAGCCGCAAGAGCTGCAGTTATCAGTTGAGCGAGTCCCTGAGTTATCCGAAAAATTATCCATCAAGCCAGGGATATTAAAGAAGAAACTATCGCGTTTTAAAAATAAAGAATTTATGTATCTGCGCCGTCATATGACGCCTGCGGATGCAGAAGATATTTTAGCGTTAGAAATCCCGGGTGTTTATGAGCAACGAGAATATCGGCGTTTTTATCCAGCCGGTGAGGTGGCGGCGCACCTAGTGGGTTTCACCAATATAGACGACAAAGGTCAAGAGGGTTTAGAACTTGCGTTTGATAAATGGTTAACGGGTGAAGCAGGAAAGAAGCAGGTATTAAAAGATTTGCGCGGCCGTATCTTTAAAGATGTGAGTTTGATATCTGAGGCGAGTGCCGGTAATGATATCGCTTTAAGTATCGATATGCGATTACAGTACTTGGCATACAGAGAGCTAAAAGAGGCGGTAAAGGCCCACAAGGCAAAATCGGGTTCGGTTGTGTTGTTGGATGCAAAAACGGGTGAGGTATTAGCGATGGTGAATCAGCCATCATATAACCCTAACGACAGAGCTGGCCTAAAAGTGAATGCTCTGCGTAACCGTGCCATGACTGATCAGTTTGAGCCAGGTTCAACAATGAAGCCGTTAACTGTGATGGCGGCATTAGAGTCCGGCCGATTTAACCCCGATACTAAGATTGATACAAATCCAGGTTTTTTGCGCGTCGGTAAAAAAACATTGTTAGATCCTGTGAATTACGGCGTGATGGATGTCGGTAAGGTAATACAAAAATCCAGTCAGGTTGGCTTGACAAAAATCAGTCTCGATCTAGACGGTGATGCTATTCGAGATATGTTTTTTCGTGTGGGCCTTGGTCAAGGTACAGGTACAGGTTTTCCTGGTGAAGCGGTTGGCGTATTACCAGGTTATGCCAAGTGGCAACCTATTGTTCAGGCAAACTTTTCTTTTGGTTATGGTATATCGCTCACTACCTTGCAGTTAGCCCAGGCTTATAGTGTGATCGCTAGTGGTGGTGAGAAAATACCAGTGTCTTTATTAAAGCTCAATGCGGGAGCCGAGTCTACGAACGTTGTAGATCCACTTATTGCTCACCAAGTGGGGGCAATGCTGGAGCGGGTGATTCAAAAAGGCGGCACCGGTACACGGGCCGAAATTCCAGCGTATTATGCCGCCGGTAAAACCGGAACCATTCATAAGGTGGGTCGCAACGGTTATGCCGATGATCGGTACTTATCATTATTTGCAGGCTATGCGCCAGCGAATAATCCAAGAATCATTGCAGTTGTCGCCATCAATGAACCCAGTGCGGGTCAGTATTTTGGTGGTGAAGTTGCAGCGCCAGTTTTTTCTGCTTTGATGGAACATGGCTTACGTATACTGCAAGTTATTCCAGATTATATTCCGCAAAGTGCCACACAAGTTGTTCATAAAAATAGTGATGACGCCTCTATAAAAAGAGAGCCTTTATCATGATGGTGCAACCAGTAAATGCCTACAGCTACTCGCTTAAAAAATTGCTCAATAGTTTTGCGACTGAGCAGCTTGTCGTCGATATTTATGTCAAAGGTTTAAGTATTGATAGCCGCGATATAGAGCCAGGGTATTTATTTGTAGCCGTGCAAGGAGTTACTAACCATGGCCGACAATTTGTAGCGCAAGCGATTAAGAGAGGTGCTTGTGCGGTGCTCGTCGATAAGGCTGAAGCATCGATTGATTGCACTATTCCCGTTATTAGCATCCCTAACTTGCATAATTGTTTAAGTGCCATAGCGGGTCGCTTTTATCAGCAGCCCTCCTCGCAAATACCTGTTTACGGAATTACAGGCACCAATGGCAAGACGACCTGCGCACATTTACTGGCACAGTGTTTAGCTGCAAATGATGTTAGCTGTGGGGTGATGGGGACGTTAGGTTATGGAATTATCCCGGCGCTTGATAGCGTTGCTAATTTGAACGGTGAAAATCAACATCGAAGAGTTGGCAAGCCCGTTGAGACATTTATAACAACAGGTATGACTACGGCTGATGCTATCAGTACGCAAAAAATATGTTCTGAATTAGTGGCACAAACTGCTAAAGCCATCGTTATGGAAGTATCTAGTCATGGGCTTGCGCAACACCGTGTTGAAAATATTGATATTAACACCGCAATATTTACCAATCTAAGCCATGATCATTTAGATTATCACGGCTCAATGCAAGCATATGGCGCGGCCAAGGCACGTCTATTTAAGATGCCGTCAATAACTCACGCAGTGATTAATCAAGACGATAATTTCACTGGCGAATTGATTAAGCATATTAAAAAGAATGTTCGTCTAGCCACTTACAGTTTGATTGAGTCAAGCACTAAATATGATGATGCCTGTGCGCATTTTTCATTTGCTGATGCAACCTATACCAGTCGAGGGGTTACGGCAACATTGCATACCCCAGAGGGTGAATTCACGATCAGCACTCAATTAGTGGGTGCCTTTAACTTAAGCAACATCTTGGCCGTTATTAGCTCGTTATATTTGAATAACTACGCATTGAAAAAAATAATTAACTGTTTGCCGTTGTTAAAGGCAGTTCCGGGCCGGATGGAATTAATAGTCAATCAAGTAGACTTGCAGGTTGTCGTTGATTTTGCACATACTCCCGATGCCTTAAAGAGTGCATTAGCAGCCTTGAGTTTTCATCAGCACAACAAAATCTGGTGTGTGTTTGGTTGTGGGGGTGATAGAGATATCGATAAACGATCAAAAATGGCAACAATTGCAGAGCAGTTAGCTAATCATATTATTATCACTAATGACAATCCGCGTACCGAGTCGCCGCAAAATATTTTTAATGATATTAAACAAGGCTTTTCTAGCGAGCATCAACAAATAGAAAATAGAGCCGATGCCATTGCTTATGCAATTCAATATGCAGAAAAGGGCGATATTGTTTTAATTGCAGGTAAAGGCCATGAAGAATATCAAATTATTGGTTCAGAAAAAGTAGCCTTTAGTGATCGCGATCGAGCTCAAATAAGCCTACACAAGCGCGAACAGAAGGTGAACTCATGATCAAACCGTTGTCGTTACAAAAAATTATAAATGAGTATGGCGGCGAATTATATTCAGCCGTAGTTCCAGAAAGTGCTGTTGATTTATTGATTGATTCTATCTCGACAGATACAAGAGAAATTAACCCTGGAGATTTATTTTTAGCTTTAGCCGGTGACAATTACAATGCTCATGATTATTTACAAGAAGCCATTAATAAAGGTGCTAAGGCTTTAGTTGTCAATGTAAGCGCGCGTCAAAAATTAAAAAGTTTGTCCTTAGGCCCTGTTATGGTTTGGCTCGTGCAAGATACCGTGGAGGCACTAGGTCAGCTTGCGCAGTATCAGCGACAGTTTTTAAAAGGGACTTTAGTTGCTATTACCGGTAGCTGCGGAAAGACCACAGTAAAAGGTATGTTGGCCAATATTTTTATAGCAGCCCTAGATCCTGCAAAAGTATTTTCTACCTTAGGTAATTTTAATAATCATATCGGTGTGCCTCTGTCCTTATTAGCAATAAGCGATAAACACGAGTGTGCGGTTATTGAAATGGGCGCAAGTGGTCCAGGAGAAATAAAATATCTAACATCAATTGCCAAGCCAAATATTGTCATGGTGAATAATGTCTTACCTGCGCACGTTGAAGGCTTTGGCTCGATTGATGGTATCGCGGCGGCTAAAGGCGAAATCTATCAAAGTTTAGTAAGCGGAGATACAGCGGTAGTCAATGCAGATAGTGATTATGCGTCACTATGGCTTAATGGCTTAGCGGCACAATCCGATAAAAAAATTAATGTTGTACAGTATTCTGTAAAAAATAATGAAGCTGCGCAAATACAAGCAAATAATATTTGTAAGCTAAAAAACGGATGTTATGAATTCACCTTGTTAACAAGTGATCCGCACTCAAAAATAAACATTCAATTATCGGTATTAGGCGCACATAACATTGCGAATGCGCTTGCCGCTGCTGCCTGTGCTAATGCAGCTGGTATTCATATTGAAAATATCAAAGCGGGTTTGAAAAACTTTAAAGGTGACCCTGGTCGCCTAGAAGTCATCGATTCGGGACAGGACTTTGTTTTAATTAATGATACATATAATGCAAGCCCTGGTTCTGTCAAAGCAGCTATTGATATCTTGATGAATGTCAACGGTGATTCAATATTGGTTCTAGGTGATATGGCTGAGCTTGGAGACGAGTCTGAATCTATGCATGCAGAGATAGGACGTTACGCACTAGAAAAAAATGTTAATCGATTATTTGCCATAGGTGAAAAGACCAAGCAAGCGGTCGAAAGCTTTGGTACCGGCGCCTTACATTTCTCATCGTTTGATGCTTTAGTTTTGGCTTTAATAAAAATAATATCGGCAGATACCACTGTGCTCGTCAAGGGCTCGCGCAGTGCTCGCATGGAAGTCGTTATCGATAGCTTAAAAACGTTAGGAGATGCTACTAATGCTCGTTTGGCTCGCTGAATATTTACAACAATTTAATAACGGCTTTGCTGTTTTTCAATATCTGACTTTTCGTGGGATTTTAGGCGTGTTAACAGCGTTGGGTATTTCCTTGCTGTTGGGTCCTTGGATGATTCGACGCTTAAATATTTTACAAATCGGCCAATCTGTACGCAGTGATGGTCCGCAATCGCACCTTAAAAAATCAGGTACTCCGACAATGGGAGGCACGTTGATACTGGCGGCAATATTTATTAGTAGTCTACTATGGTCAGATCTTTCCAACCGTTATGTATGGTTAGTGTTAATTGTTACGGCTGTATTTGGTGCGGTTGGTTTTGTCGATGATTATCGTAAAGTCGTTGAGAAAAATTCAGTCGGTTTGCCCGCGCGATGGAAATATTTTTGGCAGTCTGTAGCAGGTCTAGGCGCGGCTATTTATTTGTATTCTTATGCATCTGTGCCGGCAGAGACACAATTAATTATTCCATTTTTTAAAAATGTAATGCTCGATATGGGCATTTTTTATATTGTTTTAAGTTACTGCGTCATCGTCGGTGCTAGTAATGCAGTTAACCTTACTGACGGCTTAGATGGCCTGGCAATTATGCCTACAGTTTTAGTCGGTGGTGCCTTGGGTATTATTGCCTATCTTGTGGGTAATGTTGAGTTCTCTACTTATTTACAAATCCCTTATATACCGGGTGCTGGTGAGCTTATAGTTTTTTGTGCCGCACTAGCAGGTGCTGGCATGGGCTTTTTATGGTTCAACACATATCCCGCGCAAGTGTTTATGGGTGATGTTGGTGCTCTAGCACTTGGTGCTGCCTTAGGTGTGATTGCGGTGATTGTTCGCCATGAAATTGTATTTTTTATTATGGGTGGTGTTTTTGTGATGGAGACCTTGTCGGTCATCATTCAAGTTGCATCATTCAAATTAACCGGTAAGCGTATTTTTAGGATGGCGCCGATTCATCATCACTTTGAATTAAAAGGCTGGCCGGAGCCGCGAGTCATCGTGCGCTTTTGGATCATTACGGTAATGCTAGTTTTATTAGGTTTGGCAACATTAAAACTACGTTAAATTCAATATTTAAAGACAAAGAGTTAAAAAAGAGATTATGGCGCTAATAGCAAGTTCACAAATAACGATAATTCTGGGGCTCGGTACAACCGGGCTCTCGGTTGCTCGATTTTTGTCGCGTCAAAAAAAGTCATTTATTGTGATGGATACTAGGGCAATACCGCCTGCATTCGATGAATTCACTAAAGAATTTGCAGACGTTAAATGTATTCTTGGCGAGCTGGATGCAGAGCTATTAAGTATCGCTAGTGAAATTATCATTAGTCCAGGCATTGATTTAAAAACCCCAGAGGTGGCCGCCGCTATTAAGGCGGGTGCGAGTGTTATCGGTGACATAGAATTATTTGCCCGCGAAGTACACCAGTCTGAAGTCAAAAAATCTATCGCTGCTATTACCGGCTCAAATGCTAAGACAACAGTGACCACATTAGTGGGTCAAATGGCAAAGGATGCAGGTGTGAATGTTGCAATTGGTGGCAATATTGGTAAGCCTGCACTAGATCTTTTGCTAGAAGATGCAGACTTATATGTATTAGAATTATCAAGTTTTCAGTTAGAAAGTACATTTTCGCTCGATGCGACAGTGTCGACGGTGCTGAATATTAGTGAAGATCATATGGATAGATATGCTGCATTAGCTGATTATCATCGCGCCAAACAAAAAATATATTATGGTGCAGAAACTGTCGTCATTAATCGTGCGGATCCGCTAACTCAACCGCCATTAGCTCAAGGCGTAAAGCGCATTACCTTTGGACTTAATAGGCCTGATCGCAATGGCTTTGGTTTGATTAACAGAGGTAATATAATTTACCTAGCGTATGAATTTACCGCACTAATACCAGCCGATGAATTGCAATTGCGCGGTAGCCATAACACGGTTAATTGTTTGGCTGCACTAGCAATGGGCACTGCCTTAGAGCTTCCCTTGGATGGTATGTTGACGACGCTTAAAAACTTTAAAGGTTTAGCTCATCGATGTCAGTGGGTAGCAACTATTGATGGTGTTGAATATATCAACGATTCAAAAGCCACAAATATAGGCGCAACGGTTGCGGCAATTAATGGCTTTATGGATGAAGCCAGTACTAACCCTATTGACCGTGATAAAAAGATTATTTTGATTGCGGGTGGACAAGCGAAGGGTGCAGACTTTTCAACTCTGGTTAAAAATTTAAAAAATAAAGTCGCAGTTATTATTTTGATAGGTGTCGATGCAAATCTTATTGAGCTAGCAATAATCGATGCTGAGATAACTGACTCTATTACAGTGCTAAATGTAGATTCGCTGGCTAAGGCTGTCCATATATCTAAAACACATGCTAAAGCAAATGATATCGTCTTATTATCACCTGCCTGTGCAAGTTTCGATATGTTTGATAATTTTGAAGATCGGGGCAATCAGTTTATTAGCATAGTTGAGGCGTTGGTCGTATGAACCAATTATCTCTAAAGTTACCTGCATTTATCCTTTTAGAAAGACATCCGTCGGTTTCTCTTAATTGGCAGTTAATCTTCACCGTTTTGGTGTTGATGACGGTGGGTGTGATTATGATTGCTTCTGCATCAATTGATTTTGCAGTCGAAAAATATAACGATCCTTGGTTTTTTGTACGTAGGCATAGCATCTATCTACTTCTAGGTTTTAGTTTATCATTCGTTATGTTGATGATCCCAACGTCCTTTTGGCAAAAATACGGATGGACATTATTTTTTGTAGCTGTGTTTTTTTTAATCATTGTATTAATTCCTGGCGTTGGTCGCCGAGTTAACGGTAGTCAGCGTTGGCTTGATCTAGGACCCATCACCATACAAGTGTCTGAGATGGTAAAGTTTTGTGGAATTGTTTTTTTTGCAAGCTACTTATCAAATAGCCAATATTTTTTACAAACCCAGTGGAAAGAATTATTTAAACCATTATTAATGCTGGTATTTTTAATGTGGTTATTGTTACTTGAACCAGATTTTGGCGGTTCAGTAGTATTAGCCGTGACAGTGGGTGGAATGTTGTTTTTGGCAGGCGCTAAATTATGGCAGTGCTGCTTATTGTTGATCTCAGGCTTAATTATTTTAGTGGGCTTGGTATGGTTTACGCCTTACCGTATGCAGCGTTTGATTACATTTTTAGATCCTTGGCAAGATCAATTTGATACGGGTTATCAACTCACGCAATCGCTTATTGCCTTTGGTCGTGGTGAATGGTTCGGCCTGGGTCTTGGCAACAGTATACAAAAAATGTTTTATCTGCCTGAATCGCATACGGATTTCATTTTCTCAATATTCGCAGAAGAGCAAGGTTTTATTGGTGTTGTTCTGCTTTTATTACTGTTTATTTATTTTGTGTTTCAAATAGCTTTAATTGCAAAGAAAGCGATGCTAAGAAATAACACGTTTGTTGCATTAACTGCTTTTGGTATTGCTATTTTATTTGGCTTTCAGATAATCATTAACGTGGGCGTGGCCTCAGGATTTTTTCCTACAAAAGGCTTAACACTACCTTTTATCAGTTACGGTGGTAGTAGCTTAATTGTCAATTGTTTACTGATAGCGTTGTTGCTGCGTATTGATTACGACCTAGACTTAGATGTGGTGAAATCACCGACATATCGAGGTGGAGCGTCATGACTATTGGAACTAAGTCTTTTCGTTATCTTATTATGGCTGGAGGTACCGGCGGACATATTTTTCCTGCCTTAGCGGTTGCAGAACAGTTGCGTGAACGCGGGGCAGAGATACATTGGTTGGGTACTCAGTTGGGTATGGAATTTACACTTATCCCTAAACATAATATCTCTCTTCATTTAGTGACGGTTAAAGGTTTTAGAGGCAAGGGTTTGTTGAAGAAAATGCTCAGCCCATTTTTGTTGATCAAGGCCATTATCGAAGCTATTTTTATCATTCGTAAGGTAGCACCTGATGCGGTCATTGGTTTTGGTGGCTATGTTGCAGCGCCTGGTGGTATTGCGGCTTTTATACTAGGTAAGGCTTTAATCATTCACGAACAAAACTCCGTAGCTGGTAGCACTAACAAACTACTTTCGCTATTTGCTACAAAAAAATTAGAAGCCTTCGAAGGCAGCTTGAAGGGTGCAACACTAGTCGGAAATCCAGTCAGGAAATCTGTCGTTGATCTATTTGATGATGCAGATAACAAAATAGGTGATGTAAGCCATAAGCTTAGTGAGCTAGTCGACTTCCCAGATAATAGTCATTCGCGGCAAACACAAAACATACTCATTATGGGCGGTAGTCTAGGAGCCTTAGCGATTAACAATGTTTTGCCTAATGCCATTAACCGCTTGCCTAAAAAAATGACAATCAATATATGGCACCAAACAGGAAAAGGTAAATTACAACAGGTTAGTAAAGCTTATAAAGACTTAAAGATTGATGCTCGTGTCGATGAGTTCATTGAAGATGTTACAACAGCTTATCGCTGGGCAGATTTGATTATTTGTCGTGCAGGAGCACTAACCGTCAGCGAAGTAGCGATAGCAGCAGTGCCGACTATTTTTATTCCCTATCCCTATGCAATTGATAATCATCAATACTTAAATGCACAGTGGTTAGTAAAAAATAATGCCGCAAAGATGATAGAGCAAAATAAATTAGATGCGCCTTCGCTAAGCGTGATGTTGACGGATTTATTAAACAACAAAGAGCAAATGCGCAATTATTCTAAAGCTTTAAAAAAGCTATCAATACCTGATTCGGCTTTAAAAGTGGCTAGTATTTGTGAAGAAATATGTCTCGAAAAAATAATTATAAGAGAGAATAATAATGCAAATTAAAGCGCCCTTTTGTGTGCCAGAAATGCGTCGAATTAGAAGAATACATTTTATCGGTATTGGTGGCGCCGGTATGAGTGGAATAGCTGAAGTATTGTTAAATCAGGCTTATGAGATATCGGGGTCTGATTTACGCGAATCCGAGGTAACCAATCGACTTAAAGCAATGGGCGCGGATATTTTTATTGGGCATAAAGCCGAAAATGTGATGGGGGCCAATGTAATTGTCAACTCAACAGCCGTTGATGAATCTAATCCCGAAATGATTAGTGCACGTGAAAATCGCATCCCTATCGTGCGTCGAGCTGAAATGCTGGCTGAGTTAATGCGTTATCGACACGGTATTGCAGTTGCCGGCACTCATGGAAAAACAACAACAACAAGTATGCTTACCGCAATTTTAGCGGCGGCGGATCTTGATCCTACTTTTGTAATAGGTGGGCTTGTGCACAGTACGGGCAGCCATGCAAAGCTAGGCACAAGTCATTATTTAGTGGCAGAAGCCGATGAAAGTGATGCCTCTTTTTTACATCTGCAACCAATGGTCTCGGTGATCACTAATATCGATATGGATCACATGGAAACCTACGAAGGTGATTTTTCTCGCTTGAAAAAAACCTTTATAGAATTTATTCACAATCTGCCATTTTATGGCTTATTAGTGGTTTGTGGTGACGATCCAATTATTCAAGAATTAATGCCTGATATTTCTCGTCCAGTGATCACTTATGGTTTTGATGAAGGTAATGATTATCGAGCTGAACATATTAGCCAAGATAAAACTCACACTAAATTTATTGTAAAAGGCAAGCTCCTGAAAGATAAGCTGGATATTGATGAGTTGCCAATTGCATTAAATATGCCGGGGAAGCACAACGTATTGAATTCTTTAGCCGCTATTGCAGTTGCGGTCGATGAAGATGTTGCCGCTAATGCTATTCAGTCGGGGTTAGAAAATTTTCAAGGTGTGGGTCGACGCTTTCAGATTTATGGGGATTATCCCGTTAGCGATGGTGAAGCAAGCGGTGAGGCAATGCTGGTTGATGATTATGGTCATCATCCACGTGAAGTTCAGGCGACGATTCAAGCCGTTCGCGATGGCTGGGCAGATAGGCGCTTAGTAATGATTTATCAACCCCATCGCTATACGCGCACACGTGATCTATATGAAGACTTTGTCGATGTTTTGTCGCGTGTCGATGTGTTGATTTTATTAGATGTCTACCCTGCGGGCGAAGAGCCAATAGCGGGTGCCGATAGTCGTCATTTAAGTCGCAGTATCAGAACTCGTGGACAAATTGATCCTATCTTTGTCGAGGGTATTGATGGTGTGCCTGAGATTATTAAAGACATCGTTAAACCCGGTGACATCGTTATTACTCAAGGTGCGGGTAATGTCGGCAGTTTGGCAACTATATTAGCGAACAGAAAATTAAGTTAACGCAGATGGTTTTTTAAAAATGAGTGAGTTAGATTTTAAAAGATTTGGTCGAGTTGGTGTCTTGTACGGAGGTACGTCGGCCGAACGCGATGTATCTCTGGCAAGCGGACATGCAATTATAGCTGCATGCAATCGTCTAGGCGTCGATGTTGTCGACCTAGAGCTAACAGAAAATGTTATTCAAACAATAACAGCTGCTGATATCGATACCGCACTGATTGCGCTTCATGGAGGTATTGGTGAAGACGGAAGATTGCAAGCGCTGTTAGAGCTGATGGGTATTACTTATACCGGCAGTGACGTTGCGTCATGCGCTATAGCGATGAATAAGTTAATTTCTAAAAGAATCTGGCGTGGTATCAATCTTCCAACGCCGAGTTTTTATCAGCTAGATGAAAGCTCTAATTTTGAAAAAGTCTTGAAAGACCTTAATGGCAGCGCCATTGTAAAGCCAGCTAGTGAAGGTTCGAGTATTGGTATGGCAATCGTGCACAGTGTTGACGAATTAAAAAAAGCCTTTAGTGAGGCGCACAAATACGATGCGTTAGTTTTTGCCGAAGAATTATTAAAAGGCCCAGAATATACCGTCGGTTTGTTAGCGGGTGAAGTTTTACCTGCGATTAAATTAGAAACAGATAATGTGTTTTATGATTATGAGGCTAAGTATCTTTCAGATGAGACACGTTACATTTGCCCTTGTGGCTTATCCGATGCTAAAGAGCGCGAGATAAGAGAATTATCGCGATGGGCATTTGAGAGCCTAGATTGCCGAGGTTGGGGGCGCGTTGATTTAATGGTAGGTAGTGATGGTGAGTTTAAAGTGCTTGAGGTCAATACGGTCCCCGGTATGACAAGTCATAGCCTAGTACCTATGGCTGCTAAAGCGGCAGGATATTCGTTTGATGATTTAGTGTCGCGTATTTTGATGGCAACTGCCGCATCCAGGTAACTAGCATTGACAAAAAATTATGAATAAAAGAGACGGTACCGCTAATAAAAATAAGGCGGCAAGAAAAACTAAAAACCTAAGGGTTAATACTAGGCGTACGGTAAAAAAAAACCAAATATCATTGAGCCGTATTTTTTATGTTTTTAAATTGACCTTGTTACTATCAATAGCTACGACAGTAATAAGTGTAGCGGGATACTATGGCGTCATTACCGCTGCTAATTTTTTAGAGCGACCTGTTAAGACAGTGATTATTGACGGCGACTTTGAATATTTATCAAGGCAGTCGATAAAAGTATTAATTGATGACCATATGAAAAATAGTTTTATTAAAGAAGACCTATTATCTATGCGAAATAAATTAATGGCTAACCCATGGATAGATAGTGTGTCGTTAAGGCGCGAGTGGCCAGATGTGTTACATATCTTCATTAAGGAGCAAAGAGCAATTGCTCGCTGGGGCGATAAAGGTTTTGTGAACTACAGAGGTGATTTAGTACTGGCAAAGAATGATGCAGTACTTAATGATTTACCACTTTTACGCGGCGATGATAGCCAAGCAAAATTATTGATGAGGCAGTATCAATTTGTGTCAGAGTTATTAAACAAATACCAATTAAATGTGTTGGTGCTAGAAAAAAGTACGGTAGGTATTTGGCAGGCTGAATTAAATAATGGCTGGAAATTGTTTTTAGGTCGGGCCGATATTAATAAAAAATTACAACGTCTATTACTTGCCTTAGACCAAAAAGCAATAGTGCTAAGCAGTGAGATAGACAGTATTGATTTACGTTATGAAAATGGTTTGTCTGTTAAGTGGATTGACGATGACGACTTAGGTAACGCAACAGTTAGTGCGAGAGAGATGAAAAAAAGAAATGCAAAAAATATATGAGACACAGTTAATGAATCAATATGTAGCAACATTTATTAACCTCGGAGGCCAAGATGGCGAGCGAAAACAATAATATAGTAGTTGGCCTCGATATAGGAACCTCAAAAGTCGTTGCCATAGTAGGTGAAATTAATAGCAATGGTGAGTTAGAGATTATTGGTATTGGATCTCACCGCTCAACAGGGCTAAAAAAAGGTGTAGTCATTAATATTGAATCGACGGTGCAATGTATTCAGCGCGCGATTGAAGAAGCTGAGCTGATGGCCGGTTGCGAAATACATTCTGTTTATGCCGGCATTGCTGGCAATCATATTAACAGTATGAATTCTCATGGCATTGTGGCGATTAAAGAGCGAGAAGTGACCACTCAAGATGTCGATCGAGTGCTTGATGCCGCACAAGCGGTCGCTATACCGGCGGACCAACAAGTACTACATATACTTCCGCAAGAATACCTAATAAATAGCCAAGAAGGTATTAAAGAGCCTTTAGGTATGTCGGGAGTGCGTCTAGAGGCAAAGGTTCATTTGATTACGTGTGCAGTTAACGCGGCACAAAATATTGAAAAATGTATTCGCCGCTGTGGCTTAGAAGTCGAGGATATCATTTTAGAACAATTAGCCTCGAGTTATGCGGTACTTACCGACGATGAGCGCGAGTTAGGCGTGTGCATGGTCGACATTGGTGGCGGTACTACTGATATTGCTATTTTTACCGAGGGTGCTATTCGTCACACCGGTGTTATTCCTATTGCGGGTGACCAGGTCACTAATGACATCGCCATGGCATTGCGTACACCCACAATGCATGCCGAGGATATAAAAATTAAATATGCCTGTGCGCTCGCAAAGCTAACCGCTGCCGATGAAACTATTCAAGTACCAAGCGTGGGTGATCGTCCCGCAAGAGCTTTATCTCGTCAAGCTCTCGCGGAAGTTGTCGAGCCTCGCTACGATGAGTTATTTACCTTAATTCAGGCAGAGTTAAGGCGCAGTGGTTATGAAGATTTAGTCGCAGCGGGCATAGTTTTAACAGGTGGCACCTCAAAAATGGAAGGTGTCATAGAGCTTGCTGAAGAAATCTTTCATATGCCAGTTCGCCTAGGCTTTCCACAAAATGTAAAAGGCTTGGCCGATATCGTTGCCAACCCTATTTACTCAACAGGAGTGGGTTTATTGCAATACAGTTTAAGACATCAACCACGAGGTCACACAAGTGTTACTCAGTTTGATAATGAAGAAGGTTTTTTCACAAAAATTAAGCGCTGGTTTCAAGGCGGCAGTTAGTTTTTTTTATTTTGTAAAACATTATTTGTAAATTAAAAATTTTAATAAAGAGGGGAATCTTATGTTTGAATTAGTCGATAACATGCCACAAAGTGCAGTTATAAAAGTCATTGGTGTCGGTGGTGGTGGTGGTAATGCTGTGCGTCACATGATGGATTGTGATGTTGAAGGCGTAGAATTTGTATGCGCCAATACCGATGCGCAAGCACTGCGCGACGTCGACGCTCGAGTGGCACTCCAGTTAGGTGGTGGCATGACTAAAGGTCTTGGTGCTGGTGCCAACCCCGAGATCGGTCGTCAATCTGCAATGGAAGATCGCGATCGTATTGCCGAGATTCTCGAAGGCGCAGATATGGTCTTTATTACTGCAGGTATGGGTGGCGGCACCGGTACTGGTGCCGCCCCAGTGGTCGCCGAAGTTGCGCGCGACATGGGCATTCTTACTGTTGCCGTTGTCACTAAGCCATTCCCATTTGAAGGGCGTAAGCGCATGCAAATTGCCAATGAGGGTATTGAGCTACTGCAGCAACACGTAGATTCACTAATTACCATTCCCAACGAGCGACTTTTAGCGGTACTGGGTTCAAGCGCAAGTTTGATAGAAGCTTTTAAAGCGGCTAACAACGTACTCTTAGGTGCAGTTCAAGGTATTGCGGATCTAATTATTCGCCCCGGCATGATCAACGTCGATTTCGCCGATGTTAGAACTGTTATGTCTGAAATGGGTTTGGCCATGATGGGTAGTGGTGTTGCAAGTGGTGAGAATCGAGCACGTGAAGCTGCAGAGGCCGCTCTTCGAAGTCCATTACTTGAAGGTGTAAATCTTCAGGGGGCTCGCGGAATATTGGTAAATATCACAGGCGGTGTAGATTTATCCTTGGGTGATTTTAATGAAGTAGGTGAAACTATTGAAGAATTTGCCTCTCCAGATGCAACGGTTGTTGTGGGCACGGTGATTGACCCAGAATTAACCGACGAATTACGTGTGACCGTAGTTGCAACGGGCCTTCAGGGTGTAGGTAGTGAAAAGCGTAAACCCGAAGCTCGAGTTGTGGTTAACAATACACGCCAGCCGTTGCCAACAGATTATGATATTCCAACAGTTAAACGCAAATCGGGCAATAGCTCGGCCCCAGCAACGACTAAAGCTCAAGGTGAAAATGATTTTGAGTACTTGGATATTCCGGCTTTTTTACGTAATCAGGCTGACTAAACTAATATCTACAGTGAGATTAGGTAGCAGCGGCCATATTATAATGATTGATTACGAATCTTAGGCATTAGGCAGTAGTTTGTTTATTTATGGCTGTTTATGTCTACTTGTAGCGATTATATAAGCGTGTTTAAAGCTATGTTGTAGCTATTGCTTTATGGTTAATGGCATTAATAATAAGACAATGTGGTGGCTGAGGTAATAAAAATAATCCGGGAGATCTAGGATGTCGTATTTTGGGTCTCATAATTTGTTGCGATAAATTTATCGAACTATTAAGCAGTTTGTTAGTCATATGTTGATACTGAAAAGTGCAGTTGTCCCCTCACCTGCACTTTTCATGTTAGATAATGGTGATTTAATGCACATTTATCAACAATTTAACGATGAATACGCTTACTTGTAGCAGAAGTCTGTTAAAATATTTTTAATTATTTACTAAAAACATTGCTCATTTCTTATCAATTCAAAAAAAGCTTAAAACACTATTGTTTATTCCTTTTTAAGCAACAGTGAGGCGTTCAAGCCAATCATATTTTGAAGTGACTAAAGGTTACTTGTCGTTGTTATTTTGGATAGATAGTAATCGTTTTCCTAACATTTAGTCACATGAAAAGTTAATAAAGAGGTAATCCTGCGATGATACGTCAACGCACATTAAAAAATGAAATTAAAGCAACTGGCGTTGGTCTTCACACCGGTGAAAAGGTATATCTAACCTTAAAACCTGCACCTGAAGATCACGGTATTGTTTTTAGACGCGTTGATCTTGATCCAATTGTTGAGATTGCTGCAAAAGCAGAAAACGTGGGTGAAACCATGCTTTCGACGTCGCTAGTTAGTGGCGATGCAAAAGTGTCCACTGTAGAACATTTGTTGTCTGCAATGGCTGGGCTCGGTATAGATAACGCTATTATCGATGTGACCGCACCAGAAGTACCTATTATGGACGGCAGTGCAGGTCCATTTGTGTTTCTAATACAATCTGCAGGCATACGTGAGCAAACCGCAGCAAAGAAATTTATTCGAATCAAAAAAGACGTTACGGTTACAGATGGTGAAAAAATAGCGAGCTTTAAACCTTTTAATGGATTTAAAGTAAGCTTTAGTATCGATTTCGATCATCCAGTCTTTAAAGATCGAGCGCTCGCGGCTTCTATCGATTTTTCTACCACTTCTTTTGTAAAAGAAGTAAGTCGCGCACGCACCTTTGGCTTTATGCATGAGATAGAATATCTTCGCTCTAAAGGTCTCGCCAAAGGCGGCAGTATGGACAATGCGATTGTTGTTGATGAGTACCGTATTCTCAACGAAGATGGCCTACGTTACGAAGACGAGTTTGTAAAACATAAAATGTTAGATGCTATTGGCGATCTGTATCTACTAGGTAATAGTCTTATTGGTGAGTTTCGCGCCCATAAATCAGGTCATGCACTTAATAATAAGTCGTTAAGGCAGTTGATCTCGCAAACAGACGCATGGGAAGTGGTCACTTTCGACGACGAAGAAAACGCACCGATTTCCTATGGGAAGTTAACGATGGCAACCTGAGATTAATATAGGATATAAAACCAGCTAAATAGCTGGTTTTTTTGTATTTATTGTTTGTGTTATAAAAAAAATTAACATTAACTTGTAATTTCTTGTTTTTAGGCCATATTTTATGTATGTTATTTGATTGTTGCGCCAAATTTGTTGCGGTTTTCAAGGTAATGTCCAAGAAAACCTACCTCATTGCCATTAGTAACAGTCGATATTTAGTAAATCAGCCCTGTTTTAGTATCAGTAATTTATGAAAGTTATACTTATTAGCAAATGTCATGGTCGGATCCGTCACCTGTCAATGGGTGGTTGGACGCGTGCACTGTTGTCTATTTGCCTACTGGGTATACCTTTGGGTATAGGTACGTATTTAGGGCATAAACTAACAGTACAAGACCCCAACGTAGACATTTTGACTGCTGAGACGGCCGAAAAATGGTCTGAGAATTTACTGAATCAACAGCAACAAATTAATGCCGCCCGCGATGGTGCAAATCAACAGTTAACCGCCATTACTATTCGCATAGCTGAACTCCAGGCAAGGCTGGTTAGGTTAGATGCACTCGGTGAGCGCCTTACAACAATTGCTAAATTAGATAGCGGCGAATTTGATTTTAACCAGATGCCAGCTGTTGGCGGTCCAGAGTCTGATGCTTTAGGTCAGGCCTACCAGCCGCCAGCATTTATGCAGACAGTCGATGAGCTTGTCCAAAAAATCGATAATCGCGAGCAGCAACTAGAAACATTAGAAGCATTAATGGCTAAACGTCAACTGCAAGACGATGTATTTATTGCCGGCAGGCCCATCTTAAAAGGCTGGATGTCTTCACGTTTTGGGCGTCGTACCGATCCATTTAACGCATCCACTATTTCATTTCACAGTGGTGTCGATTTTGCCGGTAAACTAGGTTCAGAAATCATTTCGGTTGCTGCAGGTGTTGTTGTCGAGTCAGGTGAGCGCAGCGGCTACGGCGGCATTGTCGAAATTAACCATGGTGGTGGTTTTAAAACTCGCTATGCTCACAACAAACAAAACCTTGTTAAGGTTGGCGATGTTGTTAAGAAAGGTCAAATTATTGCTCTAATGGGCAGCAGTGGCCGCTCTACTGGACCACATGTTCACTTTGAAGTTTATAAATATGGTCGCGCTGTTGATCCAGCCTCTTATATTCACCGAAATCATCGCTAGTTACCTCTCTCTGGAGCGTGAAAACTCCTTCTATATTGTTTAATACCATTTTTAATAAATGATCGTCATCTATTAAAATTTGTATACGTATTAGCAGCTCAATTATTAACAATAATTTTTTATCTACCATCAAAAATATATATTTGGATATTTATGTTAAATAAAGTGTTTAAGACTGTTTTCGGCTCAAAAAATGGTCGCGAATTAAAACGCATGGGTAAATTAGCGAATGAAGTCAATACGCTAGAAGCGTCGATAGAAAAATTAAGCGATACAGACCTAAAGGCAAAAACAGTTGAATTTAGGCAGCGGCTAGAGGCCGGAGAAACTTTGGATGCACTTTTGGCTGAAGCTTTTGCCTGTGTCCGAGAGGCTTCAAGGCGCACTCTTGGACTTCGACATTTTGATGTTCAAATGATCGGTGGTATTACCCTGCACGAGGGAAGAATTGCCGAAATGCGTACCGGTGAGGGTAAAACACTGGTGGCGACTCTGCCTGCGTATCTAAACGCATTAAATGGTAGCGTGCACGTTGTTACGGTCAATGATTATCTTGCCAGTCGCGACGCTAATTGGATGAGGCCTGTCTTTGAATTCTTAGGCATGAGTGTTGGTATTATCCAAAGCATGCAAGAGCATGACGATAAGAAAGATGCTTACACTGCAGACATTACCTACGGCACTAATAACGAATTTGGCTTTGATTATCTTCGTGACAATATGGCCTTTTCAAAAGAGCAGCGGGTTCAACGTAGTCTGTCGTTTGCAATCGTCGATGAGGTCGATTCTATTTTAATCGATGAGGCGCGCACACCATTGGTTATCTCGGGTCAGGTCGAGAATAATGCAGTGCTTTATACAAAAATAAATAAAGTGATCCCCAGTCTCGAAGGCCATGCTGTCGATACTACTTTTAAAAAAGGTGAAGATAAGCCAGAGATAAAAGGTGACTACTCAATTGATGAAAAACAGCGTCAAGTAGAGTTAACTGAGCAGGGCCATCAAAAAGTTGAAGAGCTTTTAGTTAAAATGAATTTACTTGATGACAACGATAGTCTTTATGCCTCAACTAACTTAAATCTTTTGCATCATGTACATGCAGCATTAAGGGCACACTCCTTGTTTGTGTGCGATGTGCATTATATTGTACAAGAGGGCGAGATTCTATTGATCGATGAGCATACCGGTCGAACTATGCCTGGTCGTAGAATGTCAGAAGGCCTGCATCAAGCTATCGAGGCAAAAGAAAATGTCATTATTCAAAACGAATCGCAAACTTTAGCATCTACAACTTTCCAAAATTATTTTCGACTGTATCCAAAGCTCTCGGGCATGACGGGCACTGCCGATACTGAGGCTTTTGAATTTCGACAAACATATAATTTAGATGTTGTTGTTATACCTACAAACGCAATCGTTAATCGTAAAGATCTGAACGATTTAATCTATTTATCGATTAGTGATAAGTACGATGCAATTGCTGTAGATATTGTTAAGTACCAGCAACAAAATGTGCCTATTTTGGTGGGTACCGCATCGGTTGAATCCTCGGAAGAGTTATCGAAGCGGCTTAATGAAGACGGGATCGAGCACAAGGTCTTAAATGCAAAATTTCACGAAAAAGAAGCAGAAATTATTGCCCAAGCAGGGCGCCCAAAGGCCGTAACAATCGCTACCAATATGGCCGGTCGTGGTACCGATATCGTTTTAGGTGGAAATTTAGAAGCGGAGCTTGCCGAGTTAAAAAATCCAACAGAAACAGAAATAAAAAAAGTAAAAAGTGATTGGGCGATACGGCATCAACTAGTTCTCGATGCCGGTGGCCTTCATATACTCGGTACCGAGCGCCATGAGTCACGTCGTATCGATAACCAATTGCGTGGTCGTGCCGGTCGTCAAGGTGACCCAGGTTTGTCGCGGTTTTATCTTTCAATGGAAGATAACCTAATGCGTATTTTTATGTCAGACCGTGTACGCTCTTTTATGCAATCTCTCGGTATGGATCGAGGCGAAGCCATCGAACATAAGATGGTAACGAATGCCATTGAAAAAGCCCAACGTAAAGTTGAAGGGCGTAATTTTGATATTCGTAAGCAGTTATTAGAATTTGATAATGTCTCTAATGATCAGCGCCAAGTTGTTTACACGCAAAGAAATGACCTACTCGAGGCCGATTCTATTCGCGATATTATTACCAATATTCGTCACGATGTTGTGAGCGATACGGTGGGTGGTTATATCCCCATACAAAGTATTGAGGAACAATGGGATATTACTGGGCTGGAGCAATATTTACTTAATGAATACGATGCAGAGTTACCTATACAGCAATGGCTTAAAGATGATGACAGTCTTCACGAGGAATCACTGCGCGAGAAGGTTATTGCTAGTGTACAGGTTGAGTACGATAAAAAATGTGAGCGTCTTGACCCTGTATTGATCGAAATTGAAAAACAAGTGATGTTGCAGATTCTCGATATGCAATGGAAGGAGCACTTGTTAGGTATGGATCATTTACGTCAAGGTATTGGTTTACGCAGTTATGCTCAAAAAAATCCACAACAAGAATATAAGCGAGAATCTTTTGAGTTGTTTCAAGCGTTACTAGAAACTATTAAAACAGAGACAATCCGAATTCTTGCTCGTGTAGAGCCAGTATCAGAAGCTGACATGGCAGCTATGGAAGCAGAGCGCCGTAATAAGCAAGAGCAAGACATGAGACTAGAACACGCCCAAACCTCGCTTTTACAAGAGGCTGTCGATGCCTCTGAAAATCAAGAGCCTCAAGTTTCACAATTTGTTCGCGGCGAGAAAAAAGTTGGTAGAAATGAAGCTTGTCCTTGTGGCTCGGGTAAAAAATACAAACAATGTCACGGTAAACTTAAATAATTTTATTGGGTCACGTACCGAGGAGCCCCAAGTTAAGCTTGGCTCTCTTTAACAAGGTGAATTGAACAGAATCCGAGAGAGCATCTTTCAATTCATCAGGTACGGAAGAATGACGGAGATAGTGATAGCCAGAAGATAGACGCAGCAAAGGCATAGCTTAGCGCCATTCAAATCGGTAAAATTCACTTTTTGCACGTTAAAATTTTTAAACATTCACTATATTTGAAAAAGAGCCAAATAATTATGCCTGTTGGTAACCTTAGCTTTCCAGAAATGATACCAATAGCAGGTGTTAAATTAAGTGCTGTGAGTGCCGGCATTAAAAGGTCTTCTAGTACAGCAAGTAGGCTAGATTTAGTGTTAATGGAGTTGCCTGTTAAGGCTAATGTAGCGGGTGTTTATACTAAGAATGCTTATTGTGCAGCGCCTATAACGCTGTGTAGGCAACACGCTGTATATTCTAGTCATAGCCGTTATCTTATTATTAATTCAGGCAATGCTAATGCATGCACCGGTGAGCAAGGGATACAGGCAGCTTTAGCCACCTGCAAGGCTGTTGCTAAACAAGCAGATGTCGACTACAAGTTGATCCTACCTTTTTCAACGGGTGTTATTGGTGAACCACTGCCGGTAGAGAAAATTGAAAAATCTATCCCTGAACTCTTTGAAAACTTGGCAGAAAATCATTGGTATTTAGCGGCAAAAGGTATAATGACTACCGACACTTGCCCAAAAGGCGTCAGTACCTCGCTGGACCTTGACGGCGGTAGGGACACCTTAATTATCAATGGTATTGCTAAAGGTTCGGGTATGATTAACCCCAATATGGCAACCATGTTGGCTTATGTTGTGACTAATGCCTGTGTCGATGAACAACTGCTACAAGAAATATTAATAGAGGCAGTTAACCTGTCTTTTAACCGCATAACGATTGATGGCGATACATCTACAAATGATAGTTGTCTGTTGGTGGCTGCAGGAACATCTGCTATTAATATTGATGATAAAAGCTCACCAGATTACTTTAAGTTTAAGCAGGCTGTTGTTGATACATTGACAGAGCTTGCACAAAAAATTGTCCGCGATGGTGAGGGCGCTACAAAATTTGTGACTATTAGCGTAGAAGAAGGGTATGACTCAGCTGAATGTCTTAAGGTGGCCTATACCATCGCTCACTCTCCGCTGGTGAAGACCGCTATTTTTGCCTCTGACGCTAATTGGGGCAGAATTGTTGCCGCTATTGGTTATGCAGGTATTGAGGGCTTAAATGTCGATAATATTCGGGTTTATCTCGACGATGTTTTAATCGTTGAGAATGGTGGCCGCGCTCAGAGTTATAGCGAAGATGCCGGTCAGGCGGTGATGTTAAAAGAAGAAATTCTTTTACGTGTGTGTTTAGGTCGAGGAAATATCAATGAGACGATATGGACTACGGATCTATCCCATGAATATATTACAATCAATGCTGAGTATCGAACCTGATTGTGTCGTTGCAGTCATTGTTTTAAAAGTTATTTCATTTAAGGTTGTAATATTTATCAAGGCTTAAATTATGATTACATCACCATTTGTACATGTCGTTGTCGGTCTTATATTTAATAGCCATAACCAGTTGTTAATTGCCAAACGCCCAGATCATCTTCATCAAGGCGGCTTGTGGGAGTTTCCCGGTGGTAAAGTTGAGGCGAACGAGTCTGCCTATATTGCTTTGATCCGTGAATTTAAAGAAGAAGTTGGCATTGTTGTAAAACAAGCCGATTCATTTATGGAAATCTACCATCAATACGCTGATAAAAATATATTCTTAGATATTTGGCTAAGCCGACATTTTGATTATAATGGCGGTGGTGAAATTGTTGGTTTAGAAGGGCAGGAAGTAAAATGGGTAGCTTTGGCTCATTTAAAAAAATATGCTTTTCCAGAGGCGAATCAACAAATCATTAAAAAGTTGCTATCAGAAAAGAATGACTACTAACCGATAGTGTTAGAAGCTGAGGGGTTTAAAGCTCTAGGCTAAAGCTCCAAGATTTAAAGCGTTAAGACTCAATGCGTAAGTTTTAGATATTCTAATGTAAAAAACCTAACGTAAAAAATTTCAGGCTAGGAGCCCGAGATATAGAGGCTCTAAACGTAGACGTTTAAAATACAACAGTAGGTAGAAGGCCCCCCCCTATATCTGATCAACTTGTTAGACTAGTTATTATCAGATTACCTTTTTCTATTCCCACTCGTCGGGCTCTTTACTCTCATTCACGGGCACCCGATAAGATTCGCTAGCCCATTCACCTAGATCAATTAATTGACAGCGATGACTACAAAATGGCCTGTGTGGAAACGCATCTGTCCACATCACTATTTTTTTACAGGTAGGGCAATTTAGCGTAAGTATTTTTTCTGAATCTGGCATTTTTTCTTTTCTGAATGGTGGGTAAGTTATAGTCAATGCAATTAAACTAAATGATTATCAAGCTGATGGTGGTAGTGTTCAACTGATTGTTTAAGGTCCGCTAATGAGCCCATGTTTTCAATCACATCATCTGCACGTGCTAGGCGAGTGTTTCTATCGAGCTGTTGTTGCATGATTTTTTTAATCATTTCGCGGTCACTATTATCTCTAAGAGACGCGCGCTCATATTGTAACGACTCGTCACAATCTATCACCAGCACACGATCTACCTCTAGCTGCAAATTATTTTCAAACAGTAAGGGGGCAGATAAAATCGCATAGTGCGAGTTGGCCGCTGCAAGTTCGGCGCGAATTTTTTTTCTAATAAGAGGATGTAATAAATTTTCTAACCATTTTTTTTCTTGAGGGTTATTAAAAACAATCTCTCTTAATTTAACTCGATTTAATTCAGCATTGTTTAACTCATCAGAACCTAACAATATATCATCGCCAAAATGTTCTTTTATAGTTAATAATAAAGGTGAACCTCGAGCAACAAGTTCATGCGCTATTACATCGGCGTCGACAATGTGTATACCCAACGAGAAAAAATGATCGGTAGCAGCCGACTTACCACTGCCAATGCCACCGGTAACACCTAAAATAAAGGGCATAGCATCAACAACCTGTTTGAAGCGATCCGAGACAAAAACCTAATTGTAATAATGAAAGACAACAGCATGGTTTTAACAATAAAGCTTTTGTAAGGTGTTCATAATAGCATCACTTATAAAATACTCGTCAAATAATAATTGAGGAGTTGGTCACCCCATAAAAACGCAATCCAGCCAGCTATTGCCAAGTAAGGGCCAAAGGGGATAGGGATATTCTTATCTCGCCCTAAAATAAGTATGCCCGCAATTCCGATAACTGCACCCACAAAAGATGAAAGGATGATAATAAGCGGGATAAACTGCCAGCCCATCCAGGCGCCTAATGCAGCCAGTAATTTAAAATCACCATAGCCCATACCCTCTTTACCCGTGATAAGCTTAAATAGCCAAAACACGCTCCAAAGAGAACCATATCCAACAATAGCGCCCCATAACGCGCTTGAAAGATCGGTAAACACACCAAAGCTATTTATAATTAATCCCAGCCACAGTAAAGGCAAGGTTAAATCATCGGGCAGCAGAAAAGTGTCGATATCGATCATTGTAAGAGAAACTAATGTCCACAATAACAGTAACGCTAGAAGACCTGCACCGGTAAAGCCCAACAAATAAATTGTTAACACCGACAGCAGTGCGGTTATAAGTTCTATCAATGGGTAGCGGAGACTAATCGGGTTGCTACAGCTATGACATTTTCCCTTCAAGAGAAAAAAGTAACTGATGACGGGAATATTATGCCAAGGCTTAATTTTTGTATTACATTTAGGGCAGGTAGATGGCGGATATGACAGCGAAATTTTTTCTTGCTGGCTTGCCAATTGAGCATTTTCACTGCCATTCTTTTTTTCTGGCTCTGCTAATTCAAGTATCTCAATGCATTCTTCTTTATAGCTTTGCTCTAAAATTTTAGGTATACGTAAAATAACGACATTTAAAAAACTACCCACAAGTAAACTGATAATAAAAATAAAGGGATAATAAAAAAAAGGTAACCTAGATAAAATTTCTAGGTTATTGGTTATAGATTCGATCATAATTATTTTTTGCCTAGGTGCTGGTTCGAGTAAGAAGACGTAGCGAAGGATAGCGGTTACGAGTTCTTTGATTGCCTTTTGAATACCTGATGATAGCAATGATTCTACTTGCCAAGGGCAGGCGCCTTAAGGCGAAAAAGTCTTCAAATATTCAGTAGCTTTTTATTTTCGAAGAAACTCATTTAACCTACAACGGCACCTAATTGGAAGATCGGCAGATACATGGCAATCAGCAAACCACCCACAAGCACACCAAGCACCGACATTATTAAAGGTTCTAATAATGTAGTTAAATTATCAACCATGGCATCCACTTCATCCTCGTGATACGTAGCTACCTTGTCAAGCATTGCATCAAGCGAGCCCGATTCCTCGCCAATAGCAACCATTTGTAACATCATACTCGGAAATAACCCCGTCGAACGCATTGCCTGATTAAGTTGAATACCTGTTGAGACATTGTCACGAATATCGAGTACTGCACGCTCGTAAACTATATTACCCGTAGCACCCGCAACAGACTCTAGCGAATCAATTAATGGCACACCAGCGGCAAATGTAGTTGATAAGGTACGCGCAAAACGTGCACAAATAGAGTTATAAACAATTTTACCAATAACTGGTACTTTCAATAATGTTTTATCCATTAAATTACGAAATTTAGGTGAGCGGTGATGGAGCTCTTTCATTATATACACTCCACCGATAGTTCCTATTATCATATAGAGCCATGCTTTTTGTACAAATT
>JBLIFG010000014.1:0-49170 GCA_047633635.1 Cellvibrionaceae bacterium | reverse complement strand
ACTGTAGCGCCTGGCAAAGCCAGCTACTGGTTGAATTGACATAAGAATACCTAGAAAATAAATAACTGTTCATATATACAGTATTCTACAATTGGTGATCGCGCAAGTGAATATCAATAAATTTTATGGGGAAGGCAAACAAGTTCAAAAAACGATCTTTTATGCCGAGACGATTGGTTTATAAGTTGCTCAATTATGCCCTCGCTAGTGCGGCTATTGCTTTAAACAAAACACCTATGCATAGGTTTCGCGTTTTCAATAATGTTATTATTGATCCTCATTCATAAGCATTTACCCAATTATTAACGTGGCAACGTATATTGTTTGGTAAAATGTAAAGTCGCAGCTTGTTGTTTTTTATGACCAGCTTTTTGAGTAAAAATCTAGGCTATGTAGTTTTGCCTTGATTGATTTATGTATATGACGTCATTCACATTAAGCGTTGTGTGGCTAATCGCTTAGCTATCTTTATGTGTTCTAAAATTCTCACTTGTCTAGGTTTATGTGTGGTTGCTCCTAGCCTAATTGTTCACTAAAAAGCATTAATAAAACATGTTACAAATAGTCAATATCTCAAAATCATTTGAAGACGGTACGACACAACAAACAATTTTGGATCGGCTCTCGTTTGCAATTGAAGTAGGTAAAAGTGTCAGTATTCGAGGGGCGTCTGGATCGGGAAAATCGACTCTGTTGCACCTACTGGCTGCGCTAGACAAACCAGATGAGGGTCAAATACTGCTAGGCGGCGTATCAAGCTCAGACACAAATAATGCGTCAATTAGCGACACAACTAACAATATAAGCAACAATACAACTACCGATATAACTGCGTTGTCGGAGTCACAAGCTGATAATTACCGGATGTCGACAATTGGCGTAGTGTTTCAAAGATATAATTTGATAGACGTGGTATCGGTGCTCGACAATATTTATTTGCCGGCCAGACTCAATGCTATTAACGGTCGCCCAGTCGATGTAGGCTACATCGACACTTTAATCGAGACTCTGGGCGTCTCAAAGCACATCAACAAGCTACCCAATCAGCTCTCGGGAGGCGAACAGCAGCGAGTTGCGATTGCCAGAGCTTTAGCGCATAAGCCTAAATTGCTGTTAGCTGACGAACCTACCGGTAACCTAGATAACAAAAACTCAGATATTGTTAGCCGCCTATTGATAGATACCTGCGCGCAACTTAACACGACACTGGTATTAGTTACCCATAGCGAAAGAGTCGCCAAACTCACCGATCAACAAGTCTTTTTGAGTGAAGGTCGCTTAGTGAGCGAGGCGAGTTAAACCCATTTTGATAAAAATCACACTTTTTTTTAAACTACTGTTGAGTAGCTACAAAGCCACAAAATTTAGTGTATTGATGCTTATCGCATCGCTTTTAATTGCTGCTTGTGGCTTATCGACCGTATTAATCATTAATGCTAGCGCCAAACAAAGCTACGCCAGTAACAGTACTTTTTTGATCGGCAATGTCAAATATCAAGTTATTCCTAAAAGTGCCCAAGCCACACTGGTCAAAAGCGATTATGCATATTTGCGCAAGCTCGGCTTTAACCAACTTATCGCTGTTGCACAAACGTCAACTCATATATATGCCGAGCAACAGACGCAGACACAGCTAAAGCAACAAAAAGTCTCTATGCGCCGAATAAACATTACTGGCATCGATACCATCGCGCTACTGCCTTTAATAAACAGTGGCGTCACGAGCGCAGGTCTTTCATCACGCCAAAGTGATCAAACCGCAATACTCACTGCTATTCCTTTTTCTACGCCTGTTGGTATTGTCCACCCCTCCCTGCTGGCACAACTGATCGCCAATAGCGATGCATCCATTGTTGACAAGACCTCAAGTAATTTTTCAATTCCTTTTGATGACGGCAATGATGCTACTGATGGCAGTAATAGCAATGCCGATATCGAGACGCCGGCGTCAATAAAAAAAATCGCTTTACCCAAACTCATTGCACTTAAAGACCCCAGTTTAGGCAATGATCTGGTGACCGATATTGGCGAATTCTACCGCTTGTTTCCCGGTAGTGATTTAACGAGTTTACTGTTAGTCAGCGCAAAGGCGGGGCCAGAACTCGATGAACTCGTCGAGCACCTTAGTGCCGTTTTACCTACACATTTACAGCTAGTTTCGTTAAGTGACGGCGCGCCCCAAGGCGAGCTCACCAATAGTTTTCACATGAACTTATTGGCCATGGCTTTATTGATGTTTGTCGTGTGCTTATTTATTGTCATCAACGCTGTCAATTTACTCATCAACGCACGTATGCCTTGGTTTAAGATTTGTCGTCAACTAGGCTTCCCCCGCAGCGTTATATTTGTCAGCCAAATTATCGAAATTGTGTTGATTACTTTTGTGGCCGTCTGCGCAGGTATTTATTTAAGTATTCATTTATCTAATCTTGTTGCGCCAACGGTGCAGGCCACCCTCGAGGGTTTATATGGCGTAGAAATTGGATTTGGCAACACCTCGCTATTAAGTCTGTTTTTACAGGTATTTGGCATCAGCGTGTGCGGCAGTATTGCTGCGACCGTGGCGCCCTTTAGCTTAAGCAATCAAGCTTTACATTCAACGCAGGCGCACGATAACTTGGCGGCTAATCAAGCAAAATGGCAACGTAACTTTTGGGCGTTATGTATTCTGTTTGCGCTGCTAGCATTGGGCATTTTGTACGCTGCAACAGCGCTATGGTTGTTACTAGTCGCTACCGCAACACTCATATTATCGGGCTGTAGTTTATTACTAGCCAATTATCCGCGAGTGATTGATGCCGTCTATCGGCTGATTCCATCTCGCTTTATTATGCTGCGTATTAGCGCTAAACAAAGTAGCGCTTTATCGGGTAAAACTAAGGTTGCCTGCTGTGCATTTTTTATCGCTGCCACCAGTAATATAGGCATGAACTTAATGGTAGACAGCTTCAGAGGCGCGACCGTGTCGTGGCTAGAATCGCGCCTAGCGACAGATTATTATCTGTATTACGAAGGCATTGTAGATATAGCGGCAATCGGGCGCGAGGCCAACGTAGAGGTGTTTCAGCGCTTTGAAAATAATATTACCTACGAGGGTACCGCACTGCAGCAACATAGCTACCCAACTACCGGGCAGTTCAAAGACGCGATGGTATTTTATAAAATAGACAATAAAGCTGCCGCCTGGCAAGCGTTTAAACAGACGAATGGGGTCTTCGTTAATCAGCAATTTGCGTTCGAGTATAAACTTGGCATTAATGATGAGATAAGTGTTCCGCACCCATCGACGCAACGCTTAACTGCCTATGTTATTAAGGGTATTATTTATGATTTTGGTAATCCTTATCGGCAAATTCTGCTACCACTATCTCAATTTGATGCTGCAATCTCTAAAAGTACAATTTATACCATCAATACCGATGTAGCGGGGCTCGAACGGTTTAAAGTCGCACTAAACATACAAGGCATAGACTCGGAGAAAACTTTATTGGATGCAGAACAACTATTAGCTATATCTAAACAGGCTTTCGATCGTACTTTTATTATTACTGATGGGCTAAATATAGTGACGCTACTAGTTGCTGCGTTATCTCTCGCCTGTGCAATAGTGGTATTAATGAATGATGCCCGACCACAAAACATGCTGTTGCGTAGCTTTGGTGTGTCGGCAATTAAAACCCAGCTACTTGCGCTCTTTCAGTATTTTTTATTGTGTTTCATCGCTCTTATTTTTGCCACACCCTTTGGTATTTTATTGAGCTGGGTACTTATTTATGAAATTAATCTACAGGCATTTCAATGGACTTATCCGCTTCAAATCAACGTCATAAAAATTCTTCAGATTTATGCAGTTAGTTTAAGCATTGTGCTGTTAATCATCGCTATACCCATTATAAAAGCCGGTAAGCGCCCTTTAATAGAGGATATTCGATGGCTAAACTAAATAAAAAAATCGTCGGTCTCGGCGTAGCAGGTGTGCTTTTATTGGGTACTTACTTCGTTGTGAATTCGCAAATTGCCGTTAAGACTCAAGCTAACACGTCGATTTTTGGTCGGAACGTGTACGAGCAAAATGATGATTCTAATACTGCCTTAGCTAGTAATAATATAGGTAAAAAAGCTGATCCAGATTATCGCATGAGTTTTCCGCAGGATCACGGCACACACGATCAATTTGATATCGAGTGGTGGTATTTAACCGCTAATTTGCAAGACGAGGCCGGCGATCCTTATGGCTTGCAGTGGACATTATTTCGATTTAAAAACCCAAGCCCAAGCAGCTCTCAAACTGAAGCGAAGAGCCCCTCGAATAGCTCAGCTGCATCTTTAAAAAACGCTAATGTATCTTTAAAGAATTCGCCTGTAACGTTAAAGGACTCGACTGTATCTTCAAATGAAAGCTGGCATAACAATCAAATATACATGGCACATGCATCCATTCACTCATTAGATACTCACTGGTTTTCCGAAAAATTTGCTCGTGGCGGGGTCGGTAATGCGGGGCTTACAAGGTTGCCACTGAGCTTGTTTATTGATGATTGGCAATGGCTAAATAGTGATGGCGATGTAGGACTGTTTCCGTCGACACTGACCTTTAGCGCAACCGACACCTCAAAGCCAAACGCTGAGGCGAAAGCTACATTTACGCTGAAGCAGACAGGCCCCTTGGTGCAACATGGTGACAATGGCTTTAGCGTAAAATCGACCAGCGGCCACGCGTCTCACTATTACAGTGCGCCCTTTATCAGTATTGAAGGCGAGCTAACGCAAACCATCGATACCGTAACGACCGCGCCTATAAAGCTCAAAGGCCAGGCGTGGTTTGACCAAGAGTGGACCTCTCAATTACTCGATACTAGCACTCAAGGTTGGGATTGGTTATCGCTTCATTTAGATGACGGCAACAAAATAATGGCTTTTAGAATGCGCCTAAAAAATCAAGATGATTATGTAACGGGGTCATACATCACCAGCACCGGCGAACAAATTACGCTGCAACCGGGTGATTTAACACTACAGCCAGTATCTGTTAAAAAGGTGGGTGGTAGGCAACTACCCTTAATCTGGAAGCTGGTGATCCCCAGTAAAAAAATAGACCTAACAATATCGACATTGAAAGATAAGCAGTGGAATAACGCCGCTATTCCCTACTATGAGGGAATGGTCAAGATTGAAGGCTCTCATGGTGGCGTCGGCTTTTTAGAGTTGACCGGTTACTGAATATAAATACATCGCTACTACATCAATAGTTTTTTGATCTTTACGCGCTTACCTCTTAATTTTTACGTACTAGTTTTGCGTACTGTTCTTACGCACTAGTTTTTAAACATTATTTTTGAATCACTACCGCGAGCACTTGCATTGAAATATGACCCAACAGAAAAAGATTTATGGTTCTTACCCTTGGGGGGAACTGGCGAAATAGGAATGAACATCAATCTTTATGGGCATAATGGGCAATGGCTGATGGTTGATTGTGGCGTTACCTTTAATGTGCCGCTCGAGCGTGAACAAGACGAAGCCGTCGGCGCAAGACGCTACAACATGGTGACTGCCGACGTCTCTTTTATAGCAAATCGACGTGAAAATTTATGCGGAATTGTGTTGACCCATGCCCACGAAGATCACTTAGGTGCGGTACTGAGCCAATGGCCAGAGCTACAGTGCCCGATATATACTACCGCTTTTACCGCAGAGGTATTAAGACGTAAAGCCTATCGAGCTGAAATTACCTATGAACTTCCTATTGTCATTGTTGAGCCCCTTAGTGTGCTTGATATTGGCCCGTTCACCGTAGAGTGGATCCCCACAACACACTCTATCCCAGATGCAAATGCGCTACTCATTAGCACCCCTGTTGCGCGCATATTACATACGGGTGATTGGAAAATTGATGCCAGCCCGGTGGTGGGCAAAGGTTTTAATAAAAGTTTGTTTAAACAATTGGCTAGCCAAGACATTACGGCCATGGTTTGTGATTCAACAAATGCCAACCGCCCAGGGCATTCGTTCTCTGAGAAAGACTGCGAACAAGGCTTAGGCACTCTGATTAGCAAGGCCCGCGGCCGCGTAGTAGTGACCTGCTTTGCCAGTAATATAGCGCGCCTAATTACCCTTGCAAAAATAGCACAGGCGACGAATAGATATATGTGCCTACTTGGCCCTGCACTTGAGAATATGGTGAGCATTGCGAGAAGAACTGGATTTTGGCCAGAAGAGTTAAAAATCACCCCACGCCGACACATTGGCTACCTGCCAAAACATGAGGTTCTTATCGTGGCGACGGGTAGTCAGGGTGAGCCGCGAGCAGGTCTCTACAAACTCGCATTAAACACCCACCGAGATTGTGATCTCGAAAAAGCCGACAGCGTTATTTTTAGTAGCATTGTGATTCCTGGCAACGAAAAATCGGTCAAGCGCTTAACGGATCTATTAAAAGAACGTGAAATAAATGTGATTGAATCAAAAGATTGCGAGCATATTATTCATGCTTCGGGCCATCCTAATGAGGGCGATTTAAAACAATTATTCAACTGGGTAAAGCCAAAATGTATAGTCCCTGTGCACGGTGAACCCAAACATTTACTGGCGTGTTCAAAGGTCGCAAAAGCACAAAATATAGCGCATCAACTGGTTGGCTTAAACGGAGATTTATATAGCCTTGCACCTAGTTTTTCAATTAAACGACAAGTCATCAGCGCACCGCGAATAGCCTTATAAACCTGCCTGCACTGTAAATTTTAAAACCCAAAATCGCATTATTTGTGGTTTATGTTGGCAACGAGCAAGCGAGAGTCTGTTAATCATGTATTTCGAAATTTTTGCCGGAGCTTCTTTGCAAGAGAGTAACAAAATGTCGGGCTATTCTTTTTACGCTTACTAATTATTGAAAGACAACGTAGCTATTACCGCTGTCCTATTGATAGCGGACGAAAAATAGTTCTTGTATGCAAAGGGATAAGGTCTCAAACGTGCCAATAAGAGACTAAACAAGGTGTAAGTTTCGGAAACAAGCGGACCTAAGAGTATAGGCGAAACAAACACCCTATTCGTGGCCATCCTACCCTATCCGTCCGGAATGCCGCATAGCAGCGAGGCAGCCGCTCAACAAGCGTGGGCCGCCACCGCTGTATTGGTCATTACTGGTTACCATGGCATAGAATTTGATGTATAGCGGCGCCCGACTCGCAATAGTACCGACTTATACCTCGCTGTTTTTAGTGTTATAATGATGCCAATACTCACCGTGGCAACGCGCAGAGTAATAAGCAAGGACAATAATAAGAGCAATCTCACGGCGACAAGTGTTACCTTTAAAAACGCAGAACAAAAATGCTTAAAATACAGGCTTGATTGTTCCTGAAGATGTGCTCCACCGTATCTTTGAGTCATGCGATAAATCAGAGAAAATGGGCAAAGGCAAGAAGTTGAAGCTGTCGGCCAGTTACGGACCTGTCGTGGATATGAAGGGGAAAATTGTTACTGATGTTCGAAACATTTCTGTAGCACCATTAGAAACCTAAATTACTGCTAATTACACGTATTTTGACACCGGGGGCGGCGAGGCCGTCGCTAAAATAGGCAGGACCACCACGGTGGTCGTACTTTCTCATCATGGCTGAAAATATGTCGCAAAAATGCTTCACGACGTGGTTAAAACCGCTATAAAAAATGGGGACAACCGATAAATTTTATTGTAATGTTATCACATCCGTGACCCCGAAGTTAATGGGCACGGCGTAGATATCACATCATATCTTTTTTGCGAAAGCCGTTGGATATCGATGACCTGATTGACACAGTTTCCCCCATGCCGGAGGCAATAGAGCAACCATTATAATGATAAAACTCTCAACATTAACAATATCGCTGGGCCTTGTAGGTCGAACGAACTACAAGGCGAGATACACCTGTATAGGTACAATATTCGGATGTATTTTTATCGCAGCGGCGTGGGCCATTGATCTGTTTGCCTCGGGCTTAATGCCTACCATAGCCAACATTATGCAGATGCATTTAGACAACCCGGTCATTTACATTGTAGATATGGCACCGTTTGTCTTGGGCTCCACCTTCTATTACCTCGGCACTGAGCATGCTCACCTCGACGCGAATGCTAAAAGTCAACATGACAGTGACACCCGATTTAGAGCACTGATGAATTCTTCCTTTGATGCTATTGTTATTATCAATACACAGGGTGCCATAGTGGATTTTAACGCGGCTGCTGAAGAACTTTTTGGTTATCAAAAACAACAGATCCTAGGTGATGATCTAGCGAAAACAATTATACCACTTCGGTATCGTGAGGCTCATAGCCAAGGTTTAAAGTTATTTCTTGAAACAGGTGTAGGGCCCTTGATTGGCCAGCGCGTTGAAATCGAAGCACTACACCACGATGGCCATGAATTTCCGGTTGAGATCGCAATTGAAAAATACGATGTCGCAACAGGAACAGAAACAGAAACAAAATCCGCATTCGTTGGGTTTATTCGTAATATTAGCCAGCGCAAGGACACCGCTGCCAAACTCATTCAGTCATCGAAAATGGCAACATTAGGGGAAATGGCGACATCAGTTGCGCATGAGTTGAACCAACCGCTGAGTGTGATTCGTATGGCCGCAGGAAATATCCGCCAAAGGTTGTCTAAAGGCATTGTCGACCCCAAATACTTGAGCGAAAAACTGCTGCGCATTGAAGAACAGACCACACGAGCAGCGCATATTATCGATCACATGCGAATGTTCGGGCGTGAGGCGAAGGAGCCGGCAGAATCGATTGATCCCCGAAATGCAGTGAAGCGTGCACTTGATCTTATGGGAGAGCAATTACGATTAGCTGGAATTGAGATTGTGACCGTACTGCCGGAAGACTGTGCGTGTGTTTTGGGCCATCTCATTCAACTGGAGCAAGTGATCTTGAACCTTCTCACCAATGCCTTGCATGCGATAACTGAAAGCGAAGGCATGGCGAAAATTACATTACAAGTATTTGAGGAAGGTAACGTTATCCATATTACCACTCAGGATACTGGCGGGGGTATACCCGGCGATGTTATGCAACGTATATTCGAGCCGTTCTTCACGACGAAGAATATGGGGAAAGGAACGGGATTGGGTCTATCTGTCAGTTACGGCATTATTCAGGGTATGAAGGGAACGATCGCGGCTGAGAATATCGATGATGGTGCCCGGTTCACAATCACACTGCCGATAATTAGCTAACATGGGTTATTAGAAGGAGAAGCGCTATCTCAATCAAGGCCTTTATTGTTGATGATAAGAAAATCATTCTCGAAGAAGCGTTAGAGACGTTAACCAATGTGGGTTTAGAGTATTATGGCGCAAACGACGCAGAGGCGGCTGTCAAAATAGTCAGCACGACAGCGGGTATTAGGCTTATTATCACGGATTTTCAGATGCCAGGGAAAACGGGCGCTTACTTAGTTAGGGCTGTTGAAACTAAGTGGGAAGGAGAGTAAAGGCGAAAAAAACGTCCTATTAGTGGCTACCCTATCCGTCCGGAGTAAGGCAATGCCGCATAGCTGCGAGGCGGCCGCCAGCTACTATAAATATGCTAATTGCTCGCACGCAGGCAGTTCATGACTATCAAAATGGTCAGCTATAGAAAAATAGTTCAATTTAAATATAGGGGTCTCTCAATTTCACTTTTCCGCGATTGCTTATGCACAAAAAACAGTCGCAAAACAACTATTTTTACTGGGGTCTTTAGATGGCTGAGAGTCAAACTTGCTTAGTATCAAAATGGCAATAAAATGCAAAAATTTAAAATACTTATCATTGACGACATCGAAAAAAATATCTTTGCACTCACTACCGTTTTGGAAGCCAATCCAAACTTTGAAATCAAGGGCATTTCAAGCGCTATTGAAGCACTTAGCTACATAGACGATGAATCTTTTGACCTGATTTTATGTGATGTTCAGATGCCAAATATGGATGGATTCGAATTTGTCTCCATCATTAGATTGAGAAAAAAAACAGCAAATATCCCTGTAATATTTGTTAGTGCACATCAAAAGAATAAAACATTTTTTCAGAAATCTAAGGACTTAGGGGCAATTGATTATCTTGTAAAACCAATTGATGAAGATGAGCTCGTGCATCGTCTTAATACTTACTACTCGTTTGCCATGCGAGAGCATCAGAAAATAACGGAATTAAATGTTTTACATAATAAGCTAGTCGTTGCCACCGAACTGGCACAGTTGATTGATACCGCGAACGCCCCGATTTTCGGTATAGATACACAAGGAAAGGTTAACGAGTGGAACCAGCAAGCAGAAAAGATTACTTGCCTTAATAGGAAAGAGGTAATGGATCGAGATCTTGTGGCAAATTTTATTACCGACGATTATAAGGCTTCGGTAGGCGACATTTTGGAGAAAGCGCTTAAGGGCGAAGAAACAGCGAACTTTGAATTCCCGTTGTACACCAAATCTGGAGATCGCGTTGATGTTTTACTTAATTCGACGACAAGGCGTGACGCCTCTGGTCAAATCATTGGTGTGATTGGCGTAGGTCAAGATATTACAGAACTAAATCAAGTAAGAGCCGAACAAGAGAGAGAGCGAAAAGAAGCCGCTGCACAAATAATCCAATCATCCAAACTTGCAACTCTAGGAGAAATGGCGACATCAGTCGCACATGAATTGAACCAACCACTGAACGTGATTCGACTGGCTGCAGGGAATATCCGCCAGAAGATTATTAAAGGCACCGCTGATCCAAAATATCTGAGCGGTAAGCTGAAACGCATTGAAGAACAAACTGCACGAGCAGCTGCAATTATTGATCACATGCGCATGTTTGGACGTGAGGCGAAGGAACATCCAGCATCAATTGATCCTCGAAATATAGTTACGCAAGCGCTTGATTTGATGGGAGAGCAATTGCGGTTGGATGACATTGAGGTTGTGACGGAGTTTTCTGAAGACTGCTCTTCTATTATGGGCCATACCATTCCAATGGAACAAGTGATCTTGAACCTTCTAACCAATGCCAGAGATGCCATGGCTGGAAGCGATAGAGAGTCGAAAATTACCTTACGGGTATTTGAAACCAATAAAGGTGTCCATATTACAACTGAGGATACCGGTGGAGGTATTCCTGAGGACATTTTACCCCGCATCTTCGATCCGTTCTATACGACAAAAGAAATGGGAAAAGGCACCGGCTTAGGGCTATCTATCAGTTACGGTATTATCCGTGATATGAATGGCATCATTGTTGCCGACAATATCGGCAATGGTGCCCGATTTAAAATCACTCTACCAATTGTTAATAAATGAAGACAGACTATGTCAATCGAAAGACCTATTGATAATGATGTAAATATCGAAACCTTCTGGCGTATAGGCGAAACAAACGCTCTATTCGTGGCCAATCTACCCTATCCGTTCGGAGTACGGCAATGCCGCATAGCTGCGAGGCGGCCGCCAGCTACTATAAATATGCTAAGCAGTTCAACTCAAAAACGGCCATACAACATTATTATATCGTTGCATTATTTCTAATTAACAGTCGCTTTATTAATCAGTCAAAACGGTAAAATTGATGACAAATTATACGTTTCAACGAGCCTGACCCCGCAGGTTGAAAAAATTAATCAAGCAAAGTCAGCTTGTAAATATTAAAATAATACTTTTAATACAAACGGGGCAACCTTAGATTTTCTGCCTATTTTAATATTATTAATCCCTCACTATTACAAAAATAATGCAACTAATAATTATTTACTATAATACCAATCTGTATACAATAGTTATTAATGAAAAAAAGCACTCCTTTCTGATAAGACCTTAAGCTCAAGTCTTTGATTAAAAAGTACTCAGCTAGATCGGGGGTGAAAGTAAGAATCAGGTCGACAGTTTAAATAGTTCAATGGTTTCGATACTAAAGCGAGTAATCGCAAAGGACGGTACTTAAACAATGATGAAACCCAGTACGCCTGAGAATGAACAAACTCGTTTGAATAGTTTGAAGTCACTTAGAATTCTTGATACCCCTCGCAGCGAACGTTTAGATTGCATTACTCGAATGGCTAGTCGGCTATTCCAGACGCCTATTGCCATCGTGAGCTTAATTGATGAGAACCGTCAATGGTTTAAATCTTGTATCGGTCTAGACACTCAAGAGACCCATCGCGACATTTCATTTTGTGGCCATGCAATCCTTCAAAATTCTGTGTTTGTTATCCCAGATACGCTTAAGGACAATCGTTTTTTCAACAATCCCCTAGTTCTCTGTGACCCATTCATTCGGTTTTATGCAGGCTGCCCACTCACAATGAGCGATGGCAGCAAAATAGGAACGCTTTGTATTATCGATCATAAGCCTCGCACTTTTGAAGCAGCTGACATTACTTTGTTAGAAGATCTCGCATCCATAGTTCAAATGGAATTCGTGTCCATGCAAGCTGAAAATAGAGCCACCCAATTCAAGTCAACCATGAATGCAGCTTTTGACGCTATTATCGTCATGGATAAGAACCGCAGAGTAGTGAGCTTTAATGCGGCTGCTGAAGCAACCTTTGGCTATAAACATCAAGATATCGTTGGCCAAGATTTATTAGGCCTGATAATACCAACTCATCATCACGCGGCGTTTAAAAAAAGTTTTGAACCATATATGAATACCAGTCAAGGGCCTTTTATAGGCCAACGTGCTGAAATAGAAGCACGACATCAAGATGGGCATGAGTTCCCCATTGAAGTGGCTATTACAAAAGAAGAGTACTTATTGGGCGACACCAGTAGCGTTACCTTTGTTGGATTTATCCGTGATATTAGTGAGCGTAAATTAGCGGCAGCCAAAATCATTCAAGCCTCCAAACTAGCAACGCTGGGAGAAATGACAACTTCCATCGCCCACGAATTAAACCAACCGCTAAGCGTCATTCGTATGGCTGCGGCGAATAGCCGTCGAAATATATCTCAAGGCACAATCGACGTTCAATACCTTAGCAATAAGCTTACACGTATTGAGGATCAGGCTTCGCGAGCCGCTTCAATTATTGACCACATGCGGATGTTTGGGCGTGAAGCGAAGGAAGCACCAGAACCTGTCGACCCTCGAAATGTAGTTAAAAGTTCGCTTGACCTTATGGGGTCACAATTGAGATTAGCTGGAATTGAGGTTGTGACTAATCTTCCCACAAACTGCTCTTGTGTTTTGGGACATATCATTCAAATGGAACAAGTAATTTTGAATCTTCTCACCAATGCCAAGGATGCTATGTTAGAGCAAGATGGAAAATCAACAATTACTTTGAATGTTTTTGAGGACGATGCAGGCGTCCATCTTACCATTGAAGATACTGGTGGAGGAATTCCTGACGCTATTTTACAGCGTATCTTTGAGCCTTTTTTCACAACGAAAGGAATAGGTCAAGGCACCGGATTAGGGCTATCCGTCAGTTATGGGATTGTGCACGATATGCACGGCACTATAGTCGCTGAAAATATTGCTGAGGGGACCAGATTTACTGTCACTCTGCCATCTTTTATTCCACAACATCAGCTAAATATAAAATAAACACCTGCAAAGAGTTTTGACTCAATATTGATAGTGTCGATTAGGCCCAGAGTCTTGCTTTCAATTGACTGAAAACTATTTCTGACGGTAATTTATATCATACTTTTCGAGTCCTCACTTAAATTACTGGTATAGGGAGTCATATTTTGTTGCACAAGATTTATTGCCTTAAAAATAAAGTACTTCTGAGATGCAATCAAACATGTTCATAGCCAGCTTTTAATAATACAACTAATAGTATTAAATTGATGGAAAGACCAAGCACTCCCGACGATGAAGAAATTTGATTGAGGCGTTTGAAGTCTCTTAACATCCTTGATACACCTTATAGTGAGCGTTTTGATCGTGTAACCCGAATGGCTAGCCAAATTTCTCCAGGTTACAATCGCCTTGTTAAGCTTAATTAACGAGAGAGTATAGGTAAAATTAAACGTCATTTTTCATAAAAATACTTGATGGAGTATAGGCGAAACACACGCCCTATTCGTGGCCAATCTACCCTATCCGTTCGGAGTACGGCAATGTCGCATAGCTGCGAGGCGGCCGCCAGCTACTATAAATATGCTAATTGCTCGCACAACTCACTGTATTCTAACAAAGAACCCTGTATTAAAAGCAGCTGAGATTTTATGGGATTAAAGACTCTGACCCTTTGGATCTCGATAAGTCGTGACAGAGAATGGTGCCTGACGTGGAAAAAGAATTTTTTGTAAAATAGAAATATGTTTAAGTCGTCAAGGCGACCTATCTGTTTTGGATCAGTAGCGACGAATCTACGTCAATTCGAGCCGATGGCCACTCCAAATTAATAGCGACTAGAACTCCAAAGCACAGCCTTAATCATTTTTTGTCATTAAGGCTCATGAGGTTGTTAAGAATTTAAAAAAGCAAACTCCTGCGATATGTCACACAAATAAAAATGGAGTGATTTTTATTTGTGTGACACATTCATTAGGGATGATTACTGCCCTATAAACTAATTGTTAGTGCCCAATGACTCCCAAGCTCCAAGGATTCCAGCTGTTAGTGATCGACGGACCGCCAAGAATCATCAGCTTGCCAGCTAGATGCCCACTCGGGAATGTCACTAGCAGGCATAGGTCGAGCAATTCCGTAACCCTGCGCTAGCACGCAACCTAGCCTCAATAAAGCTGTGCCATGCTCAATGCTCTCCACACCTTCGGCAATCACGTCAAGTTTGAATGATTTAGTTAAGGCAATCACACCTTCAACAATCGCCAAATCGTCTTCGTCTTCTAACATGTTGCGCACGAAACTCTGGTCGATTTTAATCATGTAAGCTGGCAGGCGTCGAAGATAAGTGAGGGATGAATATCCCGTGCCAAAGTCATCTAGGGCGAAGCTTACGCCCATATCTTGGCAAGTCTTCATAATGCCAGATACTTGACTGATATCATTTAGCGCACTGGTTTCAAGTATCTCCAATTCTAAACGGTGCGGACTCACCAAAGGGTGAGCGGCTAACAATATGCTCAAGCGATCTGGAAAGTTTTTTTGTGTTAATTGATAGGCACTAATGTTGACACTGATCGGTAAGTTTATTCTTAAGCTTTGCCATTGGCTTATTTGGTTTAATGCTTTATGTATAACCCATTCACCCAATTCTAGACTTATGGCGTGACCTTCTATGGCAGGTAAGAAGTCTAAAGGTGGAATTATGCCTCGCTCAGGATGCTGCCAGCGAATTAAAGCTTCTACCCCTATAACTTCGCTAGTGCGCATATTCACCTTGGGCTGATAGTGCATCACAAACTCATTATTAATCAAAGCTGCGCCCACATCATCTATAAGTTGCCGTTGAACCTTGGTCGCATTATCTTGTGCGGTATCAAATTGGCGATAGCAGTTCTTACCTGATTGTTTAGCATCCCACATAGCTTGGGAAGCTTGACGAATTAGTGGGTCCACATCTACGGCATCCAGTGGATTAAATGAGACGCCAATGCTCGCTGAAATGTTTACTACTGCATCTCCCAAAGTAACTGGTTCCGCAATAACCTCTAGCAAGCGTTTTAATATAGGTTCGCAATCTTCAGTTTTTTCTAGGTCTGCAATGATAATAATAAATTCGTCGCCGCCAATACGCCCCAGTGTATCGTTCTTAGATAAAACATCGCTCATACGTTTTGACAGTGTTACGAGTAGCTCATCTCCTAGTTTATAACCGAAAGTATCATTGACCGACTTGAAGTCATCTAGGTCCAAATATGCAACGGCTAATAAACGATTGGGCCATTGAGAGTTCAGCGTCAGATGACTTAATCGTTCTTCCACTGAGGCTCGGTTAGGCAGGCCAGTGAGCACGTGATCATGGGCAATCCACTTCAAACTTGCTTCGGTTCGTTTGCGTTGAGTGATCTCTGAGTGGATACCTAAATACTGGTAAGGCTTGCCTTTATCATTCAAGGTCGGAACGAGGGTCGATTTGACCCAATAGTGGCTACCCATCTTGGTGGTATTTTTAATCTCGCCATGCCAAGTATGACCACTAGATATAGTCTTACGTATATCCACGAAAAATGCATTTGAGTGTTCATCCGACCTAAGGATGTCGATATTTATACCGAGTAGTTCTTCACGGACATAACCGCTAATGGCACAGAACTTATCGTTGGCGTAGGTGATAACTCCATCCATATTAGCGATGTAGACAATGGCATGCTCGTCCAGTGCAAATTTTTGAAAAGCCAACTCGTCATTTTTTTTAATTATGGCCTTTTGTATAAGGACTTTGTCTGATACGTTCTTTTGAATACCTAAATAATAACTCGGTTCACCTGCATCATTAAGGATAGGAGATAGGCTAAGTTCATTCCAAAACATGGAGCCATCTTTTCGATAATTTCTTAAGGTCACGAGGCATGATTTATTATTTTTGATGGCTTCACGAATTGTATTTAACTCGTCTTTTTGGCCTACATCAGTAAGTTGTAAGTGCCTGCAGTTTTGTCCGACGATTTCGTCTGATAAATAGCCCGTCATTTTCTCAAAAGCAGGATTAGCAAAAATAAGGGGGTTATCAGGCAAGCTGACATCAGCGATAGTGATTGATTCTCGCGAGTGCATAAATGCAGTTTTCAATATTTGCAGATTTATCATGTAGCTTGTATTTTTTTGGTGCTAGCGGGGGGATTATTGTTAAAATCTAAAATGATTATCTAACATCGGACAGGCAAATTAAATTCAAGTTGAATCTGACAAAAGAGCCCAAGCTAATTGAATGTTCGTTGAGTCTAAGAAAGGCAGCGAGATCGAAATGATCCAAAATACAGACTAAGCACAACTCCTTTTGGTAACCGTTCGACCCATACTATGGGCACTGGCTTTGCGTCCTCGTATTACTACGAGTTTGCCGGTTCTAGGAGCGGATGGCTGAACCATCTACTCTATCAGCATAAACATGCTGATAAACCACACTTTAGGTCTAAAAAAGACCGAAATTTAGTATCTTGTTTTTTTTTTAGAAAGTCAATAGACTGATTTCGAATATTTTCGAGCTAAAAAAGTATTTGAAAGACAGCGGGAAAGGCATAATCGCAGTGGTGATAAATCAGGTGAGTCATAAGTACAAATCCCCCAAATTTGACCAAGGGCTCTCGATTTGGGTCGCAACTAACACTATGCATCAATCACTTTGGGCCAAATGTCGATACGAATACCTTAGTAAAATTAACGTCTGGGTAAAAAATGGTCAAACAAGAGTTTTACGCTCTCGGAATAACTCATTCTAGGAGGACGTCACGCCTAGCCAATTCAAATGCGCATCCAATAATACTCACTAGTCGAGTATAGGCGAAACAAACGACCTATTCGTAGTTACCCTACCATATCCGTTCTGAGTACGGCAATGCAGCATAGCTGCGAGGCGGCCGCCAGCTACTATAAATATGCTAATTGCTCGCACATCGATCATTAATTGCCCGTATTTATAATACTTATTGTTAGCGTGATTTTCCCTGCTCGCATGATGCCATACCAGCTCTATCCTTGAGCAGCACTATTCATCACAATCCTTGTGTTTCTTAATCGAATGAACATAGTAAGGTGTCACGCCTTGAATCTTGAATTGAAGTAAATCCAAAAAAACCAAAGGGGGGCAAGTATCATATTGACTGTTTATCGAACTAACAAACAACGCTCGCTTTATCGAGCTCAGTGTTCCTGTAGAGTTGTATTTTAATCGTGCCATCGATATTAATTCGCTTAGTATACAAGTACGAGAAACTCTGTAGGGGCAAACTTATATTAAGGAAAAGGGCTCAGATCTTGCCTTTTGCTTTTCTCCCCTGAATGTCTGCTTTGGCCGCTAACTGACAAAGAACTGAGAAGGATGTCTGTCTCTTATGGGTCATTAAGCACTAATTAACCAAGATTTGAACTAATGACTGCTCCAAATTAATAGTGACTAAAACTCAAAATCACAGCGTTAGTCACTTTGTGCTGTAGGTTCAATTGGCTATGCTCGCTTTAGTGTGTTGTTAAAATTTATGACCCTGGGTCGTCATGCTGACACTGCGATTATCGCGCACAAACAATAGTGCTCCCAATTCATCTTCGAGCTGCCTATTACTGGGCGCTGGTTTTCGGGATAGTGCTGAAATACTGATGTTACCGACACGACCAACAAGCAAGGTGTCGGTTAAGACCAAGTAATGTTTTAAGCGGCGAGTATTCATAACGGTTTATTTTTACGTTGTCTAATTAGATGTACTGTATTGCATTTATTACAATTTACGAACTCTGTTATTTTCTATATGGTAACGCCACTGATTTTTCGTCCCGATCTTTTTATCTTTAAAGCCAGTTACATTTAATTAAACGGAATCCACATCATGTCTAACAACTATTTTAATACCCTGCCGTTGCGTGAGCAGTTGGCCCAGCTCGCCAAATGTCGCTTTATGCACATCTCAGAATTTCCAGACGGTGTTGAAGCACTAAAAGGCAAAAAAATGGTTGTCATCGGTTGTGGTGCTCAAGGTTTAGCCCAAGGCATGAACCTGCGTGACAGTGGCTGTGATGTATCTTATACCTTACGTCCAGCAGCCATTGCCGAGAAACGTCAATCTTGGAAGAACGCTACCGAAAACGGTTTTACTGTGGGTACCTATGAAGAGTTGATACCAACCGCCGACGTCGTTTTGAACCTTACGCCAGACAAGCAGCATACCTCTGTTGTTAATGCCATTATGCCGCTGATGAAGCAAGATGCTTGCCTCTCTTATTCACATGGTTTTAACATTGTTGAAGAAGGCATGAAAATTCGCGACGACTTAACTGTCATCATGGTTGCGCCTAAGTGCCCAGGTTCTGAAGTTCGCAACGAGTACGTTCGTGGTTTTGGTGTTCCTACTCTTATCGCTGTGCACGAAGCTAACGATCCTAAAGGTGAAGGTTTGGCTCTGGCTAAAGCTTACGCGGTGGGTACTGGCGGCCATAAAGCTGGCGTATTGATGTCTTCTTTTATCGCTGAAGTTAAATCTGATTTAATGGGCGAGCAAACTATTTTATGCGGCATGCTGCAAACCGGTTCACTGTTGTGTTTCGACAAGATGATCGAAGAAGGTGTTGACGCAGGTTACGCGTCTAAACTGATTCAGTACGGCTGGGAAACCGTCACCGAAGCCCTAAAGTACGGCGGTGTTACCAATATGTTGGATCGTTTGTCTAACCCAGCGAAAATTAAGTGTTTTGATTTAGCCGATGAAATGAAGCAAATCTTACGTCCGCTTTACAACAAGCATCAAGATGACATCATGAACGGCAACTTCTCCAGCTTAATGATGGCAGATTGGGCTAACGACGACGTTAATCTTTTAGGCTGGCGCGCAGAAACAGCAGAAACCGCATTTGAGAAAACTCCCGCTAGCGACGTTGAAATTTCTGAGCAAGAATATTTTGATCACGGCATTTTAATGGTTGCCATGGTTAAAGCCGGCGTTGAATTGGCATTCGAAACTATGACCGCTGCGGGCATCATTGCTGATTCTGCTTACTATGAGTCGCTGCATGAAACACCGTTGATCGCCAACACTATTGCGCGCAAAAAATTATATGAGATGAATGCGACTATCTCTGATACCGCTGAGTATGGCTGCTACTTATACAACCACGCGTGCATTCCACTGTTAGCTGATTTTATGAAAGGCCTTAAGAGCGACGTTATTGGTCGCGGCTTAAACCTAGACGATCTAGGTGTTGATAACGCCCGCTTGATCGAAGTCAACACGCAATTGCGCAGCCATCCGGTTGAAGCCATTGGTGCAACGCTTCGTGGTCACATGTCAGATATGAAAAAGATCGTCTAACGATTATTTTCAATAACGACACTGAAAAGGCCGAGATTAAAACCTCGGCTTTTTTTATGCACAATATATTGAATATTTTTAATTGGATTTTTAAATCATGACTCAGCAAGATACTCCTCTCCTCAATATTTGCCTGAATAATTTATGCGTTAATTTTGAAGAGCGATTTCAATTGCATGACATCAATTGGCAGATTGAACCGCAACAGCACTGGGTTATTACTGGCACCAATGGTGCCGGAAAATCGGCCTTGGCCGCCGTACTCGCAAACTTTGGCGATATCACCGCGGGCACTATTGAAGGCTTACCCAAACAGGTTGCCATGGTCTCGTTTGAAGCACAGGCTGAATTGATAGACGCTGAATTAAAAAAAGACGACGCCGACATTATGGACGTCATCAGCGAAGGTACACCCGTTCGCGATATTTTGTTTGAAAATTGCCGCGACTTAGTATTGGCCAAACAACTGAGCGTGAAATTTGATTTGCAAAAATTAATGGACCGCGCCTTTAGAAAGCTTTCTACGGGGGAATCTCGCAAAGTCATGTTGATTCGCGCACTGGCCAGCAAGCCCGATTTACTCATTCTTGATGAACCTTTCGACGGCTTGGATGTGAATACTCTAGCCATGCTGCAAGAGCACTTACAAACATTGGTCAATACCATTCCGATGATCATGGTGCTCAACCGCTTTGATGAATTTCCAACATTTATAACCGACATCGCCTACGTCGACAACGGCAGATTACAGCATCAAATACGTCGTGACGACGCGCAAGCCTTTGGCGAGCTTTATCAATTATTGCATTTAAAAACCACTAACTTGAGTGTGCCCCAAGCCGATGTTGAAACGGCTATTCCAGCACTCGATCCAGATCAGCCTCTGGTACATTTACGCGACGTCACTATAAAATACGGTGACCAAATCATCATCGACAAACTAAACTGGATCATACAAGCCAATCAACACTGGCAACTCAGTGGCCCCAATGGCAGCGGTAAAACTGCTTTACTGTCTCTCATTACAGGCGACCACCCACAATGCTATGTTAACGATATTTTTGTGTTTGGCTTTATGCGCGGCAGTGGTGAAAGCATCTGGCAAATCAAACAATTTATTGGTTATGTTTCTACCGCACTGCAATGGGAATATCGCGTTGGTACCAGTTTGCGCAATGTTATTATTTCAGGTTTTTATGACAGCATTGGTTTGTACAGCAAATTCACCGAAAAGCAGGGTCAAATAGCCGACCAGTGGCTGGATCTACTAGGCATGTCTGACCGAGCTGATCGGCCCTTCAATAAAATGTCCTATGGTGATCAACGCCTATTATTAATTGCCAGAGCCATGGTCAAGCATCCGCCGTTGTTGATTTTAGATGAACCCTGTTTGGGGCTAGATGATATGAACCGTCAGTTGGTACTCGCCTTAATTGAAAAGATATGTGCCGACAGTGAAACCTCCGTGCTTTACGTCAATCATCATCCAGAAGATCAGATTGTGGGCATCGATAATTTCTTGGCGTTGGAGTAAATTAAACAACAGCAAAGCCTTTGTATGAATGGTTATCCAAGATGAATGACGCGGCTTAAATTTAAAATAATTCTTTTAATTAATTGCATTGCTACTAGAAACAGAAACTTCATTTTAAGGGCTTGGTTTTTCTGAGTCTTTATGTCGGAATATTATGCGCAGGGGCAATTAACCCATACTTTAAGCGCTACCCCAGCTTTGTATGGACACTATCGTTGGATAGTTGAGCTCGTTTTTCTAACCAGTTCAATAAGGGTTGCCAGGTTTCAATATCTTTATGAATTGTGCCACCGTTCAATTCAAAAATACCTAAGCCTTGTTCGCTGGCTTTAACGTAATTTTGCGTATCTCGCAAAGTGGTTATAAAGGTTATACCCAGTGACGTTAAAAACTTTTCAAGCTGTTGATAAACCAACGTATTTTTTCTCGACCGGTTAGCTAGAACCGCTATACGGCCATCGCTTTTACTTACTTTAGCAATTAATAATAAGTCAGCAATAAAATGAGATGCGGCATGTATATCAATTGCTGAGGGTAACACTGGGATAATAATCGCGTCAGATTGGGTTAAATTATTTCGAAAAATTGATACATCTAAGCCCGATGGGCTATCTACAACAACTTTTTGGGTGTTTGCCTCTGGGCGAACAAACCAGCTACGGGTCACATTATTGCTAGATTTGTAAGCTGCGATAGATTGAATTGTTGGAGCTGACTCTGGTCTGCGTTTAAGCCAAAAAGTACTAGAACCCTGACTGTCGTAATCAATTAATGCGGTTTTATAGTTCGACTTCGCGTAATAACTGGCGATGTTAGTAGACAGAGTAGTTTTACCCGCGCCACCTTTTGAATTAACCACTGTTACAGTAAACATATAATTGCCCAATCGGGCCCAGTTAAAAGTTAAAGAATCATCTGTTAGTACAAATATAAGACCGAAATCAATAAAAGCCAACTATTCAGTTAATTAATATTACGACCATCTTACTCTTATGGTGATAAATTTCGAAGTTAGCGAGTCATTTGAATCTACATAGCTGACAGTAGTTCAGGTAATCAATCGGTTAAAGCCAAGACCATTGACTTTAATCGGATCACATTCTTCAAGGTCCATGGCAACCAAGAGGATGTCTCTAACCAGTTCTTGTAGCTCTTGCCCTAATTTGGTTCCAGGTGGGCCACGTTCTAAAAACATGGGGGTTCTTATTCTGTAAGCTTTCACCAACTTCAAACATTAACGCATCCATTACCGTATACTAATGGCTACGCTTGTGTGAATCATTTAAGCTTTACAAAGACTCTTTAAAAAAAACAGAAACTACTATGATTGATCTCTATACATTTGGAACACCCAACGGACGCAAAGCGTCTATCATGCTGGAAGAGACAGGTTTGGACTATACCTCCCACACCATTGATATCACTAAAGATGATCAATTCAAAACAGACTTTTTAAAAATTAGCCCCAACAACAAAATACCCGCTATTGTCGATCACGACAACGGCATAAGCATGATGGAGTCAGGCGCTATATTATTATATTTAGCAGAAAAGACCGGTCGATTTTTATCGAGTGATTTCAACAAGCGCTGGCAGACAATCGAGTGGCTTATGTGGCAGATGGGTGGACTTGGTCCAATGGCGGGACAAGCTCATCATTTTGCAAAATTCAACCCTGAGGTTTCTGTCTATGCTAAAGAACGTTATATCGACGAAACTAAACGTTTATATGGTGTGCTCAATACACAGCTAGAAGGCAAAGACTATATTATCGACGAGTACTCAATTGCCGATATAGCAACTTGGCCATGGATATCACGCTTTGAGTGGCAGCAAATTGATTTAAATGACTTTCCAAATGTTCAGCGTTGGTATCAAAATATCGCGCGGCGCCCGGCGGTCGAAGCTGGCTATCACGTACCCAACTTTATCAGTGATATCCCGGGCGTTTGATGCACATCATCAACAGCCAACATCTTTTACATATAATATCTAATATCTAATATCTAACGTTTAATATCTAGCGTCTAACATCCAACTTTATTCGAGCCCTTATTTTGCAAGCCATCACCGACTTTAAGCAACTGTTTTTATCCGATACACCGATGCTAGATGTGCGTGCGCCCATCGAATTTAATAACGGGGCTTTTCCCTGCAGCATCAATGCGCCGTTGATGAACAACGATGAACGCAAGGCAGTGGGCACCTGCTATAAAGAACACGGTTCAGATGCTGCTTTAAAGCTTGGCCACCGATTAGTTTGTGGGGACATAAAAACTCAGCGCATACAACAGTGGCAAGACTTCGCTAACAAACACCCCGACGGCATCTTGTATTGTTTTAGAGGCGGGTTGCGGTCTCGCATCTCTCAGCAATGGCTCAGTGATATCGGCATAGAGCGGCCCTATGTGGAGGGTGGCTATAAAGCTATGCGCACCTATCTGTTGGAGCAGTTGCATCAGCGCGTCAACGAGGGCCAATTTCTTCTATTAGCGGGTAGAACCGGCAGCGGTAAAACAGAAGTTATCAACGCTTGGCCGCATGCCATCGATCTCGAAGGCCTAGCCTGCCACAGAGGCAGTGCCTTTGGTAAAACCTTTGTGCCGCAACCGGCGCAAATTGATTTCGAAAATGCCTGGTCAGTGGCATGGTTAAAACGTATTCAAGTGGATAAGTCACCCGTGCTAATTGAAGACGAATCGCATTTGATTGGCAAAGTTGTGGTATTGCGTGAGTATTTGGCGGCGACGCAGTTCGCTAGCAATGTTTTACTCGAAGTGCCCTATCAAGAACGCATTGCTCGCATTCGGAGCGATTACTTTATGGATGCTTTTGAGCATTATCAAAAAAATGACCCCAGCACGGCTCACGATTTATTAGATGCGTTTATTCGAGATGCCGTATTGCGTATTAAAAAACGCTTGGGTGGGGCTCGCTTTATGTTTATTAACAACACACTCGATGCAGCAATTATCGCACTCAAAAGCCAGAATCAGTGGTCTGGTTTTGACGATATTATCAATGCACTGCTGAGTGAATATTACGATCCAATGTATGAATATCAATACCAACAAAAAGCCGATAAGACTATTTTCAAAGGCACCCATGCTGAGATTATTGAATGGCTGACTGCGAGGTAAGATGATGCAACTCAATCATGCAACACGAGTACTGATTACCTTAGCCATATTATTGGTGATTACAACAAATTGGTTGCCACAAATTGATCTCATCGCGCAACAGTTTTTATCCGATAGTATCAGTAGTAACGCCATCATCTTTGGCGTAGTGCGCACCCTCAATGGGGTTATCTCGGTGATCCAGTCTACCGATATTGGCATTGGTATCGCCAGTGTGAGTATCGGTGAAATTCTCGACCCCGTTAATGATTTAATTGAGCGGTTTTCAGCCCTACTGCTGGTCACTCTGACGGCACTGGGTATTGCGCAGGTGCTGTTATTACTAACGCTATCGCTACCGGTCAAAATTATCTTTACTGCCGTGGCATTTGCCTGCGGCTTAAGCTTATGGCTCAAGCCCAATTGGTTTCCTCGACTATTAAAATGGGCTCTATTAATAATTTTTATTCGATTTATATTTGTGCTTCAGGTTGGCGTAGTTTGGTTATTTGATTGGCTTTATTTTGATGCCACGGGAGAGGCGGCAGTGTCGGTGTTAGAGGCGACTATTCGCGTTGTTGAAAACTTAAAAGAATCGATCGAAAACATTAACATCGGTGAGTTAATCTTTGGTGCAGATATTCCCGCACTCAAAAATGAAGATCTAGGAGCGCAAATATCAAGCTCTGTGGTGACGCTGATTGTCGGTATGTTGTTTAAAAGTATTATTATTCCCGTGGGCACACTTTGGCTAGGCTATAAAGCAGTTGCCCGTGCTTTTACAAGCAACAATCATCATGCATGAACACGATTTAGTTTTTATTGGCGGTGGGCATACACACTCTTTAGTGCTGCGCATGCTGGCGATGCAGCCCATAGCCAATGTTCGTCTAACGTTAATTACCGATACACTGCTAACGCCTTACTCAGGCATGCTACCGGGCTATATTGCCGGGCATTACAGCCTTGCGGAAACTCATTTAGATTTAAATAAACTCTGTCAAGCCGGCCAAATTCGCCTTATTCACGGTCGTGTCTGCGGCATTGATGTTATTAATAAAACAGTTCAATTAGACAGCCAAGCTAGCATCGGCTACGACAAGGTGTCTATCAATACTGGGTCGACACCCAATGTAGACATTGCGGGTGCACGCGAGTTTGGCGTGGGCGTAAAGCCCGTGAGCCAACTTACCGCCACCTGGCAGAAACTCCTAAGCCAAAAAACTGATCAGGGCACGCCACATTGGGCGGTGATTGGCGGTGGTGCTGCAGGTATCGAAATGGTGCTTGCTATTGCTCATCGATTTAAGCACGCAGGTGACAACTTAAAACTGTCGCTGGTGCAATCAAGCGCACTATTACTACCGGGCTATCATCACAATGTACAAAAAAAAGTAGCTCTTGCATTAAAGCAGTATGAGATTGAATTAGTCACTGACTTTCGGGTGTCTCGTGTCACTAAAAATGCTCTTGAAGCAAATACTGGCCAAACCTTAAGTATTGATCAGTCTATTTGGTGCACACCGGCAACTGCGCCTAAATGGCCATCACTAGCAGGGCTTGATACCGACCCGGCCGGCTTTATTGCGGTGAATGAATTTTTGCAAAGCACATCTCACAGCGATGTCTTTGCCTGTGGTGATGTGGCGGCGATGATTAAATCACCTCGACCAAAAGCGGGGGTCTATGCGGTGCGTTCGGCACCTTTTTTGACTAAAAACTTAACTGCCGCCTTTAGTGGGCAAAAAATGCAACCAGTGTCACTCCAAACCAATTTTTTATCGCTGATTTCACTCGGTGGTAAGAGTGCAGTGGGGCAACGCGGATGGTTTAGCTTGAACGGTGAATGGGTGTGGCGCTGGAAAAATCAAATCGACCAAAAATTTATGGCCTTGTTTGTTAAAAACTTGCCCACTATGCCGAAGATGGATAATGAACCAATGCACTGCGGCGGTTGCGGCAGCAAAATTGGGCCGGAATTACTCAGCGATACACTGCAAGAACTCAGCATTTATCCCAATGAAAATTTTAATACCGATTTAACACAAGCAGAGGATGCCGCCGTTGCTGCTGTCGTTAACAACACATCGCTATTTCAAAGCATTGATGGTTTTCGGGCCTTTAGCGACGATTATTATAAGCTGGGAATAGCGGCCACACATCACGCCGTCAACGATTTATACGCCATGGGTTTGCAGCCAACAAGTGCACAAGTGTGGGCAAACTTAAAGTTTGAACATCCGCGCCTGATCAAACGCGACTTTAAGCGTTTGATGCAGGGCGTTACCGAAACCTTAATTCACCATGAAACTACCTTAATAGGCGGTCACAGCACCGAGGGTATAGAGACGCACTTAGCGTTAGTGGTCAACGGCGTGGGTGTATCAGCTTGGAACAAAAACGCTATTGCAGAAGGCGACTGGTTGCTTCTCAACAAACCCTTGGGCACTGGCATTATCCTCGCGGCAGATGCCCAAGCGGTAGCTAGCACTCAAAGTGTTGAAGCCCTGTGGGAGCATTTACTGCAGTCAAATCGAGCGTTTTTTTTAGCGCTAGAAAACAAAAACATACATGCCGCTACCGATGTAACTGGCTTTGGTCTTATTGGGCATGTATTAGAAATGCTTAAAGGCACACAGTGTTCTATTACCATCAAGACCGACAGTGTGCCGCTCATCAGCGGCGCGCTTGAGCTAAGTCGCCAAGGTTTTGAATCCACATTAATGCCACAATTACTGTGGATGCTCAATCAATGTGATAGCGAAAATATAGATATAGCCCTACTTAAATGCATGCTCGACCCTCAGACAAATGGCGGCTTACTGGTGTCGGTCGCAGCCGACGTGGGGCGTGAAATTATAGCTAAAACTGATGCAGTTAAAATTGGCGAAGTTTGCAAAGCTGCAGGTGCTGCCAACATTGTGTTGCTGAAGTAATTGGGTTACTTCAGCTTAAAAATTCATTCGTCCGGTAACTGGTAAGTTTGTAATAGCTCATCAAACGGCAGCGGCTTACTAATACCGAAGCCCTGGGCATAATTAACACCGATGTCTCTAAGCATACCTTTAATTTCGTCGTTTTCGACAAATTCAGCAATCGTCTGCATGCCCATTATTTGACCAATCTCATTTATCGATTTAACCATCGCATGATCAATAGGGTCATCGACAATGTCTTTCACAAACATGCCATCAATTTTAAGATAATCTACAGGCAAATTTTTCAGGTAACCGAACGACGATAGGCCACTGCCAAAATCATCTAACGCAAACCGACAACCCAACTGCTTTAGAGTTGAGATCAATTGTTTAGCCAAGGCTATATTCGATATGGCGGCAGTTTCTGTGATTTCAAAACAGATTTTATTAGCCTCAATACCCGTCAATTCAAGTTGTCTCTTGATGAGCTTAAGCACTCTAGAGTCAGCTATAGACTGACCGGAAAGGTTAATAGCGATGAAACTAACGCCTTTAACAAACACGGGGTTCTTAGCCAGCAATGTAAATACTCGCTCAATCACCCAGAGATCCAATTTTGTTACTATATGATAGCGTTCAGCAGCAGGTAAAAATGCCCCAGGAGGAATAATCTCCTGCTTTTCGTCAATCATGCGGATGAGCAGTTCATAATGTCTATCACTACTATTATCTAGTGGTATTATTGTCTGAGCATAAAGACAGAAGCGGTTTTCTTCGAGTGCCTTATTAAGTGTTGACACCCATTGCATATCTCCATGACGTTGCGCAGTCTCAGAATCTTCTGGATGGTAGACGTGGATCCGATTACGACCCGAATCCTTCGCCATATAACAGGCGGCATCGGCTTCTTTGAGCAACTCCGCCAGATTCGGAGTGAGTTCGGTAATAGCGACCAGTCCAATGCTCACACCCACTCGGAAGGACTGGCCTTCCCAGATGAAGACATAGTCCTGTATCACCTTATATAAATCGTCGACTAATCTCTGTGCCTGCTCAAGTGAGCATTGCTCCATTAGTACGCTAAACTCATCACCACCCATACGCGCGAGGGTGTCGCGCTTTCTGATAACGGTTAGGAGTGCAGAAGATATCTGTTTCAACATTTCATCTCCGGCAGCATGACCACAACTATCGTTGACCACCTTAAACTGGTCTAAATCCATAAAACACAAGGCGTGTTGCTGTTTGTCTCGTTTAACCGACTCCAGTAGGCGCAGCGCTCTTCGTTCAAATTCACGCCTGTTAGCCAATGCTGTCAGCGCATCATGATTAGCATAAAAAGTAAGCTGTTCTTCTGACTGTTTTCTTAAAATGGCAATTGCAGCAATGTTAGCCATACGCTGAATCAAGTCAATAACGCCTGAGCTGGGCTCCTTAGGCGTGTTAAAATAGAGCGCAAACGTACCTAGAACTTTTCCGTTCAAAACGGTAATAGGGGTAGACCAGCAAGCCTTTAGATTATAGGTTGACGCAAGTTCTGTGTAGTCTGCCCACAAGGGATCATTGGCAATATCGGTGACAATAATCTGCTTGTTTAAATAAGCTGCCGTACCACATGAACCAACGCTTGGCCCAATCACCACGCCATCAACTGCGTCTACATATCCCTTTGGCAGTCTAGGCGCGGAACCATGCCGAAGATGTATTCCATCCGCATCGAGTAACAGAATTGAAGATCGAGTATCGGGGATGATTTTATCTATACCTGCGGTTATCGCATCGAGAACTTCATGCGTTGAGGCGTTTTGAGTGATAACCTCTAAACACTTATTTTCTACAACAAGTAGTAAAGCTATATCTTTTCGCCGTTTGATTTCATCGTTTAACTCAGCAGTTCTCTGATCAATTTTTTCCTCTGTCAAAAAATATCGCCCCGTCAGCATCAAAAAACCAAGCCCAAACATGGCAGAAAAAAGTAGCCCACTGACGGTGATTATCCATATCGACCAAGACGAATAAGTAGAGACAAAATCAGTATCGGGCACAACAGTGAGCTGCCATTGTTGATTAGCAACCGATAGCTTATAGCTACGCTTAAATTCAGCTTGACTAGACGAAGCTGACAAGTCATCGCTGAACAGCAACGCGGTCTCATTGCTTAACGAAATCAATATATGCAAATCTGATAGCTTTTTCTGGATATTTTTGATGACGTTTTCGAGTTTAAATACGCTGGCAGTAAAGCCTGACAATTGTTCACAATTAGTTCTCAGTTCACCTTCCCCACTTTTTTGGTATACCGGATCAAAAAATATGACGGCTATTTGCGGTATCAATTCTTGAACTAGATCAAGAGTGTCTGTCACCACCACCTTGCCAGACCTACAAGCTGTGTCAGCAGCTTTTGCGTTTATTGGATTACTACTTATATCAAAACCCAAGGCATTTTCATTTCCCGAAAACGGCTCTAAAAACTCGACGGGATAATAAAGATCTTGAACCGGAGCCACGTCCATTTTACCCTTTTGACCGCGTACCTTAATTTGGCTACCTATACGGTCTTCAAAGATTTGGCGATCTTGGTGGCGAATTTTAGGTATCCATTCGAGAGCATGTATTTGTGGATGCCGAGATAGTTTCGGTGTTACATAGCGCGAAAACTCATCTGCCGACACCTCCTCGCTGCTATTAAAATAAACCCTCAAATCTGTGGATGCTCCCAGATGAGCATCAATGCTTCCAATCAATTCATCCTTGAAATGATTCGCATTTTTTTCAAACTCACCTTCCGTATATTTCACCTCTTGCTGGTAGGAGAATTTAAATATGATAGATACAATCACGATTAGAATACAAAGCGGGACTACCACGCTTTGTATTCGCTGCTTCCAGATATGCCGTGGTTCAGCAAAAAAACAAAGTAATATCGGACAAAAAATAAGCACGCCAATTGAATCGCCAATCCACCAAGTACCCCAAGCAAGCGGCAAATCGGCGAGGGGTAGAATACCCTGAAACCATAATGTCGAAACCCCCACCGAAGCTGACATCATACAAATGACGGGGCCTGCAAGCAGGAAAAATAGCATAATAGATCGGTCTCGCAACAAGCCCGGATCTTGCGCCAGAATTGGACGAACCAAGCTCGCACCAATCCATGCTTGCATCACGCCCCCGGTTGAGACTAAGAACGCCATTAGCACCGAGAAAAAAATCTCATCGGAACCTAAGGTATCAACAATAATCTTGCCCTGAATAAAGATTCCAGCAATCAAAATTCCGACCAATATTCGTGGACCTAAAATGATCACTGCAGCGAGAGCAACACCGGCTGCTGGCCAAATAGCCGCCGCATTACTGGGCGGAACAGCCAACAATAAACCTGCTTGCGCCGCAACAAAAAAGGCTGCAGCCACCAAAAGGTTGTGTATAAAAAATCTAGGTTTCAAAGCTCAGCGCCGTCCATAACATTATGTGTCACTCAAATAATAGCAGCGCAAGTTCACTAACGCCGCACTTAATTGTCGAATATAGCAGCTGTTATGAGCTTTACTTAAACAAAGTAAGGTATCTAGAGGCCAACCAAGGTCTCGTGATCATAGGATTTATCGACCACCGATGGTCGAAGGGGCTGCTAAACTTAAGTAAAGTCTATTTCTGTGGCGATAAACTGGCGCGTTTTTTTGCCTTTGTAGTGACGTAACGATGGTTTGGACCGTCGCTTAAATAGTGAATTAACGGCTCCCAACTTCTTTTAGAAAAGAGTCTTTCTATTCATTTCAAACAATAACCTAACGCATAACTACTCACATACCTCGCAACGATTTTATACTTAGAGAACTGCTGCCGAGAGCTTATTCGCGCTCCTTGCCGCATCAGTAAAAAGCCGCGTAGACAGCGGAAGTACTAGGTCTTTATGCTGATTAAACGCTTGATCAGGATGAGATATAGGGTGAGTATTTAGTGTCTTACACAGTGTTTTAACAGGTGTCCCTTGGGCTGTTTAATAGACACGCAGTATGAGTAGGGTATGGGCATAAAGAATCAAGAATTTATGACAGATCGTTGACAAACTTATTTATTTATTTATTTATTTATAATACTTTATTGATATCGTCTAACATTTTTTTATTTATTATCACTGTTTTCCCGTTAACTAATTTTTGTCATGCCGGGCTTGATTCGGTATCCAGCAACTTATTGGAAGTACTAGATTGCGGATCAGCAGAAAACGCTGTCAGCAATGACGAGGCTAACTGATAGCTTTCGGGTTTCTACCGTACGCTTAAGTTGTTTGGCCTCTTTCTAGATGACTCTTCTCATAGTTACTAAAAAGTCAACAGGACAGTAGTGATATGTGAACTTAATTAATCACGTAGTTTTTTTGAATATACAGAATAAATTTTATGTATATTTGAACCAAACCGATAGATCATACGACTCATTAAGACAGACATAAGCTGAACTTCTATCAAGAAGCCAAGGAGCAATCGATGCGTGTATTAAAATTGAGTAGTATCCTTCTACTGTCACTTTGTGTTTCGGTGAATGTGTTTGCTGAAAAAACTGATCACGACTTCAAAAAAAAGCTGCAGTTGCAAACTAATAAACCCATGGCAAGTTCTAAAACTAAAAAACCTGCATCAACTTTAACGCCTCATTCTCGAATAAAAAAGACTAGTTCGACTTTTGATCCCACTTACAAAAAAAAGCCACAGAGACAATAAAATCCAACTAGAGCAGCTAACTTTAATAATTCAATAAATAGCAGATCGAGAATTTTTTCGGGCGATAATCAAGAATTTTTGCAAACTATGCCAAGCAGATCACCTATGCAAATGAGCGGTTCGAACACAAAGATTGACGGTAAGAGAGGCTTGGTCTCGGTCGAAGAAGAAGAGGAATCTTTGCAAGCTATGCCTGGCGAAGTGATTCAACAATAGGGACAGAAAAGTGGATTTATTCGTCAATAAATACACCTTACTCGCTTAAGTCGTGCTCTCATATAGAGAAGATAAGTCGAACAGGTTGTTATAGAAGTATAGGAAGGATTAATAAACTCCGATTTGAATTTATGCACTACAAAATCTAGGCTACTGCCAATAGACAATATTAGCCATGCGTTCGTGATAAATTCTCAAATGCTATCTATCAATGTGATACAAATTGGATTGATCTATTTATTTTTACAGAATCTTAATTTATATTTTTGCAAGTTTTGTCTAATTTAAATTCGGTGATCGTATCGTCATCCTTAAAGACTACAATATTATAAAATAAAATTTATAGTCTTTAGGATGGTGTTTTTTAGTATCAAGGCACTAGAAAATTTTATCTAATCCTATTTGTTATAACGGTATTTATGGGGGGAAATAATCCTGTCTATGCCAACAAGCTTATTGTTTTAATCGACACCGAAAATTTAGGCATGTTCGGTAACATGCTGCTATGTATATATCTGAGCTGGGAGTTGTTATCAGCAGTCGGAATAACGACCGTTTCCTGATTCAAAACTGATCAAGAGCCAAGCCGCCATGTCCACGTCCAAGTTTAAAATCACTAGAAAAACACGCGCTCAACAAACCAATAGGCCCCAATCAAACCAATAGCGGCAGAACCATTGACAACAATCATTGAGCGATACCAAGACTTATAGCGGAACCAAAAGCCAAACAGCGCGAAGCAAATTAAAATAACCGCCAACTGGCCTAACTCAACGCCAATATTAAAGCCAATTAAGCCCGCCACAAATGACTGAGAGCTCAAACCAAAATCAGTTAAAACGCTGGCAAAACCCAAACCATGCAATAGTCCAAAGCAAAATACGAGTAGCGGCCGCCACCATGTCATCTGCTTAAAAACAATGTTTTCCACCGCGACATAAACAATAGTGGCGGCTATGAGTGGCTCGACAATATAGCTGGGTAGTGCAACGTAGCCCAACATACCCAAGGCCAAGGTGATGGTATGTGCCAAGGTAAAAGCTGACACCTGCCATATCAGCGAGCGCAATTTAATGCTAAATAAGAACAGCCCAACCACAAACAGAATGTGGTCCCAGCCCAGGGGAATGATGTGTTCAAAACCCACCCCAATGTAGTCAACTAGTACCGACATTGCGGGCTTTGCAATAAGGCTTGTCATATCTACCGTGTCTGAGTTAGCCCCATCTTCTAGATAAGCGGTGCTAACATCTTGAGCGTCTACGGTGCTAAAACGGAAGGCAGCCGCGCCAAGGCTTTGGTCCCAAGCAAAGGACCAATTTTGGGTGACGGGCTCAGTGGTGATTAAACGCACTTGTGAATCTCGGCTCTCTAAAAGGTTGCCAACTTCGGGGATGGTAAGCGATGTGAACTCTAATTTAATGGGCGGCTGCGCTAATAGTTTAATGAGGCTTGGCAACTCCTTGAGCCAAGGCTGAGCCTGTGTACTCAACTGAGCCGGCGGCAAAGCTCGAAACCTGTCATATAAAGCCGCATTAGCAGACTCTTCGGTATCGCTATGGATGGGCGATATCTCTGCAAGTCGTGCTTCTATATTGAGTCTTAGCGTTAATTCTATGCGGTTATCTGGTAGTAGTTGGGCATCAATAATCGCTGGATTCATTTCATGCGCACTTGTTATTTGTGCGCCCGAGATCAATAATAAGACAGAAATCCAAAGAGACAACCATCGGCACCACGCGTACGCTTTTATTCTATTCATTCGAACACCATCGAGTTTTGTTATGTTGAGAAAAATAATAATTTTTTATTGTACGGTTTTTATGTCGACGGCATACGCCCATGAGTTTTGGTTACAACCAGACACCTATACGGCCGCTGAAGGCGAAGAGATTCAGGTTAACTGGCGTGTGGGTATGGATTTTCAAGGGAGATCTTCTGCTTATATACCCGACATGTCGACATATGTCGGCACCTTCCAAAAAGGTCAGTTAGCGCCACTCAAACCGCGTTTTGCGGCTAAACCAACATTAACATTTAACTCGGGCCCAGGCACAACAATCGGCATTACAGAATCCGCCGATTTTGTTGTTGAATACGAAAACTACGACGATTTTTTTGCATTTATTGAGAAAGAACATCTACGCGATCAACTTATCGAACCGACTGAACCACCGTCCGGTAAAACCTTTGAGAGTTATCGACGCTTTACAAAAACGCTGATTTCGACCGAGGCACATGCATGGCAAGATAGCTTAGTTGGCCTCAACTTCGAGTGGCTATTAACTCGCGAAGGCAGCAATCTGCGTGGCACTTTGTATATCAGCAACCAACCAGCGGCTAACTATCCAGTCAAGTTATTTGCCAAAGCTGCACAAACTTCGGCGGCCTCAGTTCAAAAAATAAAGACGGATGACATGGGTGAAGTCTTGTTTACCAACCTTGAAACAGACTATCTTTACCTAATCAATGCCATAAAGATTAGGCCTTCGGCTGCGGGCGATAAATTCGATAAAGCCCAGTGGCACACTGACTGGGCCTCTACCACCTTCCAATGGTAGCGAGCATATGTAAAGCCCGCCGAATGTTCTTTGACACAATACCTATGATGCTTAAAATGGGTTGAAAGAATAACTATTCTTGCCAATACCAACTGGTGACGTTGTAACGGTATTGATCAGTATCTGTAGAGTGTAGCTTTTCTACCCAGTGCTCAGATCCTGCGGATGCGGGATTAAACAAAACGCAGCGATTGAATAGCGGAGAAATAGTAATAGCTTGGCTATCCGCCGTACCTCTAAAGCCGAGCTCGCCACCGGCTTTTTCACACCAATCTTTATTCAAATACAGCAACATACACACCTCTCTTCCCGGTGAGTCATCGGCATGTTGCTCAACAAAGTCGGTAGTCCCTAAGCGAAAATAATTAGTGTTAATTTCGGGTTTGGCCACATTCATATCGGTTAATTTCACGTCAAAAATACGTGATAGTACCGACAAAAATTCATCCCCACGTAAAAACGACAAAAATTCTTGTGCTGGGTTCGGGCTCGATACAGCGCTCTGCCAAACATCGCGTTGCACAAAGCGTTGACATTGACTCGTATTTTGCCACTCAGCGCTATCGACATACAAAGCCGAGTAGGTATGCTTTTGCGGATGCCAGTCTTGGGGTTGCTGCAAGACGCTGATGACCTCATCCAGTTTGACCTCATCAAACAAACCATCAATGACGATGTAATTAGGACAAGCATTTAGTAAAGATTGACGATAGTTATCCAGCGTAGAATCGATAACACAGACATCATTTAACCACATTAAATTACCTGCCTTTATTCATGTTAAGTGAAAGCATTAGAGTCGGACCGAGTGGTGATAAGTTAAGTCTGTTCTGCATCTGTTACCCCTGCCACTATGCCAAAGTTATGCTCTCCACAAGCATGAAGTTAAAACCTTCTCCATAAGCCTTTTTAAAAAACTTTATCGTGAGCTGTTTAAAAAACCCTTTGCCGTGAGCCTTTTAATGAAACCTTTGCCGTCAGCCGTTTTAAGAACCCTTTGTCGTAAGCCTTTCGAAGAGCCTGTCATCATTCCCGCGCAGGCGGAAATCTAACTCAACGCTAATACTATATTAAGTATGAATTCAGCCACTCCAAAGTACCCTCTGCTGCTTTGCAAGTCGTGTTGTAGTTTGGAGTATTCAGCTTAACTTGGGCTGCGCACTAAAACCGCAGGCCGAATGCGCAGCCGCCCTAATATACTATTGGCGCCAATGACCAACGCCAGCGAGCTAACGCTAATCAAAACCACTGCTCCTAACCAAATCAAATCTGCGGATGGCAATTTTAAGCGCCACTGCAATATAGGCAGGGCGATTGCAGAGCCAAGCATTACCGCTACGCTGAGGTTAATTCCGTCGAGAATTGTTAACTGTGCCTGCTCAAGAATACAGAACATACCGAAGCTATGCAGCTCTATCATTATTAATGACTGCTAAAAGTTTAAGGAACTTGCTAATGCATTTAAAATCAACGCACCCGAATAAACTAGATTATGACTTAAATAGTTTCGCTGTTACCAGCTTTTCCTAACGTGGAGTTTCACAATTTATCCGAGGGCAAAAGCTTAACATTTGAACTATTAACTACTAGCCTACTTTAGGGTGACAATGTCAATAATACTCACTGCCACTTGATACTATTAGGCTAGCTAGTCTTAATGGATAGGTCATTAATAAGCTGAAGCGCCTTACTATTTGGTTGAGATAGCCGCGCCAACATAGAAAATAAATTGTCTGCTGAACAAGAGTATTTATGAACCTACAACAGGTATAAACGAACAATATTTACAAACATAGTCGAGTAAAATCGCTAGCATATGAAGGCACGGCTAATCGGTAACGATTACTCTAAGGTTCTATAAGCTTTATTAAAGCAGCCATTAGGCAAGTATCGAAAATACAGCAGCTATATTTTCAATATGCCATTACTATACAGGTGAATACAACAGCATGAGTTTGTAATTGCTTTAAATCCTTACACCCGTGTTTTTACCTATTGGGATAACAGAGTCTGTCATCCACATACCATCATGGGTGCCACCGCGCTGTATACTAAGTTTAAATTGGTAGCCATATTCAGTGCCTGATTGAGTTTGCAACCATACCGCCTGTATGGCTACATCTCCGGCAAGATCAATGTCTTCAAGGCGGGCGCTAGTATGGTTAAGCATCTCGGGGTATCCGCGTTTTATCATTTGCGTGAAGCGAGATAGCGGCCCGGTAACTAACTTATTGTCTGGAGAGGCGAACCTGAACACCGTCGCGATGCCTTCATTATCGTCGGCATTTTTTTGCATCGAGTTTAGGACAATACCGATGACCTGTTGAGGGGTATAGGTTACATTGGGGGCCATGTTAAGTCCTTGTGCTAGTGCAATTCTGGGTAACATTAAAAGCAGTGCCGCAACTATAAAGGCGCCGCATCTGTGTGTAAGTTTATGGTTAACATATTGTTTGATTTTAAGATGGTACATATGGACTTGTCCTCGGCTTAATTCAGAAATAGCTTTTAATAATATTACGAATAAATGCTCAAATTTGGACCTATTGAAAAAAAACTGGTTTGAGTCGCCTGCTGCGGACTTCATAATTACAGGGTAAATGACAAAGCAGCGAGGACGCGTCTATAAGTTTAAGATCAGGCAGTTAACTGCGCCTAGGCGACGCTTTTAATTCGCAGTAATTGAACTTACTAGGTATCGCCGACACAACTTATTATTCAAATTACTTTGTTGGTTTGTAACAGTCGCTGTAATTACTGTTAATATAAATTTACTACCATCAATTTACACTATAGCTTGGCAACCAAGTCCACTGGCTCAATTAATCTACTTCAACAAAGTGCTCGTCAGCCCGCTAATTGATCTAAATCTTGTGTAAGACTCGTAAAAATTTTGCTTAAAAAAGGATTACCCACTGTTTTGTCAGAACCATCAACTGAAAAGTCAGCTGTCGCTAGATTTGCGTTAATTATCGTTTGTATAGGCTCAGTTATTGGGCCTCTAGGGATGGCGTCTGTCAATATTGCTATCCCAGATTTGGCGGCAGATTTGCAGGCCAATGCAACGATGGTGTCTTGGCTGCCAACGCTATTTATTTTGAGCAGTGTGATATTCATGCTACCTGCGGGCAAGCTTGCTGACAATCACGGAAGAAAGCGCATTTATTGCTACGGTTTAGGATTAAATGCGTTTTCGTCGCTGATGTGTGGAGTCGGTATCAGCATTGAATGGGTGTTGTTTTGGCGGTTTGTTCAAGGCGCGGGCTCCGCTATGATTTTTGGTACCGGTGTAGCAATTATTACCTCTGTTACACCCCCCCACAAACGCGGTGCCGCACTGGGAATTGCTGCCGCATGTATCTACATAGGCTTAACTATTGCGCCAGCTGTTGGTGGCTGGCTAACGGAGGCATGGGGTTGGCGCTCGGTATTTTTGTTTCAGGTGCCTATCGTTTTAGCGCTTTTGTTGTTAATCAAAATGCGCCTATCGGGGGAGTGGAAAAATGCTGAAAAGTCTAAATATGATTGGTGGGGAACTGCTATTTTTGCGATGTTTGCGTCGGCCTTGGTCTATGGCTTAAGCGTATTACCCAACATGTTAGGGGTGTTTATGCTGATCATATCGGCTGTTAGTCTGGCGCTCTTTGTTGTGCATCAAAGTCGCAGTCGTCGCCCGCTTATCCGCGTCCAAATGTTTCGCGAAAGTCGCCTGTTTTCTATGTCACTAACAACCTCGCTATTAATGTATGGCAGTAACTTTCCGTTAGTATTTTTGATGAGCTTGTATTTGCAATATGTCAAAGGCTTTAGTCCATCGCACGCGGGTCAAATTATTTTACTTCAAGCTCTAACCATGGCCATTATAGCGCCATTTTCAGGCAAGCTAGCCGATAGGTTCGAGCCCCGATTAATTGCCACCCTCGGGTGCGCTATCGTTGCATGCGGGCTGTTGGTGTTGAGCCTTATGAATACAGAAACCAGCGCGACTTACATCGCGAGCGCATTGCTATTAATTGGTTTGGGGTTTGGACTATTTTCTACACCTAATAATAACGCCATCATGGGCGCGACTCATCCTAATGAGGTTGGCGTTGCATCGGCATCGATGAACCTTGCACGCACGATAGGCAACCTAATAGGTATGAGCTTGGTCAATCTGATGGTGCATTACTATCTTGGCGATGCTCAGTTTAGCTCAGAACAAAACCCAGCTCTAATTCTGACTGTCGAGCTAGCATTGAATATGTCTCTCGCCTTTGTAGTGCTAGCTTGCGTATCGTCATGGTTTCGCGGACGCGCGCACCCACGATGATCACCCCCACCTATCTTGTGGGCGACGCGATAAGCGCTTGAAGTTACTAACGCATTGATATGTACTAGTTCCGTTTAGTAGTTCTGTTAATGGTATTCTTGTTTATTACTGCACATATTATAAATTATGAAGAAAAGTCAATTAATCAAAGAGTATCTCTCTAAGCTTAGCTTGTATGAGTTACTTAGGTATCGACTTAAGCTGTGCACTGGTGAGCCCAACGAAGATATAGAGCTAGACATTAGTGACTTATTTAAATATCCCACACGCCTCGAAACTAGTTATTATGATAACTGGCAAAAAGACCTATTTAAATCTTTGTATCTTACGTTGGAAGGTGAATTTGATACTGCGCAAGAACTTAACAAAAGGATCGAAGGGTTATTTTCTGAAAAGCGTTTTTCTGAAAAAGATGAGCGAACACTTACCATGTTTGATAACTTTCTAGCGAGCTTAAAAAGTAGCAACGTTACCTTTATCTACTCTTCACTAAAGCGACTATCTTAGTATCTCTATAGCAATCTACGTTACTCACATTTAATGTTACTCTTTTAGCTTTTACCTCTTCGTTAATTTTCTATTAATTGCTTTTATTACTAGCCAAGTTTGATACTCTATTCGTTAAAAGCATTATCATTATTACCGACACGCCAAATAAATATAGACCTATATGCACTTCAACATATGCAATCACACTTAATTTTGATGCGACGATTAAGATTGCGACAACCATTACATCAAGCATAGCCCAGCGTCCATAATCGTGCATTAATTGAATATAGCGTATCATAGTAGGCGAGTGAATATCATCTGTACTAAAAATAACTTTATACAAGCAAACCATTTTGGCAATAGGTAGACAGATGCTAAACAAAGATACAATAATAAATAAGGTTACTTGCCCACTACCAAGCAAACTAAATATTAAAGATAATAAAGAATAGGTTGTAGACACAACGACAAATTTAGAAATCGTAAGTAACGGCAGACTTGCACCTAAAAGTAATAATATTACTGCAACTATAAATTGAAATTTAGATGTGACGAAAAAAGTTTTCATGTTTATTTCTATTTCAAATTAATATTTTAATAGTCGATTGAAACTGTATTTTAAAAGTTATTAAATAATTTCTATTGATAATAACAGCTTGCTAACTTTTTAAAAAAATTATTTTTAATGTGAATTTATAATGCGAGAGTTGTCTTTTAAAAATTTAAGAGTTGAGTGCTTTACCTAAAAAAATCTGTATTAAAGTTTTCATACTGATTAAAGCCAATCTATGCGCGCTAGCTCTAGTTACGGTATCGCTAGCAAATCTAGCTTGCCTTCACTTTTAGAGACAATAAACGTTACAACCGCATCACCAGAGACATTAATTGCAGTAAGAATCATATCTAATAGACGACCTAGAAGTTCAATATTACCGATACCGAAAAAAACACTAGGGAACAACTAACATTTTTAATGCATAACGAACATCCTATCAACCGCGTTAAACCGCCATTGACAATAAATTTGTCTATAAATGAAACTGGACTGTTAAACTTATGTTCAATATCCTTATTATTTGTGTAACTTTATTTCACCATATATCTAAATTAAAGGAAATGATCAATTTTTGTTTATATAGACAAGAAAAATGATGTATTAGGCCTTTAATAGTCCATTGCGATACTTTTTATGATCTTTTCATCAATAAAAGGCAGTACTCTACATAATAATAATTAAAGAATAATAGGGAAAAAGAATAAATAGATGCCATATTTTTTCGATCAATCCAGTTTTTTAATCATTTGTACCTTATAATCGCATTATCCCACCGTTTAAGACTATTAACCTCAAGATATTAATCTCTAAAAACTAATTTCAAGCTATCAATCACAGCTATAAATCTAAGGCTATAAATCGAACCCATGACGAGAAAAACATTAAGCTTAAAAGCAAAAAAACCTAAAATCATCAAACTTGATGATAAGGTAGTTGAGGATCTTAATCATACTGATCCTAAAAAGCGGTTTTTAAATGGCGTTGCTATCCACCCAGCTCCTTGCATCCGTCTAGAATCTGGTTCTCAGCAACGCACCAATCGCGCATTGGATTTAATTGCGCCAATAGGCATGGGACAACGAGGATTAATTGTCGCACCACCGGGCTGTGGTAAAACAACAATGTTAAAACATATTTGCCAGGCCGTTGCCACTGCTTATCCCGAGATAAAGCTTTATGCCTTACTCATTGATGAGAGGCCAGAAGAAGTCACTGATTTTAAGCGCAGTGTGTCGGCAGAAGTACACGCATCCTCTTCAGATGAAAGCTACTCTGAGCACGTGCGTGTGGCCAACGATCTGCTTGACACTGCTATGAGACAAGCTGGCGAAGGTCAAAATGTGATGATTGTTATAGACTCTCTTACCAGACTCTCACGTGTTCATAATGCAGAAAGTAAAAGCAGTGGTCGAACTATGTCTGGCGGGCTTGACACCCGCGCCCTAGAGATACCGCGCAAACTATTTGGCGCCGCCAGAAACATTGAAAATGGCGGCTCACTGACAATTTTAGCGACCATATTGGTAGATACCGGCAGTCGAATGGATCAGGTGATATTTGAGGAGTTTAAGGGCACAGGCAACATGGAAATCGTGTTATCACGAGAAATCGCAAATCAGCGAATTTTTCCTGCGTTGGATATTGCTAACAGTGGTACGCGCCGAGAAGAACTGCTTATAGATTCAAAGGATATAGAGAAGGTCAGAACCTTAAGACGATCTCTGGCAAATCTTAAACCGATAGAAGCCTCAACAAAATTGGTAGAGTTATTAGAAAAATTTCCAAACAATACAGAGCTACTTAACGCTTTTTCGACTTCATAATGTAAATTAACAAACAACTACTGTGCAAAATACTTTAAAGCTGGCATTTTAGTTTTATGAATAGACTTAATTTTTTTTAGCTTTACCTGTTCGAAAGTTAAAAATGTCAGACGCTACTGTTAATTACAACTGACAATTTTAGGTTTTCAGGTTTATATACAGCCTGCACCCATTATATTAAGTGCGCAATAAATTTTGCACTAAGCTGAAGGCGCAGCTTATTCTACGCTAATAAAAGTGCTATTAAGGGTTTGTCACTCGGCGCTAGAGTTATTCTTCTAGAAATAAAAAATATAATAGATTCCAACAAATGAACAAATTTTTACTAGTCTTTGCATTCATAGTCATCAGTGGCTGCTCAACTTCTATTACAAAGAGCTCTTTGTATGTGCTTGAATATAAAACTACCGAATCAATGAACCAGCATGCGCAGTGTACTGCTTTAGGTGATGTCTCTGCGGAATATAGTATTTTGAAGATTAGTCCTTTAGATAGAACAAGTACGGCAAGTAATAAACTCAAAGCCGCTGCATTTGATAAAGGCTCTAACACAGTCGTCAAAACCTCTACATTTTATGGTAACAACAGTGATAAAAACCAAGGTAAGGCTTATCAATGTAGTTATGACGCGACTGGTACGAAGGGGAGCCAAACATATTAAACGATGAGTTTAAAATGACTTCCACAAAATTTAGTCCTAAGTCGTAAGTACTGACTTGATTGCTAATACAAATTTATGATTTTTAGATTTTTACTAGTCTAGCTTTATTATTATTATTTGGTGATTAATGACGGACATACTGGCAGTCATTCTGCGGGCAAATACGCTACACTACCTTGCCAAACTCCAGTCAATAAGAAGATCTCAACCATCATAGGTTGATGGTTTTTATTCGTAAAGGCGTCACCAAGTTATTCACACAATCAACGTATCAATATCGTTATATTGCTTTAATCGCAAGCACAAAAAATATAAGTGATTCTAATGCGATTTAATGACGGACATCCTATACAAATTTAGCTGGCTAAAAGTCAAACCTGACTCACCTTGCCGGCAAGCCTTACAAGACTAATACCTCTACCACCACGAAATTGGTTTATGAAAGTCTCTTGGTCATCAATTCTTTTGCAACGACTAAACCTGACCTCAAATATAACGCATGCCCTTTAAACCCCATGCCTTCGGGTGTTTTGATATCTAGATTGAAGGGCTCTATCCACGAGCCCGCTAAAAGCGTAATTGCAAAGCCTGACTGCGTGTCTTTAATCGTTTCTTCAGCGCAGTCTTGGTTAGATAAAATCCATTCCATAATGATAATCTTCACTTGATAAATAACGTTACCATAGCGAGTATTGTAGTTTTAGCATGTAAGCTATTGCTGACATTTGCGTGCGACATTGCCCTTTTTTGGCGTGGGATATTACCTCTGCAGCTAAACTTTGGGTCTTAAAACAAAGGCACTAGCATCAATTAGGCATATAGACTGAGAAATCTTTGATCTTCAATTGAGTCAAACGTGGTTTTTAAGCGTCAGGGGGAGATCTAAAAGTCATCATAGCTTTTGCCCTTCGGGTGGGTTCGCTGTTTAAAACACTGCCTAGGTTTGGTGAACTCGGTTAGTTAACTCACTATTGTATATCGCTATTTACATGGCCACTTTAGTGATCGATAAACGAAGTGTTTAAAAATTTGTGCAGACCATTGTTAATCATCATCTTTGGACAGCGGCCTAATGATGCTATCTGCGCTTTTGGCCAAAAACTAGCTGACTTGCTTAAGGGTCTTAATTTACTAAATACTGAAGAATCAGTTAAAGCTTATTTCATATTGAATCAGGCTCGTGTCGAAAAATAGCTACGAAACATTTACAATGTAGGGCAAAGACTAGATAAGGATACATCATGTCAATCGAGATTCAGGACATCATTAACTTCATCAGCGCACACGAGCCTTTTGCGAGCTTACCCGAGCAAGATATCGCGGCACTGAGCCGGCAAATCGAAGTCAGCTACTACCAAGCCGACAGCCAGATTTTGGATTACGGTGAACCCATCGATGCGCTTTGCCTCATTCGTTCAGGTTCAGTAGAGGTTTTTCGCCGCACCGGTGAATTGCATAACCGCCTTGAGCCGGGTTTTGTTTTTGGCCAAATGGGCATACTGATGAATAGCCAAGTGCGTTACCCGGTTCGCGCTTTGGAAGACTCGCTCATCTATCGCATCCCGTCAGCAATTTTTCTTGATATGTGTAAACAACACGATGCCTTTGGTGATTACTTTGAGGTCAACGAGCACTCTACGTTGCATCAGGTGGTACTGAATGAGGCTGATAAAAGTGACTTGACCACCGTGCGTATCAGCGACATTATTGGGGGCGATACAGTCTACCTAAATGCAAATGCCAGCGTGCAGGAATGTGCACAAAAGATGTCTGAGCTGCGGGTTTCGTCGGTTCTCGTTTTCGATAAACTAGAAACAGCTGCCGGTGACGCGAAACCCATCGAATTGCCAGTAGGTATCGTTACCGATCGCGATTTACGCATTCGAGTTTTGGCGCAGGCGCTTCCCTATAACACGCCGCTGCGCGATATTATGTCGAGCAACCCCATCACCATTGCGCACGATGCCCTCGTACATGAAGCTATGTTGTTGATGTTGCGACACAATATTCATCACTTGCCGTTAGTCCGTCGTCACAAAGTGGTAGGGGTGGTTGCCTTGTCGGATATTGCTCGGCACGAGTCGCAAAACAGCTTATTGCTGGTGCGCAGTATTTTAGCGCAAGAGACCGTTGAGGGTCTGGCTGAGCTGTCACCACAAATTGCGTCGGTGATGGTGCGCATGCAAAAAGAAGGGGCGAATTCAAAAATGATCGGTACGGCCATGTCGGTTATTGGTCGGTCGTTTAAGCAACGCTTATTAAAGTTGGCCGAAGCTAAACTGGGGCCGCCACCAGTGCCTTATTGCTTCCTTGCATTAGGGTCGATGGCGCGTGAAGAACAGTTACTAGTGACTGACCAAGACAACGCATTAATTCTGTCGCAGGATTACGATGAACACACACACGGCGACTACTTTAAACAACTGGCTGATTTTGTTTGTGATGGCTTGGATGCTTGTGGCTACACCTATTGCGATGGTGACATTATGGCGTCTAATCCAAAGTGGCGGATGACCCTAGATGGCTGGAAAGAACAGTTCAGCCACTGGATTGAAAAGCCCGATCCACAATCGCTGCTCAATGCATCTATCTTTTTCGATTTAACCGGCGTCGATGGCAAAATCGCCTTGGCTGAACAGCTAACGCGCTTCATTGTGACAAAAGCTAAAAGTAATCGACCATTTTTGGCAGCGCTTGCACGCAATGCACTTAATCGAAAACCGCCGCTGGGTTTCTTCAAAGACTTCGTTTTGGAGGTCGACGGACGCCAACGCTATAGCTTAAATTTAAAACGTCGTGGCACCGCGCCGCTGATCGATGTAATTCGTGTGCATGCCCTGGCAGTGGGGTCGCTGTCACAAAACTCATTTGATCGACTCGAAGATATTGCCGATTCGTCGTTACTGCCAAAAGGTAAAAAAGATGAGTTATCCGACGCCCTGGAATACCTCTCGATGATTCGCATTCGTCAGCAAGCAGCTGCGGTTGAAACTGGCACTGAGCCCGACAATACAGTCGAACCAGAAACGCTTTCAGGGCGAGAGCGACGCGGAATGAAAGAGGCCTTTCAGGTACTCAGCAACGCGCAGAAGTTTCTCAAGTTTCGTTACACTGCTGGCTCAAAAGGTTAAAACATGAAACTCCTCCCGCATCGCGAACTACCGCAAGACTGGGATCAATTTTATTCTGAGGAATCTCAGCACGAGCTCTCTAGCTGTCTGCAGTCATTCTATTACCAACCGCTTGTTGGATCTGAGCAGCCGATGGCGTCGACTGATTTTGTCGCCGTCGATATTGAAACGACTGGTTTGAATGCAGAAGAAGACGACATTGTAAGTATTGGCTTAGTGCCGTTCGACTATCATCGAATTTATTTAGCGCAAGCAATGCATTGGATTGTAGGCAGTCGACAGCTTACGTCAGAGTCTATTATTGTCCATGGCATTACCCATTCTGAAGTGATCGATGCACCATCACTGCGCTCAACCTTGCCAGATATAATTCCCCATTTAAAAGGCAAGCAGGTGGTTGTGCATTATCGGTATATGGAGCGAGAATTTTTTCGGCAGTCGGCATCTGAGCTGATGCAGCAGAATTGGCTGTTTCCGGTGATTGATACCATGGAGCTAGAGATAAATTATCAGCGCCGTCAGCAAAGAACCATGGCGAAGTGGCTGCAGCAACCCCTACCGTCATTACGCTTGCCCAATGTACGTCAGCGTTATCATCTGCCCGCTTACGAAAATCACAACGCACTAGTTGATGCACTTGCAACCGCAGAGCTGTTGCAGGCGCAAATCGTCAAACAAGGCTTAGCCCAAACGCCTGTGCGCAAACTCTGGTATTAGCTTCGCTATTTAATAGGCAAAAAAAAGCGCCCTTTAATTGGGCGCTTAACTAGATATTTAAATAGTTACTTCGCGATCACTTTGAGGTTGCTTTTTGATCACTTTCAGGTAACTTCGTGTTAACTTCAGTGCGCATACCCATCAACAGACACACACACATCAGCAACAGAATAAACATGAATGGCAAGCCTGTTGAAATGGCACCTGCTTGCAGTGCTTCGATGGCTTCGGTTCCACCAATCCACAACAAGGCTATCGCAATAGCACCTTCGATTGATGCCCAGAAGATACGCTGAGGCACAGGTGCATCTATTTTACCGCCAGCGGTGATGCTGTCAATTACCAGCGAGCCGGAGTCTGAAGAGGTAATAAAGAACACTAGAATCAACACAATAGCAACGAAGGAGAGAATAGGTCCTAAGGCCAACTCATCAAACATTTCGAACATGGCCAATGGCACCGAGGTAAAACCAGTTCCACCTAAAGCACCTACGCCGTTTTGAATCTGATCGATAGCAATGCCGCCGTAGACAGACATCCAAACGATAGTTACGGCAGTCGGCACTAACAACACAGCAGTTACGAATTCTCGAACCGTGCGGCCTTTAGAAATGCGAGCGATAAACATACCAACGAATGGTGACCAAGACATCCACCACGCCCAATAGAAAACCGTCCAGCCTTGAAACCAAGCTTCGTCAGGTCGACCATGCGGATTCGATAATGGAATGATGTTAGTGACATACGCGCCAATAGTTTGTGGAATGGTGCCCATAGATACAGCAAGAGTGAGCATTGCAACAAACGCTAAGAGGAAAAAAGCGATAATCATATTGACGCCAGATAACAACTTAACGCCGCCTTCTAGACCCCGGACGACCGACACAATGGCCAGCAGCGTCACGCCGATAATAACGACGATCTGAAGACCGGTGCCGCCACTGACGTCAAACACATGACTGATACCTGCAGCTGCCTGCGTAGCACCAAGACCGAGCGATGTTGCCAAACCGAAGAGCGTCGCTAATACCGCGACGATATCGATAATATGGCCCGGCCAACCCCAAACGCGATCACCCAGAAGAGGATAGAACACAGAGCGGATTGTTAGTGGTAGCCCTTTGTTGTAAGTAAAAAATGCCAGCGACAAGGCAACCACACCATAAATAGCCCATGGATGTAGGCCCCAGTGGTACATGGTGGCCCCCAGTGCTAAGTCAGCTGCTGCAGGGGTTAAAGCTTCAACAGCTAGAGGAGTTTCATACCAACCAGTGAAATAAGCCGCCGGTTCTGCAACGCCCCAGAACATCAAGCCGATGCCCATACCTGCCGAGAATAGCATGGCTAGCCATGATAAAGTCGAGTGTTCAGCTTTGGCGGTGTCACCCCCAAGGCGAATTTTTCCCCAAGGCGATATAGCCAAGACTAGGCAGAAAACAACAAAGAAATTTGCAGACCACATAAAGGCCCAATCGAATAGTCCAATAATGTCCCATTTTAAGCCGTCGAGTAAGGCTTTGGCAGTTGCTGAATCGCTGAGTAGCGTTGCAACTAAGAAAATAACAATAAGGCCCGCACTGATGGCGAAGACCGGGTTGTGAACATCAAAACCCCATTTTTCTACGTTATCTTGACCGACAGTATAGTCAGTGTTTTCGATACTGTACTTGTCCTTATTCGAACTCATTTGGCGCTCCTTATATGAATAGCCGTCTACCTTAGGGAGGTTAAGCTTCGAATTCAACCTAAAGCTAGAACTCAAAGTAAAAGCTATCATCTTATTTAGGCATTGAAACCTAGGAAAATTGAGCTGAAACGTTAAGCCTAAGCGGCCTCCAGTGACATGCCCCATTGATTTAAAACTTATATAAAATTAATGATTTTTTAATCTACTTGCCGTTGAAATTGCGTATATTATTTTTAAAACCAATTTTTGCATCACAGACAATACCCCTGATCACAAACTCTAGCAAGTAGCAGAAGCAAAAGTAATCGATTCAGAGTCGATTTCTAACCTAGTTTCGTCGCTTTTAGGCTTCAAAGTGTCTAATTTTTATTATTTATTCCTCTTACTTCCCGAAAGAGCTGAATATATTGCTGACTCATAGTATGTGATCACATACTTGTCGATTATTATTATTTAGCGGTAACTGACAATAAATAAACTTAATTATCTTCGCGTTTTTATTCTTAGACTTAATTATCGGATTGATTTAAAGGTGGAGAGAACTATTCAAAAGCATTTTTTAACTGTTTCCTTTAGGCCACTCACCGATCAAAACACGCCCAACGATTGGTGGATCTAACTATTTAAATAACGATTAAAGTACAATTGCCAAACTTCGGCCAATAAAAAACCCCGCCATCTTTCGATAGCGGGGTTTCATTATTGGTGGAGGCGGGGGGAATTGAACCCCCGTCCGTCAGCACTCTGCCCTCAGCTCTACATGCATAGATTCCGTTAATTAATTTAACCGCATACAGCCCAACGGGCAGGACGTAATTGGCGGACTCAGT
>JBLIFG010000013.1:0-49932 GCA_047633635.1 Cellvibrionaceae bacterium | reverse complement strand
GGTGATAACGTACAGATGGTTGTCACCTTGATTCACCCTATTGCGATGGAAGACGGTCTACGTTTTGCGATTCGTGAAGGTGGTCGCACGGTTGGTGCTGGTGTTGTTGCGAAAATCGTCGAGTAAAATTTTATATACGCTACAATAATTTATTGCATACAAAGCCGGCCTGCTAAGCAGCTCGGCTTTTTTACTTTTTGTCGCGCCTGCCAGTTATGCTATTGTGTAAGAATTGGCTGAATTTTTAATGAGAGTAAGTGTTTGTCGTTTTACAGGACAAATATGCCAAGAAAGTCTGAATTAATTATCAACAAAAGCCACGAGTTCCTGTATACTCGCGCGCAAAATTTGTTACATGTAGCTTTAAATAATGCTACTACCTACATAAACAGTGAACGAACGAGTAATTACATGACTGATCTATCCCTTTACAGAAATATCGGAATTTTCGCCCACGTTGACGCAGGTAAAACAACGACAACTGAACGTATTCTTAAGCTAACCGGTAAGATTCATAAAACCGGTGAGGTTCATGATGGTGAGTCAACGACTGACTTCATGGAACAAGAGGCTGAGCGCGGTATTACCATTCAGTCTGCAGCTGTCAGTTGCTTCTGGAAAGATCACCGTTTTAATGTTATCGATACTCCTGGTCACGTTGATTTCACGGTTGAAGTTTATCGCTCGTTGAAAGTGTTAGATGGTGGCGTCGGTGTTTTTTGTGGCTCAGGTGGTGTTGAGCCGCAGTCAGAGACAAACTGGCGCTATGCGAATGAGTCAGAGGTTGCACGTATCATCTTTGTGAACAAGCTAGATCGTATGGGTGCTGATTTCTACCGTGTATGTGATCAAATTAAGAAGGTATTGGGTGCGCATCCATTAATTATGACATTACCAATTGGTGTCGAAGAAAATTTTGTCGGCGTAGTCGATGTGCTCGAGCGTAAAGCTTATGTGTGGGACGACACCGGTTTGCCAGAAAATTATGAAATTAAAGACGTACCTGCCGATATGGTAGAAAAAGTTGAAGAATACCGTGAAATGTTGGTCGAGACGGCGCTCGAGCAAGACGATGACTTGCTAATGGCATACATGGAAGGTGAAGAAGCGTCTGTTGAAGAAATCAAAGCTTGTATTCGCAAAGGTACACGCGACCTAGTATTCTTTCCAACGTATTGTGGCTCGGCGTTTAAAAACAAAGGTGTGCAAAACATTCTTGATGCCGTTGTAGATTATCTACCTGCTCCCCAAGATGTTAAGCCTCAGCCCCTCACCGATGAAGACGGTGCCGAGACTGGCGAATATGCAACAGTTTCTGCAGATGAGCCTTTGCGTGCCTTAGCGTTTAAAATTATGGATGACAGATTTGGTGCGTTAACGTTCGTTCGAATCTATTCTGGTCGTTTGAAGAAAGGTGATAGCATTCTTAACTCGTTTACGGGTAAGACTGAGCGTGTTGGTCGTATGGTTGAGATGCAAGCCGACGAGCGCAACGAGTTGAGTAGTGCCCAGGCAGGCGACATTATTGCGATTGTCGGTATGAAAAATGTTCAAACAGGTCACACGCTTTGTGATCCAAAGTATCCTTGTACACTCGAAGCGATGGTTTTCCCCGAGCCCGTAATATCAATTGCAGTTTCGCCAAAAGATAAAGGTGGCTCAGAAAAAATGGGTGTTGCTATCGGTAAGATGGTTGCAGAGGATCCATCCTTCCGAGTTGAGACTGACGAGGATTCAGGTGAGACCATTCTTAAGGGAATGGGTGAGCTTCACCTCGATATTAAAGTTGATATTCTTAAGCGTACCTATGGCGTCGATTTATTAGTCGGTCAGCCTCAGGTTGCTTACCGCGAGACCATTACTCAGGCAATTGAAGACAGCTATACTCACAAGAAGCAGTCGGGTGGATCGGGCCAGTTTGGTAAAATTGATTATCGTATTAAGCCCGGTGAGCCAGGTACTGGTTTTACATTCAAGTCAGTGGTTGTTGGTGGTAACGTTCCTAAAGAATTCTTCCCCGCGATCGAGAAGGGTTTTAAAGGCATGATGGGTGAGGGTGTTCTTGCTGGCTTCCCGGTACTTGATGTTGAGGTCGAATTATTTGATGGTTCTTATCACGCGGTTGACTCATCGGCAATTGCCTTCGAAATCGCTGCAAAAGGCGCATTCCGTCAATCAATTCCAAAAGCCGGCCCGCAGTTAATTGAGCCAATTATGATTGTCGATGTTTTCACTCCCGATGACCATGTTGGTGATGTGATTGGTGACCTTAACCGTCGACGCGGTATGATCAAAGACCAAGAGGCAGGAGTAACCGGTGTTCGCGTTAAAGCTAATGTACCGCTTTCAGAAATGTTTGGTTATATTGGTACTCTGCGCACAATGACATCAGGTCGTGGTCAGTTCTCTATGCAGTTCTCACACTACATGCCTTGTCCTAATCAGGTATCCGAAGACGTTATTGCTAAAGAAAAAGAGCGTAAAGCCGCTAAATAACTACGTTGTATTTTCTAAAAAGCCCCGCCTATTCCTTGGATAGTCGGGGCTTTTTTTATGCCTCAATTTACAGTATTCATTTGTATCTTTGCGGGCTCTAAATAATGATGCGGCTTAAGGGCAGCTAATCGGTCCAGTCTATTTTACCGGTAACCTTCTTGTTGAGTTCTAGCCGATTAATTTTTTCGCATATTTGCTCACAGCTTTGTTTTAAAAGTGTTTGTGCGGCGACATGGGGTGTAATAAAGCAGTTGGGTTGCGAGAATAAAGGGCTGTTACTGGCTAGTGGTTCTGTATGAGTGACATCTATTTGTGCGCCGCTTAAAATTCCTAGCGAAAGCGCTTCGACTAAATCATTTTCGAGAACATGCCCGCCGCGCGCTAAATTAACAAGGTAAGATGGTTTGGCGAGTTTCTGAAAAAGAGCTTTATCTAAAATACCTGTGGTTTGGGAATTTAGCGGCAATAAATTAATGAGTAGATGGGTGTTATTGATAAAGCTATCAAGCTCGCTGTCACCAATAAATTGGGTGACATTGGTTAGGGGCTTTGTCGATCGATTCCATGTGTTGACTTTAAACCCAAGAGCATTTAAGCGCAGTGCCACCTTGCGTCCAAGTTCGCCTGCGCCCAAAACCCCAACATTAAAATCGGCTTTTGAATAAGGGGTTAATGGTGTCCAAGATTTATGTTTGTCATATTGGTCGAAACGCCTAAAAAACTTAAGTGTAGCGTAGGTGGCGTAGTCCGTCATCTGCTCGCTCATGCCAGCATCTTCCAGTCGATAGCAGGGTACGTCATTTAATAAATGACACTCATGTATACTTTTAAGGGCGCAGTAATAATCAAAGCCTGCCGAGAGTAGAAACACGGCTTTTATATTGAAGGCACTTTTTAATTGAAGGGCATCGGGGTTGTTGCAAATAAAATAGTCGGCCTTTTGCATGAAGTGATCGGAGTAATAATTAATAGATGCAGTGGGAAGGCCGTGATGAAGTTCCTCGATCCATGCACGGGCTTGGTTTTCAGGTTCGTAGATGACAATATTCATAAGCTATCGGGTAGGCTCCTGCGTCATATTTTTTTCGAGTACATAAGATGGTAGTTCTGATTCAGGCGGAATAGCTTTAGGCTTGCCGTCGTCGTCAAGTGCAACAAACTTAAAATTACCCTCGGTGACTTTTTCTCGATTACCTATTCGGTCGCGTCTAACCCAGGCTTCAACGTTTATTGTCATGGAAGTATTGCCGATGTGTATGACGCGCGTATAGACGCCTAGGATATCGCCAACCTTAACGGGGCGGATAAAGCTCATGCTTTCAAGGGAGACCGTGACGACGCGGCTTTGCGCGCGCTGGCCGGCGCAGATGCCTGCAGCGATATCCATTTGAGATAACACCCAGCCACCAAAGATATCGCCCGATGGATTGGTATTGCCGTGCATTGCCATAACGCGAGTTGTCAATGTTCCTAATGTTTTCTCAGGTGTATCCATAGTGCTCTCAAGTTTGTTTTAATGATGTTTACAGTTATTGGTTAATGTCCATAACTAGGAATAGTTGAATATAGTTAATGGATGAACATGTATCAGTGTTACCCTTATTGCTTGGACTGGCGCTAGCTTGGTTAATGTTAGATTCTGTAATGTTATAAGCTCGGCAGGATATCTATAAGAAGGCAGAGATAAGCGTAACTAATAAGCTATAGCAAGAGTAATAGGACGATAGAGCAGCAAGTGTATAATAAATCACTATTTGTTATCACCATAAAAGATGATTTTAGCCTCTATGCATATATATTCAAAATAAGTGTTTATTAGGGTTGACGACACATGATCACATCCATATAATTGCGCCTCAAATTTGCAGGGGCAGACGTTAAAGTCTTCCGATTGCAATCGTTCTTTAAGATTTTGGAGTTTGGCAGAGATGCAGAATCAGCGCATTCGTATACGACTAAAAGCATTTGATCATAAGCTGATTGACGCATCTACACATGAAATAGTCGAGACTGTTCGCCGCACCGGCGCACAAGTTCGCGGACCGATTCCGTTGCCAACTCGAAAAGAAAGATTTACCATTCTTGTCTCGCCGCATGTAAATAAAGATGCACGTGATCAGTATGAGATTCGTACCCACAAGCGCTTGTTAGACATTGTGGAGCCAACTGAGAAAACTGTTGATGCACTTATGAAGCTAGATCTAGCGGCAGGTGTTGAGGTTCAGATTTCTCTAGGTTAGTTCCCGTTCTACGGCTCCCTAGTTAGGGAAAAGCTTGTGGGTTTATTTTAGGTAACACTAAAAATTACAAGCTCACTTAGGATTGTTTGATGGTCCTTGTGTAACGCTCTGAAATGGGCGGCCATAGCGGGTCCTATTTCTGCTTTTTCAAAAGCGGTCTTGGGGTGATAAGCCCCGTACACTAATGAGGTTAGAAGATGACAATAGGTATTGTCGGTCGCAAGTGCGGCATGACGCGTATATTCGCAGACGATGGTGCTTCAATCCCGGTAACGGTGGTTGAGGTTGAACCAAATCGTATCACCCAAGTTAAAACTCTCGAAACTGATGGTTATCAAGCTGTTCAGGTAACTGTAGGTTCTCGTCGGGCTTCTCGCGTAAACAAAGCGGCTGCAGGTCACTACGCTAAGGCTAATGCTGAGGCAGGTAGAGGTTTGTGGGAGCTTCGCGCTAAAGCGGGCAAGCAGCAAGATCCATCGCTAGAAGTTGGTGGTGTCTTAACTGTAGCCTCGTTTGAAGTCGGTCAAAAAATTGATGTAACTGGTATTTCTAAAGGTAAGGGTTTCGCTGGCGTTATTAAGCGTTGGAACTTTGCGATGCAAGACGCAACGCATGGTAACTCTCTATCGCATCGTGCTCCTGGTTCTATCGGTATGTGTCAAACTCCTGGTCGTGTATTTAAAGGCAAGAAGATGGCAGGCCACATGGGTGCTGAGCAGGTAACCATTCAGAATTTAGAAGTCGTTCGTGTCGATACAGAGCGTAATTTATTATTAGTAAAAGGTGCGGTTCCAGGTGCCCCTGGTGGTGACGTTATAGTTCGTCCCGCCGTGAAGTTGGGAGGTCAATAATGGAATTAAATATTACAACGCCAAGTGGCGCAAACGGTGCGATCGGCTTAGCTGATTCAGCCTTTGGCCGAGAGTATAACCAAGATCTAGTGCATCAGGTTGTTGTTGCTTATCAAGCTGCGGCTCGTCAGGGTACAAAAGCACAAAAAAATCGCGCGGCAGTTGCTGGCGGTGGTAAAAAGCCTTGGGCTCAGAAGGGTAGTGGTCGTGCTCGTGCAGGTACCGCAAGCAGCCCAATTTGGCGTAGCGGTGGTGTAACATTTGCGGCTCAGCCACGTAATTTTGAGCAGAAAGTTAACAAGAAGATGTATCGTGCTGCCATGCAGTGCATTGTCTCTGAGTTAGCTCGCCAGGAGCGTTTTGTAGTTCTGGAAGATATTGAGTTGTCGGCACCAAAAACGAAAGATTTGGTCAAATTGCTGGCTCAGTACGATATTACTGATGCATTAATTGTTACTGAAGAGTTGTCAGAGAACTTATATCTCGCATCTCGCAACCTTCACAAAATTGATGTTATCGATGCAGAAGCTATCGACCCAGTTAGTCTGGTTGGTTTTGATAAAGTGATTGTCACTGTGGCAGCACTTAAGAAAATTGAGGAGATGTTGTCGTGAATCAGGAGCGCCTATTAAAAATATTGTTAGCGCCTGTTGTCTCTGAAAAAGCAGTGGGTTCAGCTGAAGCTTCAAATCAAGTTGTCTTTAAGGTAGTAAAGACTGCGACTAAGCCAGAAATTAGGGCTGCGGTTGAAAAGATGTTTGATGTCAAAGTTGATGATGTTCGCACGCTAGTGATGAAAGGTAAGACTAAGCAAACACGCTATGGTCTTGGTAAAAGAAGTGACTGGAAAAAGGCTTACGTCAAGTTAGCTGATGGTCACGATATTGATTTTGCGATGGGGGCTTAAGAAATGGCAGTATTAAAGCGTAAGCCAACGTCAGCGGGTCGTCGATTTGTTGTTAGTATCGTAAGCGAAGGCTTGCATAAGGGTGCACCTTATGCACCGTTGCTAGAGAAACAATCTAAGTCTGGCGGTCGAAACAACAATGGTCGTATCACCACTCGTCACATTGGTGGTGGTCATAAGCAACACTACCGCTTAATTGACTTTAAGCGCAATAAAGATGGTATTCCGGCGACAGTTGAGCGTTTAGAGTACGATCCAAATAGAACGGCAAATATTGCACTTGTCTGTTATGCAGATGGCGAACGCCGTTATATTATTGCGCCAAAGGGTATTAAAGCTGGTGATATGGTCGAATCTGGAAATGCTTGTAGCATTAAACCAGGCAACACTTTGCCAATTCGTAATATTCCGGTTGGTAGCACAATACACTGTGTCGAGTTGAAGCCAGGTAAGGGTGCTCAGTTAGCGCGCTCTGCAGGAACCTCTGCTCAACTAGTAGCCCGCGAAGGTGCCTATGCAACATTGCGCCTAAGAAGTGGTGAGATGAGACGTGTATTGACTGAGTGTCGTGCGACCTTAGGTGAGGTTTCTAACTCTGAGCACAGTCTGCGTTCACTAGGTAAAGCTGGTGCATCAAGATGGCGCGGTAAGAGGCCAACGGTTCGCGGTGTTGCGATGAACCCAGTCGATCACCCGCATGGTGGTGGTGAAGGTCGTACTTCTGGCGGTCGTCATCCGGTGAGCCCATGGGGCACACCAACTAAGGGTTATAAGACGCGTAGTAATAAGCGTACAGATAACATGATTGTTCGTCGTCGCAATAAAAAGTAATTAAATTATTTGCGTCGTGAGTTTGAATGGCTTAAGCCATATTAACTGATTAAGAGGTGACAACAGTGCCACGTTCACTGAAAAAAGGTCCTTTCATTGATCTTCATTTACTGAAGAAAATTGAAGTAGCCGTCGAAAAAAATGATCGCCGCCCCATTAAGACTTGGTCGCGTCGTTCAATGATTATGCCGCAAATGGTCGGTCTGACTATAGCTGTTCATAATGGTCGTCAGCATGTACCAGTGTTGGTAAATGAAGAAATGGTTGGTCACAAGCTAGGTGAGTTCGCGGGTACGCGCACTTATAAAGGCCATGTGGCTGACAAAAAGGTTAGATAAGGCGGGTTGACGATGGAAGTAGCAGCAAAATTAAGTGGCGCGCGCTTGTCAGCACAGAAAGCTAGACTCGTTGCGGATCAAATTCGCGGCAAGCATGTTGAAGTGGCTTTAGATTTACTGACGTTTAGTAATAAAAAAGCAGCAGTCATTATTAAAAAAGTGTTGGAGAGTGCAATTGCCAACGCGGAACAAAACGAGGGTGCCGATGTTGACGAATTGCGAGTGTCGACCATCTTTGTTGATGAAGGCGTGACAATGAAGCGTATACGGGCACGTGCAAAAGGTCGTGCCGATCGTATTTTAAAGCGTTCGTGTCACATTACAGTTAAAGTCGCCGACGACAATAAATAGAGCGAGAGCGGACGTTATGGGTCAAAAAGTTCATCCCACCGGTATTCGTTTGGGTATTGTTAAAAAACATACCTCGATATGGTATGCGGGCAGCGATAAATACGCTGAAAAATTACATGCGGATCTTGATGTCCGCGAATACATTCATAAGCAGCTATCAAAAGCATCGGTTAGTCGTATTGATATAGAGCGACCAGCTAATACTGCCAAGGTTACTATTCACACCGCCCGTCCAGGCATCGTGATTGGTAAGCGCGGAGAAGATGTTGAAAAGCTGCGTGCACAAATAGCTAAGCGTATGGGTGTGCCAGTTCACATCAATATCGAAGAAATACGCAAGCCTGATTTAGATGCTAAGTTAGTTGCAGATAGTGTAACTAGCCAGCTAGAGCGACGAGTAATGTTTAGACGTGCAATGAAAAGAGCCGTTCAAAATGCTATGCGTCAAGGTGCTCAAGGTATCCGGATTCAGGTTGGTGGTCGTCTCGGCGGAGCAGAAATTGCGCGAACAGAGTGGTATCGCGAGGGACGAGTTCCTCTACATACACTTCGTGCTGACATTGATTATTCAACGTCAGAAGCGTTAACGACTTACGGGATTCTAGGCGTTAAAGTCTGGATTTTTAAAGGCGAAGTTATCGGTGATGCTGTTGAAGCTGAGCCGACGCCAAAAAAGAAAAGCTCAAGAGCTAAGTAAGGGGTACGCATTATGATGCAGCCAAAGCGTACAAAGTTTCGCAAAATGATGAAGGGTCGCAATCGCGGCCTCGCTAACCGAGGTTCAAAGGTTAGTTTTGGCGAATTCGGTTTAAAAGCAGTTGGACGCGGTCGTTTAACGGCACGTCAAATTGAAGCAGCGCGACGAGCAATGACTCGTCATATAAAGCGTGGCGGTAAAATTTGGATTAGAGTCTTTCCTGACAAGCCGATTACCAGCAAGCCTTTAGAGGTTCGCCAGGGTAAAGGTAAGGGTAATGTTGAGTACTGGGTTGCCCAGATTCAGCCTGGTAAAGTTCTTTATGAAATGGAAGGGGTGACCGAAGAAATAGCACGTGAGGCTTTTGCTCTTGCGGCTTCTAAGTTACCTATTAATACAACTTTCGTTAAACGTTCGGTGATGTGATGAATGCCTCAGAATTACGTGAAAAATCTGTTGAAGAATTGAAAACAGAGATGCTTGTCAACCTTGAAGACCAGTTTAAGCTGCGTATGCAAGCTAGCTCTGGTCAGCAGATACAGACACATTTGTTTAAAATAGCTCGTCGTAATGTTGCACGGATTAAAACGATCCTGAATCAAAAGGCAGGTAACTAAACCATGGGTCAGCAAGTGGAAAAAGTAAAAAATACAGCGCGTACCTTAATGGGTAAAGTTGTTAGCGATAAAATGGATAAAACCATTACTGTACTAATTGAGCGTCGTGTTAAACACCCTCTTTATGGTAAGTATTTAAGTAAGTCATCAAAGCTTAAGGCTCATGATGAAGAAAACACCTGTAACATTGGCGACGTCGTCACTATTGCAGAATCACGTCCGCTTTCTAAATCGAAATCATGGGCGTTGGTAAATATTGAAGAGCGTGCAACGCAGATATAGACGCGTGGCTATGATTGATAGCAATTTAAATTGCAGTAATAGTTTCGGAGACGAACAATGATTCAAACACAAAGCTACCTAGAAGTTGCTGATAACAGCGGTGCTCGTCGGGTAATGTGTATTAAAGTGCTTGGTGGTTCTCATCGCCGTTACGCTAGGATTGGCGATGTAATTAAGGTTACGGTGAAGGAAGCAATTCCTCGCGGTAAAGTTAAGAAAGGCCAGGTTGTCAACGCAGTAGTTGTTAGAACTAGAAAAGGTGTACGTCGTCCAGATGGCTCACTCATTAAGTTTGATGATAATGCGGCTGTAATTTTAAACGCACAGGATGCGCCAATAGGTACTCGTATTTTTGGACCTGTAACTCGTGAATTACGCGGCGAAAAATTTATGAAAATTATTTCTTTGGCTCCTGAAGTTTTATAATTCTGAGTTAAGGGTAGAGGATAAGGCGATGCAAAAGATTAAATGTGATGACGAGGTGATAGTAATCGCTGGTCGTGACAAGGGTAAGCGCGGCAAGGTTGTTAAGGTAATGCAAGATAATCGTTTGATCGTCGCTGGCGTTCAAATGATCAAAAAGCACCAAAAGCCTAACCCTCAAGCAGGTGTACCTGGTGGCATAATTGAAAAAGAAGCTCCTATTCAAGTATCGAATGTTGCTATTTATAACTCTGAAACGGATAAAGCTGATCGTGTTGGTTTTAAAGTTTTGGAAGATGGCAAAAAAGAGCGCATTTTTAAATCAAATGGCGTAGCTTTTTAATCTTTGTTTAAGATTTTCTAGCTGAAGATTTTACGCTGATAATTGAAAGCTTAATTTATTTTTTACCAGTGAAAGCTGGTGTAGGTAACGGTAAATAGAAATGGCTAGTTTGAAAAAACTTTATAACGAAGAGATTGCGTTAAAGCTCAAAGAAGAGTTGAATCTCGATAATATAATGGAAGTGCCTCGCATTACCAAAGTCACTCTTAATATGGGTGTTGGTGAAGCGATTGCTGATAAAAAAGCATTAGAGAGCGCGGTCCGTGATTTAGAAAAAATATCAGGTCAAAAAGTTGTCGTGACTAATGCACGCAAATCTATAGCGGGTTTTAAAGTTCGCGAGGATTGGCCGATTGGTTGTAAAGTGACTTTGCGTCGCGAAAGAATGTACGAATTTATAGAGCGGTTAGTGTCAATTGCTATTCCTCGTATTCGTGACTTTCGAGGCATTAGTCCCAAGCAATTTGATGGTCGTGGTAACTTCTCTATGGGCGTCACTGAGCAGATTATCTTTCCTGAGATTGAGTACGATAAAATTGATAAGTTGCGTGGCTTAGATATTTGTATTACTACAAGCGCACGCAATGATGATGAAGGCAGAGCACTGCTTAAAGCCTTTAATTTCCCCTTTAAAGGATAAGTTAGAGTTATGGCAAAGAAATCGATGATCGCACGTGAGCTTAAACGCACACAGACTGTGAAAAAATATGCTGCAAAGCGTGCAACACTTAAAGAAGTTATTGCAAGTACAACCGCGAGCGATGAAGATGTTTGGGAGGCTCAGATTAGTTTACAAAAGCTTCCTCGTGATGCTAGCCCATCAAGACAGCGTCGTCGTTGTGTATTAACTGGTCGTCCTCATGGGGTCTACCGTAAATTTGGTCTATGCCGAAACAAGTTACGTGAAGCCGCAATGCGTGGTGACGTACCGGGTCTGGTTAAAGCTAGCTGGTAAGCTTGTTTAAGAATTGGTAGAGACAGGAGCAAAATTCATGAGTATGCAAGACCCGTTGTCAGATATGCTGACTCGCATTAGAAATGCACAATTAGTTGGTAAAACAGAAGCTGTTATGCCTTCTTCCAAGTTAAAAGTTAGTGTTGCCAAAGTTTTAGAATCTGAAGGCTATATTAATGGTTTTAGTGTTGATGCTGAAGTTAAAACAAAATTAACCGTTCAGTTAAAATATTACGAAGGTAAGCCAGTTATTACCGAGATAAACAGAATTAGTCGCCCAGGCCTAAGAAATTATTCAGCGAAAGATGGTTTTCCCTCTGTCCGCGGTGGTTTAGGTGTTGCGATTATCTCTACTAGTCAAGGTGTTATGACTGAGAGATCAGCTCGCGAAGCGGGTGTTGGCGGCGAAGTACTTTGTACCGTATTTTAATTGAATTTTTAAACAAAAGCTTTGTTTAAGATAGAGATAGATTATGTCACGTATTGCAAATAACCCAGTAGAATTACCTGCTGGTGTAGAAATTATAATTAACGGCCAAGAAATTTCTGTTAAAGGTTCTAAAGGGACTTTAGCAATGAATGTCAGTGAAGCTGTTGAAGTGAAGCAAGTTGACAATATATTGTCATTTGCAGCTAAAAACAAAAGCAAAGATGCGAATGCTCTTGCTGGCACCACGCGTGCCTTGATCAGTAATATGGTTTTTGGTGTAACCCAAGGTTTTGAGCGTAAATTGATTCTTAATGGTGTTGGTTATCGTGCAAAAGCTGTAGGTAGTTCAGTTAATTTGATACTAGGTTTCTCTCACGATGTAAACTACGAATTACCTGAAGGCGTTACGGCTGAAACTCCAACCCAAACAGAAATTGTTTTGAAAGCTTCTGATAAGCAATTGTTGGGTCAAGTCGCTTCTGATATACGTGCGTTCCGTCCGCCTGAGCCTTATAAAGGTAAAGGTGTTAGGTATGCAGACGAAAATGTTCGTCGTAAAGAAGCCAAGAAAAAGTAATTATTTATTCTTTTGTTTTTGCATAAGTTTTAAGTAGTTAATTGTTAGTTAGTGATAAAAATATCTAGTAGAGATAGTTATGAATTCTAAAAAGCAGGCTCGTACCCGTCGCGCTCGTAGAGCCCGAGCTAAAATTAGTGAGTTGGGTGTTAACCGTTTATGTGTTAGTCGTTCACCTCGTCATATTTATGCGCAAATTATTGCTGCAGGCGGTAATAGAGTATTAGCAAGCGCTTCTACTTTAGATAAAGATTTACGTGCCGGTGCAACTGGCAATATCGAAGCTGCAACAGCGGTTGGCAAATTAATTGCCGAGCGTGCTAAAGCAGCTGGCGTCACTGGTGTTGCTTTTGATCGCAGCGGCTTTAAATACCACGGTCGTGTTAAGGCGTTAGCTGATGCAGCACGCGCAGGCGGACTAGAATTCTAAGGGTTGAATGATGGCATTTGTTAAAAAAGATGAAGCAAACACAGAAGGCTTCGAAGAGAAGTTGGTCCAAGTTAACCGTGTTGCTAAAACAGTTAAAGGTGGTCGTATTTTTGCTTTCACAGCTCTTACCGTTGTTGGTGATGGTAAAGGTCGTGTTGGTTTTGGTCGTGGCAAGGCTCGTGAAGTGCCAGCTGCTATTCAAAAAGCAATGGAGTCTGCTCGCCGCGATATGATTCAGGTAGAGCTTAATGGTGATACTATTCAGTACCCTACCAAAGGTCGTCATGGCGCGTCTAAAGTTTACATGCAGCCAGCATCAGAAGGTACGGGTGTAATTGCAGGTGGAGCGATGCGTGCAGTATTAGAACTTGCGGGTGTACAGAATGTTTTAGCTAAGTGTTATGGGTCAACTAACCCAGTTAACGTTGTTCGTGCAACGTTTCAAGCACTAAGTGCTATGCAATCACCCGAACAGATTGCCGCAAAGCGCGGTAAGTCTGTAGAAGAGATAAGAGACTAGGTAATAATTAATTGATGAGTATTGCGAATTATTCATCAAATTTATTACTTAATAATTAAGATTTGATTCTGTGCCTATCTGAAGGCACCTCTTGATTAAGAGTATGAGAGTTATAATGGCTAAAAAAACAGTAAAAGTAACCCAAATAAAAAGTACTACAGGTCGGTTAAAAAACCACATAGCTTGTCTTACTGGCCTGGGTCTCCGCAGGATCGGTCACACAGTTGAAGTTGAGGACACACCCTCTACTCGCGGCATGATCAACACTGCTCATTATCTATTAAAGGTTGAAGGAGAATAATATGCGTCTTAATACTTTAGCTCCAGCACCTGGTCATAAATCTGACAAGAAACGTGTTGGTCGTGGCATAGGTAGCGGTAATGGTAAAACAGCCGGTCGTGGTCACAAAGGCCTAAAGGCTCGTTCTGGCGGTAAAGTCCGCGTAGGTTTTGAAGGTGGTCAAATGCCTTTACAGAAGCGTCTACCCAAATATGGTTTTACATCTCGTATAGGCATGGTCACAGCTGAGATTCGTCTTTCAGAGCTGAATTCAATTGAAGGCGATGTTGTCGATCTAGAAGCTTTGCGTAAGGCTAACTTGATCAATGCAAATATTAAGCGTGCTAAAATATTCTTATCGGGTGAGTTAAAGAAATCACTTACCGTTAAAGGTTTAGCAGTTACTAAAGGCGCTAAGGCTGCTATTGAGGCAGCTGGTGGTAAAATAGAAGAGTAATTTATGGCAACTCCAGGTGGATCGCTAGGAAATCAAAAGGGATTAGGCGAACTATGGGCTCGTCTACGTTTTCTCTTCTTGGCGATTATTGTTTATCGCATTGGAACACATATTCCGGTACCTGGTATTGATCCAGCTCGTGTAGCGGATTTGTTCACGCAAAACGAAGGCACCTATATTGATTTGTTCAATATGTTTTCAGGTGGTGCGCTCGAGCGTATGAGTATTTTAGCACTAGGTATTATGCCTTATATCTCTGCCTCTATTATTATGCAGTTAATGACGGCAGTGACGCCTTCGCTCGAGCAGCTTAAGAAAGAAGGCGATGCGGGCAGACGCAAGATAAGTCAGTACACTCGTTACTTAACGATTCTTTTAGCAATTATTCAAGCGACCGCTATGTCTCGTGGTTTGAACCTTGCTTACGAAGGCGCAAGTCCACTCGGTGAATTGATTGACTCGTTAGTTATGATTACATCACTTGTAACTGGTGCAGTATTCATGATGTGGCTTGGTGAGCAAGTTACTGAAAAAGGTATCGGTAATGGTATATCCATACTTATTTGTGCCGGTATTATTGCCGGGTTGCCAGGAGCGATCGGGCAAGCATTTGAAAGTGCACAGCAAGGTGATTTAAACATACTGCTGTTGCTAGCGATCATACTAATTTTATTAGGTATCGTCTGGTTTGTTGTATTGGTTGAGCGTGGACAGCGTCGTATTACTGTTAATTACGCCAAACGCCAACAGGGTAAAAAGGTCTACGCGGCACAAACTAGTCACTTACCTTTAAAAATAAACATGGCTGGTGTTATACCCGCTATTTTTGCAAGTAGTCTGCTGTTGTTTCCTCAGTCTATTGCTACTTGGATTGGTTCTGGTGATGGTCGTAGTTCAGAGGTATTGCAAACTATTGCAGCGTCTTTAGGGCCCGGTCAACCATTGAATTTAATTGTATTCACCGCGTTAATAATATTTTTCTGCTTTTTTTACACGGCATTAATGTATAACCCTGGCGAAGTTGCAGATAATTTAAAGAAATCAGGTGCTTATATTCCAGGTATTAGACCCGGTGAGCAATCTGCTAAATATATCGATAGTGTACTTACTCGTTTAACTGTTGCTGGCTCACTTTATATGACAGCAGTTTGTTTAATGCCTCAGTTCATTATCGTTGCAACGGGAATTCCCTTTTATCTAGGGGGCACATCGTTGTTAATCATTGTTGTTGTACTTATGGATTTCATGTCACAAGTGCAGTCACATTTAATGTCTCGTCAATACGAGTCGTTAATGAAGAAATCAAATTTAAAAGGTTATGGTGGTGGGCTCTAAGAGGCTATCTCTGGCTTAAGTTCACTATAATGAGGTCTGTATGAAAGTTCGTGCTTCTGTAAAAAAAATCTGCCGCAATTGCAAAATGTTACGTCGTAAAGGTGTACTTCGTGTAGTTTGTAAAGCGGAACCCAGACACAAGCAACGTCAAGGTTAATCTTGGCGTCTTGATAGATTTGCTATATTCAATAGTTAATCAAAAAGGTGTGTTGACTGTCGTTTACTAAGAAATTAATAAACTATTGCATTCAAGTGTTTTTACCGCTATCCTTTCGCGCCTTTTGTAGGGCTAGACTCTGCAAAAGTAACGTAGCTGGTGGCTGAACTCGCTGTCAACACTGAATTATAAACACACTACGTGTGTGTACATATACTGTGGAGTAAAAATTGAATGGCTCGTATCGCCGGTGTCAATATACCCGATAATAAACATGCCGTTGTTTCTTTGACTTACGTCTTTGGAGTTGGTCGTACTACTGCTGAGAAAATTCTAGCAGCTACTGGTATTGACGAAGCTACTAAAATGGGCGACTTATCAGAAAGTCAAATGGATGAACTGCGTGCCGAAGTCGGTAAAGTTACTGTTGAAGGTGACTTGCGTCGTGAAGTCTCGATGAACATAAAACGTTTAATGGATTTAGGTTGCTACCGTGGTATTCGCCATCGTCGCAGTCTTCCTCTTCGAGGTCAGCGTACTAAAACTAATGCGCGTACACGTAAAGGTCCTCGTAAGCCGATTAAGAAGTAATATCTTAATCGACTCGACTCACAGTAATTAAAGGTTAGGTATTTGCTATGGCTAAGCCAGGTAAGCAAGCAACAAAGAAAAAAATTAAAAAGACAGTAGTTGATGGCGTTGCCCATATTCATGCTTCTTTTAATAATACAATTGTAACTATCACTGATCGTCAAGGTAATGCTTTATCTTGGGCTACAGCTGGAGGTTCAGGTTTTCGCGGTTCTCGTAAAAGTACGCCTTTCGCTGCACAGGTTGCTGCAGAGCGTGCTGGACAAGCTGCTCTAGACTACGGTCTTAAAAACCTCGACGTTGAAGTAAAGGGCCCAGGTCCTGGTCGTGAATCAGCTGTTCGCGCACTTAACAACGTTGGTTACAAAATTTCAAACATCACAGACGTGACGCCCATTCCACATAATGGCTGCCGTCCGCCAAAACGTCGTAGGGTATAAGGAGAATATAAATGGCTCGTTATCTAGGACCTACTTGTAAATTAGCACGCCGTGAAGGTACAGATCTTTATCTGAAAAGCGGCGTTCGTCCATTAGATTCAAAATGTAAACTTGATACTGCTCCTGGTATGCACGGCGTTCGTCGCGGTCGCTTATCTGACTACGGTGTCCAGCTTCGTGAAAAACAAAAAGTCCGTCGTATGTATGGTGTACTTGAAAAACAATTTCGTGGCTATTATAAAGAAGCTGCACGCCGAAAAGGTGCAACTGGTGAAAACTTATTGCAACTTTTAGAGTCGCGTCTAGATAACGTTGTTTATCGTATGGGCTTTGGTTCTACTCGTGCAGAATCTCGTCAATTAGTTTCACATAAGTCAATTTTAGTTAACGGCAGTACTGTTAATATTCCGTCTTATCAAGTCAAAGAAAACGATGTTGTTTCTATTCGTGAAAAAGCAAAAGCTCAATTACGTATTAAAAGCGCATTGGATTTGTCTGCACAACGTGAAGTTGAATGGGTAGAAGTTAACAATACTAAGCTTGAAGGTACGTTTAAGCGCGTTCCAGATCGAGCTGATTTGCCTGCGGAAATTAATGAAAACTTGATTGTTGAGCTTTACTCTAAGTAATTGAATGCTCTATTTTTAGAGCATTCTTATTTTGATTCAACTTTTCAAATAAACCTAACAAAGGTATGTTTATGCAAGCCGTTAATGAATTTTTAACACCACGTCATATAGATGTAACAGAAAATTCACCTACGCACGCCAAAGTAGTTTTAGAGCCTCTTGAACGAGGTTTTGGGCACACTTTAGGCAATGCGTTAAGACGCATTTTGCTTTCTTCAATGCCCGGTTGTGCAATTATTGAAGCAGAAATTGAAGGCGTTGAGCACGAGTATAGTGCTATAGAAGGTGTTCAAGAAGATGTTATTGAAATTCTTCTTAACCTTAAAGGTGTTGCTGTCGTTATGAACGACGAAGAGAAGGTTCAGGCAACTGTATCTTTAAGCAAGACCGGCCCAGGCGTAGTTACTGCAGGTGATATTCTTGTTGATCATGGTGTCGAAATTAAAAACCCTGATCATGTTATTGCCACTATTACCGGTAAAGCAACGATCAATATGCAGCTAACCATTGCTCGTGGTCGCGGTTATCAGCCAGCTGATGCTCGTCGAAGTGATGATGAAGAAACGCGCTCTATTGGTCGTCTACAACTCGACGCCTCGTTCAGTCCTGTTAAGCGTCTTGCCTACTCTGTAGAGAGCGCACGTGTTGAGCAGCGCACTGACCTAGATAAGTTAATACTAGATCTAGAAACAAATGGCACTATTGACCCTGAAGAAGCAATTCGTAGATCTGCTACTATACTTCAGCAACAACTTGCCGTGTTTGTCGATCTTAAGCATGAGAAAGCATCAGAGCCCGAAACTAAAGAAGCTGAAATAGATCCTATTTTATTAAGACCTGTTGATGATCTTGAGCTAACCGTTCGCTCTGCAAACTGTCTCAAAGCTGAGAACATATACTATATTGGTGATTTAGTTCAGCGTACGGAAGTTGAATTATTAAAGACACCTAATCTTGGTAAGAAGTCGTTAACTGAAATTAAAGATGTTTTGGCATCTCGTGGTTTATCTCTTGGTTTACGTTTAGAAAACTGGCCACCAGCTAGTTTACGTAACGACGACTAGTAAAGAAAATTAAACTGTATTATGGCGATCCTTTTATTTAAGAGCTCGCCACTTATAAAAATATTGCTGTGAAGCAGGAAATACAAAAGGGTTAAAGTCATGCGTCATCGTCAAAGCGGACGTCAACTGAATCGTAACAGTTCACATCGTAAAGCCATGTTTAAAAATATGAGTATCTCTCTTGTAGAGCATGAGCTTATTAAAACAACCGTTCCTAAAGCAAAAGAGTTGCGTCGTCATTTTGAACCGCTAATTACTCTTGCTAAAACAGATAGCGTTGCTAATCGTCGCCTAGCATATAGTCGTCTAAATTCTAAAGAAGCGGTCGGTAAGCTATTTAATGATTTGGGTCCTCGTTACGAAACGCGCCCAGGTGGTTATATACGCATCCTTAAATGTGGTCATCGTACCGGTGATAAAGCTCCAATGGCTTATGTTGAGTTAGTTGATCGTAATGTTGATACTACTCAAGAAGCGGTTGTTGTTGAAGATTAAATAAAAATTAATTGATTGCGTTACTGGTTCTTTTTCATATTATTTTACTAAACTTCTCTTTTTAATTGCCATTGTTAATAAAAAAAACCAGCTCTTGCTGGTTTTTTTTGGCCTATAATTCGTGCTTTGACATTACTTTTTATTGGCTTTAGCAAGCATTGCTTTCAAGAACACGCCTGTGTAGGAAGTTTTTACTTGGCTCACATCTTCGGGCGTACCCTCGGCGATTATTTGGCCGCCACCACTGCCGCCTTCGGGCCCTAAATCGATAACCCAGTCAGCTGTTTTGATAACATCTAGATTGTGTTCTATGACGACCACAGTATTACCGTGATCACGCAGGCGATGTAAAACGTTTAATAGCTGTTGTATATCGTGAAAATGTAGCCCTGTGGTGGGCTCATCTAAGATATAAATAGTTTGTCCTGTATCACGCTTAGATAGTTCTTTCGATAATTTAACACGCTGGGCTTCACCGCCAGATAAGGTATTAGCCGCTTGTCCTAAGCGAATATAAGACAAGCCCACATCCATCAGAGTTTGCAATTTACGAGAAATTGCCGGTATCGCATCAAAAAATTCACGGGAATCTTCGATAGTCATATCTAATATTTGATAAATATTTTTGCCCTTATAAGTGACCTCTAGGGTTTCACGATTATAACGTTTGCTATGACAAACATCACAACTCACATAAACATCGGGCAAGAAATGCATTTCAACTTTTACAACACCATCGCCATGACAGGCTTCGCAGCGACCGCCTTTTACATTAAAGCTAAAGCGACCGGGTTTATAGCCTCTAGAGCGTGCTTCTTGAGTACCTGCAAATAGCTCTCGAATAGGCGTAAAGATACCTGTATAGGTGGCAGGGTTAGAGCGTGGCGTACGTCCAATCGGGCTTTGGTCTATATCGACACACTTATCAACATGTTGAAGTCCGGTAATGCTTTTGTAAGGTGCTGGTTTGAGTGTGGTTGCACCGTTAAGTTCTGTTGCAACAATTGGGTAGAGCGTTCCATTTATTAAGGTAGACTTGCCTGAACCTGACACCCCGGTAATACAGGTCATTAAGCCGACGGGAATGACTAGTTTAGCCTGTTGGAGATTATTACCCGTCGCTCCTGACAGTGTAATTAGTTTTGATTTATCGACTGGATTGCGCACCTTGGGTATCGCAATTGCTTTTTTACCCGATAAGTATTGGCCTGTTAGCGAAGCTTCTGACTTTTTAATATCTTCTATCTTACCCTGTGCTACAACTTCGCCACCATGAACGCCGGCTCCTGGGCCTATATCAATCACGTGATCTGCCAAGCGAATAGCATCCTCATCGTGCTCAACGACAATAACGGTATTGCCAAGATCGCGTAAATGAATCAGAGTTCTCAATAAGCGTTCGTTGTCGCGCTGATGCAGGCCAATTGACGGCTCATCGAGGATATACATAACGCCGACTAAGCCAGCGCCTATTTGGCTCGCCAGTCGAATACGTTGAGCCTCACCACCTGAAAGAGTATCTGCACTTCGATTGAGGCTTAGATAATTGAGTCCGACATCATTTAAAAATTGAAATCGATCGCCAATTTCTTTTAGAATTTTATCGGCAATTTGTGCTTTTGAGCCTTTAAATTTAAGTTCTCTGAAATAAGTATAAGCTTCGCCGATAGGAAAAGCGCAGATCTCTGGGAGTATTTTGTCATCGATAAAAACATTCCGAGCTTCTTCGCGAAGACGTGCACCTTTACAGCTTGGACAATTTTGCGTCGATAAAAGTTTAGCTAATTCCTCGCGTACACTCTGTGATTCTGTATCGCGATAGCGACGCTCTAAATTGGGAATAACGCCTTCAAAGCGATGCGTACGCTTATAGGTGTCGCCCTTGTCATTAATGTAGGTAAAATTAATTTCATCATCACCCGAGCCATAGAGAATAGCTTGTTGATGTTCTTCTTTAAGCTTCTTCCACTGGGTGTCTGTTTTAAATTTGAAATGCCGAGCAAGTGATTCGAGCATATGAAAGTAATAGATGTTGCGCTTATCCCAGCCTCTAATGGCACCTTCCGAAAGCGACGATTCTGGGAACTGTGCAATTTTAGACTCGTCAAAATACTGCTTAACACCTAAGCCATCGCAAGCTGGGCATGCTCCCGCGGGGTTGTTAAAAGAAAACAGGCGTGGTTCTAGCTCGGTGAGTGAGTAGTCACACACCGGGCATGCGTGCTTCGTAGAGAATATTTGGTCATCTTTTTCACCATCCATATAGCTGATGTTGATAAGTCCACCAGAGAGATTAACGCCTGTCTCAATAGATTCCGCTAGACGTAATTGAAGGTCGTCACGGACTTTAAAGCGATCGACAACAGCCTCTACAGTATGTTTTTTCTTTTTGTCTAGTGGCGGTACTTCGTCGAGATCGACGACTATGCCATCGACACGAACACGGACAAAGCCGTCGCGACGTAGCTGTTCAAAAATGTGTGCGTGTTCACCTTTGCGGTCTCGAATCACCGGTGCCAGCAGCATTAACTTGGTACCTTCTGGAAACTCCAAAATATTATCCACAATCTCACTAATAGTTTGAGCTGATAGAGGTACGTGGTGTGTTGGGCATCGAGCTTCTCCCACGCGTGCATAAAGCAGGCGCAGGTAATCATATATTTCGGTAATGGTGCCGACTGTCGACCGTGGGTTATGTGAGGTCGACTTTTGTTCAATTGAGATTGCCGGACTTAAGCCCTCAATGTGGTCGACATCGGGCTTTTCCATCATCGATAAAAATTGACGAGCGTAAGTGGACAACGACTCTACATAACGTCTCTGACCTTCGGCGTAGAGTGTATCAAATGCAAGCGACGACTTGCCTGAACCCGATAAACCCGTGATGACAATGAATTTGTCACGGGGTATATCGATATCAATATTTTTAAGATTATGGGTGCGAGCGCCCCGAACGGTAATAGTATCCACAAAAAATGACTCGGTGATGGAGTAAACGCGTAAGTATAATTCATTAGCTCCTAAGCATGAACCTTAGTTTACGTTTAAACATTCTTTATGGACGTAGAAATGTTAATAAGAAAAAAACGTCTGTTTATTACGGAGGCTATTCCTTAACAGGCCATTGGCTTGTTAGAATGCGTGCTCTTTCTTTCCGATGTATTTGATGAGTAATAATGTCAGCTGTTAAACCTTTCGAGACCCGTGCGGTTCTCTCGCTTGCCGCTCTCTATATTGTGAGAATGCTGGGATTGTTTATGGTGCTGCCCGTATTAATTTTATCAGGTGCTGATTACACGCACAGCAATGTTTTTTTACTGGGCGTTGCGCTAGGGATTTATGGATTAACTCAAGCCTGCTTACAAATACCTTTTGGCATCTTATCGGATCGCTTTGGGCGCAAGCGTTTAATTATTATTGGTTTGATTATTTTTGCGCTAGGTTCTGTGCTCGCGGCCACAGCCGATTCCATTCAAGGCCTAATCGTTGGCCGCGCTCTTCAAGGTGCAGGTGCCATCGCGGGCGTGATTATGGCAATGGTCGGCGATATGACATCAAATGAGACGCGCACTAAAGCCATGGCCACCATAGGAGCCTCTATTGGCGTAGCTTTTGCGCTATCGCTTGTTGTCGGCCCATTACTGACAGCTGCAGGGGGGGTGCGTTGGGTTTTTTGGTTGACACTTGCGCTATCGGTTATTGCTATAGCGATTGTGATTTGGATCGTGCCTCCAGAAAATCAAAGTAATCGGCATCGCCTAGTATCGTTAGAGGGCCTGCGTCAGGTGACTGCTAATATCGACTTACTAAGGCTTAACCTAGGTATTTTCATGTTGCATGCGGTGCTGATGTCTTTGTTTGTGGCACTGCCCTTGTTTTTGCAAACGATTAATATTCCTCCCGCTAAGCATGCATGGGTGTATCTAGGTGTGATGGGTATCTCTTTTGTGTTGATGGTGCCCCTTATTATTTTGGGGGAACGCAGGGACGCGGTTAAGCGCATATTTTTAAGCTTACTGTTGATAGCAGCGCTTGCGCTGCTAAGCCTAGCCTTTATATCGATGTGGGCAGATATTCAGACCACGACAAACGCAGTATTGATTTTAGTGGGCATATTATGTTTTTTTATTGGCTTTAATTATCTAGAGGCGACGCTGCCATCATTAATGAGCAAAACTGTTGCCGATGCTCACCGTGGAGCGGGCTCAAGTGTGTTCTCTACCTGCCAGTTTTTAGGGGCGGCTGTAGGTGGTATTTTAGGTGGGTGGTTATTTAATCGTTTTGGTATTGCCGGTCTAATGTTTTGCTGCGCTGCTGCATTATTTGCATGGTGGCTAATTGCATGCAATATGACCATGCCTAAACCGGCGCAAAATAAGGTGGATGTCGATAATGTGTTAGTATAATCTGTCTGCAAATGCACGGTATATTATCAAAGAATCAACACAAAGAAATTTAAAAGAGAGGAAGCCCATGTCTCGGGGAATTAACAAAGTCATTTTAGTTGGTAATTTAGGACAAGACCCAGAAATACGCTATATGCCATCGGGTGGCGCAGTCGCAAATATTTCAATCGCTACCAGTGAGAGTTGGAAAGATAAGCAAACTGGACAGCCTGTCGATAAAACTGAGTGGCATCGAATTGTATTCTTTAATCGCTTGGCAGAGATTGCCGGTGAGTATTTAAAAAAAGGCTCGCAAGTTTACGTCGAAGGTAAATTGCAAACACGTAAGTGGCAAGATCAGGCAGGGGTTGATCGCTACTCAACAGAAGTTGTCGCTAGTGAATTGCAAATGTTAGGGGGTCGTCAAGGCCAAGGTGATAATAGCAACATGGGTGGCGATCCAGGTTACAGTGCAGATACTTCTCATGCAGGTGGCGCCCCAACCGGTGGCAGTGGTATGGGTGGCGGCATGAGTAATGCCCCACAAAAACCAAAAGCGCCGCAGCCAGCTCCAGCGGCTCCACCCAGTATGGATAGTTTTGATGACGACATACCTTTCTAGAGTTTACCTGAGACTATTTGTGTAAAGAAATTATATAGAGCCCCTATTATTAGGGGCTTTTTCATTTTTGTCTGTTAAAAACCCCTAAAATTAAGAGTTTTGAGCGCAGTTAATAGCCTTTTTATCCAATAGCTTTTATCAAACTAGGTCTTATCGACTAGACCTTATATACACTAAGTTGTTTCTGTATTTGATCAACTATCGACGATAACTCTTTAGAGCGGCCGACAATGATATTGGCATGTTCTTGATTTTCGTTATCGATGGCTTGCATTTGTTCGATATAATCACTGATATTTTGAGGGATAGTGCGTTGTTGATCGGCCATATCGATATTATTACAATTAAGCTCACTGACTCTTGCGACCGATACCAAGGTTTTTTGCAGAGTCTCCCCAGCTGTTTTAGTGCTATCAAGCTTAGCAAAGGCGGTCTCGTTATTTCTTTGCATTAATGTCGATGCTTTGCGACGATAGGCTTGTGATTTTTCGATCATCATGTGAATTTCTTCAGTCTATGTTTGTGTCTTACTAGCTAGCGCACTTAATCGGCAACAATCGCAAAGTCGCGAACTTGTTCACCGGCACGCGCGGTCTCAATGGCAGCTTTAACGGCTAATAAATTGGTTTGCTCTGTAATATTATTAATGGCGATAATTTAATGGTTTAGAGGCTTGTCGACCATCTGCTTTACCAGCACAAGATTTTAAAAAACAATAACGATAGAGATAACGCTGAGAAATTTGCGTTGCAGTGGCATGTTTTTTACCTTTAAAAATAATTGACGTATAACTTCTCCCTGTTGATAGGCAGCGACAACTTAAGCGAACAATACAAGCACCTATATTTATTTATAGCTAAAAAACTACAATTATCTAAATTTAGAAGACTATTTTTTGTTAATGGTATGCCTAGTTGTTTTTATAGGGTGTTGGGAGCGGGCGATTTTGGTGTTTTTTAGTGCGCATTAACGTTAATATCGCTTCTTTAAAAATGTTATCTAATAATAAATACTTAAGCTAACGAGTCATCATGGATCCAATCATTTTATTTTTCTTGTTTGGTGTGCTTGCAGGTATTGCGCGCTCGCCACTGCGATTACCTAGCCAAATATACGATTTTATAACGCTTGTTCTATTGATTGCGATCGGTTTAAAAGGCGGAGTCGAGCTCTCGAAACTACCTTTCTCAACTCTGCTGCCTCAAAGTGCTGCGATTATACTTATGGGCTTTTTGTTGCCGCTGGCGGCATATCCTATCTTATTATCGCTCGGTAAGTTTCAGCGCGCCGATGCAGCATCTATTGCTGCGCATTATGGCTCGGTGAGTGTCGGTACCTTTGCCGTGGCGATTGCCTATATGGGCGCAAATAATATTCCCTATGAAGAACATGTCGCTCTATTTGTTGTGCTACTAGAAATTCCGGCCATTCTAGTAGGCATTATGCTCGCTAAAGGTTTAACCAAAGATACTCAGTGGGGCAAGATTGCGAATGAAGTTTTTTTAGGTAAGGGCGTCATTTTATTAGTCGGAGGCTTGCTGATTGGTTGGATCTCCGGCCCAGAGGGCGTTGAGTCTATTGCACCGCTTTTTGTTGATTTGTTCAAAGGTGTGCTTGCACTATTTTTGCTAGAGATGGGCTTAATTACATCAACGCATTTAGGTAGTTTAAAAAAATACGGTGTGTTTCTAATTTGTTTTGGTATCGCCGCACCTTTAGCCTTTTCAATCGTCGGTATTTTTGTTGGCCTTGCGTTAGATCTATCTGTTGGTGGTACAGCGATTCTTGCAACCTTAGCGGCGAGCGCATCGTATATTGCAGTACCAGCGGCTATGCGGATTTCAGTACCTGAGGCGAACCCAACATTGTCATTAACGGCATCACTCGGCATTACCTTCCCGTTTAATATTGTTATAGGTATTCCACTATATTATTACTTGAGCACTTATATCTATGGCATATTTAATTAAATGCCAAATTTTGGTTGGTCGGATGGAGCGAAAAAAAGTCAATGAATAAATCTATGCAAAAATTATTAACCATTATTACCGAGTCAGTTTTAGAGGCATCGCTGATAAAAGACATTGAGCGCTTGGGTGCCAAAGGCCACACCATAATGGATGTCCGCGGCAAAGGTAGTAAGGGACTGCGCAGCGGCGGCTGGGATGCGAGTGCCAACATACGTATTGAAGTGATTTGTGGTGATACAGTTGCCGAGTCAATATCTGCGCACTTACAAGAGAAATATTATAACGACTATGCAATGGTAATTTACACCAGTGAAGTTAGTGTTTTAAGACCAGAAAAATTTTAAGATATTTGTAATATTTTTTTGAGTTAATAATAATGTAAGTAAACTAAAAAAAGCCGAAGAAAATGTCTTCGGCTTTTTTTGATTAAGCGGTTATACCGATGCTTCGATTTGTTTAAGCGCCTCTTTGGTACTCCAAACGGCATTGGCCATAAAGCGGAAGTTAACAATAGCCGCTGCATAACCATCGCCTTCAGGGATTTTGGCCGCAGCAGTTGCATCACTCATTGCAGCGACTTCAAAGCCCTGTTCTTATAACTCGCGAAAATGACTTTCAACGCATAAGTTTGCAGACATCCCCGCTAAAACAACTTGATCGACACCGCGTTTACGTAACTGCAATGTTAAGTCGTTGGTTTGAGGCCCGGAGACTTTGTGGGGAGACACAACAATTGTTTTGCCATCATTGATATTTTTTTTATATTGAGGCATCCAATCGGCATCAGAGTTTTCAAAACCTTCTAAATCTAGCGGACCTTTGCGGTCAAACATACCAATTTTATGCATGAGCTTTTCAAGACCGCCTTCGAAATACCAGCCGTGATCGGTAGGATAATAGTAATGTGGTGATATTGCGGTGGTGATATTTTTTGCTTTAGCGATTTCAAATAAACGCTCGATATTATCCACCGTATTGTGCTCGGCAACACTTTCTCCTACAACGCCCCATGTAACACCTTTAGGGCTTTAAAAATCGATCTGTGGGTCGATAATAACAATAGCCGTGAGGCTTAGGTCTAGTGTCATTGTAGAGGCGGGTAATGCTTGCTTAGCGGGAGCTGCATAAACACTAACATCTGCGTTCGCATTCGCGGTAATCCCCGTTGCCGCAACGACGGCAGCACCAGTTAAAGCAGTAGCACTTGTCTTTAAAAATTTTCTTCGTGACGAATGATTATCAGCGTTATGGTCGCACATAGTTAAATCCCAGTTAGTTGTGGTTGAATTAGTATGCAGTAACCATTGATGCCAACTCGCCAAAATTGGTGTTCTAATGTCGTAATTTAAAGTAAATCTGTTATTTTTTTGCATAATAGTGGCATGGATATCTCAGATAAATTACTCAGCTCCCTAGAGGTTAGTGTCGAGCCTTTTGCAATATGTGATCTACGCTGTGGCTATCATTTAGATATAGAACCTGACGATCACAATACAATTCATTATATGCTGGTAGGTAAAGGCCGGTTGGTGACGGGTGATGGAAAAGTCATTCCCTTGCAGTCAGATGAAATGATTTTATTGCCCTCAGGCGTCTCGCACCGTATTCAGTCGCTGCAATCCTCTACAGTTGAGACTTCTACTTCTTCAATATGCTTGCAGCCAAGCACTGATTTGCGCTGACTTAAGTCTGGGGAAGGGGCTACAGATGTGATACTTGCCTGTGGGCGAGTTCATGTAACTTACGGCCATAGTATTGATGTTTTTAGCCTGTTAGCTGAGCCCTTGATTGAATCTTTTCGCGACTCTATTTATATTCGTGGCGCCTTTGAGGCAATGCTAGTTGAGCTTAGTAAGCCACAGTTAGGCACACTTGCGTTAGCTAGTACACTGATGAAGCAGTGCCTGATCTTATTATTGCGTCGCCTAAATGAGCATAAAGATTGGCGTTTTCCCTGGCTTACTTTGCTCGATAATCCTCGCCTAGAAATCCCCCTACGAATAATACTAGATACACCAGAAAAATCACATAATGTTGAAGAGTTGGCTGAATTAGCCTGTATGAGTCGCTCTTCTTTTACAGAGCACTTTACTCGAGCGTTTGGCTTACCGCCCCATGAGTTTTTAACAAATCATCGCCTGCGCCGAGCTGCACAATTATTAATGACTAGTGACTTACCCATTAAAAATATTGCCGATAAAGTAGGGTATCAAAGTCGAAGCTCATTTTCTCGAGCATTCAAACTAATGTACTCTATAGATCCCACCGCATACCGTAAGAAAAACATACACTCTACATCGATTGAATGATATAAACGCAGTTGTGTCATAAATTTTTTTCTTGATATATGCTCGAGTAAATCTTGGTGGCTTAAAGCTCAGTTTATCTTATTAGAGAGTAGTGTCCTCAATGAAAAAAACAGTATTAGTGACGGGTTGTTCTACGGGAATTGGGCGCTGTGTTGCCTACGGTTTGCGCGATAAAGGCTATATTGTCTACCCAACTGCTCGTAAGAAAAATGATCTTCAGGCATTGATTGACGATGGCTTCGAAGCTATTGCTCTCGATTATAGTGATAGTCAAAGTGTCGAAAGCGCCTTTAACGAGCTTATGCAAAAAACTAATCGAGAGCTCTACGCTGTTTTCCATAATGGTGCCTATGGTCAGCCCGGTGCGGTTGAAGACTTAACGCGTGCAGTGCTTGAGGCTCAATTTTCGTGTAATGTGTTTGGATGGCATCAATTAAACAATTTAATTCTGCCGGTTATGCGACAGCAAGGTTATGGTCGCATTATTATTAACAGCTCGGTACTTGGTCTTGTTGCCTTGCCTATGAGAGGTGCCTATAACGCCTCTAAATTTGCCTTAGAGGGCTTGTTTGATACCCTGAGGATGGAGTTAAAAAATACTAATATTTTTGTATCGCTGATTGAGCCCGGCCCAATTGCAACTGAGTTTCGAGCTAACTCACACAAAGCTTTTGAAGAGCATATTTATAACAATAAAAATATTTTGGAAGCTAGTGCACATCGACACAGTTATGAAAAAACGATTAAAAGACTCATTCATAAAGGCAAAGCAGTGCCTTTTACGTTATCGCCGGAATCAGTATTAAAAAGGGTAGAGCATGCGCTGACATCGGACAAACCAAAAATCCGCTATGCTGTAACAGTACCGACTTATGTATTTGGTTTTTTGAAGAGAATTTTGCCACATCGCTATCTAGATTGGATATTATTAAAGTTTGCTAAATAATATTTCAGTTCAAGCATGCCTCTTAAAAATCAATTAAAAATAATTAACTACAACCATATTTATGCCACTAAGTTACCGTTTGTTTTTTTGCCTCGCTTTTTTTCTGCAAGTACTTAGTGCTAATGCAGATAGTTGGTCATCGCCTAATCGTGTTGTGATTGTTGGGGGTGATTCTAATTTTCCCCCCTATGAATTTCTCGACAAAGATGGTGAGCCCGCGGGCTACAATGTGGATATGACGCTTGCTATAGCCGATGTTATGGGTATAAACGTTGATATCCGCTTAGGTGAATGGGACGTCATGTTGAGCGCACTGAAAGCTAATCAAGTTGATGTTTTGCAAGGTATCGTCGCCTCTGAAGAGCGTAGTAAAATATTTTCCTTTAGCTCTCCTCACGCTATTATTCATCACTCTGTGTTTGCGCGTATTGGTGGTGTGGCACCCAACGGCTTAGCAGGCCTTAAGGGTAAAGCTGTGATGGTGCAAAATAAAAGTATTATGTATGAGTACTTATTACAAAATAATGTGGGCGCAATTATTCACCCGGTCACCACCCATGTCGAAGCTTTGCGTCTGCTGTCATCGGGCCAGCATGATTATGCGCTAGTTGCGAACTTGCCAGGCCTATATCTAGGTAAAGAATTTGGTTTGTCCAATCTCGAGCTAGTGGGTAAGCCTTTTACGTCTCAGCGCTATGGTTATGGTGTACTCAAAGGTAATGAATCACTCGTTGCTGAGTTTAGTGAAGGCTTAGCTATTTTAAAAAATACCGGTAGACAGCAAGAAATTTATAACAAGTGGCTGGGTGTGCTTGAGCAAGAGAATTCACAAACCTGGCAAAAATATGGCCTGTGGGCAATATCGATTTCATTTTTTTTATTATTGGTTACCGCTGCTGTGGTGGTTTGGAGCAGAACTTTAAAAAAGCAAGTTGATAAGCGTACCGCAGAGTTACACGAGCATCAATTACAGCTAATACAAGCTGATAAAATGGCCTCCCTCGGTGTGCTAGTTACCGGTGTTGCCCATGAAATTAATAATCCTACGGGTACCTTGTTGTTAAACTTGCCCTTACTAAAAGATGCCTGGCGCGACTCGAATATTATATTAGAAAAACATTATCAAGAATTCGGCGATTTTTCGATGGCAGGTTTAAAGTATTCACGTCTTAAAGATGAGTTGCCAATAATTCTAGATGAGATGACGGGAGGAGCAACCCGCATAAAACATATTGTTGAAGATTTAAAAGATTTTGCACGGCATGATGATCTCGACAGCGATGTGCCTTTAAATATAAACGATGTAGTAGCAACTGCGATTCGGTTAGTGGGTACTAAAATACGTAAATCTACACATAATTTTAGTGTCAGTTATGAAAATGGTCTACCTGATATTTGCGTCAATGCACAAAGAATAGAGCAGATTATTATTAATCTTATTTTAAATGCATGCCAAGCATTAACGAATGTTAATCAACAGGTTTCAGTGATTACTAGTTACGCAAAGCAAGATAAAAAAATTATGATCTCTATTATCGACGAGGGTTCAGGTATTGATGAAAGTAACGTTAAGCGCTTAACGGATCCATTTTTTACAACAAAACGTGCGCATGGAGGCACTGGATTAGGCCTGTCGATATCATCGACTATTGCCAGCGCCTATGGTGGCAAATTGATCTTCAACTCTCAAAAAGATATTGGTACAGAAGTCACCTTAGAATTACCGCTAGTGAATATAAAGAAAGTATAAACAATAAAATAAAAATAATATAACCATGTGAGAAAAAGATGAGTGAATCCTTGTACCCAGAATTCTCAATTTTACTGATTGATGACGAAGCTTCTTATCTAAGAAGCTTGCGTTTGCTGCTAGAGCGAAAAGGTGATTTTAACAATATTTTAACCTGTGATGATAGTCGTGAGGCAATGACCTGTCTTGCAAGTAATCATGTGGGTGTTGTGCTGCTTGATTTAACGATGCCTCACGTTTCAGGTCTTGAGCTGCTAAAAGAAATAGGTGAGCACTATCCTGAGGTGGCCGTTATTGTTATTAGTGGTTTAAATAACGCCGATGCTGCGGTATCGGCATTAAAAGCCGGCGCTTTTGATTATTTTGTAAAAACAACAGAGGAGGACCGTCTTGTAGAGGGCGTGAGGCGCACCGTATTGATGCAGCTAATGCGTCGACAAAATAGCTCTCTACAACAGCGTATTTTAAGTGATCGTCTCGACCATCCAGAAATTTTTGAATCTTTTATCTCTAAAAATAAATCAGTTAATGCAGTGTTTCATTATGTTGAGTCGATTTCAACGAGTATGCAGCCGATACTGATTACCGGCGAAAGTGGTACTGGAAAAGAACTGATTGCAAAAGCTTGCCATGAGGCGAGTAGGCGACGGGGGCCTTTAGTCACTGTAAATGTAGCAGGCCTTGATGATAATACGTTTCTTGATACTTTATTTGGGCATCAGCAAGGAGCATTTCCGGGCGCGGTCAAAGAGCGTAAAGGCCTTATCGAGCAGGCGGCTAACGGCACTTTATTTTTAGATGAAATTGGCGACCTGAGTCAGAACTCCCAAGTTAAGTTGCTTAGACTGTTACAAGAAGGCGAGTATCACCCCTTGGGTGTTGACGTGCCGAAGCGTTCACGTGCTCGCGTAATTGCCGCCACACATCAGCAATTAGAAGAGCGGCTTCAGGATGGATCCTTTCGCAAGGATCTATATTATCGCCTGTGTACGCATCGAATTAAATTGCCACCACTGCGTGCGCGCAAAGAAGATGTGCCTTTACTGCTAGATTATTTTATTGTGCAGGCTGCTAAAGAGCTTAATAAGTCTGTGCCTAGCTATCCGCCAGAGCTACCTTTTTTACTCAGTAATTATACTTTTCCTGGTAATGTCCGTGAATTGAGATCGATGATTTATGATGCGGTGAGTCGCCATAAGTCGCGTCTGCTATCTATGGAGGTGTTTAGAAGTGTTATCGATGCAGACTTAAAAAAGCCTGTAGGTTTACCTGAGCAAACAGTTTCATTTCATCCAGATCAATCGTTACCTTCGTTGAATGAAATGGATAGCTACTTAATAGAAGAGGCGATGCGGCGCGCAGGCCATAACCAATCATTAGCGGCAAGAATGCTGGGGATTTCTCAGCCGGCATTAAGTAAGCGGCTGAAGAAAAAAAATAGTCACGAGCCGGATTGATTCACGGCCTTATTTATTAATAATTAATTATTTTAAAGTTTAATAAAGGCAGGTTATTAGTGAGAGATCTCAGAGCTCTTAGGAAACGTTATTTTAATAAAATGACGGGATAACGCGAAGGTTATTTATGGTTAGTATCAAAGTAGCGTGAAGGTATTTAACGCCTCACCAACTAGATAAGGCATTAAATGAATTTATAAGCTGTGGGCATAACTAACCCGCAAATTTTTCGAAGACGAGGCAGGCGTTGGTGCCGCCAAAGCCAAAGCTGTTTGACAGTACTCGATTAATTTCACTGTACTGGTTCTCCGATATGATTGGCACATTGGCCGCTGCATCGTCGAGACTATCGATGTTAGCTGAGGCGCAAATAAAGTTATTCTCCATCATTAATAACGAATAAATCGCCTCTTGTACACCAGTTGCCCCTAAGGAATGACCGGTGAGAGATTTTGTCGAGCTAATGGTGGGAATGTTGTCGCCAAAAACTTCCTTAATAGCCTTTAGCTCGGCAATATCGCCAACAGGAGTGCTGGTGCCGTGAGCATTAATATAGTCGATGGGCCCCTTTATGTTGCTGAGAGCTTGTCGAATACAGCGAGCCGCGCCTTCCCCAGATGGTGCAACCATATCGTAGCCGTCGGACGTGGCTCCATAACCGACTATTTCACCATAAATTTTTGCACCGCGGGCTTTTGCGTGTTCATACTCTTCCATAACTAAGCACCCACCACCACCGGCAATAACAAAACCATCGCGAGCAATGTCGTAGGCACGAGAGGCTTTTTCTGGGGTATCGTTATAACTCGTCGACAGTGCACCCATAGCATCGAACATACAGGTAAGCGACCAATGTTCTTCTTCGCCACCACCGGCAAAAACAACATCTTGCTTGCCCAGTTGAATGAGCTCCATAGCATTGCCAATACAATGAGCACTGGTTGCACATGCAGAGGAGATAGAGTAGTTGACGCCTTTTATTTTGAAAGGCGTAGCAAGACAGGCTGACACGGTGCTGCCCATGGTTTGAGTCACCTTGTAGGGTCCAATACGTTTAACCCCTTTGGAGCGTAAGATATCGGCAGCTTGTACCTGATTGTTTGATGAGGCCCCACCTGAGCCCATAATGATCCCCGTGCGCTCATTAGAGACTTGCTCTGGGCTGAGGCCTGAGTCGTTAATTGCCTGTTCCATTGATATGTGCGCAAATGCAGCAGCATCGCCCATAAAGCGTAAAGCCTTGCGGTCGATATGATCGGCTAAAGTAATGTCTACACTGCCTGCTATATGACTGCGTAGGCCCATTTCTTTATATTCTTCCTTAAATCGAATACCAGAATTACCCTGTTTTAGAGCTTCTAAGACCTTAGTTTTATCATTTCCTAGGCAGGAGACAATTCCCATGCCAGTGACAACCACTCGCTTCATATAGCACCTCGAAGAATTCTTTTATTTAATCTAACTTTATTTGCTAAGGGTAAAAAGCCTTTACTAAAATTACTTGATTTTAATCTAGTAAAAACGTGAAAACAGTTTAAAACGCATCGGTGTTGGAGAAAAGTCCAACACGTAAATCCTTGGCAAAATAGATATCTTTACCGTCAACAGAGACTCGTCCATCGGCGATACCCATAATCAACTTGCGCTCGATGACGCGCTTTAGATTGATGTGATAGGTGACTTTTTTTGCGGTTGGTAAGATTTGACCTGTAAATTTAACTTCACCTGAACCTAGGGCGCGACCGCGTCCTTGATTACCTTTCCACCCCAAGAAAAACCCCACTAATTGCCACATGGCATCTAAGCCTAGGCAGCCAGGCATGACTGGATCTCCGGGAAAATGGCAACCAAAAAACCATAAATCGGGGTTTATGTCGAGTTCAGCGATGATTTCACCTTTGCCATATTCTCCACCGGCTATCGATATGTGAGCAATCCTATCTAGCATTAACATGTTGGGGAGAGGCAGTTGAGCATTGCCTGGGCCAAACAAATTGCCTTCGCCGCAGCGGATCAGGTCTTCTTTAGAGTAGGAATTCTGTGGTTCAAAAGATTGCATATGGCATCCATCAAGTGAGTTCGGGGTAACAAGTAAAGCAGTCGTTATGTCTTACCCGATAAAATGTGTATTTTACCCGTTGGCGGGTCTATGTCTAGTTTTACCTTTGGATTGCATGTTGCAAAGCTAATTATTTTGGCTAGCTTTTTGTGTTATTGTAATTTTTTTTTGAGATCTCATATTATTATTGTCGTTATTGCGTAGGAGTTTTTACATGATTAAGAAATGTTTGTTCCCTGTAGCAGGCTATGGTACACGTTTTTTACCGGCAACCAAGTCAATGCCTAAAGAGATGTTGCCCATAGTGAATAAACCGCTAGTGCAATATGGCGTCGAAGAATCTATAGCGGCTGGTTTGTCAGAGGTTGGTTTTGTGACCGGTCGTGGTAAACGTGCAATCGGCGATCATTTTGATCTCAACTATGAGCTCGAGCGTGAAATTGCTGGAACCAACAAGGAAGAATACTTAACGAGTATTCGCGAAGTGATGGATAAGGGGCAGTTTTCATTTACGCGACAAACTTCGATGAAAGGCTTGGGTGATGCGATCCTGAATGGACGCCGACTCATTGGCGACGAACCCTTTGGTGTCGTCTTATCCGATGACCTTTGCCTAACTGAAGCGGGTGAGGATGGAGTGCTGACACAAATGGTTAAATTATTCAAACAGTTTCGCTGCAGCATCGTAGCGATTCAAGAAGTGCCTGAAGACCAGGTGAGTAAGTTTGGTGTAATTGCCGGCGATAAAATCAAGGATAACCTTTACCAAGTGACCGACATGGTTGAAAAACCTTCGGTTGAAGATGCACCCAGTAATTTAGCGATCATTGGTCGCTACATACTAACGCCCGATATTTTCGAAATTCTCGAGACAACTAGCCCCGGTAAAAATGGTGAAATTCAGATAACCGATGCGTTGTTAGAGCAGGCAAAAAATGGCTGTGTCATGGCTTATAAGTTTAAAGGCCGACGCTTCGACTGCGGCAGCGTTGAAGGCTTTGTAGCGGCGACTAACTATGTGTTTGAGAATGTTTATAATAAGCAGTAAGGGTCATTTATAACTCGCTTTGAATGCTCCTGAAGAGGTTGTGGTTGACCTATGTTTGAGCGGTGGGTGCATTGTGGTAGAGATAAAAATATTATTAATTGACATTGATGTAAAGGGTATTGAATTTAGACGATTAATCGTATAAAATCCGCGCTCTTTTTTTGGGATGTACATCAGATTAGGCAGATAACATGAAGACTATAAGTGCCAAGCCAGAAAGCGTGAAACGCGACTGGTATGTAATTGATGCTGAAGGCAAAACTTTGGGCCGTATGGCCACCGAGATTGCCACCCGCTTGCGCGGTAAGCATAAACCTGAGTATACCCCCCATGTTGACACTGGCGATTACATCGTTGTCGTTAATGCTGAAAAAGTCCATGTAACGGGCAATAAGGCAAAGGCAAAAATGTATCATCGTCACACAGGCTACATTGGTGGTATTAAGTCGATAAGCTTCGAAAAGCTCATACAAAAAGCTCCCGAGCGCACTATTGAGATTGCGGTTAAAGGCATGTTGCCTAAAGGCCCTCTTGGTCGTGTGATGTTTAAGAAATTGAAAGTTTATGCAGGTATTGAGCATCCACATGCGGCTCAGCAACCACAAGAACTGACACTATAATCGGGAGCTAAATATGTCGGCAACACAATATTATGGAACGGGTCGTCGTAAAACTTCGACCGCGCGAGTATTTCTTACCAAAGGTACTGGTGTAATTACTATCAATGGTCGTCCAGTTGACGAGTATTTTGGTCGAGAAGTTGCACGTATGATCGTACGTCAGCCCCTTGAGTTGTTAGATTTCGTAGAACATTTCGATATCAACGCGACAGTTAAAGGTGGTGGTAGTTTTGGTCAGGCAGGCGCTATTCGTCACGGCCTTACTCGTGCATTGATGCAGTATGATGAAATTAATCGTCAGCCTCTTCGAGCTGCGGGATATGTAACTCGTGATGCTCGTGAAGTTGAGCGCAAAAAAGTGGGACTACGTAAAGCACGTAAAAAGCCACAGTTCTCAAAGCGTTAATTTTTGGCTGCTTTGCAAGTTTATTGTTGAAATTTTTAAACAATGCTCAGTTTGCTTGTCATCTGGGCATTTTTTTTGTGATTTTTTTATGCTTGAACAACTAAAGCAGAGTATCCTTGTAAGGATGTAGTGATTTCATATAATATGTTATCCATTTTGAGATGGGTTCCTCTGTTGGTCAGGGCACATCAAGCAAAGTAGCAATATAATTATTTATATACCTAATTTTTTAAGATCCACATTACAGATGATGGGAGAGTAGCCTCATGAGTGATGGCGAAGTAGTAGTCAATCAAAGTCGACGCCGTTTTTTAACGGCGGTAACGTCAGTTGTTGGCGCCGCCGGAGCAGTTGGTGTAGCAATACCCTTTATTGGGTCCTGGAATCCAAGTGCTAAGGCTAAAGCCGCTGGAGCACCCGTGCGAATTAACCTTGCTGCAATAGAGCCGGGCCAAATGATTACTGAAGAGTGGCGAGGTAAACCCGTTTTTATAGTGCGTCGAACCGATGAAGCACTTGCGGGATTAAAGAAAGTTGTCGACGAGGTTAGCGATCCTAACTCCGAAGTTGAGCAGCAGCCTAGTTACGCTCAAAATGAAACACGCTCAATACGCCCCGAGTTTATGATTATGTTGGGTGTTTGTACGCACCTAGGTTGCGCACCTCAATTTAGGCCCGATGTCGGTGCTAAAGATATGGGTGGCGACGCTTGGCAAGGTGGCTTTTTCTGCCCGTGTCACGGCTCCAAGTTTGATTTGGCTGGACGTGTTTATAAATCTGTCCCTGCTCCAATAAATCTTGAAGTGCCTCCGCATACGTATGAAACAGACACGACAATTGTTGTTGGTATTGATGGGGGAAGTGCATAATGAATTTGTTAACAGGTCTATTAGACTGGGTTGATGCAAGGTTACCCGTTAAACGTGCGTGGGATACACACATGGGCAGCTACTACGCGCCTAAAAACTTTAATTTCTGGTATTTTTTTGGTGTTTTCTCTCTACTTATTCTAGTGAATCAACTGCTAACAGGTATCTGGTTGGTGATGATTTACGTACCGACCGCAGAAGGTGCTTTTGCATCGGTTGAATACTGTATGCGCGATGTTGATTATTGCGACATTATTCGCTTAATGCATGCAGTGGGCGCCTCCGCATTTTTCATTGTCATCTATTTGCATATGTTTCGTGGTCTGCTTTATGGTTCTTATAAAGCGCCTAGAGAGCTAGTGTGGATATTTGGTATGACTATTTATGTGGTACTGATGGCCGAGGCTTTCTTGGGTTATGTACTACCTTGGGGGCAAATGTCTTACTGGGGTGCACAGGTAATTGTGTCGTTGTTTGGTGCTATTCCTGTTGTTGGTGAAGATCTTGTCCAGTGGATTCGCGGTGACTTTCTAATTTCAGAAATAACCCTCAATCGCTTTTTTGCACTTCACGTTGTTGCCCTGCCTATTGTATTGCTGGGTTTAGTGGTAATGCATATTTTGGCACTCCATGAAGTTGGCTCGAACAATCCCGATGGCGTTGATATTAAAAAGAACAAAGGCCCAGACGGTGTTCCACTCGATGGTGTTCGATTCCATCCTTACTATACTGTGCACGACCTCGTGGGTATCTCTGCGTTCTTAATTGCCTTTGTTACGGTAATATTCTACTTTCCAGAAATGGGCGGATTCTTTTTAGAGTATGCCAACTTCGAAGAGGCGAATAACTTAAAAACGCCTAATCATATTGCACCGGTTTGGTACTTCACGCCGTTTTATGCAATTCTTCGTGCAGTCACAATCGATCTTGGCGGAGTATTTACAGCTAAGCTTCTGGGCTTTATGGCGATGATTGGCGCGATTGTTATCCTATTCTTGCTGCCTTGGTTAGATAAGAGTCCAGTAAGATCGATGCGTTATAAGGGTTGGATCCCAAGACTGATGTTGCTCTCGTTTGCGGCTATGTTTGTTGTTTTAGGTTATCTAGGTGTTCAGTCACCCACCTACGGCCGAACATTGTTGGCGCAGTTAGGCACATTGTTCTACTTCGTGTTCTTCATTACTATGCCGATCTGGACAAATCCGGGTAGTCCTAAAGTAAAGTCAATTCTTAACTGGATTGTCTGCGGCGTCTTTGGTGTCGGCTTAGCAGCTATATCGCTATCCGTGCTCGATAAAGAAGTGCCAGTCTTCGTAAGAATATTTGGTCTGACTTTAGCAGTCATAACAATTGCATTGCCATGGCTTACGTCGAAGGATTCGGTTTTTCCTGAGCCCGAGCGCCTTCAAATGAAAGGCTTGCCGCGTCGGCTAGTATTTGCAGGACTGTTATTCTTCGTAGCTATGACTGTAGTGCCAATTAAAGCAGTTGCAGCAGTTGGTGCTTTTGATTGCGGAAGTATTCCCTGTGATGAGTTTGATGCAGATACAAAAAACAAGCCATCACTGCAACGCGGAGCCCAGCTATTTATAAACTATTGCATGGGTTGTCACTCGGCTAAGTTTTCTCGCTACGAGCGTGTAGCCGATGATCTGGGCATTCCACATGACTTAATGATGGAAAACTTAGTGTTTGCCGATAAAAAAATTGGCGATCTAATGACCATCGCAATGAATAAGACACAGTCAAAGAGTTTCTTTGGTGCGGCACCACCAGATTTAACGTTGGTCGCTCGCGCCCGAAATCCTGAATGGTTATATACCTACTTGCGAAATTTTTATAAAGACGATAGTCGTCCTCTAGGTGTCAATAATCGTGTTTTCGCCAATGTAGGTATGCCCCATGCCATGCTAGAGCTTCAAGGTTTGCCTGAATGCGGAGCTGGCCCACAACTCGATAGCGATGGTAAAACAGTGCGCAATGCTCTTGGTGAAGCCAAGCAAGATGAGCACTGTGGTGGTTTAACTGAGGGTGCTCTTAAGGGCTCTATGGATCAAGAGCAGTTTGATGGTGCTATTTACGATTTGGTTAATTTTTTAGAGTATGTTGCCGATCCTACCGCTGACGACCGTCGCTACATCGGTATTTTTGTTTTACTATTCTTATTAGTATTACTAGTGCTCACTATTCTTCTTAACCGAGAATACTGGAAAGGTATACACTAGGCATATTTGGCGCTCTGATTGCTAATCTTTGACAATCAAGAAATCGCTAGATATTTTATGATAAAATCCAACTGGGCAGCTTTATCGACTAACGCTGCCCATTTCTATGCATAATCTTTATAAATTTAAATACTGAGGTGGCTCAATGGGTGTCGTGACTAAACGATCGTCAATGACATATTTTTCTGATGGGCGTGATCATTACAGCCATCGTGTAAGAATTGTACTAGCTGAAAAAGGTGTAACTGTCGACCTGATCGATGTTGATCCCAACGACATGCCCGAAGAAGTGTCAGAAATGACACCCTACAATACTTTGCCAGCATTGTTAGATAGAGATTTAGTTCTCTATGAATCCAAGGTGATGATGGAGTATCTTGATGAGCGCTTTCCTCATCCGCCGTTACTACCGGTTTATCCGGTTGCGCGCGCTCAAAGCCGTCTATGGATGTTCCGCATCGAGAAAGACTGGTCACCATTGGTTGATATTATCGTCGCTAACAAAAATAAAGAGGCCGTCTCAAAAGCTGCCAAAGAGCTTAAAGATGGATTGTTAACAGTCGCGCCGATATTTGCAGAAAAACCTTTCTTTATGAGCGATGAATTTACCTTAGTTGATTGTTGTTTGGCACCTATTTTATGGCGTCTGCAAGAGTTCGGTATCGATGTCCCTTCTACTCGCCAAACTAAGCCATTACTCGATTATATGGACTTACTTTTCAAACGCGAATCATTCGTTGAAAGTTTAACGGAATACGAAAAAGAAATGCGCACTTAAAAACCCATTGGGCAATATGTCACTATCTACTTCCTTGATATAGAGAAAAGTAGATAGTGGGTAGAGATAAATATCATGGCCATGACGTCAAGTCGACCTTACCTTATTAAAGCATTATACGCGTGGATTGTAGACAATCATTGCACGCCTTATGTGCTCGTTAATGCAATGGCAAAAAATGTCAGTGTTCCTCAAGATCATGTCAACGCTGACGGGCAAGTGGTGTTAAACATTTCACCAGATGCGGTAATGCAGTTTTCTTTAGAGGACAACAGCTTAAGTTTTCGTGCGCGATTCGGTGGTGTACCAACTGATATATTTGTACCTTGTAGCGCAATTATGGGCATTTACGCCAAAGAAAATCAACAGGGCATGGTATTTGAGCACGACTCAGAACCTGACGATACTCCTCCTTCAGGCCCAACATCGGTCCCCAAGAAAAAAAGCAGTGCCACTCAAACTAGGCCTAGTTTAAAAGTCGTTAAATAGTTAGCTAAACCGTTAAAGCAACAGACTATGTTCGTACTTAACAGTTAAGCTGCGTGTATTTTTTAGATATACTCGTTTTATAAGTGATCATTTATTTAATCTATAGAGTATAGTTACAGTATAGACAAGAGCATTAAGAAAATTATTTAAACAAGATCAGAGCAGAAACGACGTTGAGGTTAACATGGCATTTCTAGAGCATACATTGGGTATTATGTTGCACCCAAATAGTGAGTGGAAAGCAATTCGTAGTGAAAAGCATTCCTTTAAACAGGTGTTTTTAAGTCATGTGCCTTTCTTAGCTTTGATTCCATGCATTTCATTTTTTATTGGTGTGACGCAAGTAGGGTGGACTTTTGGCAGTGGCGATCCTGTTAAACTAACTATACAGAGTGCCATTCAATTATGCGGTGTTGCCTACTTTGCTCTACTGGCAGGTGTGTTTATTCTCGGTGAGTTTATCAATTGGATGTCGCGCACTTATGGTGTAGAAGGCTCTGCAGAGAAGCGCCATTATGAAGGTACCGCGTTGGCAGTTTATGTAACCACACCTGTTTTTTTAGCGGGTATTTTTGGGGTTTATCCAGGTTTATGGCTGAATGTAAGCGCCTTGGGCATTGCTGGCGCTTATGCTGTTTATCTTATTTATGAAGGTTTGCCGATCCTGATGAACATCTCTAAAGATAGAGCCTTCATGTTTGCCAGCTCTATCGTGACAGTCGGTCTAGTGATGATGGTCATTGTGATCGTGAGTTCTGTTATTTTATGGAATATAGGCTTGGGTCCAGTTTATATAGATTGATAACAAAGTTATTCATAATGGTGATAAAAGTAGCACTATGTCGGCCGCTTCAAGCTCAAGCATCAGGCGTTTGAATTTTTTATAGTTTGTTTTTGTTTTTAGATAAGTAATCAGCTAATAGTTAAACAATCTTCTTGACGCTTGGTCTACAAGACACTACCATACGCGCCTCTTATGCACTCGTAGCTCAGCTGGATAGAGTACTCGGCTACGAACCGAGCGGTCGGAGGTTCGAATCCTCCCGAGTGCACCATACAAAAAAGCCCGGCCTTGCGCCGGGTTTTTTGTGCGTGATGTCTTTTGGGAGGATCGCAATTCCTTCACATTTTCGCACACGGGGCTCAGAACATCACCGCTCATTAATTTCTTCTCGCTTAATAAACGCTTTGATAAAACAGCTCTGACAAGTCGTTGGTAAACTTTTGTTCCTGCAAAATTTCGATTCATGCCACTCATGGCGTTCGATCGATTTGATCTATATTACCGCCCAAGTGGTAAAAACATAGGTGTTTGGGATAATCCTCCCGAGCGAGGACAATCAGTATCTCAAGTAATACCATTACTTTTTGTACCCTTGATTCATGAGTGGTTAGGGCTTAACCTTTGACTCGAGTGATTCGGAAAGACGCTGTCATCGACCAACGCTAGCAAGAGTAAACTTGACGAGGTTTAAAATACCGTTAAACGACTAGTGAGTAGGTAGAGTCGGAGCCGCTAACCACCCTGAAAATCCAAAAATACGAACCCATTAAAACTCACTGTTTCTCAACTTAGTAGATGTACTTTAGGTGAGCTGACAGGCCCTAAAATCGAAGCAGCTGTTGTTAATAATCCATGCGGCGCAAACCGCCGCGCTATGAGTTAGAGCTATGACCAATCGACATCCACAAAAAAATCCACCGACCTTGTCGACGCTAGAAGAGCTCGCGATGTTGGCAAACTATTCGCTTGTAGATACGCTTAATTGCGATCCTGACGCAAAAATAGATGGCGTCGATCACGCGCCGCGTCAGGTCTTCTCGGGCCACTATGTTCCGGTCAAGCCGACGCCAATTAAAAACCCCGAGTACGTCGCGCACAGCAAAAGTTTATTTAGCGAACTTGGTCTCGACGATAGCTTGGCGCGTTCGACAGATTTTATGAACATCTTCTCCGGCGACATCTCGCAGGCGCCAGAGCCGATGCGCAAGGTCGGTTGGGCCTGCGGTTATGCACTGTCTATATTCGGCACCGAATATTATCAACAGTGCCCGTTTCAAACGGGCAACGGCTATGGCGACGGTCGGGCAGTTTCTGTGTTTGAGGGCGTTATCAACGGTCGAGGTTGGGAAATGCAGTTGAAGGGTGGCGGCCGAACCCCATATTGTCGCGGTGCCGACGGCCGCGCAGTGTTGCGTTCGAGTATCCGCGAATTCCTCGCACAGGAGCACATGCACGCGCTGGGCGTGCCGACGTCGAGATCTTTGAGCTTATATGCCTCTAAAACAGAACAGGTAAAGCGCCCATGGTACTCAGAGGGTTCGTACTCGAGGGATCCAGATATGCTTATATCGGAGGCTGTTGCCATCTCGACGCGCGTCGCCCCATCATTCATTCGGGTCGGTCAACTCGAGCTCTTCAGTCGTCGCGCCCGTAAAAATGAACATCCGCAAGCGATGGCGGAACTCGAGAAAATTGTGCTGCACCTAATTGATCGTGAATATGGTGACGTTATCGACATAAAACTGACTACCGCCGAAAAAGTAATATTGCTGGCGCGCGAGTTCCGCAGTCGCCTGACGTTACTGGTGGCGAATTGGATACGCGTCGGTTACTGTCAGGGCAACTTCAACAGCGACAACTGTGCAGCTGGTGGCTTTACACTCGACTACGGTCCCTTTGGCTTCTGCGATGCGTTTAACCCCCAATATCAGCCGTGGACGGGTGGCGGACATCACTTCTCATTTATGAACCAACCTGAGGCTGCAGCAACTAACTTTTATGCATTTTGTAAGGCACTACTGCCGCTACTGACGTCGCATCAGGACTATCAACAGCAGCTAGACGAGATTCTGAGCGGCTTTTCAAGCGTGATGCAAACGCAAATGCAGAGCATGTGGGCTGCCAAGCTTGGACTGGATATTTTTAACGCTGAGTTGTTTAGCGAGCTCGAGATGCTGATGGTACAAACATCTGTCGACTATACAATATTCTTCCGCGAGCTATCGATGGTGCCTGGCGACATTGAGCCGCTTAAAAAAAGCTTCTACAAACACTCGATGCCCTTACAGGCTTCGTCAGCATCAGCTGACGAGTCAGACCCCGAGGGCATAAATAAGCGCTGGACCTTGTGGCTCACAAAATGGAAGTCGCTTATTAGCAGTTCCAATACGGCCGAAACTGGTGCAGCTGAGCCCCAATCTCGTGAAGAGCTTTCTCGTCAGATGAAGCTCGTCAACCCAAAGTACATTTTACGTGAGTGGTTAGTGGTACCGGCTTATCAGCAAGCGACAGCGGGGGATTATGCTTTAGTTCGCGAGCTTCAGGATGTTATGACACAACCATACGCTGAGCAGTCAACGGCGGTTGCAGGTAAATACTACAAGCTCAAGCCATCTGAATTTTTCGAGGTGGGTGGCATGTCCCATGTCAGTTGCTCGTCGTGATTTTTAAAAGCTAATTAACCAAAGCCTGCCTACCGCGGGCGACTGCTGCATATTACCGGCGCATAAAGCGCTAAGTACTATGCTACACCTGTGCAGATATAGCTAGCTCAGCACAGTCGTTAATCATTAAATTTAGCTAATCAGAGCCTATTTTATATGACCTTTAAATATCAATCTGTACTAACTATTGCCGGATCCGACAGTGGCGGCGGGGCTGGCATTCAGGCAGACATCAAAACAATATCTGCACTGGGATGCTTTGCGGCTTGCGCGATTACTGCCGTTACGGTGCAAGATACGATCGGTGTAACCGGTATTCATAGCATTCCCGCAGAAATAGTCCGCGATCAGATCAAGGCGGTGATGAATGATATTGCGCCAGATGTTATTAAAATTGGCATGATAAATACCAAAGAGCTTGCAATAATTATTGCCGAGACACTTAAACAGTACCCAGCGGTTACTGTCATTTTTGATCCGGTGATGGTAGCCGCCAGTGGAGATGTTCTGATTGAAGCAGAAACTGTTGCGGTGTTGAAGCAATACTTATTTCCATTGGCTGGGGTGGTGACGCCAAACCTTGATGAAGCCGCTATATTAAGTGGCATGACGATTTGCAATTTGGCAGACATGAAAGCAGCAGCTCAGCTGATACTTGAAACAGCTTGCAAGGCGGTGTTGCTAAAAGGTGGAAACCTGCAAGGCGACAATAGCGTATTCGACCTATATGTTGATCAATCGGGTAGAGAGCTGTTGTTGCAAGCGGACTATATAGCGACTCATAACATTCATGGAACTGGCTGTACCTTGTCTGCAGCGATTGCCGCCTACAGCGCACTTGGTTACACGTTAGAGGAGGCTGTGCAGCATGCCCATATTTATACTCATGCGGCGATTAAGCACGGTGCAGACGTAAAAACTGGAAATGGCAATGGGCCACTTAATCATTTTTATGATCCACAAAAATTAATCAAACATAAAATCACGTGAGTCAGCTAGTCAGATAATAATCTAATGCAGAGTGCAATAGAGAGAGCAATGAAGGCTGAAATAAAGAATGCAATAAAAAACGCAACAACGAAGTCTAAGATAGCTAAAGAAAAATAATGCAGAACTTTTTAATGATGAGTCGATGAATGACACTGAGAGCATTAAGTCAATCATGTTTTTATCGAGCAGAGTTTTTTAAGTCGGTGCAATCGAGGCTGTATTTTTTTAATACCAGCTCTTCTTAGGTTAACCACTAATAGATACGAAGTCATCATAGTATAGTTGTTTAAATGTTACTGGCCGATTATTTTTAATTAAGCTCAACTGCGTTAAAAGTTCGATCAAATATATAATTATTAGTGATTAGTATAGGCAGGTAATGATGAGATAACGAGATTGATACACAGCACTCTTAGTATTTTTCGACCTATAAAAGACGGCCATTGGTGTCGTTTGAAAAACGTTAAATTTTATATAGACAAAATATATTAACACTTAGGTATTGATAAATAGTGAAAGGCTGCGGCTAATCGGCTATATTGATGCCGATTATTTTTGGAGATGAAGAGTGACTTATTGCCTTGGTATTAAAGTAAAAGAGGGATTGATTTTTTGTTCGGACTCGCGCACCAATGCGGGAATCGATTTGGTCAATACGTATAAAAAAATGTACACTTTTGGTGTGCCAAAGCAAAATCAATTCTGTATTTTGGCATCGGGTAATTTAGCCACTACGCAAGGTGTCATTCATCAAATAAAAAAAGATATCGAGACCGCCGCCGGCTTAAACCTGCTCAGCTTCACCAATTTTTATGATGCGGTTGAATATATTGGTCGAATTAGCACTCATCAGCAAAGTAAGACCGGCGGCGGGCCTACCTTTTCGGCCAACTTTATTGTGGGTGGTCAAATTGCGGGCAAATCCCATGAACTGGCAATGGTTTATCCCGAGGGTAACTATATATCGGCAACAAAACTGGCCCCATTTTTACAGATAGGCGAAAGTAAGTATGGCAAACCTATTCTCGATCGCATTATTAATATTGATACCCCTTTGGAGACCTGTGCACTATGTGCGCTGGTGTCTATGGGCTCGACGATTAAAAGTAATTTAGGTGTTGGGCCACCTATCGATGTTCAGTTTTATTATGCGGATACACTGATGCTGGGCGAACAGTACCACTTTGATGAAAATGATACTTATCTCAAAGAAGTTGATCGCGTTTGGGGTGCCAAGTTAATTGAGTCATTTATGCAATTACCTCGAATAGCCGATCATGCTAATAACTCAAGAGAATTGCAATAATAAGCTAAACCGCAGATAGAAGCGCGCGCTCCTCAGATCTTGCCGGAGACCGTTGCATGTTGGCAACGAGCGCTTGCGTAATAGCATCTTGATCTTTTAGACGCTTTACGACTTCAAATAAGGTAACGGCCTCGGGGTATTGTCTAGACAGATAAAAAAGCCACTGTTTGAGACGATTACCCATATGTTTAGCGGGATAAGCCTCGACGCTAATATTAAAAAACTTGAGTAATAAGGGGCTTAGTTGTGCCCAAGTCATAACTTGATAAGGCACTGTTTTATATGAGGTGATGTCGAGCCGTGCTGCCTCATAAGACCCAGCCTTGTGTGCGCTGTGGCGGGCCTGCTCGCCCCGATGCCAAGCTTTTATCTGTAGTGCCAAGTCGGGGCAAGAAAGCAAACCTCGGCCCAGCATAAAATCAGTGCAACCGGTGACTTCGTGGCAGCGCCTAAAGTCATCTAAATTCCAAATATCACCATTAGCATTGACGGTGATCGGTATAGCTTGTGTTATATCGGCAATATATTCCCAATAGGCGGGGGGTTTATAACCGTCGGCCTTCGAGCGTGCATGCACTGTTAGTTCGTTAGCGCCGGCCTCGTAAGCGGCTAAAGCGTTTTCAAGATACAGACTCCTATCATCAAAACCGAGACGTATTTTAGCAGTGACGGGAATATGTTTTGGTACCGCTGCCCGCGTGGCAGCAATAATATCGTGAACACGCCTAGGTTCCTTAAGTAGACAAGCTCCGCCATCACTATTATTAACGGTTTTTGCCGGGCACCCAAAGTTAAGATCAATTGCGCTGGCCCCAAGGTTTGCGACACTAGCGGCGTTTTCGGCGATGACCTGGGGCTTGCCGCCGAGAAGCTGGACTCTAACCGGAGTCTTGGAGCTTTTGGTTAAGCTATTATTATGCAGTTCTGGACAGCGCTTATAAAAAACTTTGTCGGGAAGCAGTTGGTCGTTAATGCGAATAAACTCGGTGACACAGATATCGATACCACCAATGGCACACAACAAATCGCGCATAACAGCGTCTACAACGCCTTCCATCGGTGCCAGTAATATCCGCATAGTAAATTTAGGAGCCTATCTAGAAAAGCGCTTAAGTGAATTGAAAGAGTTAACGCCAGTAAGCATGGCCAATTTAATAGGGCCTTTCACTGGTTTCTTAGTTGTTAGTGCCGGTGTTTATCATTTTTGTCATCATTGGCATCTGCGTGAGGGGCAAACGCATAATAGTCTTCACCGAGTGATCGATCTTCTCGACGCTCGATTTTTTTACGGCGCTTGCGATGATAAAGATCGACATCAAGATCTTTGCATGGGTCGTCATCTTCGCGGCGTTCGTCACCTTTACGGCGATTAATAAAAATTTTGTTATGCATAATATGCATTAGCTTACTCGAAAAAGTGTATAAATCAACTCTATAAGTGGTCTAAATCTCAATGATATTGTTGAGTGTAGCCCATAAGGCTTATAATCTTTGACTTGTAGCAAATGAGACCGCAAAAATTTTGTGGTTTGTTGCCAAGATACGGTAAAATATTGATAAATTTATATGGTTTAGATGTATGAAAATTCAACAGCAAATTGAGCAGACCTTGCAAGAAGCTTTTACTCCGGTATTTTTGGAAGTGATTAATGAAAGTGATGGTCACAATGTACCTAAGGGATCAGAAAGTCACTTTAAAGTAGTTATTGTCAGCGATGACTTTGTCAATACGAGTAGGATCCAGCGCCATAAAATGATTTATAGTGTGGCGGCGACGCAGGTTGAGCGAGTTCATGCGTTTTCTGTCAGTGCCTTTGATATATCGGAGTGGTCTATAAAAAAAGGTGATGTTGCTCAATCACCTCCTTGCCTAGGTGGCGAAAAATAACGTAACCAGTGAATAAATAATGTTCCTATAGATCAATGTTTGTCTTCAAGCTGGGGTGATCGCTTAATTTAAAGTTATTTTTGAGCGACACCTAAATAATCAAAAGCTACCAAAAAGCTATTCTAAAATTATTAAAATATGATGAAAAAAATTGTTGTTGCTACCCTTTACCGCTTTGTCAGCTTGCCTGAATATCAAGAGCTACGTCAGCCGTTGATCGATTTTTGTGAGCGCTATGCTATTAAAGGGACAATATTACTTGCGCAAGAAGGTATCAACGGAACGGTGGCAGCTAGTCGCGAGTCAATTGATGAATTGCTTAGCTACTTGCACAGAAATCCAAAATTATCCGCTATCAATTGCAAAGAATCGTTATATGACGAGCCTCCGTTTTACCGGATGAAAGTCAAGCTAAAGCAAGAGATCGTTACTATGGGCATTGAAGGTATCGATCCTAATAAAGTGGTGGGCTCTTATGTCAAAGCGCAAGATTGGAACACTTTAATTGATGATCCTGAAGTGCTTGTTGTCGATACCAGAAATTATTATGAAGTTGCGATAGGCACATTTAAAGGTGCCCAGGATCCACTGACGACCAACTTTCGAGAGTTTCCTCGGTATGTCGCTGAAAACTTAGATCCTGAAAAACATAAAAAAGTGGCCATGTTTTGTACGGGTGGTATTCGCTGCGAAAAATCGACTGCGTTTTTAAAAGAACAGGGTTTCGATGAGGTATATCATCTTCAAGGTGGTATTCTTCAGTATTTAAAAGACGTGCCTAAGGAAGAGTCGCGTTGGGAGGGCGAGTGCTTTGTTTTTGATAATCGTGTTGCCGTTAATCACGATCTAGAAAAAGGTACTTATGATCAATGTCATGGTTGCCGTCACCCAATCACCGAAGACGACAAACTATCGGATAAATATTTATTGGGGGTGGCTTGCCCGCGTTGCTATGATAACCAAACAGATGAACAAAAATCACGTTTTAACGAGCGTCAAAAACAAATCGAATTAGCCCATCAGCGCCATCAAACACATATTGGTTTATCGCCAGCACAATTGGATGAGGCGCGAGTAGCAAAAAAAGAAAAACGGATGGCCGACGATAATAATAAAAATTTTAACGAACTGCTTAATTAACTTAAGCTTAGAAAATTAACGAGCTGTTAGTGAGTTGTTTGCAGTAACAAGAGAAAAGTTATGGACGAACTTTTAATTATTTTTGGACTACTGAGTCTATTTGTTTTTGTTGGTAGCATTCTAGGCTGGGTCGCATTTTTTCGAACTCAAACACTAGCAGTTGAAAACGCTAAGTTAAACAAAGAAATCAATGTGCTGCGCGAGCGCGCGGCGCAATCAAGTGCTAGTGCAACCACGGCAGCTAGTCAGTCGGCAGCGACCCCTTAGATGTTATCGTCAGCGCAAAAAAAACCAGAATCCGAAGAACCCCAAGCTCATCAATTATCTTCTGAACCAGAAGTTAATTAGTATAAACAATTGCAAGCAAACGACAGCGTTGAACCGATTGAGCCGCTAGAGTCCTCTTCATATAGTAACGAGGCCGCTTGGAATGAGTCGCTAAGTTCTAGCGCTATGAATAAAAGCACTAAAGCCGCAGGGCCATCATTTTTT
>JBLIFG010000012.1:0-52613 GCA_047633635.1 Cellvibrionaceae bacterium | reverse complement strand
GCGCCAGTACTTGAAAGCGCTCATACCCGTAGTGCTGCATCACAGCGATGGCATCGAGCGCCATTTCACGTTTTGAATACGCGTCGTGTCGCGCGTCGCTCGCAACCCTGGCTGAATCGCCACAGCCACGCAAGTCCATCATCACGACGTCAAATTTTTTCGCCAGCTCTTCGGCAATTTGATGCCACATCGCATGGGTTTGCGGGTGCCCGTGCAGCAATAGCAGGGGTGCGCCCGCTCCGCCACGCAAAGTTTGCACCTTGCCAGCCGGGCCATCAATCTCACAAAATACAAAACCTTCAAACATCAATCAATCCTCAATAGTGTTCAAGTATAAAATCATAAAAGCCCTACCCACGTATGTCAACTTTCAAAATCATTTCCAATAGGTCATAAATCGCCTTCTTACTTAGCTAGATTCTCAACGACCTCAACAACTTCCATGAATTTTCAAGCAGAGCCATCATTAGCCAATAACAATAAGGATAGGCACTCTTAAAGTCACCTAATCTACAACCAAAAAAAATGTCAGTTTCATAACATACATAAATCATGGCATTACACAGTTACAGTAACTGAGTACAGTAACTGAGGACACCCACCCATAAAAAACTTCCGAAAAAAACCAATGTGAATTTTTTAACAATTCACTTCATTCTTCAAAAATAGAGATAGCTTGCCGAAAGGAACGCATAGCTTACCTAAAACCAAACATTCAGGCGAGCGAGAACCGAGATTGTGAATCTAAAACAAGCGAGTTCGTTTTTAAGAGGCTGCTAGGCTGTTTTTCGTCGGTAATTAAATTTTTTATAAAAAATCGTTTCAAAATTCTGCGTGTTTTCAATCCATTCGTCAACATCTATGGCAAGTCGCTGTAATATAGGTAGGAATGTATCGGGTATAAAGCCACGCTTGTCTTGTCGCTGGATTCGGCCAGTTGTGTCGACAAGCGTTAGGTAATCGGCATGGCTGAATAGCACGCCGGTTTGGTTACTGTTTTTTACATTGCCCTCCAAAAAGGCGAGTGGCTTTATTGAAAAGCGTTCAATATAAAGCTGATGAAAATCAGGGTTATTGTCCAGCGCGCGGGCCAAATTAAAACTCGGTTTAATGCGTTCTTTTATACTGGTGTGTTTTGATTGCTCAGGTGTGTCAGCCATTTTTGCGCGAATGGGGTTTAGGTCGACGTAGGCCATCGCCGTGAGCAAGGCTTCTTCGGTAAGTAATGGCTGCGACTTGAATCGGCCTTCCCAGAAACGTCCGGTACATCTCTCCTCAATATTGGCTTGACGGGCGATCACTTGATTCAATTGCTGCATAAATTCGCTTACGCTCGCTAAACGCAGGCGCCAGTCGTCAACAATGCGTGTCAGTACGGTCATTTCAGCTACGCCGATAGTATCGCCTTTTTGATATTTTTGAATCAGGAAGGGGCCTTTGTGAATGCAAAGCCAGCGTTGAATGACTTCATCAAAACTCCAGTTTTGGGTGGTTTCGAGATCAACTTTAATGACGATATGGTAGTGGTTACTCATCACTGCATAACTACAGATATCGATTGCGAATACTGTTGCGAGCAAACGGATGCGATCCTCTATCCATTGTCTGCGGTGTTCGTAGCTTTGCCCGGTTAGTTTGTCGGTGCCGCATAAATAGGAGCGACGCACACATCGCGACATGATGTGGTAGTAGGACGTATCGGCAAGGGATATCTGTTGGGCGCGGGCTGTAGTCATAAGAAACTCCTTTTCTGTATGAATGCACAGTAGTCATCCTAATGGTAGGTGGTATTTATGTCAATATCAAGTGCGTGTCCTACTAGGTATGACTACTAGGTATGAGTACTATTTTCACAACACTGATATTAATTAGTCGCGCTTATATTAGGGTTATCAGAAGTTAGCTTTAGGGCTATACAATGCCGTGTTATTTATTTTTATCCCTGTAGGCAATATTTACAAAGGCACCTAAGATTATTAACCCGCCGCCGATATATGTCCAAACACTGGGTAGTTCGGCAAAAACTAGCCAGCCTAATACTACGGCAAACACAACCTGCGTATACGCAAAACTCGTTGCTTGGCTGGCCGTTTCGGTTTGCATAGCCTTGGTCAAACCAATTTGACCAACTTGAGTAAATACCCCGACTAATAACAACCATATCCATGTCATACCCTGTGGCATCACAAAATCACTGCCCAATAAAATAATGGAAAGCGGCAGCGCGACTAGGGGAAAATAAATAATGATAACCGACGGATCCTCAGTAACGCTTAGCTTACGCACCAGCACATAAGCAACGCCGCTACCAAAGGCACCAAGAATTGCAGCAACAATAGCGAGTAGAGAATAGTCAGCGCTTATTTGCCCAAACAAAAAATCAGGTCTAACAATTATGAGTAAACCAATAAAGCTCAATATAATACAAGCCAACGTCGAGCGCTGTACGCGCTCGCCTAAAAAGATGATGGCTAATACTGCGGTAAACATTGGGTTTAGATATTGCAACATTGTGGCTTCTGCATACGGTATATTTACCAGTGCGTAATACACACATACAAGCGCAAAGGTACCGGCTAATCCACGCGACAATAGCAGGCCTTTACGCGCGCCCCACATTGGAATTTTTTTACGCTTAATATCTGCATAACTCAAAAAAACTGAGACAACTGCGCGCGCGGCAATAATTTCTAATATTGGGATTCCTTCAATGTGTGCTAATTTAACGCAGACGCCCATTAGTGCAAAACCTAAAGCACTGAACAACATATAGCGCGCGCCAAGTGGCACCGCTGTTAAAAATTGCATTATATTCTTCCGTTAATTGTTACAGTGATTTCGCCATTATAATGGCATCTTCGCGTAAATTTTTTGAACCGTTTTTTTTATGAGAAAAATCGGCAGTTAGTTTTTGTGGAGACAAGAGCGCAGGATAATAATTGCTGCGAACACCAACCTCATTGAAGCCCAAATTATCGTAGAGACATAAGGCGGCTTTATTGGATGCACGCACCTCTAGAAATAGAGAGTGAATGGTTGCATTAAAAGAGTTATAGACGATCTCAAGCAAGCGACTCGCTAAGCCTTGTCGATGATATTCTGGCGCAACTACAATATTCAGTAGCTCTGCTTCATCAGCCGCGGTAGAAGTAATGACATAGGCAACAAGGCAGTGCTTAAACATTAACACTCGACACACATGCACTGACGCAATACTCGAGGTAAAATCTACGTGACTCCAACCTTGCGGGTTCACTCGTAGCTCTAGATCTGTCATTGCCGGTACATCATCTATCGTGGCTTCGCGCAACACCAGCGAGTTACCATTATGTAAAAATTCCATTGATTTTTTTAGCCTTAGATTTTTCTGGCAGGAAATAAAAAGATAACTTATTAGTCAGTGTGCGTATTCATCGACGCTAAAGCACTCCATGCAATACGCTTACTAGACGGCTCTTGTAACATAGAGTAAAGGCTGGGCATGATAAGACATTGGACATCTTCCAAAAATTTTGTAGATATAGCGGACCCATTATAATCAGCAAAATTAATGACACTATCTAGGGTAAATGTTGTTGCCTCTTCACCCATTAAAAACAAATATTTTAACGGTGATTTACTGTGCTGAGCCGAAATATATGCCTGCACCATCGCCGACGCTTGCGCGCTATCATTTTTGTATTGCTCAGCATTTAAGGCCATTTGATCTGCAGCCGTACTGTTAGCTGTTGAGCCTATATTTGTTGAATCTTTATTATCAAAGCCTTTATTATCGAACCTTTTATTATCGAATAAGGGCCAACGCAAGCTCTCACTCGCAGGTAGTTGCGCGACGTCATAACCAACTGAACGCAATATGTTTTGTAATAAGTAATCCGTGGGTAGTGCCTCGCGCACTTTACGAATATCGAGTATTAAAATATCTTTTACTCGCCAAACACTAAATACAAATTTAACGAGCCTCTGAACACTAGTGCTTGTCGATTGATCAGCAACACTACTCAGATTAGTCTGTTTACGTTTTTCTGTTGTTTGAGCGCCATTATCAGCACCCATTTTTTGTATGGGCTGTGGCGTCGCTTTAGCAAGTAGTTCTTGTTCTAACCCTGCTCGCGAGCTTGCTGCAGCGGCAGCTGTGGTATCGACACCTGAGGTGTCAACTGAAGTCTCAACTGAAGAGCTATCAACGACAGCAGCAATAGCTGTTCCGCTATGCACGCTGACGTCGTTACTGGGTGCTACAGATTGAGTCGCTACACTGCTCAATAGTGCAGGGTCAATCAGTAGTTCATCGGGCAAGAGTAGGCTCGGAGCCGCATTAGCCAACAGCCGAGTGGGTACATAATTATCGATACCCAATAGCGATAAATAATGTTGACGACGATGCTCTAACACTAGATACCTTCTCGCTGCGGATGAGTTTTATGCCGACCTGCTGTTAATAAATTTAAGGCGTGCACATAAGCTTTGGCAGAGGCCGCAACAACATCAATATCAGCGCCGACGCCGTTGACAATATTACCTTTGAGTTCTAGGCGCACGGTAACATCCGCTTGTGCCTCGGTACCTGCGGTAATCGCGTTCACTGAATATAACTTCAACACCGCTTGGCTATTAGCAAGCTTCTCGATTGCTTTAAATACCGCGTCAACTGGGCCCGCGCCTTCTGCGTCGGTATTTTTTTGCTCGCCAGCAATACTTAGCTTAAGGCTTGCATGAGGTTTTTGGCCGGTTTTACACAGAATCTCCATGTTTTCAAACTGATAAACATCGGCAACAGACTCAACGTGACTAATCAAAGACTGTAAGTCTTCATCAAAGATCTCGTGTTTTTTATCAGCCAACTCTTTAAAACGATTAAAAACGGCTTTAAATTGCTCGTCAGATTCAAATTGAATACTTAATTGCTCGTAGCGTGCTTTTACCGCAGCACGACCAGAATGCTTACCTAAAACTAATTTATTAGCGTTCCAACCCACGTCTTCGGCTCGCATAATTTCGTAGGTTTCACGGTGCTTTAAAATACCGTCTTGGTGTATGCCCGATTCATGCGCAAAAGCATTCACCCCCACGATGGCTTTATTGGGCTGAACCGGAAAACCGGTAATACTTGAAACTAATCGAGACGTGGGCACAATGTGTTGTATCTCTATTTGTGTGGTCACGGGGTAGATATCGTGGCGCGTTCGTATCGCCATCACCACTTCTTCTAATGCCGCATTACCCGCACGCTCGCCCAAGCCGTTAATGGTGCATTCAATTTGGCGTGCGCCATTCATTACTGCAGATAAAGAATTAGAAACAGCCAAGCCTAAGTCATTGTGACAGTGCGTTGAGAAGATGGCTTTATCTGAATTAGGCACATTCTCGATCACACGGCGAAACATTTCGCCATATTCCTCGGGCTCACCGTAACCGACGGTATCGGGGATATTAATCGTACCCGCACCGGCGTTGATGGTGGCTTCAATAATGCGACACATAAACTCAAACTCAGAGCGGCTACCATCCTCTAGAGAAAACTCTACATCATCCGTATATTGGCGTGCATGCTTGACCGCTTTAATCGCTTGCTCAAGCACAGCCTCGGGTTGCATTTGCAGCTTGTACTTCATGTGAATGGGAGATGTCGCAATAAAGGTATGAATACGTCCACGATTAGCGGGCTTAATAGACTCCCCCGCTCGATCTATATCTGCGGGCACGGCACGGGCCAAACTACAGATAGTTGAGTCTTTGACCGCGCTAGCGACGGCCTTTACAGCCTCAAAATCGCCAGGACTGGCTATTGCAAAACCGGCCTCAATAACATCAACTTTCATTTTTTCGAGCATTTTAGCGATGCGCACTTTTTCATCTTTGGTCATTGATGCGCCAGGGCTTTGCTCGCCATCACGTAAAGTTGTATCAAAAATGACTAACTTGTCTTTTGATATATTAGATGAATCGGAAATAATTGAGCTAGTCATAACAGTCGCCACAAATCGAATAATGAGAGGAGGATCTTTACACTATAAAAGTACTATCGACGCCAGGTCGAAGTACTGTCAAAGCACTACAGTTGTAATATTTTTAAACTATTTTTGAACTATAGCTTTACTATGATTGAGAAGAGTAACTTCTATAGATACCCACTTATAAGCACCTCATAAAAAGTGAAGCAACAAATAATGAGCTATTATCTCTGATTGGCACAGCAGATGAAAGTGGCTGTAGAGGTATAATACTAAAAAGCTGAAAACATCAGTACCAACACATTACTACCAACACAGTGATAAATGCACAAAAATAAAAGCTGCACCATCAATGCTCTGCAGCAACATAAATCGCGCGTATCTAATTATTGCATGGCCGCCGCCGTCTTGGCGCTTCGCACTAGCTGAATAAATTCAGCACGATAACCAAAAGCGTCATCACCCCTGCTCTTTAAGGCGGCGTTAATGACATCGTCGTAAGTGTAGTTAGTAAGATACTTGCCCCCTTTTAACAATTGCGCAAAACCTGCTACTGCGCTGGCAAAATCAGCTTCCGTCTTTAGCTCAACTGAGCTGAGGTCATCTAATGAAAACTCATTTGAGATTATTGCATGGGTCATTAATGTAGACTTATCTTCTGTGGGCAATTTATAGCGAATTTTTAAAAAACCATACTCTTGATTAACTAGGTCTGAACTTACTTTTTTTTCTGCAGAGGCTTTTATAGCTGCTTTTTGATGGTTATTTTTATGAGCATTATCTGAGTAGCGCAGCGGATCAAAAGTGCTATCAATGTCAGCTTGCTTGGGTGTTATTTCATAAATGGCGGTGACGGTATGACCCGCACCAATATCACCAGCATCGACCTTATCGTTATTAAAATCTTCGCGATTTAGATGGCGAGTCTCGTAACCGATTAGCCGATATTCAGATACCCTATTAGGATTAAATTCAAGCTGAATTTTTACATCCTTGGCAATGGGGAATAACATTGATGTCGCCTCATCAATTAAGACTTTTTGAGCTTCGCGAACAGAGTCGATATAGGCTGCAATGCCATTGCCATTTTGAGCCAGCGCCTGCATGAGTTGGTCGTTATAATTGCCTTGGCCAAAACCAAGTACTGAGAGAAATATTCCTTGATCTCGTTTGCGCTCGACAAAACCTTTGAGCTCATCGCTATTGCGAATACCCACATTAAAATCGCCATCGGTCGCTAAAATAATGCGGTTAACGGCATCTTTACTAAAGTTCGCCTCTGCCAGCTGATATGCCAGCTTAATACCTTGCCCTCCGGCCGTTGACCCACCCGCATTTAGGCGATTTAACGCCCTTAGTATAGCTTGCTTTTCTTTTGCGGCTGTTGGCTCAAGCACAAGTCCAGCTGCACCGGCATAGACGGCAATGGCAACAGTATCTTCTGGTTGCAGCGTGTCGAGTAACAAGCCCATCGCACGTTTAACTAAGGGTAATTTATCGGGGCTATTCATAGAGCCCGAGACATCGAGCAATAAGACTAGGTTGCTTCGCGGTTGCTGATCCGGCGTAATATCGTAGCCTTTAATACCAATATGAATGAGTTTTTTACCTTGATTCCAAGGTGACGGCTGCACGAAAATAGACGGTTTAAAGGGTTGTGAGCTTGAGCTTGACAAGGGATAAGCATAGTCAAAATAATTGATCATCTCTTCAATCCGCACTGCATCTTTTTGTGGCAGCAGACCTTGATTGAGTTGACGACGAACAAAACTATAGGAAGCGGTATCAACATCAATCGAAAACGTCGACACAGGTTCTCTAGAGGTTAGTTTAATTGTATTAAGCTCTATCGACTCAAATTCATCTTGCCCTTGCTGTTGATAACCTGGTTGACTGATGACATCTGGCGCTTGGATATCAGATTCAGCTCGAATGCTTTTACTTGCTACTCCTTGGTTTAATCCTTGATTTGTAACGACAGGCACAGAGGCACGGGCTGCAGAGGTCATAGATGGCGACACCGCGGGCGAAATTTGGTTGACAATGGTTGCCAGCTTACCCTCGCTAGAAAGGGGTTTAGACGCAAGTGACTGCGTTTGCACGAGCGATTTATCAACAAGACTTAAGTGGCTCTTGTCTAGCTCACTCTGACTTAGGTCAGCTACTGTATTACCCGATGCTGAAGCTCCCACTAAATTTTCGGTTTGTACCTCATCTGCAATCTTAAGTTTAAAGCTCTGCACAGACTCTTTTGCAGGAGAAGTCTGACCGGTAGCCGCTTGTGGTTGGTCTTGAGGATTTTGTAACACTAGTTTTTTGACACCCAAGTGCGCCGTCGAGTTGATTTCTTCACCGATAATAGTAACCGTTGGATCGAGGCTTGGACGATAAGTTTGTTGAAACAACAATGTGCCCATAACCGCAACAGACAGAGTTGCCAGACCCGAGTAAAATAATTTGTTTTTGAGAATAGCCATTATGTTTTCCCTATTAGTCGTTAAAAGATAACTAATAGGACGAAGCCAAGACCAAAATCCTTGGGTTTTATTAGGCGTATTGTCAAAACTGTCTGTTTCATTCTCACTTTGAGCATTGTTATTTTGTACACAATGCTGCTGATTAAACTCCGCCATGGCTAGACTAAGCGCTCGTTTTTTAGCATTCGCATCAATTGGAGGAGACTCTATAGCGGACATTAACTCATCCAGTGATGGTGTGTGTTTTTCGTCTGTCATAACTTGTCCTGCCCAAATCGAGACTGAAACTTTTTACGTATTTCATGTAGTCGCCACGAAATCGTGCTTTCTTTGATGCCTAAAATAGCGGCGGCCTCACTGTGAGTTAAACCCTCAGAGTGAACCAGCAAAACGGTTTCTTTCATACCATCCGAAAAATTTTCGAGAGCGGTTAATAATTGTCGAACCAGTACACTTTTTTCGGGCTTATCGTCGTAGACTAGTTCCTGCGAATGATCGTGCTCGTCTGCGCTGTAGCGGTGTCTGCCTTGGGTTTTTTTCCAATCCTTGGCGCAGTTAATCACTAGGCGATAAAGCCAGCTGGTAAAACTCGACTCGAAGCGATACTGCCCCAAACCACGGGCTAGTTTTACACAGGCTTGTTGAGCAATATCTTCGGCATCTTCACGATTACCGCACCATCTAAAAGCAAATCGAAATATTGTGTCGTAGTGCGATTCAAGCAAGTACTCAAACGCCTGAGCATTGCCTGCTTGTGCCTGCTTGACTAACTGCTCATCATCGGACATATGGCTGTTTTGCGCTTATCAATTGATGGTAAATAGGGATTATTAATGATTAGACGACGTCTATAGTAAAATCCTTGGTAATAAAATTAATTAACACCTACTTTACTAAGTAGGCGTTATAAAATACGTTAAATTAATACAAGGGATAACATAAAATTAGAGAACATGAGGATAACTAAGTTTTACTTTTATTGCTGACGCTCACCTTCTAGCTAATACCGATATAATCTCTCGGCTAGATGCGCGCGTTTGATATAACCACTAATACAAATATAAAAAATATAATTTTTTATATATTTATGTAATAAGCTAGCGAAAACCATTATTATTGTTGTGTTCTACTTAATCGCTAATTGTTATAACTATTGACGAACAAAAAGATATTTTGTAACGCCTTAAACATAAATTCTTATTTTTTTATTAACGAGACTAGGCTATTTTTAGTAATTCATTCGGCTCACTCTTCTCCGGAGATTCTGCTGTGACACTATTTTTACGGGTTAAATAAATAGTACAAGCGGTTCGAAGAAATGACGTAAAGTTACGCACTTCACCAAAATTTTGGTGAACTTCGTAATAGAGAACATTGATTAACTCTGGTGTAGTCATACCGTCTTGCGCGGCCATTTCGTCTAAAATATTCCAAAATTCTTTTTCAAGCCGAATACTCGTTACGCATCCTTGAATACGTAAAGAGTGTGCTTCGCTGTCGTAGCGCTCGGGTGCTGCACTTGCATAAATTTGACACATAATGATTACTTAACCTCTTATAATTCATCGATGCAACTAAGTATTTACGTCGATTTGATAATTTTAATTATTATTAACAACTAGATTATGATAAATTTTACATATTATCAAACAGTTCCTCTATTAGCCGCATAAAATCTTTATTTTTATATATAAATCATATACTTACAAACAATAAATACCTATCAATTGTTTCTAATTAACTAACAAATTATGCATGTGTAGTACATAATTACTACCACTTGATAATTTTGTGACTCTATACTAATCTTATTAATAGATAATAAATAATTAATAACTAATAACTAATAACTAATAACTAATAACTAATAACTAATAACTAATAACTAATAACTAATAACTAATAACTAATAACTAATAATAACTAATGATAACTAATAATAACTAATAATAGTTAGGAGTAACTGTGGCAAAGATTATACATGCAATGATTCGAGTTCTTGATCTCGAAATTTCAAAAACGTTTTATCACAAAACATTCGAATTAGTACCTGACTATGAGCTCGATTTTGAATCGTTTGCGTTGGTTTATTTACGCAACAAAGAAAATGATATGGAGATCGAGTTAACTCTCAATAAAGGTGAGACAACGCCTTATACCCACGGTACAGGTTACGGTCATATTGCCGTGTGTGTCGATGATCTTGAGGCCGAACATTCGCGGTTCACTGATCTTAATTTAAAACCTACCGACATTGTCGCGTTTGCACCCGATAATAATTTAATTGCCCGCTTCTTTTTTATCACCGATCCCGATGGCTATAAGATAGAAGTATTACAACGACATGGGCACTATCAATAACAACAGTAGCATCAGTAATAAAAATAGTAATAAAAACAATAATAAAGACATCAATTCAAACATCAAAAACAGTTTAATCACATCAGTTAGTTGGAGGCAGTATGAATAATATAATAGTAAAAACAAGTGCTCCAGATGGTCTCAGTAGGCGTCAATTTCTCAAAACAGGCAGCGGTGTATTGCTAGGCACAATTGCTCTTAGCACCGGCATCATTTCCACCCTTGCACCCAGTCAGTCTTGGGCACTACCACTTAACGTATTTACCGAGTCGGAGGCCGCCGGTATTCTCAAAATCACTCGCGGTATATTTCCTCACGATACTTTAGATGATGCAGTCTACGCCTTAGTTGTAAAAGATTTAGATGCAGCCGCCGCTAAAGATCCAGCAGTGGGTGAACTTTTACGCGACGGGCTAAAACAACTCGATAAAAAAGCCAATGGTGATTGGGCTTCTCTCGATTATTTACAACGTGAAAATCTTGTCGTAAAGATGGCTCATACTGACTTCTTCGAAAAAATTCGCGGCACCTCAGTAGTTTCTCTCTATAACAATGAAATGGCTTGGGCACACTTTGGTTACGAGGGCTCATCCTACGAAATGGGCGGTTACTTTGATCGTGGTTTTCAAGACCTCGAATGGTTACCAAATCCATCTGCGGACGCAAGTCCCGCTAAAGCTTAATAATTGAGGAGAACAACATGAGCAAAATAGCATTAGATGATGATTCAGCCGTTGTTATCATTGGCTCCGGAGCTGGCGGTGGCACACTGGCCAACGAACTTTGTCAAAAAGGTATTAGCGTTGTATTACTAGAAGCCGGCAAGCATGAAACTGCCGCGGACTATCAAAATAACGAATGGGATTCCTTTGGACAACTCTCTTGGCTAGATAAACGCACGACTTCTGGTAGCTGGCGTGTGTCGAGAGATTTTGCAGGACTACCCGCATGGATTTGTAAAACTGTCGGAGGCAGCACAGCTCACTGGGCAGGCGCAAGCTTACGTATACAAGATCACGAGTTTAGAGCCAAATCGCATTATGGTGATGTTGCCGGCGCCAACCTACTTGACTGGCCAATCACATTAAAAGAACTAGAGCCCTACTACGATAAAGCTGAAGATAAGATGGGAGTAACTCGCACTAATGGTATCCCTGGATTACCCGGTAATAATAATTTCAAAGTGATGAGTGCGGGTGCCAAGAAGCTTGGTTATAAAGATTGTCACACAGGACGCATGGCGATTAATAGTAGAGCCCGCGATGGTCGTCCACACTGTCGACAACTAGGATTTTGCTTTCAAGGTTGTAAAATGGATGCAAAATGGTCAACCATGAATACTGAAATTCCAAATGCTGAATTAACGGGTAAATTAGATTTACGCTCGAGTGCTCATGTTTTAAAAATCGAGCATGATGACTCCGGTAAAGCCAATGCAGTTTTATATGTGGATGACAAAGGTGTTCAACAAAAACAAAAAGCACGCATCGTATGTGTCGCAGGTAACTCAATCGAGACACCACGTTTACTGCTAAATTCTGAATCGAGCAAGTTCCCCGATGGCCTTGCTAACTCTTCAGGTCAGGTAGGGCGTAATTATATGCGTCATATGACGGGCTCAGTTTATGCAACTTTCGATCAACCAGTAAGGATGTGGCGCGGTACTACCATGGCCGGAATTATTAGCGACGAGTCAATACATGATCCATCGCGAGGCTTTGTAGGTGGTTACGAAATGGAGACGTTATCATTAGGCTTGCCATTTATGGCTGCATTTCTCAATCCTGGTGGATGGGGACGCGAATTCTGTCGAGCAATGGATAACTACGCTAACATGGCAGGCATGTGGCTTGTGGGTGAAGATATGCCCCAAGAGACTAATCGCATCACTACCCATGCGACTGAAAAAGATCAACACGGTATGCCCGTGCCCAATGTTCATTTCAGCGACCACCCCAATGATATTGCGATGCGCGAACATGCTTACCAACAAGGTAAGGCGGTATACGAAGCAGCGGGTGCTAATCATGTATACCCTGTGCCTCCTTATCCATCGACGCATAATATGGGAACCTGTCGCATGAGTGAGAAATCACGCGACGGCGTTTGTAATAAATATGGACAAACTCATGATATGAACAATCTATTTATATCAGACGGTAGTCAATTTACTACAGGAGCCGCAGAAAACCCAACGCTGACTATTGTCTCGCTAGCCATTCGACAGGCGGATTACATCGCCAAGCAAATGTCTGCTAAAGCAATATAGGCATAGAGTAACTTTATATATTTCACATAAGCTTATACACACGCAAGAGCGCCTTGCGTGTGTATAAGCATTTAAAAAATATGTATCCTTGCAAATAGAAACTTCGCAAAAATAACCCGCCATCAGATCAATATCAACTCACAAAAATCTTTAAGTCAAACCTTAGCTAACATTTAGCGAGTAGACTTACCTTTTATTATTTCTGCAATTAAAACCATACTTTATAAAGTTTATTTATAAAGATGCACCCAATCCTCAAGGCGCTCAGTTAAGGCATATTCATATTCATCGGCTATACAATATTGTCGACTAGGTTCAAGGTTAATTGCAAAGTAAAGGCGAATTTGGGTCGGGCGAGAAGCAATCTAAAACATGGTACAGCGGTTTAGCATAAATTTCCGCCTGCGTGGGAATGACGATCTAGATATATAATCGCCTAAACTAGGATTACGAGCGAGGCAGTAAATTTAAATCGCCTTAGCTTAATGCTATTCACAAATGTTTTTGATTTTGATAAAGAAGCGTTAGCGGCAAACCGCCTATGAGAGAATTTAGCAGGTATCCGCTAGAGCAGGTCGGTTATTTTGAAGAGCTTTGCAGGGTGCTTTAACTTTTTAGAGTTGAAACTATAATGAAGACAGCTTAGCTATATCTTAATCATAGCTAAGCTGTTGATCAGGTATAGACGTGCACTTAAATAAGACCATAGATTAAGTAAAGTATGAGGTGACTTTAATAAACACACCTAACGCTTTACTTCATCTTCATCAAAAGCTAATTAATGACTGAGTATGCGCGATAAAAATAGCTTGGCACGCTCACCGCGCTCTTCGTCAAAAAATTGAGTTTTTGTGCAGTCTTCTTCAATAATACCCTCATCCATAAAGATGACGCGGTTGGCAACTCTTTTAGCAAATCCCATTTCATGGGTGACTACCATCATTGTCATTCCCTCATCTGCCAATGACGTCATCACATCCAACACTTCATTGATCATTTCAGGATCTAAGGCCGACGTTGGCTCATCAAAGAGCATTGCCTCTGGGTCCATAGCTAGACCACGAGCTATTGCAACCCGCTGCTGTTGACCACCAGAGAGCTGAGCGGGATACTTTAGCGCTTGTTCAGACAAACCCACTCTATCCAATAGTTCCATCGCGCGTTTGTCCGCTTGCTCGCTGGTTCGATTGAGCACTTTCATCTGCGCCAATTTAATATTTTCAATAATACTAATATGTGGGAACAATTCAAAGTTTTGAAAAACCATACCGATACGAGAGCGTAGTTCCGGCATATTAGTGGCTTTATCACCAACTGCAACGCCATTAAAATTAATACTGCCCTGCTGAAATGCCTCTAAGCCATTAACCGTCTTGAGGAGCGTGCTTTTACCAGAACCGGAGGGGCCACAGACAACAACAACTTCGCCTTTAGCAACCGATGTCGAACAATCGGTTAATACTTTAAAGTCGCCATACCATTTACTCACATCTTTAATTTCAATCATAACGAATATTTTCTCTGCAAATTTCTAACGACCAACGTAGCCAATAGACATAAGATAAAGTAAACCAAAGCCACGAAAATATAGACTTCGATAAGGCGACCCTCAATGATTGCTATTCTGTTGGCAACAACAAAAAAATCTGCCAAACCGACAACATACACAAGCGCGGTATCTTGAAACAACACAATAGCCTGGGTCATTAAAATTGGAATCATATTGCGAAATGCTTGAGGCAAAATAATATATTGCATGTTTTGCTTATAAGTCATGCCCAATGCTTCACCCGCATAAACCTGACCTTTTTTAACGCTCTGAATTCCCGCTCGAATAATCTCGCAAAAATAAGCAGACTCGAACATTGCAAATGCAATAAGCACTGAGTAGAAGGTTCCCACCGGCTGGCCCGTCATCACTGGCACTAAAAAATACAGCCAAAATATAACCAATATCAAAGGCATAGAGCGCAAAAAATTAACGTAGGTGGCCGCGATAAATGACAAAGGCCCAATGCTTGAAAGGCGACACAAAGCCAGCAGCGTGCCAAACACAAGCCCCGCGCAAATAGCTAAAAAAGTAAGCCAGAGACTAAGACCTAAACCCTCTATTAAAAAATCTAAGTTTCCCCATATAACACTAAAATCTAGATCGTCTAACATTTTATTTGGCTCCCAAAGTAATCATACCGGGGATTGCCGATCTCTTTTCTATCACTTGCATAATCGCCATAACAATTGCAGTGATTAAAATATACAAAACCGTTGCTGCTGTAAACGCCTCGAAACCTTGAAATGTATACTCTTCAATTTGACGACTTTGCGCGGTTAACTCAACCACTCCAATTGTTAACGCCACAGATGAATTTTTGAAGATACCTAAAAAATCACTCGTTAACGGTGGAACAATTAGACGGAAGCTAACAGGTAATAAGATATAGCGGTAGGTTTGAATTTGAGTAAGGCCCATTGCCATTGCGGCGTTGCGCTGACCGGCTGGAATTGCGTTAATACCTGCACGTAATTGTTCGCCAACACGTGCCCCCGTATAAGTGGCGAGACAGAACACTGCAGTCCAAAACTCAGGCAGCGGCATTTCACGTTTAAGCCACATACCCATTGACTCGGGGACGACTTCCGGAAAAATAAAATACCAGAGAAACATTTGAACTATTAAAGGAATATTGCGGAAAATAGCAACGTAAGTTGTTCCAATCATACGCAGCCAAGCAATATCAACTGTGCGGATAGTACCGATGACTGAGCCGATACAGAAAGCGAAAATCCATGCAGTTATTGCCACGGCGCAGGTCCAAAACAATCCAGAAAGGATCCAATCTAGATAAGGTTGTTGAAATAAAATGCCCCAATCCCAATTATAGTTAAACTCCATGACCATTAATCTCTTTGGAATAATTATATTTCAAGTTAATAAAATATTTTTAGTATTATTTTTAAATTTTTATTTTAAAGTTTAGCCACTCTTTTTAAAGTGGCTAAATTAAAGTGGCTAAAAAATTATCCTAGTAAATCTTAGTTAGGCAGAGCTTGTATAAAGAAGGCCGTACTTAAATCGTCAGAAATAGGCATATTAATATTGGTTGGACCAGGAGCGAACCACTTATTATAAATAGTTTTAAGTTCTCCATCACGCATAAGATCAGCAAGCACAACATTACCTAAGCGCTGAAACGTAGAGTCATTTTGTGGCACCATAATTCCATATGGGTCGAAAGAAAGAAAGCGACCTGTCACCTGAAAATCTTCTGGTTTTTTATCTTTACTGATCAAACCGTAAAGAAGTACGTCATCGCCTGCAAATGCGTCAGCTCGACCACTATTAACTAACAACCAAGATTGAGAATGATCTTTGGCGGGTAGTATTTTAATGTCGAGATTTTTTTCTTTGATAATTCTTTTTACTGATTTTTCATTAGTTGTACCCAAGGTAACAGCTAATACTTTACCGTTCATGTCTTCAATATCTGTAATGCCAGAACCTTTCTTACTAGCGATTTTAGTACCCGTAATAAAAGTTGTCGCTAAGTAAGACACTTGTTTTTGACGAGTCAAATTATTAGTTGTAGACCCACACTCTATATCGATAGTGCCATTAGCAATTAAGGCAATACGCGTTTGTGAGGTGACCGGTACAAAATTTACTTTTAAATCAGCAACACCAGTTTCAGCTTTGATAGAATCAATAATTTTCATGCAAATATCAATACTATAACCAATAGGCTCGCCCGACGCTCCAATATAAGAGAAAGGTACAGATGACTCTCTGTGCCCCATGTTGATTTGCCCGCGCTCTTTAATTCTATCTAAAACAAAAGACTGACCTGCTGCCTGAGCTTGCACTGATAAAAATGCACTCGCTGAAAGAACAACAGCGGAAGTTGTGACCGCTAATTTATTAAAAAAACATTTACTAATCATATTATTTACCTTTTTTTATGTGACCAATGAAAATTAAATTTTAATTTGAGCCAAGAAATATAAATCAAATAATATTGTTTATCAATACTCATAATAACGTAGCTGATATATTTAAAAATATTAATTAATTATTTTTTCTCTTAAATTATTTTATGTTGGCAATTAATTCTTGATATGCGAAAAGCGCGAAAGAACCTCCGGTGTGTAAAAACACAACATTCTCATCCTTTTTATAATAACCCTCTCTAATCATTCCAATTAAGCCCGCCATACCCTTACCCGAGTAAACCGGATCTAATAAAATAGATTCATTACGTGCGCACAACTTAATTGCCTCCAAGGTGCCCTCATCAGGAAAGCCATAACCCGGACCGGTAAAGCGATCATCAACAAGAATATCTGATTCTAAAATAGCTCCGGGTAGACCAAGAAGCTCGGCAGTAGCACAAGCTGTTTTATAGACATTCGCCAGTTGAACATCATGTGGCGCTTTTACACTAACACCCATCACTGGAATATTGCTGCCGCCGCAACGCATACCGGCAACAAGTCCTGCCTGCGTACCAGAGCTACCAGTACCATGAGTAAGATGATCGATTCTTAGTCGCATTTCATCAGCTTGACGCACTAGCTCAGATGCACAGTCAACATAACCTAGTGCACCAATGGCATTAGAGCCGCCGCCAGGAATGAAATAAGCCTTCTTACCCTGCTTAGATAAATCATCCGCATATTGTTGGCCTAAGGCATTCATGTTCTCCCCGCCTTCATAAAAGCTTAAGTGGGCGCCATAGAGCTCATTAATTAACACATTACCTTGTTTTTCGTAATCTTCACCAAAGTCATCGACAGTAGCGCGTCGCTCTAAAAGAATATGACACTCTAAACCCAAAACTTGACAGGCCGCTGCCGTTTGTCGGCCATGGTTAGTCTGTGTTGCGCCTTGAGTAACAATCGTGTCTGCACCTTTCTCAATTGCATCGCCCATTAAAAATTCAAGCTTTCGAGTTTTGTTACCGCCCGAGGATAAACCGGTACAGTCATCACGCTTTATCCATATATTGGGTCCACCAAGCGTTTTACTTAAGTTTTTCATAGGTTCTAAGGGAGTGGGGAGATGGGCAAGTTTAACTCTTGGATAGCGCGACATATGCATAAAAAATTTTCCTAATTATTTAATATTATTTATCAATTAGGTAAATCCTACAGTGGGAATCCAGATAGAATCAAATGCTTAAAACGCGCAAAACTATTCTTGATATGCATAGTTTGCTAGATACATGACCAAAGCGGAGAGCGAATAATCGGCAGTTACTTATATTTTTCTAGAAAATAATCCCACAGCATATCAACTTGGGTGCGACTTGATGCCAAATTGCGGTATATACAAATATCTAGATCTATCACCCAATCATCTCCGGGCACAATGACAAATCGCCCCATAGCCAAATCATCCAAGATCATACTTTCTGGCAACCAAGCCAGACCACTGCCCTCTAAAGCCATCGAACGGATAGCATCTGCAAAGGAATTTATATAACGATCTTGGAGATGACAAACAACGCTTTGACTTTTGATTGCGGCATCTACCAGGCGTCTAAAATAGGCACTTTCAGGGTAGGCCAGTAAAGCTATTGGGGCTTGGGCTGTACCCGGCAAATTATGCTTTGGCTGCATATCTTGATTGGGTACGGAAACGGGAATAAGCCGGTCGTGGCCAATGACTAAAGACGGATAATCATAAGGATCTAACAATACGGGAACCGAAGGGTGAGTCGACGCAATGAGGAAATCGTGTCCCGACTCCGTCATGTTTTGTACACAATTGTGCATACTATCAGCTTCTAGACGGGTGCTAAGAGCACCGAGGTCACGCTCAATATCGATAAGCCATTTGGGGAAAAAAGTCAGTGCCGTTGTGTGTAAAGAAGTAAAATGCAGCGTATGCTCGCCCTTTATTCTCATTTCGTGAAATTCGTTTTTGATGCCATGCATCATCAACACAACTTCTCGCGCTTTTTTGGTAAATATCTTGCCCTCTTCCGTCAATTCGGTCGGATAAGTACTTCGGTCGACTAAAGGCACGCCTATCCAAAGCTCTAGCGCCTTGATTCTTCTAGAAAAAGCAGATTGAGTTACATGACGCTCTTCAGCCGCACGCGAAAAATTATTATTTTTCGCCAAACTCAGAAAATCTTCGAACCATTTAAAGTCTATGAACATAGATAAAACACATCAATCAATAAAATTATCCATCAATTTGAGCATGCGGATTATCTAAAAGCAAACATTAAAAATCAGAAGAGTCATCTAAATAAACACTAGCATCGTGAATTTTTGACCACATAAATTTTGAAGCTTATTGATGTTTCTGCGAACCAAAAGCCTTAAATATCAATGCTAAAGCAGTCTTTGCGGTGCCTTGATTGACATCGAGCTCACTAAAGCAAACCGCCATATTGGCGATACAATTTAGCTGTACTTTTTCTTGTTGCGGAACCACTAGCGGCTTAACGACCGTTGCTACGATTAATTTCTCTAAGCCTGTGAGCAACAGGCACTCGGATGCCAATTCGATTTTTTTTATACTTTCCCGTAAATCTTGCCATTCATTGGCAGTTGTCGGCCACTGTGCATCATGGCTATTTTTCATCGCTGTACGCAGGGCTCGAAGTGGCTCTATCGCCAAGTCTGAATAAGCCTCGGTATATTGCCGCAGGTCTATTGATAGGGGCAGAGGCAATATGCCATAACGTCTGCTCGCCCAACAGCAGCACAATAATAGTGGAACATTGACACCATATTGATCTTGTAGCGTTAAACATGCTGACTGTATCTTGGGTTTAGCATAAAATGCAATCGAGAAGTCCCACAGTGATAGGTCTGCGTTTGATAGGTCTATATTCATTAGCTTGCGTCACAAAACTGTAGGTGGTTGTGTCAAAATATTTAAAGAGAAAAACATGAACGATAGTATCATTTTAATTGGCATGCCGGGCTCTGGAAAGAGCACTGTTGGGGTTCAGCTTGCCAAGCATTTAGGTTTGGAGTTTATCGATACTGATTTGCTGATTCAAACAAACCAGGGGCGCCTGTTACAAGACATTGTCGATACTGACGGTCACGAGATTTTACGACATATCGAAGCTCAAGAATTACAACAGCTAACCATACATAAAGCGCTAGTGGCTACAGGCGGCAGTGCTGTCTATAGTGATAGTGGCATGCAAAATCTTAAAGCACAGGGTATTGTTATCTATTTAGACGTTAGTTTTGCCGAGATAGAAAGTCGAATTACAAATAGTAACAATAGTCGTGGGATTGCTAAAGCAAAAGGCCAAACCCTTGAAGACCTTTATAACGAACGTATTCCACTTTATAAAAAGTATGCAGATATCACCATAAATAATAATAATCATCTTCAAATGGACGCTTTATCTGAGGCAATTAATCGCTTCAAGAACAGGCCTCAATAGATGTCTTCAATAAATACCTTAATTCATCGCCCTAGCAAACAACCCTATTAAGCTTCTGATCAACACTTACAAGCATAAGTCTATTGATTATAGACAATAAAAAGGCCACTACTTGTTCAGTAGCGACCTTTTTTATTTGTGCATTCTTGGCTTTTATGTGACCAAGCTCACGCACAATGACAATATCAAGTTATTGAAACATTACCTAAGCGCTTGGCAGCCCTTTGGGCCAGAAGATAACCATTAAGCCGCTGAAGACTCTTTATCTTCATTAAGATCACTTAGATCTACTGCCTGACGCACAAGCTCGCGCTCGTCAAAATGATCCACATGAATCACTTCCATTAGGGCATCATTGTAATTTAGCAGTGTTTTAGCTTCTGTCTCAGAAATTATGTTGGCAGCCTGTGCCATCTCGATTTGGAAGCGACCTAAGCCGCGCTTAACTTTACCGGCTTTAACACCTTCTCTAATTTTATCAAATAGAGGCTTAAGCTCATCGCGTTGCCTAAAAACTGCATCCAATTGGCCCAATGGGTTTGTTGGCGTATTTTCAACATATACCGTTGCTAAATGACGGCGACGTATATCGGTGTCTTTGGTAAACAAGTTAGATATTTGTGTATCTAGTGCATCGCTCGGAGCATTGAATCGTGCGCCTAACGGAAACACTAAAAACTTTAGTTTTGCTGCCAATAATTTACTAGGGTAATTTTGAATAATCTCTTGCATCGCCACTTGGTACTGATTAGTTAAGTAGTTCATACTCCACTGTACCAATGGATATTCTTCTTCGGGGCAGCCTTCATTCTCGTAATGCTTAAGCACCATACTGGCCAAATATAGCGTACTTAACAGGTCACCTAAGCGCGCAGAAAGCATCTCTTTAAACTTAAGCTTGGATTGCAGTGTTAACATTGAAACATCGGCAACTAGGGCAAAGGCACTGCTCAGTCGGTTAAGATCACGATAGTGCTGCTCGAGTTTAGGGCTACCTTCAACAGCACCCAACTTTCCGCCGGTTAAACCTAAAATTAATGAGCGTGATGCATTGGATATTGTGAAACCCACATGACCAAAGAAAGTTTTATCAAATTCACTAACAGTCTCATCGTTGAGAGGCATTCCGGCTAATTCCATCTCACGTAAAACGTAGGGATGACTGCGAGTCGCACCTTGACCAAAGATCATTAGGTTACGCGTCATAATATTTGCACCCTCGACCGTAATCAAAATTGGTACAGAGCTATAGGCATCAGCCACATAGTTTTTAGGGCCCGTCATCACCGCTTTACCCCCTTGAATATCCATTGCATCGATAGAGCATTGACGCGCCATCTCAGTTGTATGATATTTCAAAATCGCCGATGGCACGCTTGGCTTTTCACCATGAGACAGTGCTTGCACCGTGTGCGTGACTGATGCATGGATTATGTAACTAAATCCTGCAATCCGCGCGAGGGGCTTTTGAACACCTTCAAACAAGCTTATAGGTAGGCCAAACTGCTGGCGCAAAGATGCATATGCAGAGGTACCCGACAGCATTTGTTTAGCGTATCCGTCCGAGATGCTCGGCAAGGTGATGCAGCGACCTACAGATAGACAGTTAACTAACATGGTCCAGCCTTTACCGGCCATGTCTGCGCCACCAATAATATAATCTAGCGGAATAAAAACTTCTTCACCAAATATAGGGCCATTAATAAAAGCATCGCCGATGGGCTTATGACGACGACCAATACTGATACCTTTGGTTTCCCGCGGAATTAACGCACAAGTAATGCCGTATTCATCCTTGTCACCCATGAGGTGGTCGGGATCTTCAAGCTGAAACGCTAAGCCAATAAGCGTCGCAATAGGCGCTAAGGTGATATAGCGCTTTTCGAACGTTAGTTTAATACCTAAAATTTCTTTACCTTTAAACTTGCCCTTACATACAACACCTCTGTCGGGTAAAGAAGTTGCATCTGAACCTGCCAATGGCCCCGTAAGTGCAAAGCAAGGAACCTCGACACCCTTAGCAAGGCGTGGCAGGTAATAATCTTTTTGGTCTTCAGTACCGTATTTTATCAGCAGCTCGCCGGGCCCTAAAGAATTAGGAACGCCAATGAAGTTACCAATACAACCACCACAGATAGATGTTCTACTTAACACTTCTGCTTGAGCCATACCTGAAAGTTCTAGACCTCCGTATGCTTTAGGAATAATCATTCCTAAGAAGCCTTTATCTTTTATGAACTTAACGATGTTTTCTGGGATAACCGCTATATTATGGTTAATGTCCCATTTGTCTGCCATGCCGCATAGCTCGTTAACAGGGCCATCCATAAAAGCTTGTTCATCTGCCGTGAGGGCTGGCTTTGGAAGATCTAATAATTTGTTCCACTGCGGTTTACCACTAAATAGTTCGCCATCCCACCAAACCGTACCAGCATCTATAGCTTCTTGCTCGGTTTGCGATATCTCGGGTAATACGCTGCGAAACCACTTGAAAATTGATTTACTTAAGAATTTTTTACGGAGGGACACTTGGCCCAAGACTAGTAAACCGGCTGTTAGTACAACCATAATGAATGCCAACAAGCCAAAACCCGACACAATTATCTTAATAGCCGTTAACACTGCTAATAAAATACCTGCCTTCATTAAAGAAGCCTTGGTGAAGGCGCTGTAAAGGATGACCCCTACGGTTGCCAAAAGAAAAAATAAAGTCATTTTTCACCTCTATAATATGAAGATAATATATTCATTGTGTTATTTTATTTATAAAAACGAGCGCTCGCTCTATAAATCATGTTAATATTACTGACACACATATACAAGCAGTATTTCAAATGTTTTTCAAACGTAAAATACTAACTGCATCTCATAAAATCAAATAACAAGGATGCCCTTATTATGGGTTTAACACCGTCAGACAATCGTACCGAAAATCTTAATAATTTCAAAAAATACAGCGACCAATTTGAGTATCAACATCAAAATTTATATAACTTACTGTTCGAGCGAAATCAGCATTTAATCAAGTCAAAAAAAGTAGCTGTTGCCTCTGCAAACCTCAAAAAGGTATTTGAATCAACTTTTAAGTTATCGTCCAAAATAGGATTTCATGAAATGTCCCTTCGAGACTTGTCGAAGGACACTGGTTTAAGCATGGGCGGCCTTTATTCATGCCTGACCAAGAAAGAAGATATAGCGCTTATGGTGCTCGACATTGTCGAGTTGGTGTCCGAAAAAAACAACCAAGCAGCTTTAAAACAAATAGACGAACTGCAGAGCCTTGAGACCGCTATAAGAAGCTATCTATATAGCAGTACTATACTACAACCTTGGTTTTTTTTCCTCTACTTTGAAACGCGATCGCTATCGCCAGAAGACCAAATAAAATCTAAAAATATCGAATTAAATACGATAGCCACCTTAGAAAAGATCATTCAATCAGGCGTTGATAAAGGCATATTTGATGTGAATAGTCCGTATTTTGTGAGCTCAACAATCCTTATTGTGCTCCAAGATTGGTATTTAAAACCCTGGAAAAATAAAGAAAAAAATATTGACCTTGAGCAGTACTCGATACATCTATTTAGAATGACAAAAAAGCTCCTGAAAATTTAAGGCACGCATCGCTTAATTAAAGTTAGACGTTATAAATACTTCAATAAAAATAAAAACTGATAGGAAAAATTATGAAACGCTTCTGGCTAGATTCATATCCAAAAAACACAGCTGACGATATCAATATTGACGATTTTGCCTCAGTACCTGACGTATTAGCACAGGCTTGCAAAAACTATCCCGACAGCATTGCTTATTCTAACTTTGGCACAACGATGACTTTTGCAGAGGTTAATGCAAGTTCACTACAATTTGCCGATTTTTTACAAAACACACTACACCTAAAAAAAGGTGACAGTATTGCCATAATGCTGCCCAACATTTTGCAGTATCCCATTGCATTATTTGCCGCAATGCGATTAGGTATCATTGTGATAAATGTTGATCCACTCTACACCCCACGCGAATTAATTCATCAGTTAAACGACGCGCGCGTAGAAACTATTTTATTTTTAGAAAATTTTGGCGATACCGTTGCCGAAGCGATGCCTAAAACCCAACTTAAGCGCGTCATCTCAACTAAAGTAGGCGACTGCTTAAATTTTCCAAGTAGTTTCATTATCAACTCTGTATTACGCTATGTTAAAAAAGCTATCCCAAGCTTTCATATACCTAAATTGATGAACTTCAAAAAAGCACTTAAGAATGGCGATAAATCACGAGTCGTTGACGCTGAACTTAACCACGATGATATTTTATTTTTACAATATACCGGTGGCACCACAGGTGTCGCCAAAGGTGCGATACTTACTCACGGCAACTTAGTGGCTAATATGTTGCAGTCGCGAGCATGGATTGGCAGTACCTTAACAGCCGGCAACGATGTGATCGTCGCCCCCCTACCTATTTATCATATCTTTTCCATGACTGCTAATATTTTAACTATGATGTCGTTGGGCTGCACTAATTTACTCATCACCAATCCAAAAGATTTTGAAGGTTTTGTAAAAATACTCAAGAAAAATAAATTCCATAGCATTACCGGCGTAAACACTCTTTATAGAAAACTAATGAATGTAGATGGCTTTAACGATGTTGATTTTAGCAGCTTAAAACTCACACTTTCTGGAGGCATGTCGGTGACTCGTGATGTCGCTGATGATTGGAAAAAAATAACTGGCACACCCATTATTGAAGCCTATGGTTTAACCGAGACGTCGCCAGCTGCGACCATTAACCCATTAGATTTAAAGGAATATAACGGCTTTATTGGCCTACCACTACCATCGACATTCATCCAAATCAAAGACGATGACGATAATGATCTTGGTATTGATGCAGAAGGTGAGCTTTGCATTAAAGGCCCGCAAGTCACCCAAGGTTATTGGAAGCGTCCCGACGAGACCAAAAAGGCCTTCACCAAAGATGGCTATTTTAGAACCGGTGACTATGCAACAATTAACGCAAAAGGTTACGTCAAAATACTTGATCGCAAAAAAGATATGATTTTAGTCTCGGGATTCAATGTATTTCCGAACGAAATTGAAGCTATTCTAATGCTACACCCAGATATTGTTGAAGCCGCTGCTATTGCAATGCCCTATCCATCCTCAGGTGAAGCAGTTAAGGTTTTTATCGTTAAAAGAACGGATAGTTTAACCGAGGAGACAGTCAATGCTTATTGTAGAAAGCAATTAACAGCGTATAAATGTCCTAAAGAAATAGTCTTCATGGATGAGTTACCCAAATCTAATGTCGGTAAAGTTTTACGTAAAAACCTGCGTTGATTGATCGCATTAATGGCTAGAATATATTCTGTCAGGCACTATAATTAGTATTTTTATTGCCTGCCAAACTTTTGTTAACGATTAACATACAGACTTTATTTAAAAAGATAAGTCGATGCTGTTAATCACACGAGATTTATTATCATGCAGCCCTTCCCTCACATTTTTAGCCCCTTAGACTTAGGTTTTACTCAACTCAAAAACCGTGTCGTTATGGGCTCTATGCATACAGGTCTCGAAGAAGCGGAAAATGGCTTTGAAAAAATGGCGAGTTATTTTCGCGAGCGCGCCAAGGGCGGCGTGGGTTTAATCATTACCGGAGGCATCTCACCTAATTTTTCAGGTCGTGTTGCCCCCTACTCATCTCAGCTTAGTTTTCCTTGGCAAGTTGGCAAGCACAAAATTATTACCAATGCGGTCCACGAGACAGACGACGCAAAAATTTGCTTACAGATACTTCACTCTGGGCGTTACGGTTACCACCCCCTGTGTTGTGCACCCTCGCGAATAAAATCACCTATTTCACCGTTTACACCACGTGCACTAAGTACTTGGGGCGTTAAAAAAACTATACGCGATTTTGTCAACTGCGCCACGCTTGCCAAAAAGGCAGGCTATGATGGCATAGAGGTAATGGGTTCAGAGGGATATTTGATTAACGAGTTTGTTGCGCCAAGAACCAACAAAAGAGTTGATCAATATGGTGGTGATCTGACTAATCGGATCCGCTTCCCTCTCGATATTATTAATACTATCCGCGCAAAGCTGGGGAAAGAATTTATTATTATCTTTCGACTCTCCTTGCTCGATCTTGTTGAGCAAGGCTCTAACTGGCAGGAAGTGGTCACCTTTGCAAAAGCACTCGAGGCCGCAGGTGTCGATATAATTAATACCGGCATTGGTTGGCATGAAGCGCGCATACCTACAATTGCTACCATGGTGCCTCGGGCTGCTTTTAGTTGGATCACTGAAAAACTTAAACAAGAGATAGCAACGCCCTTAATCACTACAAATAGAATTAATACCCCTGAAGTTATTGAAACAATTTTATCAAACCGGCAGGCCGACATGGTTTGTATGGCGCGCCCATTTCTAGCGGACCCTTACTTCTTAGCCAAAGCAGCGGCCAATCAGGCGGCGGCCATCAACACTTGTATTGGCTGTAATCAGGCTTGTTTGGATCATGTTTTTAAGCAAAAAATTGCGAGTTGTTTGGTTAATCCCAAAGCTTGTCACGAGACCGAATTTACTGCGGCCATCAATACAAGCTCAATCAACCAAAAATCTTTTGCTGTCATTGGTGCTGGGCCTGCTGGACTTTCATTCGCCATAGAAGCGGCACAATTGGGTAATAAAGTCACTGTCTTTGAACGCAGTCATGAAATTGGTGGCCAGTTTAATATTGCCAAAGAAATACCAGGAAAAGAAGAGTTTAAAGAAACTCTTCGGTATTTTAACCATCATATTAAAGAGCTCAACATCACCCTTAAACTGAATACAGAAGTCACCCCCGACAATCTGGTTAATGGCTTTGACGCGGTGATTATCTCTACGGGTATCCGCCCGAGAATCCCTACAATACCGGGAGTGAAATTACCCCATGTACTCACCTATCAAGATTTGATCTGGAAGAAACACTCGGTCGGTCAAACAGTCGCTCTTATAGGCGCGGGTGGAATTGGTTATGATTGTGCCGAATTTTTAGCGCACAACCCTAATACAATACCTACCTCTTTAGATAAAGAAGCTTTTTTTGAGCAATGGGGTATCGATACCACCTATAAAAATCGGGGCGCAATTAAACCCAAAACCTCCAAGCTCAGCACACGTAAAATTTATTTGTTACAACGAAGTACCACTAAGATGGGCAAAGACCTCGGTAAAACAACCGGCTGGATACACAGAAAATCACTAAACAATAAAGGCATAGAAATGCTGACGGGCGTCGACTACAAAGCAATCACCGAGACAGGTTTGGTGATTAGCATTAATGGCGAGGAAAAAACTTTAGAGGTCGATAACGTTATACTGTGTTCGGGGCAGATATCTAATAACGAATTGTATTACGCACTAAAAAAACAAAAAATAAATGTATACCTTATTGGCGGTGCTTTATTGGCAGCAGAAATAGATGCAAAAAGAGCCATTGATGAAGGCGTACGACTAGCTCATACACTCACACAATCACCGCTTAGCAAACGCGTTGCGGTTTAACAATCTGAGGCCTGTGCAGGAGCGGGAATTTTTACCTAGCAGGCTAATACGTCGTGCTGAAGGCCCTTAGCTACATCCGTGTAGCTGAAAGATGAGAGCAAACAAAATCGAGTCTACAAATACTAGACAAATGATTGAGTAATTTTTTCGCGACTCAATGTGAGCTAAGAAAGCTCAGGGGAAAACAATTAGCGTCGTAGGTCGCAACTATTATTAAGGACTATTCAAGGACTACCATTATGTCAGCAACTTCAAGTAAACATCGTATTGCCGTAGTAAGCGGCTTAAGAACACCTTTTGCCCGACAAGGCACTTTTTTTCGGACTGTTAATGCGATAGATCTTGGTCGCATGGTGGTCAAAGAATTATTAGCTCGCACTAATGTCGATGTAAAACTCATCGAGCGCTTGGTCTACGGCCAAGTTGCAATTCTACCTAAAGCCCCCAACATTGCTCGGGAAGTAGTGCTGGGCACCGACCTACCCGTCACTTGCGATGCCTTTAGTGTGTCGCGCGCTTGTGCGACAAGCTTTCAATCTGTTGCTTGCATACATGACAGTATTAAAACCGGTGACATCAAAGTCGGTATTGCAGGTGGTGCCGATTCATCGAGCGTAATCCCCATTACCTTCAGTGATAACTTTGCGCTTAAATTAGTTCAAGCCAGCAAAGCCCGGTCAATCCTGACAAAAATAAAGGCCTTTAAGGGCACAAGGTTTAAAGACCTTACCCCGAATCCCCCAGCCATTGCCGAGTACTCAACTAATTTACGCATGGGTGATAGTGCCGAGCAAATGGCAAAAGACCACGGCATTTCACGCAGAGATCAAGATGAATTAACGCTGCGTTCGCATCATTTGGCAGGTCGTGCCTGGGATGAAGGCAAGCTCGATGCGGAGGTGCTGCACGCGTATACGGAGCCCTATAAAACCCCTTTCATCCGCGATGAAAATATTCGTGCCGACTCAACCATCGAGAAGCTCTCATCACTCCGGCCAGCCTTTGACCGTCAAAATGGTAGTGTTACTGCCGCTAACAGCACGCCGCTAACCGATGGTGCCTCAGCGCTATTACTAATGCGTGAAGACGTTGCCCGTGCCCATGGCTACGAGCCACTAGGTTATATTAAAGACTATGCCTTTACCGCAAATAGTGTTGATACCGACTTATTAATGGGGCCCACCCAAGCATCGGCAAAGGTGCTTAAAAAAGCCCGCATGAGCTTAAAAGATTTAACCCTTATCGATATGCATGAAGCCTTTGCCGCACAAACCTTGGCGAATGTTCAAGCCTTTGGATCTAAACAGTATGCCGAGAAATTTTTAGATAGAAAAAGCGCTCTAGGCGAAATCGATATGGATAAATTTAATGTGTTGGGTGGCTCTTTAGCTTATGGTCATCCATTTGCAGCCACCGGCGGTAGAATTATCATACAGACCTTAAACGAACTTAAGCGACGTGGTGGTGGCACCGCATTAACAACTGCTTGCGCTGCCGGTGGCATTGGTGCGGCAATGATCATAGAGACTGAATAACTAAAGTTGAAACCGAATCACAACAACGTTGATAACATAAGTAACAACAAGGTTAAAAAAAATGAGTGATGACACCAGCGATAGAAAAATTGAGACGACTAAATCTTATACTAGTGAGCTAAGTGCCGAAGGTATATTGACAGTATCGATTGATGTGCCCAACGAAAGCATGAATGTATTTAATCAACAGGTATCGGATGATTTTGAAGAGCTGACTCAACAGATAGGGCAAAACGCAGATGTGAAAGCAGTAATATTTATCAGTGCTAAAGCATCTGGTTTTATCGCCGGCGCCGACATAAAAATGTTGGACTCAGTAGAGTCCGCCATACAAGGAAGTGAAATATCAAACAATGCACATCGGCTGCTTGGGCGCATAGCTAACAGTGGTAAACCCCACATTGCAGCTATAGATGGTGTCTGTTTAGGTGCAGGTTACGAATTGGCACTTGCTTGCCACTACCGCATTGCCAGCGATAATCGCGCAACAAAAATTGGCCTGCCTGAAGTAATGATTGGTATTTTACCGGGCGGCATGGGTACTACAAAATTACCTCGCCTTATCAATTTACCGGCTGCACTCGACATGCTGTTATCGGGCAAGCAGCTAGATAGCAAGCGCGCCAAACGTTTAGGTATGATTGATGAAGTAGTATCGAATAAAATTCTGCTTCCCGCCGCCCACAAAGCTGCAATAAGACTTCTTAAAAAAGGCCTACCCGAGCGCAAGCTTGCGTTGCAGGATAAGATTCTCACACTGCCTTTTATTAAAGATTTTGTAATCAAGAAAGCTCGTCAACAAGTTCTTAAAAAAACCAATGGCCTCTACCCTGCACCACTCGCTATCCTCGATGTTGTTCAACAAGGTCTTAATTTACCGCTAACGCAAGCTCTTGCTATTGAGGCCAAATATTTTGGTGAACTCACCATATCGCCAGAGGCACAACAATTAAGAAAATTATATTTTGCAACAACAACACTTAAAAAAGCACGCTTTATGAGTACAGCTGCGGCTGAAAACATCCAACCGCTACCGGTATCAAAAATCGGTATCTTAGGCGGTGGTTTGATGGGAGCGGGTATTGCTACGGTCACTATCGATAAAGCCGGCGTCAGTGTTCGCCTAAAAGATATTCGCGACGAGGGCTTAATGAGTGCTCATGCCTATGTTAATAATTTTTATAAAACGCGTGTTAAAAAACGAATTTTAAGCAAAGAAGCGGCGCAGAAAAAAATTAATCGTCTTACTAGCTCTTTAGATTATTCAGGTTTTAAAAACGCTGACATTATTATTGAAGCTGTATTTGAAGACCTTAACCTAAAACACAAGATGCTCAGTGATATAGAGGCGCTTGATAATGCGCAGTTGATTTTTGCGAGTAACACATCGTCTATTCCCATCAGTGATATTGCAGCAAAAGCCAAGCGCCCTGAAAATGTTTTAGGGATGCATTACTTTTCACCCGTTGAGAAAATGCCCTTGTTAGAAATTATTAAACATTCAGGAACCTCTGATCAAGCTTTATCTACCGCGGTAGATTTTGGTCGCAAACAGGGCAAAACCGTCATTGTCGTTAACGATGGCGCGGGTTTCTATGTGAACCGAATTTTAGCGCCCTATATTAATGCCTCGCTAGAGTTGGCGATAGACGGTGTTGCACTCGACAAGATTGACGAAGCCCTCACTAACTTTGGATTTCCAGTTGGACCGATAAAATTACTCGATGAGGTTGGTATTGATATAGGTAGTAAAATTCAACCTATCTTAGAAGATGCTTTTGGCGACCGCATGGCAAGTATTGGCGTACAACAAACACTGATTGACAATGGACGCCTTGGTAAGAAAGTCCACAAGGGATTTTATCGTTATGACAAACCTAAATTTGCAAAAAATATTGATGAGTCGGTCTACACTGACCTAGGCATTACTAAAAAAATACATATGAACAGCGATCTTATTGCACAGCGCTGTGTTTATCGCATGCTCAACGAGGCTGCACTTTGCCTAGATGAAGGCGTTATATTCTCGGCTCGCGATGGTGACATTGGCGCAATTTTTGGCATTGGATTTCCTCCATTTTTAGGTGGACCTTTTCAATACATGGATACTCTTGGGATTGAAAATGTTGTGAACAAGCTTAAAGAAATGGAGTTAACACAGGGCCAAAAATACCACCCCGCGCCAATATTAGTTGCTATGGCCGAGGCGCATAAAACTTTTTATCAGCCTTAAAAGCTTCAAAGCATAAAAAAACGCGTAAATTTATCTGTGCTTTCATCGAGCGGGATAGGCAAGTTAAATTACCAAGCAGCTACGCACGCGCCTTAAGGAAGGCGAGCTATACTGCCCATTGGAGATAGGTTCCCACCTTCGCAGGAACGACGGGCTTAGCGGCTAATTGCTTTTCACTTGATGCGGTGGTGCAGTAAACAAACAAAGCTTAACGCCTCCTGCTTGCGCACCCTACCTCCTTGTATTTAAGCAAAGCTAACCCTAGACAAGTTATCTGTCTGTAGGCGTTGAAGAGGTCTGCAGAACTGTTAAAGACTAAAAGTAACACACGCAAACTTCGCCAGAATCGCGGGCTTAATTGATTCGCATTAGGCGCCCAAAACCTCTGAACATCTTGTCAAATTTGCTTTTACCTTGCTGGGGGCTATAAATACTAGCGACATCTTTTTGATCATTATTGATGATACTTTAACTGACAGATTTGACAAAATCTCGAATCAACTGCCCCGATAATGTCATCGCAGCTGGTATTGTTGGTAAATTGTCGTACGAAAACCACTGGGCATCTTCTATTTCTACATCGTCAATAAGTATATCGCCCGAGTCATATTCAGCAAAATACCCCACCATTAATTGATGCGGAAATGGCCAAGACTGGCTCGCGGAATAGCGAATATTCTTAATCTTTAGACCCACTTCCTCAAAGACTTCGCGATCTATTGCATGCTCAAGATTTTCTCCCGCCTCAACGAACCCTGCCAAGGTTGAATACATATCACCTGCCTGACGAAAGTGATGCGCAAGCAAGCATTGATCACCACGAGTGATTAACACCATAATACAAGGTGATATACGCGGATAATATATAATATTACAGGCGCTGCAAGTAAGCGCTAACTCGCCTGTATGATTAGTGGTTTGGATTCCGCATTGACCGCAAAATTGATGCTGTTTGTGCCACGTCAGCAACTGCAAAGAGCGGCTTGCTAATAGATATTCAATTTCAGACAAACGTGGCATTTGCGAGCGTAGCGATAAAAAATGATCGGGGTTGATATGATCAAATGACTCATGCGCTAGATCGATTGTGTAACATGCACGCTCTTCGTACTCACCCACATAAATAAATGGCTGGCTGTCAAAACTAACATCAGAAAAACTCGATAATGGATGCAGCCGCCATTCGTCGTATTCAAAGCAGTGAAGCTTTTGTTCTTTTATCCCAATAATATAATCATCCGGATTGGGTTGGCCTTTTTTAATGAGACTCTCCTTAAATAGTCTACACAGAGAATTAAAAATTTTGAATAATATAGCAATAAGTGCAACTTATCGTCATGAAATTAGGTTCAAGTGTAAAACTCGTTTAAAAAACATAACGAATAGTAATGAAGTATAATGTACTTAGCTTAAAGCATGATCGCACAAAAATAAGAGCAATATATGCATCCAGCGATAAAAAACAATATTCATGTAGTGGGTCAAGGTGAACAGGTTATTATTTTTGCCCACGGCTTTGGTTGTGATCAAAACATGTGGAAACTTATCCTCCCTGATTTTTTAGATGACTACAAAGTCGTCTTGTTTGATTACACCGGCTCCGGTAGGTCGAATATCAGCGAATACGACCCAAAAAAATACTCAACTCTTGAAGGTTATGCTCAAGATATTTTAGACATTTGCGAGGCCTATCAACTCGAAGATGTCATTATTGTTGGGCACTCCGTGAGTGCAACAATTGCGACACTGGCCTCCCTAAAGTCACCACAATATTTCTCTCGCTTAATTCATCTTTCACCTTCGCCGTCTTTTCTAAACGACCCACCTGAGTATTTGGGTGGCTTTGAGCGCGCCGACCTGGAAGAACTTCTCGATTTAATGGATAAAAACTATATCGGTTGGGCGTCATATCTAGCTCCTTTAGTTATAGGAGGACAAGCAAGTGAACTAATGACGGGAGAGTTAGCGGATAGTTTTTGCTCAACCGACCCGTTAATTGCACAGAATTTTGCCAAGGCAACCTTCCTATCAGACTATCGCGAGTCGTATAAGCTAAGTACATTACCTTCATTAATTATTCAAAGTAGTCTCGATACGCTAGCATCGAGTCACGTTGGTTCTTATCTTCACAGAATAACGCCTCGTAGCGAGCTGACTATTATAAACTCTGAAGGACACTGCCCTCATATGACACACCCAACATTAACCTCGCAAGCCATCAAGTTTTACTTGTCAAATGGATAATTACGATAGACTTCCCTGTGGAGTTTTCATCATCGACTACTCTTGCGTTGTTCGCTATTGTAACGCTCCATTCTCATCGTTAATGAAACGTCCAACTGATAAAATAGTCAATCATTCGATCAATAATTTATTGAGTAATGGCTCAAGGATTATGTTTCAACAAATAATCCTGCCCTCTCTTCTTAATCAAAGTAAAATTGATGAAATGCAAATTAACTTTTTGTGCCCAGACAATATAACAAAACCAATGATTATTTTTGCGAAAAAAGACAACCAGAATAAAGAAGAACTTCTGTTCTGTTGTTTTTCTGCGCTGGGAAGAGACGAATTACTTAACTCCCTTAATCAATCAAAGAAGCAATTAGAAAAAACTAATACGCAACTTAAAGCACTATCAAAGACTGATGAATTGACGGGTTGCTACAACCGTCGAGAAATGCAGCTGAGGATGTCAATTACTCGCCGTCAGATGAAGCGTCGTCAAGCCAGCTTTGCTGTGCTTATGCTCGATCTAGATAACTTTAAGGCAGTGAATGACATTTATGGGCATGCCGAAGGCGACAACGTGCTTAAAGAATTTGCGTCTATCTTAATGAGGAGTGCACGGGTTGACGATGTTATCGGGCGTTACGGTGGCGAAGAATTTTTGATTATTTTGCCCGAGACCGATGCGAATAACGCTATACTAGCAGCTAACAGAATTCATAAAAACATGCAGAACATTCAAAGTCTAGTTGAAAAAATAACTGTTAGTATTGGCATCTGCATTGCCTCTTATTATAACTCTCTTTGCGACCATGAAATAATTAGTCTAGCTGATAAAGCACTCTATACCTCTAAAAACTCTGGTAAAAATAAAACAACCTTGGTGACAGCCCCCACCTCCAATTCAAGCAATGAATGAATCAATAAGTTTTTCATAAGCAGTATTATCTAACCTTATGCCATCTAGTTTTCATCTATCTAAACTCATCAATATTACCATCTGAGATAGAGAGTGAAGGGGTTCACGACTTAAATCCAAAAGCTTGAATTCGTCAATGCTACTTAAGTGCTCTGCGGCGTCAATATTAATAATCTTAATCAAAGCAGCTTCGTATGCGTCCATTTTGGCCTCCACTTTTGACGGAGGCGCAAAGTACATTGCTTGTAGCTCGGCCGATAAAGGCGACGGCTCGCCCAAGGCGAGAGCAATATGATGCGGAGCTAGCAGAAATTCATGATCCGCCTGCATAAGAGTAAAGGCGTCAGCTGCTAGTGCTTGGGATTCTCTAGAGCCGGTCACTAGAAAATCTTAGGCAGGAAGATTAGTGCGCTGTAAAAGTATGCGCTGTCGGCCACTAACGTTGATCGTTTCTGCGCTTGAAACTTGGATACTAATGATTTCATCTCACTCTACGTAAATTAATATTGAGATAAGTGCAATAAACGAAAGCGACAGAATATAAATCATCGTCATATGACGAACAAGACTTTTCATAAGGCCTGATCCATGCATGAAGTTAAGCTCATCGTGTAGAGTACTTGTTGTAAAACATTACAAAAATTCATGTCATTGATAAACTTTCTAGCAATATCAGCAATTATCTATAGCAAAGCTTGCAAAAACCAATCTGTTATTTGATTGCTTTTGGTGATGGCTACAGACACACATCTATTTAAAATTAACGTTTTCACTATCAATGCCCTTACATTAAAAGATCGCGATAAAATCATGCCTTTTTATTATATGACTGTGCTCACCAAGCTTGGCGATAAAGCTCGATAATTTCTGCTTGACTCGGAATCCGTGGGTTTAAGTTAGGAGCACCCGAGCGCAAAGCATCTTCAGCCATGCTGTGTAGCTTTTCTTCAAATTCGCTTGCATCAACCCCAAACTCAGAAATTGAAGGTATATTTAAATCTTTAAGATAAGCAAAAAGACCGTCAATTAACTTGTCTGCAGCCACTGCATTGCTATCATTAGTTGCTGCAAAGCCAATTGCTCGACTGCAATCAGCGTAACGCGGTAATGCTTCTTTAAGGGAAAAAGACGTGATGTAGGGTAATAACATCGCATTACTTAAGCCATGAGGCACGTGAAAAAAACTACCTAGTGGGCGACTCATGCCATGCACTAAACAGATTGAGGCGTTTGTGAATGCTATGCCACCCATGGTTGCTGCCAGCATTAAACCTTCACGTGCCCGAAGGTCGCTGCCGTCATTTGCAGCTCGTTTAATATACTGACCAACTAAACGCATGCAATCTAGCGCTATACGATCAGAAAAGAACGAAGCCTTGGTGCTTACATAAGCTTCTATACCATGTGTCAAAGTATCTAAGGCGTTATCAACCGTCAATCTTTGGGGCTTAGATAGCGTTAATTCATAATCAATAATAGCCGCCGTTGGCACAAAGGCCTCGCCTCTACAGGAAATTTTTTCTTGGGTAGCAGAATGTACAATAACGGTGTGATGGGTCACTTCAGAGCCTGTGCCCGCAGTTGTTGGTATAGCGATAATAGGCAGCCCGCCTTTTTCATTAAATTGCATCGGTGGACGATAATCTAAAATATTATCACTATGCTGAGACAATACCGCTATTGCTTTAGCCGTATCGATTGGGCTGCCACCCCCTAAACCAATGACACTATCATAACCACCCTCTCTTAATGCGGCCAAACCTTTAGCAATGACCAAATCAGTTGGGTCTGGAACGGTTTCATCAAAAACACCGTATTCAAATTCGTCACTATCTAGATATGCAGTAATTTTTGCGACATTACCAATTTCAACCATCATTTTATCAGTGATAATTAATGGCTTCTTGACGCCGATAGTTTTGAGTATTTCGGGTAACTTCTCGACACTCCTCTTGCCAATTTGTAAGTATCTAGGGATGCAAACGCGCACGTTATCTTGCATTTTATTCTCCGGTAGTTAGCTAATTATTATTATTTATTGATGATTCTGATCACTTTAAACAAAATGAGAAAAATATTCTCATTTAAATCTATTATTTTCTTGCCATAAAGTCAATTAAATGAAAAGATATTTATCAATTAAAGAAATAAATTCTTACTGGAGAACAAAATGAGCAAAGCTACAAGCAAGATTCAAGTCAAAAATTATATTAATGGCGAGTGGCATCCACTCAGTGGTGTTAAAACTGAGCCATTAATAAACCCATCAACAGGTGCGATTATTGGCGACATGCCGATGTCGACGGCAGCCATGTCGAATCAGGCAGTGCAAGCCGCAGCCGATGCCTATCCTGCATGGAGTGCCACAGCTTTACCTAAACGCATGAATTATATTTTTGAACTTTATAGCGCCATGAAAGAAAACCTTGAGGCGCTTGCGCAGGCAATTGCACTAGATCAAGCAAAACATATTTCGGAAGCTCGTGGCGAGGTCGGTCGCGTCATAGAGATAGTGCAGATGGCTTGCAGCACACCCGTATTACTTCAAGGTGAAACGATCCAAGGCATTGCCAACAATATTAATGGTCGCGTTATTAAGTCTTCAATGGGCGTATTTTGCGGTGTAGCCCCATTTAACTTTCCTGCACTTGTGTTTGGTTGGTTTATTCCCGTTGCCATTGCTACCGGCAATACCTTTGTTTATAAGCCATCTAGCGAATCGCCGCTGTTCATGCAAACAATGATGCAGTTATTAGAGAATATTGGCCTACCCGCTGGTGTGGTGAATGTCATTCATGGAGACCGAGAGGTAGTAGAGGCCTGGTACGACAATAATGACGTGGTCGGTGTATGCCTTGTGGGCTCAACACCGACAGCAAAGTCTATTGCTGAAGGTTGCGGACGTCATGGCAAAAAAACGATGCTCTTAGGTGGTGCTAAAAATTTCTTAGTAGCAATGGAAGATGCGCCTATGGATTTGCTGATCAAAGAGATTTTAATGTCAGGTTATGGCTCGGCCGGCCAGCGTTGTCTGGCGGTCTCAAACATTGCAGTAGCAGCAGAAATTCACGATGAATTTATAGAGCTATTAATCGCTGCATCCAAAAACATTACGCTTGGCGATGCCACCGACCCAGACATCATTATGGGGCCGGTGATCTCAGCAAAGGCAAAAGATCGCATACACAACTATATTGAAATAGGTCTTAACGAAGGTGCCACATTAGCACTGGATGGCCGCAACCCTGGCATCCCTGACGCCAATAAAAATGGCTTTTTTGTTGGGCCCACTATTTTTACGAACGTATCTCCATGTATGCAAATAGCACGCGAAGAAATTTTTGGGCCAGTACTCAACATCATTAAAGTGGGCTGTATTAACACGGCATTAAAAATGATCAAAGATCACAGCATGGGTAATGGAGCTTGTATTTTCACTCAAAACACCTACTACACAGAGAAATTTATTAACGACGCTGATGTAGGCATGGTCGGTGTCAATGTGGGCATCTGTGCACCTCATCCATACCTACCTTTTGGTGGTGTAAAAGATTCACTGGTGGGCAACAATAAAGTACAAGGAAAAGATGCTGTCGATTTCTTTACGCAAAATAAAGTCGCTACCGTGCGTGTCGTCGATCCTAAAGTGGATGACTCAACACCGACCCCACCAACAGATAATAGTGTTCGCAGTTGTGTTGCTAGCTAACTATATTAAGCACTCGCATCATTATGATGGTGCGTTTATGACTAAGCCACTATGGTTATCTGAGTATCAGTATATATTTACATATGCTGATATTCAGAGTCCTCTCACAAAAAACAAGTTGTATTATATCAAAACATCTAGTCAATGTTTTTTTATGCCGATTATATCAGTGCTAACAAGACAAGCTGAAATACCGATGAGTTATTGTTATGGATGAATAACATTCAAATAGTCAGTTAACATAATTAATCAATTAAAAAAACTTTAGCAGAGCTAACTTTTCCACCATCTACTAGGAAGAACATGAATAGCCTTTTCATCAATTGATACTTCATTAGCTACTGATGAGATTTCTTTATATACATCTTGTCCGCCAGACATTTTATTTAATCTATCGCGCCATTTTTCCCATTCTTTTGGATTATATTTAGGAGAACACATTTCTTCTGCCTCTTTCAATGCTGCCATTGATAGATCTGCGACACGGACATTATTTTGAGCATATACAGTGCCTGGTAACTGAGGGTTAGTTGCCCCAGTCATCGTCGCCAAAGCAGCTTCATTATGTTCTTGGACCCATATTTGCGACGTGTATGAGGACTCCATAACATCATTTTGTAAATCACTAGATAGTTGATCAAAAACTTGTGAGCGCATAGATGTGGCTTGAGTACCGGCAAAGAAGTTTAATTGAACGTCCTGTGATATGACTGGAGCCATGCTTGCAACAGAATTACTAAAATTACCTTTAATTGTTCCTAGTTATCCAAATCCACTGCGAGGTAACATTGAGGTATTAGCTAAAAAATATAACATCACACTAAATATCTGCGTTGAATTAGATTCAATGTCAATTATTAAAGATTTAGTCCGCAGAGGAAGCGGTTACGCACTCACCACCTACGCACACTTAACGAACGAAATTGATCATAATATTTTAAAAATTATGCCCATTGAGTCACCTGATTTTTGGCGAAACGTCTGCCTCTTTGGGCTACTACAAGATGATGGAGTGCAACCGTCTAGCATCGCTATTAATTTTATTGAAAAGCTTATACTTGATACTGTCGAGGCTGACCTATGGCCTGGAGCAAGGCCGATAAAGAAAAACAAAAAAATCTTATTGTGATTTTTAATCACTCAAGGCATATTTTTATGGCGTATTTTTAACTCTTTTGACAATAAATTTATCTCTCTACTTATGAAACATCAAAGATTATTTCTTCAAACTTTCTGTCGTTAAAAAAATCACTCAAACTACAAAAATTTTTATTTACCGAAGCTCAACTGAGTTAAGCTTCGGTCAAGCTTATTTACTAGGCGTTATGTGCCATAGGCAATTGCAGGCAACCAAGTGACAATTTTAGGAAAGTAAAAAACCAAAGCAACACCCAGTAGCTGAATGCAGACAAAGGGAATCACACCTTTGTATACAGTTTTTATATTGATACCTTCCGGTGCTACACCTTTCATATAAAACAGCGCAAAACCTACCGGAGGGGTAATAAACGACGTCTGTAGACAAACGGCAAACATAACGGCAAACCATATTAAATCAACATTCATAGTAATCAATACGGGAGCAATAAGCGGCAAAATAATCAGTGTTATTTCAATCCAATCTAAAAAGAAACCCAGAAAGAAAACAGCAATTAAAATAACTACTACTACACCAGTTGTTCCAAAAGGCAGGCCAGTCAACATATTTTCAATCAGCTCGTCACCACCAAAACCCCTAAGCACTAGGGCATAGGCTGTAGCACCAACGAATAGTGCAAAAATATAGGCCGTTGTTTTCATTGTTCCTTGTAGCACATCTCTTAGCCCTGACATTGTCAGTCTTTTTCTGACAAGTGCCAATAGCGTTGCGCCTAAGGCACCAATTCCGGAAGCCTCTGTTGGTGTAGCGATACCAAAAAAGATACTACCAAGTACTGCAAGAATTAATGAAGCAGGTGGGATAGTTGACTTCAAAACTTGTAAAACGATACGAAATGTTACGGGTTTTACGTCTTTTGGTGCGGGCGCGACACTGGGCTTTAACCATGAATAAACAAGAATATAAATTAAGTACAATGCGCCTAACATCAGCCCTGGGAATAACGCACCCATAAATAAATCACCAACCGATACACGAATTTGGTCGGCCATAATCACCAACATAATTGATGGCGGAATAAGTATACCTAATGTGCCAGTAGCACAGACTACGCCACAAGCTAAAGAGGCATCGTATTGATGCTTCAACATAAGCGGCACACCCAACAGGGCTAATAGAACGACTGCGGCACCGATAATGCCTGTAGAAGCCGCTAGTAAAATACCCACTATAACTACTGTAACAGCCAAACCACCACGGGTGCGACCGAAAAGCTTAGTGAGGTCGTTCATCAAATCTTCAGCAATACCAGACTTGTCTAGCATTATTCCCATAAATACAAACATCGGCAGCGCAACTAACACCCAGTTGTTCATCACTGCATAAATACGCGTAACCGCGATAGAGGTGTAGCCCCAATCAACACCAAAAAAAGTATCTAAGTAGGTATCAGATAGTACGCCAATACCCGTAAACAAAATGGCTAAGCCACCCATTATCCAAGCAATTGGATACCCTGAGAATATTAAAGCAATAAATGCGACAAAAAATGCAATTGCCATATATTGAGCTGGATCAGTAATCATTTGCTACCCCTTTCGGTGATTGAACCGGGCCATGTTTCAAAGAACTCACAACCCTGAGCAATCGCGCACTCCCCACTAAAAATAAAAGTATGAAACTAAATAACAAACAGCCTTTAATCAACCATCGGGCACCTAACCCATTGGCCGATTGTGACGTCTCGTTTGTCACCCATGAGAGTTCAACAAAAGGAATTGAAGAATAAATAATGAAACATACAAAGGGCATAAACAATGTTAATAAGCCAATTAACTCCACCCACATTTGTGTTTTAAAGCTAAAGCCTTCATGCAATACATCAACACGCACATGCCCATCAGAAATAAACGTGTACGATAAACCTGCAAGCCACGCTGCGGCAAAAAGATACCACTGTAATTCTTCGAGCTCAATCATGCCTTTACTAAAAAGATATCTCAAAGCGACGTTAGTGATGATTACAATTAACAGTACTAACCATAGCCAACAAAATATGTCACCAATGAAATTAACAACTCGATCAATGTTTTTTGAGAGGGGGTTATCTTGTAAAGTAAGGGTATGTTTTTTTTCGGTGTTCAAATTAATGTTTCCGATGGTATTTTCATCGGTGCTATCATTCGACTTTTGCATTACTAGCTTCGCCTCTTTTTAACAAGGTATTACAGGATGGGACAAACTCAAATAAAAAGCCTTGTATCTCTACAAGGCTTTTAAGATGTTGCTTATCTTATAATTTACTTGAAATCACGCGGTAAGTAACCCATTTCTTTCCAAACTTGGTACTCGGCAGAGAATGCCTTTTGTGATTCCCAAATACGAGCAAAGTCTTTATCCTTTGCCGCTTCTTCTGTCATCACCTCTAGAGAGACACGCTTTAACTCTTGAATAACGTCGTCAGGCAATTTCGCTGCAGTGACGCCTTTGCTTGGAAAAGTCAAAAGTTGTTTACCCTGCAAGGCTTCACCCGTAGTTAGTGCTCGCATAGTTGCAGCGGTACAAGCCATTTCAAGCATCGCTTGATCAGACTTTGCTAACGCATTCCATACATCTAAATTAATAATTAAGTGAGTAGATGTAGATGGTTGATGCCATCCGGGAAACAAATTATATTTTGCAACCTTGTGAAATCCGAGTATTTCATCAATTGCTGGCATTGAAAATTCAGATCCGTCTATCGTACCCTTTTCAAGTGCTTGAAATATTTCGCCACCTGGAATAAGCGTTGCCGATGCACCAATTCGATCTAGCACCATACCACCTAATCCAGAAAACCGAATTTTCAAACCTTCTAAGTCGCTAAGTTTGTTAATTGGCTTACGATACCAGCCCGCAGTTTCAGGCCCGATAGTGCTGCATAAAAGCGGATGAATATTTTGTTTATGGTAGAGCTCTTCAGCTAGGCCATGACCCTCACCTTCAAACCACCATGTTGTATACTCCCAAGGCTCCATACCAAAAGGCACAGCTGCGAATAATATTGAAGCGGGAATGCGGCCTTGATCATAACCAATATAGTTATAAGCTGCGGTCAAATCGCCTCGACTTATCGAAGGTGAAATTTCTAAAGGCGGAACTATTTTACCAGGCTCATAAACTTTCAAGTTGATACGACCATCCGTTGCTTCTTTGAGTGTCTCCGACACCCGCGCAATGGGATCACCTAAGCCTGGCCATCCAGTATTAAATACTGCCTGGACCTTCCAGCGAATTTTTTCATCTGAGGCAACGGCAGGAGCAGTTGATACAACACCTGCACATATTGCAGCAATTGCAGTAATTGTTGATACATGACGGCTAATACCGTGGAGAGTATTTTTCAGTGGTTTCATTCTATCCTCCTAAGGACTATTGTTATTTATCAGCTTTTATTTTTATTCGATTTTAACAACTTCTATCGAGACTACTTACTACTTAATTGATGTAATATCTTTACCTGAGAGCATCTACCTTAGCAAGCAGATAAAAATAGATGGACGACGCTGCTTGAACTGCAATAAAGCATATTATTGTGATCCGCTCCAACCTTAAGTCAATCCGAGCCTTAGTGCAACTAATTGATAATAATATTCTCATTTAATTTATTCAAAAATTAAACTATACTATATTAAACTAATAATATAAGTATTGTATGACTAAAGATAAAACAACTCGTAACTCACCCAAGCGAATTCTAGAAATCATTGAAGCCGTCTGCCAAAATCCAGAATCAGCCACAGCTCAGTCTTTATCTAGAAAGTTAGACATTCCTTCGCCGACGATATATCGCTGGCTAGATACCTTATGCGAAGAGAACTTTATTGCGGTGCACGCTTCCGGACACTACGTGCCGGGCGAACGCTTTAGGGATATGATTATCAGTAGCTTACAATACGAGCCTAAAGTCACCGAGCGACGATCGATTTTACGTGCCCTATCAGAAAAACTTGATGAGACAGTTAACTTATCGATTCCTCATGGAGCCAAATTAATTTATTTTGACCGGTTAGAGTCGCATTGGCCTTTTCAAGTAAATTTAAACGTTGGCGCAGAGCTACCATTACACTGCTGCGCTTCTGGTAAATTATATTTATCCACACTAGAGCCACATTTAGCGATGGATATTTTTAATAGGATTAGCCAACCTAAATCCACCAAAAATACGATAACTAGTGCCTCAAAATTTGAAGAAGAGATAAAAATGATTCGTCAAAATGGTTATTCAATTGACAATGAAGAGTGGTTTGACCATATGATTGGTGCTGCTGTTCCCATACTCGCAGATAACGGAACATTAATTGGATCCTTATCTACACACGCACTCTCTACGCGTAAATCTATAAAAGTATTGCAAAAAGAAATTCCATTAATGCTTAGCGCTGTAGCAGATCTAAAAAATTGCCTAACTAATGAAAATAAAAATCTATAAGAGTGACCGGATAGCATACCGGTGTTTAACAGAATTCAAAAATTACTTAAGGGATCACTGAAGCAGTTGTTTACCGGCACTTTTTAGACTGGCACAGCGTTAACTTGGCAATAGTGCACGCGAAGTCTAACTTGTAGAATTAGATGCTAACGCTTGTCAAAGACATATATTAAGCTTCGTGGCCCTTTGATTTTTTTCCAAACGTTAAACCTAATCGCAAACGTCTAGATTGGTGATGGGCTTTCATTCCGCTCAGCACTTTAATTATTAGTCCACTAAGCTTAAATCATGGAACTGATAAAAGATAAATTACAAAGCCGGTTTTGGTGTCTTTAATACTGAACTCGCAAGATAAGTACCATTCCCATACATTGATTATTGGCTATCATTTTAATAAAGGCTGTCTAAATTCACTTTTACCCACAGTATGTGTCTGTACTTATGAATAATTTCGGCAATTGCTGTACTCGTTATTTAATAAATATAAACCATTGATTTAACTTATTATTTTTTAGTTTTTAATATGATCAGCTTTTAACTAAGTTCACTGATGAGCAAGTGCTCTCTGAGCTATATCTGCTTGTGAGGACAAACACAAAAATATTATTCTGATGATTTTCTGATACAGACTTATGCTACAGCCGAATATAAATCGGCTGGCTCTAAACACTTTTGAGAAACTAAACGACATCAAATAAATGATGCGTTGCGGGGGAGTGAAATTAATCGAATGCAATAATGGCCTTCAAAAAATACAACTAACAAGTCAAAAATTCTGCATCCGCATGCGCTTATTATTAACCGCAACTGTTTATACCTTCGATAAATAGAGGTCACTTACAGCTTGTAGAAAGTAAAGCTAGTGGATAACTTACAGTAGACTAAATACTTGGCAGCACAGCGCTTTTAGGAAAGCTAGAACCTAACTGGACTTTTATCCTACGATGGTTTAATTTTTATGCACATTTGCAGCACAAAAAAAACGCCTATTACACGATGTAATAGGCGTCTACTTATATGGCGGAGAAGGAGGGATTCGAACCCTCGATACCGATCAAGGTATACTCCCTTAGCAGGGGAGCGCCTTCGGCCACTCGGCCACTTCTCCTGATTATCTGTTCGCTAAAACAGGCGCGCATAGTACCACAGTTTTCTTAAAATCCAAGAAAACTAACTAGAATAAAACAATTAATCTTCTTGACAAGTGGTTTTAAAATTAAAGTTATTCCTCGGCAAGGCTTGCTGTTATGTATACTTACACTGATTAATTACGAACCATAATTATCAACAACTATAAATAATAATTCTAATTAATAGCTATTCATTACCAGGTTCTGGTTGATCTTTCTCGCGTTGAATTCGCTCGTAAATTTCTTCGCGATGGACCGCCACTTCTTTTGGTGCATTAACACCAATACGCACTTGATTACCTTTTATACCCAATACAGTAACGGTCACTTCGTCTCCAACCATCAATGTCTCACCTACGCGACGAGTTAGTATCAGCATTCCATTCTCCTGTCTAATCTTTGATTAAATTAAATTCATTTTACTTATTTTATTTATACATAAACTGTTACTAACAAAAGCCTAGCTGTCCTTTATTTTTTAACATTTAACTAGATCTCACCTATCAGCCGATAGTTATAATTTTCTGTTATTACTTACTTAACCATAGAGATTGTAGCTTTATTACATAAATAAGTGACGTTACATACCCAATATGCTTATGTTTGGATCAATAATGCATGTTTTTATTTTTTATCTAACCCAAAAGCTGCATGTAAACTACGCACTGCCAACTCAAGATAACGAGCCTCAACAATCACTGAGATTTTAATTTCAGAAGTAGTAATCATTTGAATGTTAATATTCTCATCAGCCAATGCTTTGAACATAGTAACAGCCACACCTGCATGAGAACGCATACCGACACCAACAATGGACACTTTGACAATACTATCATCAGTGATAATTTCTTGAGCGCCAATCTCTTTAGCTATTTTATCTAGAACCGTTTTAGCTTTATCCATATCACTTCGATTTACCGTAAAGGTTAAATCAGTAGTGTTATCTGCAGCTATATTTTGCACAATGACATCAACTTCTATGTTGGCTTCACCGATAGGCGCCAATATCCTAGCAGCCACACCCGGTATATCAGGAATACCTCTGATGGTTACTTTGGCTTCGTCACGATTAAATGCAATACCTGAAACCATCGGTTGTTCCATAAGACCTAACTCCTCATCAAATGTAATTAATGTACCTGCACCCTCTTGAAAACTGTGCAATACGCGCAAAGGAACATTGAATTTACCGGCGAACTCAACCGCGCGAATTTGTAGTACCTTTGAGCCAAGACTTGCCATTTCTAACATTTCTTCAAAGGTGATTTTATCTAAGCGACGAGCATTAGGCTCGACTCTAGGGTCGGTTGTATAAACGCCATCGACATCAGTATAAATTTGGCACTCGTCTGCTTTCAGCGCAGCTGCCAATGCTACGGCTGTCGTATCTGAGCCGCCGCGGCCAAGAGTGGTAATATTACCGTTTTGATCGACACCTTGAAAACCTGCAACCACAACAACGCGACCCGCTTTTAGGTCGGCATTGATATTATGGCCATCAATTGATTGTATTCTTGCCTTGGTGTGCGAATCATCCGTTACTATCTTTACTTGTGAGCCCGTGTAAGAACGAGCATCACAGCCGCGAGCTTTTAGCGCCATACATAAAAGCGCAATAGTCACTTGCTCTCCCGTCGACAGCAAAACATCCATTTCACGGGGCTCGGGGCTTGCCTGCATTTCACCAGCTAGACCGACAAGTCGATTAGTTTCGCCGCTCATTGCAGACACCACCACAACCACGTCATCACCAGAGCGCCTTACTAGAGCGACTTTATCGGCAACGGCTTGAATTTTTTCGACAGTACCTACCGAGGTACCTCCATATTTTTGAACCAAGAGGCTCATGACTTATTCCTTTGAAGTTGTTGAGCCAATAAAACTAATATCATCCACTAAAAGTAACTGGTGAAAAAAAGATCGTATTTAACACTATAAATGGCCAAAAGTTAATAGGTAAAGAAAATTAATAACAATGATTTGCAAAGCCTACTTGGTGGCAACCCAAGTCTCGACAAAAGCCAGGGCACCTTCAATACCCGCGAGGTTTGTTCCTGCACCTTGGGCCATATCTGGACGACCGCCCCCTTTACCATCAACCAGTGGCGCCACTTCGCGCATTAAATCACCCGCTTTAAATCGTGGAATTAAATCTTTCGTCACACCGCTAATCAACGACACCTTATCGCCATCGACTGCAGCTAACAAGAATATACCGCTATGTAACTTTGATTTAACAGCGTCGGCGAGCTCCCTTAAGCTTTTGGCATTAGCACCGTCAACCATGCAAGCCAATACATTAATACCGGCCATCTGTTGTACCTGGCTTAACAGATTGTCACTGGCAGCGCTCGCCATTTTTGCCTGCAGTGCCGAGAGTTGTTTATCTTGCTCTTTAGTTTGTGCCACCAATTGCTCTAGTTTCTCTAAAAAATTAGATGGTATTGCTTTAACAACTTGTACCGCTTTGTGCATTTGCTGATCGAGCTTGTCAATGACCTGTAAGGCATTTTTACCCGTCACTGCTTCTATGCGCCGAATACCTGCTGCTACTCCTGATTCAGACACGATACGGAACAAACCAATATCGCCCGTGCGCTGCACATGCGTACCCCCACAAAGCTCGACAGAATAGCCCTCACCCATGGTCAATACGCGGACCTCTGAGCCATACTTTTCACCAAACAACATCATAGCGCCTTTATCTTTGGCACTATCCATTGAACAAACCTCGGTGTTTGTTGCTGTATTGCGACGAATTTCATCATTTACCTGTTGCTCAATAATCTGCAACTCTGTCTTTGTAACCGCATCAAAATGTGCAAAGTCAAAACGTAATTTTTCTGAATCGACTAGAGAGCCCTTTTGCGTAACATGCTCGCCTAATACCTTCCGCAATGCTGCATGCATCAAATGCGTTGCCGAGTGATTGAGCACAATGGCTTGGCGCAAATTGTTATCAACGTCAGCTAACAACACATCTCCAACCGATAAAGCTCCGCTTAAAACACGGCCAATATGACAATGATTTTCTCCATTTTTTTGGCAATCACCCACTTCAAAACAATTTTCACCCGCGGTTAAATAACCAGTGTCGGCGACTTGCCCGCCAGACTCGGCGTAAAAGGGTGTTTGGTTTAAGACAACAATGCCTTCATCGTCTGCTGACAACTGCGCGACCGCTTGCCCATCTTTAAATAGGGCCGTTATTTTGCCTTCATCAAGCAGACTTTCATAGCCCATGAATAAGGTCGAACCATCAATTTGAATTTGATCGTTATAATCAACTTTAAACTTACCGGCTGCGCGGGCGCGGGTGCGTTGTGCCGTCATAAGCACCTCATAACCTTCTATATCTAAAGTCAGGTTGCGTTCCCGTGCAATATCATTAGTGAGATCAGTGGGAAAACCATAGGTGTCGTGAAGTGCAAAGACAATATCTCCGGGTATTTCTGTGCCCGTCATCTGTGCTAGAACCGACTCCAAAACAGCTAGGCCTTTTTCTAGTGTTTTGGCAAATTGCTGTTCTTCTGCCAACAATACTTTTTTAACCTGCGCTTTTTGCGCGGCCAGCTCTGGATAGGCGTCACCCATTTCTGCAACCAGAGCGTCGACTAATTTATAAAAGAACGTATCTGTTTGACCAAGCTTATGCCCGTGGCGAACAGCGCGACGAATAATACGCCGCAGCACATAACCGCGGCCTTCATTGGCCGGCATAACACCGTCGACAATTAAAAAAGCACAGGAGCGAATATGATCGGCGATAACTCGCAATGACTTATCTCCGTTATCTTCAACATTGGTGATGTCAGCAACAGCGCCGAGAAGATTAACGAACATATCGATTTCATAGTTACTATGAACATCTTGCATAACAGCGGCAATGCGCTCGAGCCCCATGCCCGTGTCGACAGAAGGTTTAGGCAATGGATTCATAACACCATCAGTAGTACGATTAAATTGCATAAAAACGAGATTCCAAATCTCAATAAAACGATCACCATCCTCTTCTGGCGAGCCCGGTGGCCCTCCCCAAATATCGGCACCATGATCGTAAAAAATCTCGGAACAAGGACCGCAGGGACCCGTATCGCCCACAGTCCAAAAATTATCGGATTGGTACTTAGCGCCTTTATTATCGCCAATACGAATAATACGCTCTGCTGGAATACCTATTTCGTGCTCCCAAATTTCATAGGCTTCGTCGTCATCGGCATAAATAGTCACCAACAGCTTATCGGCGGGTAGTGCTAACCACTCGTTACTCGTTAAAAACTCCCATGCATTGTGTATGGCATCTCGCTTAAAATAGTCACCAAAACTAAAGTTGCCGAGCATTTCAAAAAACGTATGGTGGCGTGCGGTATAGCCAACGTTTTCTAAATCGTTATGCTTACCCCCGGCGCGCACGCAGCGTTGCGATGTCACCGCTCGAGAATAATCACGTTTATCGTCTCCCAGAAATACATCTTTAAATTGCACCATGCCAGAATTGGTAAACAACAAAGTAGGATCATTACCCGGCACAAGAGAACTACTAGGTAGTCGAGTGTGCTGCTTGAGTTCAAAGAATCTCAAAAAAGCTTCGCGCAGTGCAGCACTTTTAGAATAAGGGTTAGTCATATTAATTTTTCATTAGCTATTAGTAAATGAGGGGAGATTATAACGAAGCAAGCAGCGACAAGCTATGTTGAATCTAATAACTACCACTTAGTCTTGGGCTATAAGCTATATATTGAATAATATTCGCGATGACTAACAATCATTGAGGAAAATATAACAGGAGGTAACGCGTCCTTTAAAGTGACTATCAAGGTCGCTATTGTGATGGTGATTAAAATATCGGCAATCAATAAAACTAAAAAGCGGCCGCTATAAAGCTCATAAACTGAAGCTCATAAAAAGCCATTTCTTAACAAATATTCACTATTATTATTTGGTCTTAAATAATTTAGTTACCCGTCATTTAAGCGGCATGCAAGCAATAAAAAAATGGTCTTTAAATAAAAATGGGCTAACCCTCAACAACAAAACCTAGTTAAGCATTGGCAGCACAACTAGCTGACCATTTTTTGCTCCGCAAAGTTTTTGCCCGCAACAATATGAAAGTGTAGGTGAAAAACAGTTTGGCCGGCATTAGCGCCGTTGTTGATTATCACTCGAAAGGCATCATCGATACCTAATTCGCGCACAATATCGCCTGTTTTTAACAGTAAATGACCCAACAGCGCTTTATCCTCTGGGCTTGCATCCACTAGGCGCGGGATAGGCTTACGCGGAATCACTAATAAATGCACAGGTGCTTGTGGTGATACATCGTGAATGCAAATGCAATCGTCGTCTTCAAACACTTTATTAGAGGGAATATCCCCATTAATAATTTTAGTAAAAATAGTCTCTTCAGCCATGATTAGCTCGCTATTGTAAAAGGGATTAAAAACCAAATCTTCATGGGTGAATGACTTTTTTAGCCCACAATTCTTTTTCTGCCGAGCTTAACTCACGCGCCTCGGTCTCGAGCATAACGGGAATATCATCACGCACGGGATAGGCTAGTCCGCTAGAGGTAGAGATTAACTCTTGCTTGTCTTTATCGTATTGCAACGACCCTTTGGTAACGGGGCAGACCAATAAGTTTAATAATTTTTTATCCATCGCTGTGTCTACTCGATTAATGGTTATTGAGTGCTTTTTATTAAAATAGTCGCTTACTTTGCAGGAATACCATCCATTAACAACTGCGGATCTAGCCTTTGTGTCAACCAGTTCATGCGCCAGTCAAGATGAGGCCCTGTTGAACGCCCTGTCGTACCGATCTCGGCAATGGGCTGACCTTGCGCAACGGTATCGCCCTCTTTTACTAAAATTTTATGAAGGTGGATAAACGTCGATGTAACACCATGACCGTGATCAACAATTAAGGTGCCGCCCGAAAAATACATATTATCGTGAGTTAACAACACCTTGCCCGGAACCGGTGCCGATACGATAGACCCCTGAGGTGCAGCAATATCAACACCAAAGTGTGGGCGCCCGGGCTTGCCATTATAGACGCGGCGGCTACCATAAACACCCGAAATAATACCTTTAGCGGGCCACGCAAATGTTTGTAAAAAATCTTGTCGACTAGATATTACCTTGCGCGCCGCCTTGGTGAGCTTAACCTCTTTGCGAATACGCTTTAGGGCCGACCCGGGTATATCGACGGTATGCTTAGGCACACCTTCAATGCGTTGCTCTCGGTACGATCGCTGTCGCACGGTAAAATTGTGTTTGATTGTTTTACCCGAGCTTAACACCTCGGTCAACACCACATTTTTAGGCGCATCTCGGCCCAAACCGACAACAAAAAAGCCGTCGTCATTAACGGCTACATTTTGTTTTAAAAAACGCAGTTGATGCGATGGGTTTGTTTGGCCGATTACCAACCCACCTTGCACCCACTCGCTATTTATTTTGAGCCCAAAACTATTCTGGCTAAGCAAGGTGACGACAAAAGCAAAGACAAGCTTTTTGAAGGCGGAATAAAAATGCTTACTAAACTGGTAACCGAACATATTCATAGTCGTTTAAAATTAAAATTTATCTTAATATGATACGCAATCATGGGGGGCACGTCTAAATAAAAAATTATTTAGTGATGGTACAGACGTTTATCTTGGTTGTATGGATTAACGGTAACAATAAAAGATATAAAAAAAGCGACATAAATGCTCATATCGCTTTTTGGAAGCTAGCAAAGATATTTACTAGCTATAACTTAAGGATTAATTTTTAAATTTGATCAACCGTCAGATTATTAGAATCAATCAAACTTTGTAATAATTGCGCCTGATCGAGACCTAGAGCATTTAAATCAACTCCTTGAACTACAACAGTCAGATCACTGTAATCACTCAAGCCATCAGCATCTGCACCATTAGCGTCGACGGTTATCGTGCTGTCTGTACCATCAAAAACAATATTCAAGAAACCTGCAAGATTATCAGTTGATTCCTCACCTTCCAACAAATCAGAGAAATCTAAAACATCACCACCCAAACCTAAAGTAAAATCACCAGTGGTAATGGTATCAGTGGAGCCATCACCAGCTGCACTATTAAACACAAATGTATCTAAGCCAGCGCCACCGGTTAAGAAATCATTGCCTGCACCACCAAACAATTCATCGTCGCCATCGCCACCCATTAAACTGTCATTTCCAGCGCCACCGGTAAAGATATCATCCCCCGTGCCGCCCTCAATAGTAATGG
>JBLIFG010000011.1:0-53435 GCA_047633635.1 Cellvibrionaceae bacterium | reverse complement strand
AGCACAGTTGTTTTCGTCGACGGTGACCGATAAATTTTTACCTTGGTACAACATAGTTACCTCTCGATCTTCTTAATAAATTCTTATTGATTATACCCATATTTTTAGAGATCTACCGGTAGATAAAACCCCTAAATAGATCCTAATAACAAGCTCGTAAAAGTTAACAAGCCTATCTTAATGGTCTGTTGTCTGCCAAAAATCGATTCTAACAGTAAAATAGAGCGAACGCTCGTTTTTTAATGTTGAACCAAAAATCATCGCGAAATAACTTGCTAGCCTTTTAATTTTATTACCGAAAGATAGCGCTCGCTAGCGATCATAGAATACTGAACATTGAATTAAAATGGCTTTAATGCTTTTCAGCTACGATACTTAGCTATGCTTGTCATTGCCGCGGGCAGGTTGAATTGAAGCCGCTGAGGTGCTTGGAGTCACTATGATCAACTTTATGCCTGCCTTTTGAAGTTATCTTTTACGTGCAAATTAACACTTTAATTACATAACAGACTAGTTAGACGACATACCAAGATTAATGAGCTCAATAAAAAAATGTGAATTGATCGAGATCCGCAGATACGACACTAACCATTTCATCAGTCACTTCGAAAAGTTCTAAAGCATCAAAGCAATCTCGACTCTTATTAAGACCTAGTGATTTAAGATAGCCACTATCAATTGAGAAGTAATAGACCTCAAGCCGACTAATCCAATCTGATGAAACTTTTGAACTTTCAGTATAAAATTCATTATCAAACGAACAGTCGTCGACAAACAATAATTTTTCGCTTAAAAAAAGAACTTTGGCAGATTGAATCATACAAATTAAATTTAAAAGCTTTTCATTCATAGCTAGTACTGTCATTTCTACTTCCTAGATGAAAAGTTAATGGATTAATGATTTAACGGCATTAGATTGAGAGCCGCACCCGTCTACTGCCAACCATTTTTGTGTCGTATTTTTAGTTATACTATTTAAAATGATCACTACTATTATAATTAGATTTGATTGCGTATTGCTCGTTAGTTTGCCGATCATGCAGTATTGATTAGTGACTAGCATCATTTAAATAGCGACTAAAGATATAAGATCATTAGAAAAAAGTGACGACAAATCTTGTCTCTTACATACTCTTATTCATTTCATACAACCAACAGATTTATACATGTTGATTTTTGATATGTTTTGATGACGGGCAGATACGAACAGGTAGATGACCCTAAGAAGTCACCACAATAATCGCAGGCTCAGCAGAGGTATTTCGAAATCGATAAGGCGATAGGCTGCCGATACAAAAACCATCACCTTGTTTTAGGCAATCGCTTTGATTATTAATGGTCACTTCTAATTCTCCCTGGACAATAAAACCCGTTAGATCAATGCTGGCAGTAAGCATACTGTCACCATTACTGGAGTTGGGCTGATAAGTACTGTAGCTGAGTGTTTTGTGGTCTTCTTTACTTTTAGAAGCAAGATGGAAGTGATCGATACCGGGTTGATGCGTTTGCGGGATCTCGTGATTACGATAAAAATACTGGGTCTCGCTACACGGATCAAAGCTAAAGAAATCTTTCAGCGTCATGGGAATATTTTTTAGGAGCTTTTCTAAAGAGCTAATAGAGGGGCTCACACGACCCTGCTCTATCATAGAAACACTGCTATTAGTCACACCAGCACGTTTGGCTAATTCTCGTTGTGAAAAACCATACATCTGCCGAACTTTTTGAAGTCTAATAGCAATGTCATCTGACATCATTTACTCATGCCTTTGTTTTAGGACCAATGACTCAATAAGCGCATTTGGTGTGTGAACTTGTTACAACTTATCTAATTAATTGCAATATATGTTTTGACATAATTTTTAACATAGCTCCTGGTTTACTCCGTCATATCCTTATAAATACTTTCTTTCTTCAAATCAATAACCCCACCATAACCTGGTATTCGCAAGCTATTTTGGTCAATCTCGATACTTTTTTCATCGAGCATATCTTCACCAAATTTATAGATAACTTGGTAGTTGCCCTTGAGAAACTCTTCATGATAGTTATTAGCTGTCTCGCGGGTGTGTTCGCGCCTCACTTGATAGGCAGCCATCGCTTTTTGACCGTAGCGCTTAGCTAACATTTTCTCAGTCATGGTTGGCGATAAAATACTTGCCGTTGCGTTATTACCACCAAAGCCTTTTGAGTTTAGAAAGGCTACATCCATCGGCGACTCTAGTTCTCGGTGCTCCGTTGATATTGACAAACGCTTTTGTAAAACATCATCGGCCACGCGATCTATGGTGGTGATACCCGGCAATATACCCTGGGCAAAAATACCTAACGTGTTAATCAGTTGATCTCCGCTTGCGGGTGCCAGTGAGTGACCGACAAATGCTTTGACGGCGGTAACGGGCCAATGATCAATGTTAAAGACACCACCAATGCGATCTAAAATTTCTGATTCTGTGACGCGATTTTGCGGCGTACTCGAGCCGTGCGCCTGCACGAAGCTGCGCTGCGCAAGGGCCTCTTCGCCCAGCAATGAGTAGGCCGAGGCAACAGCCTTAGCAAAAGTTAAATAGTTGCCTGGGCCAGGTGCCGAAATCGATTTTTTAAAGCCATCGGCACTAGTAAATACATCGGCGACAGCACCGTAAATATCTGCACCTAACTCGATGGCTAAGGCATCATCCATGAGCACGACATGTTGAGTCGATTCAGCAATAACAAATCCGCAGTTTTCACCGAAAGGACGACTTGATCGACGCAAATTAGTCGTCGATGAACCATCAATTTTACACAGCTTTTCAGTGGTGGCGAGTGCACCCATGGTTGCATAGCCTTCTACTACCTCCGGCAGAATAGGCGCTTCACTACCGCCAACCACCACCACCCGACGCCGACCTGACTGAATGTCCTCCATGCCTGCACGTAAATTGTACAAAAAGCTGGCGCAAGCGCCAACAATACTTCCCGTAGCGCCTAAATTACCTAGGACATAGGCGTTAACGAAATCCGAAGTCATTGAACTCAAACCCAATGCTAGCTGTTTGGTTGATACTCTATCGCCTCGTAAGCGCGACTGTAAGAGCCCACCAAGACCATTATCATCGAGTTGGGACATGATACTCGACGAGTAAGCCCCTATTTCATCTGGCGCAACATGTTGCACAATCTTTTGCCAATCAACACCTAGTGAATTAACCGCATCTGAGGCGCCTATGACTGCCAGTTGAAGGGCTCGTGGATGAAAACGCGATGAGTATAGGTCAGCAGGATCGAAACCTGTAGGCAACTGCCCGGCTGCATGCACGCTCGATTCGTAATGAGAGGCTGTTCTTATCATGCTATCTGCAACAACCACGCGAACATTCCGCGCATCTATGTCTGTCACCTGCCAACGCTCGGGAATAGATGCCGGTAATTTCCGCTTGGGCAGTTCAAAACATAGTGCTTTTTGGTCTGTTTTATCAAGAAACACTTTCTGTTGCTGAGGCACGTGATCGACATCAAAATAAGAGGCATTGATTGGACGAATTAAAGTGCTTTCACAAACGGTATCGCCAAAGCGCACAACCAGCTCTGCTTGACTGATATGTTCATTATCAACGGTGACATACTCACTACCCTTGACGGTCACCAACTTCATCATGACCGCGAGGCCCGCAATTGTTTCAGCTTTCTTATCAGTACCTAACTTATCTAACACAATCCGTTGGTATGCTTGGTGGAAGGAGCTTCTACCAGCTGCACTATAACCACCAAATCCAACAATAACAGGCAATCTAGCCATACGTTTACTTACCTTAATTCTATGTAGGGGATATAAATTTCTTTGGATTATATGGAATCATCCCTTTTTTAAGGTCTAGATAACAAATAAAAACAGCAATTAAACTTAATAAAGCGATTCTAAACCTCAAATTCTATATATAATAAGATAATAAAGACAAATATAAAAACAATAAAGACAAATTAACAATACTTAAGTGAGGGTTAAAGTATGCCAGATGTGGTTTTCATATTATCTGAACATATGTTGGCAACTAGCACTACCTGGCCGTCAGATATGTTAGCGGCCGCTAACCATGTCGCTAAGGGGCTCTGCCCAACAAAGCCCTTATTCAATCTGACGATCTCAGCAGAGACATTATCCGCCGTCACTTGCCACTCGGGGATAACCCTAACGCCACAGCAATCATTTGAAGATATAGATAAAGCCGATATTATTTATCTTCCCGCTCTTTGGCGTAATCCTCAGCCAATTATTAAACGGCAAGCTAAGCTTATTGCTTGGCTACAAAAACAATTTGAACAAGGCGCTATTATAAGTGGTGTCGGGACCGGTTGTTGCTTTATCGCTGAGACAGGCTTACTCGATAATAAGCCCGCAACAACTCATTGGTATTATTTTGATAAGTTCCAACAACTCTATCCCACCGTTAGATTAAAACGACAACATTTTATTACTCAAGCGGGTTCAATTTATTGTGCCGCTAGCATAAATTCTCTTGCTGATTTAACTGTATATTTCATACAACGGTTTTTCAACACTGCAGTTGCACAACATATACAAAGGCATTTTTCTCACGAAATACGCAAGCCCTATGAATCACTCAGTTATTTTGAAAATGACAATATTAATCATCCCGATGAAGCCATACTGCAAGCTCAACTATGGATGTTAAATAATAGCGCTAAAGCATCAACACTAGAAAATATTGCACAACAGTTTGATATGAGCCCACGCAATTTTAGTCGACGCTTTAAATTAGCTATTGGTAAAACACCTATTAAATACTTACATGAGATGCGCTTAAATAATGCCAAAGAACTATTGCAATCGAGTAATTTAAGCGTTGCTGAAATAGCTTATAAGGTGGGCTATAACGACATGAGTTATTTTGCAAAGTTATTTAAAAAAGTATTGTATGTCAGTCCAAAAGAATATCGAAAAACAGTACGCGCAAAATTATTTAGCACACACAATGCAACGAGTTAGAACACAACGTCATTTATAAAATATGCACTGAAACTAACATTTAGCCTTGCGAAAAAAATCTAAAAAAGTGCCTTGGCGTTTTTGCCAGACAATAAAAATTACTAATTATTAATTTTTCATCTAAATTTTGTTAAAATTTTATTGCCTTCTTGTCCTCTTTTATTTCTTATATTACATGGCATTGTCGAGCTAGGCACTTTCGACACCAACATCATCATAACATTGAAAACGACCTTCAAAACCTCGTTGATAAATACCCCGACATAAATCTTCAGTTAACGTACACAACTCAGAGTTTTTGGCGACAATTATCAAGACATTAGACTCTACTTGACTATCTATCTCAGCCGCTTAAAAAGCTACAATTATTGTCTTGAAATAATAGACAGCGCTGGCAGATATTATAGGGTGGCTAAAAATGCTGTTAAGTCTCTATTTAACAGCTGCTATTAAGCAGATTAGCTAGGGATCTTAGCCAATTGACAAACGCAAGAATCGAGAGGCATGCAAGCTGCGCGTGGAGCTATCTTCTTATATAAGCATAGATAATAACTATTTGAAAAACAATGATCTAGGTTAGGCTTCAGTCATATTACCGCCTTATAAACCTAGCTGATGCTAGCACTATTTTGCATCAGTTTTTATAGAAAAAAATGTACTAACGCGCGTCTCATCATAGACGCTTTATCAGACTTTGGCTGAGGCATATAATGCGAAAATATGTACTAACTAATCCTACATTAGAAGCTACTAATGAGACACGCTAATAACACTGTGATACTTCATCATTTTAAAGAGTTATCTGTAAAAACAAAAACCATGAATTTTTATAGAACTTTTTAAATTAAAAAGAAGCGCTTTTTTCTTTATAGTTATTAAAAAAATGATCTACATAAATTGTAAACAAGGGTGATCTCTAGAGTTTTCAAGGGACACGCAGACGACGCGAATAAAAAACAACCTACACAACCACTTAATTTCAATTGACATATGCGCAGATGATGCCAAAAAAAATAATAAATATAAAAAAAATAGTTGAAAATTTGGCGGAATTGGCAAATACTAACATCATGAAGAATCAAAAAGTAATGCGCTTAATTAATGCCTACTTTCATTTGAACCCTCTCCTAAGGTTCAACACCTCCCTTATACCTATCATCGCATTTATTGCACTTTTCAAGACATTTGTTGTCGATATCTACAATAACTTAGGTATCTTAGCCGCTTTTTTAAAAGTCTCTTCAACAACAAATCAACTTTCACTTTTGGTAAAGCAACTCAGTCAACACTTCGTAAACTCATCATTAATCTTTGGAGGATTATTTTATGACAATGGCTAATCAAGTGACTTACCGTGACATGGAACCATCGCAGGCACTCAATGCGATCATCGACAAACGTTTGCATAAATTAGAGCGTTACTCTAACGCCATTCATCACACCCGTGTCGTACTTGAATCACCGCATAATCATAAACACAAGGGTAAATCATTTCGTGCAACCGTTGAGATCGAGGTAAAAGGTAGCCCCATTGCTATTAGTCAAGATAACCCATCGATTCATATAGCCGTTCGCGATGCTTTTAATATCGCCGAGAGAAAACTTAAGTCACACGCTGATCAAATTCACTCACGTCGCACTATTCGCCGACAAGATGATACGGTTGCCGACGACGATCTCGATGCCATTGCGAGTTAATACTCTCAATGCATTCACAGGGCGGCATTTAGCCGCCCTTTTTTATGTAAAGTCGTCTCAATCGCGCATCTTTCACTCTATCGCCTTACTCACAATCGACTCAAGACGATAATAGTCGACTTATAACTGTCTATAATCCTTTCAATCTATTTCTGTGCCTTCTACAATACAGAATCATTCCAATTGTAACTTTTTGTGGATATTAAAAATCTGTGAGTATTAACTGGTATCCGGGTCATATGCATAAGGCCCGCAAAGAAATTCTCAATGTATTCGATAAAATTGACGTACTCGTTGAGATAGTCGACGCTCGCTTGCCGTTCAGTAGCCAAAACCCCGTAATTGGTCAGTGGCGTGAGAGTAAACCCACCCTAGTCATTTTAAGTAAAACAGACTTAGCGGATCCCGATAAAACAGAGCACTGGCAACAGTATTTTGAAAAAGAGCAAAATGTAAAGACTTTGGCTTACCATAAAGATGACAAGCACAAGCTTAAGCAAATTGCTGATTTATGCCGGAAGTTAGCGCCTTTGGAGCCCTCGGCGATTAAACCCATTAACGCGATGATTGTGGGCATCCCTAATGTGGGTAAATCTACCCTTATTAATGCACTCGCCGGAAAAAACATTGCAAAAGTGGGGGATGAACCGGCGGTGACAAAACGCCAACAAAAAATAAATTTAGGTAATAATGTAATTTTACACGACACCCCAGGCATGCTTTGGCCAAAAATAGAAAATCCAGATAGCGCTTATCGCTTGGCCATTATGGGCTCTATTAAAAACACTGCGGTAGAGTACGAGGACATCGGTTTTTATGCTGCTGAAGCGTTAATAGCGCTCTATCCAGAGCGCTTATGTGAGCGCTACGGTATTGTCGATCTACCATCGACGCCACTGGAGTGCCTAGAGCTGGTTGGCTTTAAGCGTGGTGCTAAACAAGCCGGAGGTCGCGTTAATTTACATAAGGCCTCAGAGATATTGATTCATGACTTGCGAGCGGGCCATCTCGGTTTAATTACTCTGGAGATACCTGCAATGATCGAGCGCGAGTTAATATTAGTTGCTGAAAAATTAGCTGAAAAAGCAGCAAAAAAAGCTCTGAGAGTTAAAAACAGACGAAACAATCGTGAAAACGACAAGAATAACGAGGGCCGTTAAAACTCGGGGCTACTTGACCATTACAACTAATCATAAATACCCCTAGTAACAAGATAAGAGGCACATGATAGCAGTGATTTTTAAAGCCACATTAAATCAGCAGTTAGTGGCTGAGTATGTTTCAGATTACAAAACCAAGGTGAGCTTGAGCGCTATTTAAAAATGGCTGAAGTGCTACGCAACATAGCCTTAAGTGATATGAATGCACCAGCTTCACCAGTGCCAACCAAAACGATAAAGAAATAGTCATCTCTTATTGGCCAGACACGCAAGCCGTTACAAGAGCAATGAGCTTCATCTTTAAGCTCAACAAATGGGTCGCGAAAATGGTACCAACATTATAGTGTAGATATAGTTGGAGTCTTAAAAAGTGATGTGCGCTTCAATCCAAGCCCTTAATAATAAACCTATACTCTTAAGAAAGTCGATATGTCTGCATCAAACAAACAACAACATGATGCTTTAGAGCGACATCATCTGGTGAGCAACCGGCCCAAAAACCGGGAGTTAACATCTGGAAAATTTATGAAACGCTAATTACTCACTCGCATCGACCCCGACCTAGCCATGTTTGGCAATAAAAAAATACGTCTCAATGTGGGCGTGGAGTTAGCCTTTGCACAGGGCAAGCCGATCGTTAAATTGCGCGGCATCAGTGCATGGGGAGTTGCCTCACCTAATTCTTGATCAGGTGGTATCAAAACATTAATTTAGTTCAAGAATTTGGTGACCACAACAGGTTTTGGCAGGAGTTTACAGAGGCAATAGATTGCATCGATGTAAGTTAAGTGAAAACGCACTAGTCGTTAAATTAAAACCCCAAGTCTTAAACATTAAACCTAAAGCACGAAAGCTCTAAAACATGATTATAGTGTGTTAATTACCGGTAAAAACTTCTCATCCCATACACGCTGGTCAACGACACCCACATGCTTATAGCGAATAATGCCTTGCTCGTCGAGTATGTAGGTTTCAGGCGCACCAAAGACGCCTAGGTCGATCCCGAGCCTGCCCTCTTTATCAACAATATTCCACTGATAAGGGTTGCCTAATGTTTCTAGCCACTGCCTTGCTGCAACGCTATCATCTTTGTAATTGAGGCCTACGATGCGAACACCCTCGTCTTTTAGTTTATTTAAAAAAGGATGCTCAACGCGACAAGATACACACCAGGTTGCCCAAATATTTACCAAGGTGTACTCACCTAACAAATCAGCTTTAGTTGTCAGTTGCGTCTCATCTTGAAGTATTGGCAATGAAAATTCAGGGAAATTCTTATCAATCAAAGCCGAGGGCATAGCTTGAGGATCTATCGATAAACCACGCCAAAAGAAACCAGCTAGTAAAATAAAAACCATTAGCGGTATGAATAATTTAAAGCGACTCATATCATTTGTTTCTTCGGCAAATACTTATTAAAAACAGCTAAATAAAGCTCATAGCAAACACTTACTGCAACCTATCCAGCACTGGCTCACAACAACTCAAAACTTAGAAGCCGCGACCTTATTCGGCGATCGCAGCGCTGGCATCTAAATCGGCTGCTATTTTTTTATCGACTTTTTTCTTAAGACGATAACGCTTATCGCTGACCGCAATAAAACCACCTAGAGCCATCATAAAAGCGCCTATCCAAATCCAATTAACAAAGGGCTTATCGTGAATCCGAATTGCCCAAGCATCGGTGCCCGCTGCAGTTTTTCCTAAAAAGTCACCTAGTGCGACATAGCGGTCTCCCCAAAAATTTGAGTCGATAGCTGCCTCAGTAAGAATATCGTTAGTTGAAAAGTAACGACGTTTCTCTGGTTGTAAATCACTTACTTTTTTACCGTTAGAGAAAATTTCTATGCGGCCGCGCTCAGCTGAATAATTTGGCCCTTGTACCGTTCGAACATCGACAAAATGGTACTCGTAGCGGCCCAGCTGCAGACGCTCGCCGGTCTCCATGCGTAAATCACGCTGGTCGCTATAGATAGTGTTTAGACAGGTGCCAAGCACCATAACAGCAATGCCAAAATGAGCGCAAACCATGCCGTAATAACTACGTGAAAACTTGCTCAAGCCCTGTTGTAAGCTATCCGATTTACGTGCCTTCGTCACCATATCGAAAGCTGTCACATAAATTATCCAACTAGCCACAAATACGGTGATGGCAGCAGCAAAACTATAGGGTTCGCCGTTGAGGCCGCCGTATATTGCAGGAAAACCAATAGCCGTCAACAGGCTTAACGTTAAGGGATGCTTAAGCGCTCGCCACAATCTATTTATATTGGTTTTTTTCCAAAGCGATAAGGGACCAACAGCCATAAATAGGCAGAGTATTCCCATAAACGGGATAAAGAAAAAGTTGAAATACGGAGGGCCAACCGATAACTTGCCCAAACCCAATGCATCTGCAAATAGCGGATAGAGCGTGCCTAACAACACGGTAAACATTATAACGACTAAGAAAATATTATTGACTAGTAAAAATGTCTCGCGTGATAGCCATTGAAAAATAGTCACGCTTTTAACAACCGGCGCGCGAAATGCGTAAAGCGTTAGCGAGCCGCCGACAACGGCCAGCAAAAATAGCAGGATAAAAAAACCACGCTCGGGGTCGCTCGCAAAAGCATGCACAGAGTTGAGTACGCCTGAGCGCACTAAAAAAGTACCTAACAAACTTAAAGAAAAAGCAAATATAGCCAGTAGTATGGTCCAGCTCTTAAAGACACCGCGCTTTTCTGTAACAGCCAGCGAGTGAATTAGTGCCGTACTCACTAACCACGGCATAAGTGATGCATTTTCAACGGGATCCCAAAACCACCAACCACCCCAACCGAGTTCGTAATATGCCCACCAGCTACCGAGCGCAATACCCGCCGTTAAAAAGGCCCAAGCAACTGTTGTCCAGGGGCGCGACCAACGAGCCCATGCGCTATCGAGGCGGCCAGAGATCAAAGCCGCAATAGCAAAGGCAAAGGCAACTGAAAGACCCACATAACCCATATATAACAATGGGGGATGAAAAATTAGCCCGACGTCTTGTAATAGCGGATTTAGATCGGCGCCGTCGGTAGGGGAAAGTGGTAATAGACGGTCAAATGGGTTAGATGTAAATAACATAAACGATACAAAGCCAACGCCAACCATGCCCATCACTGCCAGTACCAGTGCGACCATATCGAGAGGTAAGCGCCGACTAAACAAGCTTACTGCAAATGCCCAGCCCGCTAAAATTAGTGCCCACAACAGCAAAGAACCCTCGTGTCCGCCCCACACTGCACTTACCTTATAATATTCAGGCAACAAACTATTCGAGTGATTGGCAACATACTTAACCGTAAAATCATCTTGAACAAATGCCCACGTTAAGCATAAAAAACTCATAAAAACAAAGACGAAGCCACCTGTTGCAAGAGAGCGACTGGAGGCCATCAGCAAGGTGCTTTTGGTATAGGTTCCGTATATGGGAACAACCGATAAAAGACCGAAGAGAATAAAGGCAATGATTAATGCAATATGGCCGAGTTCTGGAATCATAATTCTGCAACATTGTTAAGAAATTGATAGAAAGAAAAAAAGTGTTTACGTTGAATGTAAGAATTCAATTCTGTGTGCTTTAGCACACTACATTAAACCTCGCAGGTCTGTTGAAATTTAGTGTTGCCACCAGCTTGCTCCAAGGCCTCAGCAACTTCTGGCGGCATATAATTCTCGTCATGCTTGGCGAGTACTTCAATCGCATTAAAATGCCCCGCATTATCGACCTTGCCATGAACAACAACAGCTTCACCCTCGGCGAAAAGGTTAGGCAATATGCCGGTAAAGTTGACCTGCACATTAGCAATGCCATCAGTGATACCAAAGCTCATGTCTAGACTTTCTAAAGAGCGCACAACCGTGCCTTCTATAACGCAACCACCGGCTCTAATGGTTCTATCGATAGGAACTTCACCTGATACTATTTTACTGGGAGGATAGAATAAATTGATATTCTCACGGAGTGCGTAAGTCATTAACAAGACAGCAATACTGGAAAAAGCAACAACAAAAAGCACAAGAAATAACCGTTGTCTACGTACCGGATTCATTCAACACCCTTAGTATCTAATTGATTTGAAAGTGAAATTGTACGGGCGCGCTACACACACATAGCTTTTTAAAGACAGCAGCCACGCAATAGGAATAACACAAAAACTTTTACGTAGAAACAAGCGTTTCCGACTAATAGTTAGGCTTTGCTCCAAACAATAATGTCGATGTACATTCTACCATCTATATTAACATCTTTAGCTACTACAACATCTCATAAAATCAGTTTATTCAGCTAATTTTTAATGGCATCAGAACATCTCAAAAACACACGCTACTGAAGGTCGCCATTACTCACCTTTAAGGCTTTTCTTAATAATAACTCGATTCATTATTCAAGTTTACTATCTTGGGCCTTAAATCGCGCTTAGCGCCGATAGTCATGATAGCTAAACAATGCTGCAGATTTAACGCCTGCGTGATCTATCGCAGACTCAAGCAGTGTTCGCCGACAAGGATTAACGAGTTGAATCTTTTAGTTTCTGTTGGCGTTTTACTTGTACAACTATTTCGCGTTTTAGTTTGTAGGGAATATAAATTAATATTCCAACTACTAAAAAAGTGATGATGTAAGAACCCCATACATAAGGTCCATGTCCTGACATTTGAAACAAATCGACGATGCTTTCAAACTGAAATTTCATTTAAATACCTCTGCGAAGCCTCGAGTATCTACCCGCATGATTTAATAAACTCTAATCTTCTTAGATTTAGACTATTCCTGGTCAAACAAGCTTATCTATTTTTTAACATTGAAACTCTTAAGATAAGTGCAAGACGGTCAATAATTTTCGAATAAAAGTACAATCACTCAAGTATTAGGTGCCTTTAACAGGACTTTTAATTTGACCCTCTAGTAACAACTCTCTGACCCAATTCGTTTTTTGCTCTTGGTTTAATATCTCTAAACGAGTCCAGATCATTAACAACCATGCGAACAGACAATAAAATCCAAAAATCATAATCAGCAACGGATAAGCCATCGATGGGTCAATGCTAGACCCACCCATAAGTTTTAACGTTGCAGGCTGATGCAGAGTAAACCACCAATCGACAGATTTATAAATAATCGGAATGTTGATCATGCCAACCAAAGCCAAGATAGCACTCGATTTATTACTTAAATCACGACTTTGATAAGCGCCTTGCAATGCAATAACACCCAGATATAAAAAGAACAAAATTAACATTGAGGTGATACGAGCATCCCAAACCCACCAGGTACCCCAGGTTGGCTTACCCCATATTGCGCCAGTAACTAAAGTTACGAAAGTCAGTACGGCGCCAATAGGAGCTGCACTTTTCATTACCATAAACGCTAATTTCATTCGCCAAATCAAACCAACTGCACCCGCAATTGCCATCACGTAATAACCCGCTAAAGCTAAAAAAGCCGCTGGTACGTGAATAAAAATAACTCGATAACTATTTCCTTGCTTGCTATCTGCCGGTGCAAATCCTAGCCCCCATATCACACCAATAACGATGGCAATAAAAGCTATAATGCCTATCCAAGGCGACCATCGGCTTGTTTTTTCGTAAAACCAACGGGGCGAACCTAATCGATGAAACCACTGCCAATTCAATTGATATCCCTCTTGCTTAACTATTTATCAAGTTATTAAGGTTCGTACATAAGACTATCTGTACAGAGCACTATTTTCATCTAACTAGCGTTACTTTAAGTGGCCTAAGCGGGTCTTAGGCCTCTACACTCATGCGCAGGGCACCAGCTATAGCTAAAGGGGCCAACACCAAAGCGGCGGCACAAAAAGCACCCAAAATGGCTAAAGGACCGCCAATTGCGAAGCCCTCGACTGCTAAGCGCACACAACTAGCGCCAAAGATTAGTACGGGCACATATAACGGCATAATGATTAACGAGATCAACAAGCCACCTTTGCGAAGCGATACGGTCAGTGCAGCACCGATGGCACCGACAAAACTCAGTGTAATTGTACCTAAAAATAACGACATTAATAAGGGCAAATATCCCTCTGCAGGTAGCGCTAGTAACACCCCCAACAAGGGCGCTACAAAAGTCAGCGGCAGCCCGGTTGTCAGCCAATGGGACAAGACTTTACCTATCGCCATAAAATAAAGCGACTGCGGGCTCAAGATCAATTGTTCGAGTGAGCCGTCATCGTAATCGCTGCGAAACAGGCTATCAAGTGATAATAGAGTTGCCAAAAGAGCAATGACCCACAACAAACCCGGCGCTAAAAAGGCAAGAGCTTTTGACTCGGGTGAAATACCTAGTGGCATCATCGTCACCACCATCAAAAAAAACACAACGGGGTTAATCATATCCCCGCGTTGTCGAAACGCTGTTACTAGATCACGCTTTAAAACCGCTGAAAAACCTTGGGTGTGTGAGACTTCGTCGCCGCTGTTTTGCTCACTATAGTCTTGCTCGTTAAACTTAACCCCAGCATCTGGATCAAAGGCTTTCATCAGCCACTCCCTGCTTCGCTTCATAGGTTCTCGTGGGTGCATACTCTTGAATTGAGACTGTTTTCAATTGTTTTATAGAAGGGGCTTGATGTGATGTCATTATCACACAACCACCTCGATTCGCGTGCTCAATAAATGAAGCCTCTAAGTTAGCCACACCTTCTTTATCGATTGCTGTGTAGGGCTCATCTAACACCCATACTCGTGCGTGACTTAGGTGCAAGCGCGCTAGTGCGATCCGCCGCAACTGACCTGCTGACAACTGATGGCCGGGCATATCTTCATAGCCGTAAAGGCCAACTTTAGCTAAGGCTGTATCGATATCAGCTAAGCTTGTATGGCGATGTAGGCGAGATAAAAAGGCTAGATTTTCTCGTGGAGTTAAGGTGTTTTTAACACCGGGAAGGTGCCCAATAAATAATAGATTTGATAAGTAATCGCGTCGAACTCGACGTATGCAGTCACCACCCCAATAAATCTCGCCCTCGTAGTCGGGTAGTAAGGTCGTCAAAGCTCGTAAAAATGTAGTTTTACCACAGCCGTTGGGGCCCTCTATTTGAACAATATCACCGGCGCTTACGCTTAAGTCGAGCTTCTCGAATAGAATGCGTCCATCACGCTCACAAGCAAGTGCGCTACATTCAAGTAAAATCGATGACGTATTCACAAAAAATTCCAGATGACAATTGTCTGACGGTAGCAGGTATAAAAAGCAGTTATTGGCTTCTTTTAACAATATTGCAGCATTATAGTGACTTTATACGGCCAGTGTAGAGATTTATTGCTATTCTTCTACTAATGAAATAATTGATAAAAATAAGCGACGATAAAGGCCTATTGTGGTTGATAAAATAACTCCTCCAAATACAAGCAGCGCAGTCAACAGAGTATTGAATGCTGAGACGCAGACTCGTGCTCAAACTAATAATCAAGGCAACATAAACAACCCGTTAAACACTGCCAGCACAACGGCTAAAACTGCAGCCAATGTACCTAGCGAGGCGGCAAATAATACCAACAAATCTGTCGCAAATGTGCAGTCAGTTATCAATGCGATTCGACAATTATCGCCCAACCAAAAGCTCACCGCACAAGTCACTAGTAGCCAAGCCCTTAACAATAATGAGTTGGCGTTATTAAAACGTATTAATCCTAGCCTTCTGCAGCAGTTAAAAACCGCACAAGCGGCTCAAGTATCCAACCCAGCAACCGCTAACCCCAGCTCTAACTTGCTGACAAATAGTTCACCACTGTATCTCACTAAGTTAGCGATCAACGCCACAGCCAACATCAACGCCTCGACTGACTCAAAAACATTAATCACTATCACACTCCAGGCCTTTAGCGCTAAGCAAACCTTGATACTTGGCCAGCAAAATGGGCAACTACAGATTAACGCTAACAATCAGCTATCCCTGAATTTACAAGAGAGACTGCAACAGGCGGCAAGCCAAGCGATTAAAAACATTCTGCCCAAGCAAGAGAGCGTGAGTCAGTTACAACAATTTACGGGGCAATTAAGCCAAACTATTTCAAAATTACCGCCAAGCCTACAGATAAAGCTAGCGAGCAGACCAGTTATACAAGCCCTTAGCGAGCTTAACCGCTTTACCCAAACAAGTATGTCATTGCAACAAGGTCGACAAGTACAACTGGCACTTGCCAATAGTGGCACCTCATTCGAAGCTAAATTAACGCAATCAAACCATCTAGCTAATAATTTAAGTGCCGGACTTACTGCCAACCCATTAAGTACCAGCAACACTTCTGCAACGGCAAAAGCTAATTTACACAATGACATTAGAGCTAATCTCGATAAAATTTTATCGGCAATTAATTTATCGGGTAATGCTGCACGCTCAAGTAATTCATTAACAGCACTTAATCAAACAGATGTCGATAAACTTATCGCAGTTGTTGCGGCAACTCTAAATAATAGCGCTACCTCAGCAGTTAATCACATTACTGCGCCTAAAAATTTAACGGCAGCCACTGCAGCACTATTTCGACTATTAGGCATTGCTATCCCATTCGACGCGCCAATAGTGGCGCAATTACCCAAAGCTATTGAACAACATTTAAAAAAACTCATTGAACAGACCCACGCTAAAATTCAATTTAATCAATTACGCTCTATCGGCCTCGATCAACCCGCTAGCGAGGTTCGACCTCACTTACAGCAATTTCACACAGAGCTCCCACTGCGCTTTAATGAACAAGTGCTAGCCTTACAATTAAGTATTCACGAGCAAGAAATAGCAAAAGAAGGCCATCGAGAGGAAGCACACCAAGAGGCTAAAGACGATAATAAGAATGCACCCATTCGTCGCTGGCAAGTTTTTTTATCCTTTGACTTACCTAACGACGAGAAACTTCACACACAACTGACCATTATAGAATCGTCTATTTCGGCCACACTGTGGGCGCAGTCGCAGAACTTGTGTGACAAAGCACAAAAAAATATTTCGTGGCTGAGAGATAAACTACTAGCAAATGGTTTAACCGTTGAGGACATTACTTGCCTGCAAGGTAGTCCACCGCAGAAAGGCACATCTCTCGACTATAATCTTGTGGATATTAAAACTTAGCAAAATGTTTGAAGTTATCACTTAAACCTGAGTCTTTTTAAATAAAGTTATTGTTAATGAAACTTTCAATGAGGATGCAATGAACGAAGAAGATTTTAAGCAAGCCGTCGCATTATTTTACGATGGTGACTCGGCACCCACTATTACGGCTAAAGGCCAAGGTGCAACAGCCGAAGAAATTATTGCAATCGCACGTGCAAATAATGTGACTCTATGCGAAAACGAGCCACTATTGGAACTTTTAATGGGCCTAGAATTAGGCGACCATATTCCTCAAAGCTTATATATTGCTATCGCACAAATTGTAGCCTTTGCTTATCACCTGCAAGGCAAGGAGCCAGCAAACAAACTATAAATCCACAGGCGCATAAGATTTGTCGTTACCTGTAATATTTTAGAGGCCTGCGCTGACAGCGCCATTTGAATCAATGTTTTTGATAGATCGAGCCCAACAGGGGCTTATATATTAAAACCATATGCAAATTTGGTGATAAAGCTAAAGGTCATGGACTTAAAGTGCGAGCTTCTAATAATCTTTTAATAGTTGGCCTACCCTAGGCAAGACTCAGTATTGACCGCCCCAATTACAGAGAACAGCTAACGCCCGTTCCCCCTAAACCACAATAACCGCTTGGATTTTTATCTAAATATTGTTGATGATATTCTTCTGCAAAATAAAACTCTGCTGCAGGCTGAATTTCCGTTGTAATAGCCGCTGTGCTGTCACCTAGCTCATTTTTTAATGCCGTATCAAATATGGCTTTAGTCTCTTCACAAACTCTCTGTTGTGATTCGTTAAAGCAATAAATACCCGATCGATACTGTGTGCCTGAATCATTACCTTGCTGCATACCTTGGGTTGGGTTGTGTGATTCCCAAAAGGTTTTTAATAATTTTTTCAAGCTAAGAACTGATGGATCAAAGACTATCAACACCACCTCGTTATGACCCGTTTTACCAGAACATACCTCTTTGTAGGTTGGATTGGGAGTAAAACCTGCGCTATAACCCACAGCAGTAGTTATAACACCCGGCAGTGTCCAAAACTTTCGCTCTGCGCCCCAAAAGCAACCCATACCGATAATCAGCTGCTCAGAACCCGCTGGGTATGGTGGTTGAATTGATGACCCAAGCACTGTGTGCTGGCCACTGATCTCGATTGCTTCACTGCGACCTGCTAATGCATCTGCAGCTGACACCATTTCTGCTTTGGCGAGACTTCTAAAAAACATAAACTCAACCTTATTTTAAATTTAACTGTTTGTTCCAACTCTTAAACACTTCATACGTATCGCAACTATTTATCATGCTTATTAAATATGAATTTTTGCCCACCCCAGAGCGCCCTCGGCGGTATCCCAATTCAACTTGATCGTGGGCATTACTGGCTTTATTTATCTGCTGTTGCACTCAGCAGGAGTCATTTAATAGCCACTTTAGACATAAATTTGCTCTTTAAATCATCTGGTTCGCTTAACTAATATCTAAAATCATACCCGATGTGTTGTTGGGATGCGGAACTGACCAATTATCGTAAATAGCATCAAATTTTTCGCAGCACCGCTCCGCCATTTGGCGGAAAGGTGGACGCCCAGGGTCGGTTATTACGACTCTATGCACACCCGCTTTATGAATACGATTCATTAGATTAAACAGCAGATCATTCATTTCATCCCAAAAACAAATATCAGAGCCGATCACCATATCAAATTGTGAGAGCATGGCTACAGTCAATTTTTCATAGGGAACATTTAAGGTGCTCACTTCAACACCGTTAAGCTGTGCATGGTGGTGCACAAATGGAAACACCGCGACATCTGCATCTAGGGCCGTCACTGACGCTTGGAAGTGTTTCGCGCAATAAATACCCGAAACTCCCCAACCACAACCAATTTCTAAAATACGCCAGTGTTTTTTAGGTGGCTCTACATTCAAATAATCGATCATGACATTGGTTGATTGCCAAAATTTATTACCATGAATAGCCGCTGACTTATGCTCGCGCTTTAAGCGCCTTATGTCAGGGTGGCTATTTTTATAAATCGTCAGCCCAAATACGTCTCTCCGATGCGATTGCTGCTTATCACTTATCGTCATTTATAAACCCAATGGCCTACATCTATTTAAAAATTTTCGAAGAACCCCACTACACAATCTTGGGGTTATGTAATTATTACCATTTCTTTTTGTATTTTGATGCCGTATAAAAGACAATAGCATGGCTTTTTGTTGGATACATATAATTTATTGAGTGATAGCTACATTTTCATTAGGTGATGTTAGCCACTAATTTATAACCGCCGACTCATAGCTAGCAGCCCATAACTATTAATCTATAATTATATAATTTATAACTACAGAAACACAGGTGAAGCCTACTCAATGTTCAGATCATTACTCGTTATTGTTGTTATTATTGCGTTTATTTACTTTTTAAAGTCTTTCCGACGCATACCCTCTGCAGATAAACCCAAGGCGGCCATTAAATACGGCTTATATATTGCCGCCGTAGTTGTTATCGGTTTGGTTTTAACAGGGAAACTTCACTGGATTGCTGCGGGTATCGCAGGTCTATTGCCTATTGCACAACGGCTATTTACTACTGGCATTCGTTTTATGCCCTACTTAAAGCAGTTCTATACGTTCAAAAACAAGCAGTCGGAGTCTTCTTCACCCCCTGCCCAAGAAAGCAATATTATGACCGTGGATAAGGCTAAGGATATTTTTGGCTTTAAAACAGTAGATAGCAGTGAACAGGTGACTAAGCGCCACCGCGAGTTAATGCAAAAAAATCACCCCGATCGTGGTGGTAGTGATTATTTAGCCGCCCAAATTAACGAAGCCAGAGAGTGTTTAATGAAACATTTTAAAAATAGTTAAAGGCTCTTCTACCGTCTATCAACAACATCCAGCGTTAAGCTGACAATAAAGCCAATGTAATGACTGATATACTTGAGCCGATAGAGAAACAGCAGACATGGAAAGTTTATATATTGTTGACGAGTGACCACAAGCTTTATACCGGCATTACCAACAATATGGTGAAGCGCTGGCAACAGCACTGTGCAAAAAAAGGCGCTAAATTTTTTTATGGCCGCAAGCCAGTCGCTCTATGCTACCTTGAAGATGGGCACAACAGAAGCAGTGCGAGTAAGCGTGAATACCAAATCAAAGCACTGAAAAGAAGCCAGAAATGGCAATTAATTGTTAAGAATTTCGGCCCACACTTTGCGCATAAGTCATAGTCGCCATTATTTTTTGAGCAGAGCATCGTCTTTTTTACCCATCACTATTAGCGTCCCTATTTGTATCTGCGTTAGACTTTTCCCTAAATATTTCGAGCTTGCGCATTTCCATTAACGGCCGCGAGCGAAATTCGCGATTGTATAAAACAGCAACAACAAGCGTTGCAGCCAATATAAAAAACCAGCCATTAATAAACCAAGCCAATACCGAGAGCGAGAAATAAAATGCGCGCAGGCCGTAATTGTAGGTATGCGCTGCCAGATCAATGATCTTGCCACACACCCAAACAAAATTTTCTACTTTCTCAGGATACTCGAGCACCTCTTTAGGTGACGGAGCTGACCCGAGTGCTACAAAGGCAAAGCCGTATTGACGTATAGACCAGGTAAACGTAAAAAAAGCATAGGCAAAGATAAAAATCAACACCATTAGTTTTATATGCAGTTGAAATGTAGAGCTCTCAACATAAAAAGGCACATCGAAAAGTACCGCCTGTAAGCGTCCAACACTCACAAATACTGTCAATAAGCCTGCCAATATCAGCATACTCGAGGATGCCAAAAATGTAACATTGCGCTCGAGACTAGATAGTAGAGCAGTATCGGGAACCCGTAAGTCACGCTGCAGCATTTGGTATACCCACTCGCGCCTGCGTCGATTCATGACCGCTGCTAAACCTTGGTTTGAATGTTTGGCACGGCTATGAGCAAAGCGTGCATAACCTATCCACAAACAGAAGAACCAAATTAAAGCACCAATATTCAACCAACCAATTTCTTCCATAAAGCGTATAATCTCGATGTATCAATTAAGCAAAGCGTAGCGCTACGTGCATAACTTCGCAATAAATACTTAAGAGTATCGCACATTCCCCTTGAGAATCGTCTAAAGTAACCCCAAATATCCTAAAAGCCATCACTTTACCGACAACAACACTAGGTTGACCGACATATATGAACTCATCATTACCAACATCATTACCAGAGAACCCCGAATCGTCGTGTCATCCAAGTTTTGAACTTTTGCGCAGCCAAACCCTTAGTTCGCTTAATATTACTGTTAACGAATATCGCCATCTTAAAACAGGTGCGCAGCATATTCATATTGATGCCGATAATGACGAGAATGTTTTTTTGGTCGCTTTGCGTACAGTGCCAGAGGATTCATCGGGCGTGGCTCACATGTTAGAGCATACGGTTTTGTGTGGCAGTGAGAGATACCCGGTTCGCGACCCATTTTTTATGATGATTCGCCGCTCACTAAATACTTTTATGAATGCTTTTACGAGCTCCGATTGGACCGCTTTCCCCTTTGCGAGTCAAAATCGTAAAGATTTTGATAACTTATTAGACGTCTATCTCGATGCCGTGTTCTTTTCACGTCTCGACCCATTAGACTTTGCACAAGAAGGTCATCGCCTCGAGTTTTCAGAAGCGGACAACACCGAGAGTCCGTTAGTCTTCAAGGGCGTGGTTTTTAATGAGATGAAGGGAGCCATGAGCTCTATTAGCTCGCAACTATGGCAGCACCTTAATAAGTATTTATATCCCACTACGACCTATCATCACAATAGTGGTGGCGATCCACAATCGATCACTGATTTAAGCTATAAACAACTGAAGAAGTTTTATCAAACACATTATCATCCCAGTAATGCCATCTTCATGACCTTTGGCAATATTAAGGCGGCCGATCACCAAGCTAAATTTGAAGAGCGCGTTCTTCATCGCTTTGAAAAACTTGAGGAGAAAATCTCAGTACCCGCAGAAAAACGCTATTTCGCACCTATTCGCGCAGAGGAGGCCTATCCCTACCAAGCCGAAGCAGGTGAGACCCTTGATAATAAATCTCATATTGTAATGGGTTGGTTACTAGGGCCCAGTATCGACCTGAAAGCGAATCTAGAAGTACATTTGTTATCGAGCTTATTATTTGATAACAGTGCCTCGCCACTACAGCATCTACTAGAGACGACTGAACTCGGCGCATCGCCCTCGCCGCTATGCGGTATGGATGACTCGCAATATGAAATGCTCTTCGTGTGTGGCATCAATGGCAGCGATGCAGCGCATACGTTGAAGCTAGAAAAAGCAATAACCGGTGTTTTAGAAGAAATTGTTAAAAATGGCTTACCGCAACAGCAAATTGATGCATCACTGCATCAATTAGAATTACGCCAACGAGAAATTGGTGGTGATGGTTTCCCTTATGGATTGCAATTAATTCTTAATGCTTTATCGCCCGCAACACATCGCGGTGACGTACTAGGTTTTTTAGATTTAGAGGACGCCTTAAAGCAATTGCGACAAAATATTCAATCTACCGAATATATTCCGCATCTAATTAAGCGCTTATTGCTCGACAATAATCATCGTGTCACCTTAACCCTGCGTCCCGATGCCCAGTTTCACGATCGACAAGTTAAGTCCGAAGAAAATATTTTGGCGGAGATTAAAAAGCGTCTTAGCGATGCAGAAAAACAGCAGATCATAGATCAAGCGAGCGCACTCGAACGTCGCCAACAGCAAATAGATGACGATAGTGTTTTACCCAAAGTCACTTTAAAGGATATCCCTAAGGCATCGCAGTATCCAACAGGCGCTACAACACAAATTAGTGATTCAGGCGCAACAGATGCTCCATTGCATTATTACAGTGCAGGAACCAATGGCCTAAGTTATCAACAACTTGTCTGCAATCTGCCCAAACTAGATATTGAATTACTACAAACACTACCTTGGTATACCCTGTGCTTGACCGAGGTTGGCCTAGGTAAGGATGATTACCTCGCCGTACAGCAGAGACAATCTCAAGTGGTTGGTGGTATTGGTAGCTACTACAGCTTACGTAACTTCACTGACGATCCACAACAATTACATGCCTATACCACCATAAGCGCAAAAGCATTAAACGGCAATCAACTCGCTATGAACGAACTAATGCGAGATACATTTTACAATGCGCGCTTTGATGAAAGCGCTCGCTTAAAAGAATTAATAACTCAAGTAAAGACTAGTCGTGAACAAAGTGTCACCGGCAATGGTCATGTGCTAGCGATGCAAGCAGCCAGCGCTAATATGAATCCCCTAGCTAAAATGTCTCATGAATTAATGGGGCTCGGCGCTATTAAAAATATTAAGGCACTTGAAGCAGAGCTCAAGCAGGGTAACTATGCGCCCCTAAAAGCCAATCTAGAAAAGCTCCACGAATCTCTACTAGCTGCACCCAAGCAATGGCTGGCCGTTGCAGAAAAAGAGGCTATGGACGACTACCTAAATACCATTAAACAAACATGGCAGCCGACTTTATCAAAAACACGCAGTGATTCACTGTTCGTCCCCGAGCCACAAATCTACACACCTCTGAATCAAGCGTGGGTTGCAAACTCTCAAGTTCACTTTTGCGCTAAAGCTTATCCAACGGTTGCAATGGGGCATACCGATGCGGCAGCACTCAGTGTTCTTGGAGGTGTGTTGGGCAATGGTTACCTACATCGAACTATTCGTGAACAAGGCGGTGCTTATGGTGGTGGTGCAAGTCAAGATAGCAATTCTGCAAGCTTCCGCTTCTTCTCCTATCGAGATCCTCGTATGAGCAACACCTTAAAAGACTTTGATGATTCTATTGCTTGGCTCTTTGACGAGACCATTAGCGAGCAGAGTATCGAAGAGTCAATACTCGGTATTGTTAGTTCACTCGATAAACCAGGCTCACCCGCGGGCGAAGCCAAGCAAGAGTTTCATGCGCAATTGGCAGGCCGCACCTGTGAAAAACGCAGCCTTTATCGCGAACAGGTCACACAGGTAACTGCTACAGATCTCCGCCGTGTTGCTGAAACCTATCTCAAACCCGATAGAGCATCGACGGTTATCGTAACCGGTAATCATGGCGAAAAGGAGGCCAATAAATTAGGTTTAGACATTGTCAATTTATAGTAGGATTTAGTGAGGCTTATTTGGGGTTAGCTTAAGTTCCCAGAGTCTTTTAGATCTGCTTTGATCTAGGTAGCATTCACGGTATCTAAATGTAAAAAAAGGGGTTGGCACTATAGCGCTAACCCCTTTTTTTGATCATCTGTTTAGAAATTTTGGGGAATACAAGTATTTTAGACGCCTGCTTAAAGAATAATCTGGTAATTATCAGGACCTATTGTTAACACATCGTGTGCCATTATTTTCTTACTTTTCTGTAACTCAACAATACCGTTCAACAGCACTAAACCACTGCTGATCATTTGCTTAGCTTCTGCACCACTACTTGCCAAACCTTCAAATTTTAAAATTTTATAAAGTTCAACAGGTTCTTTATTAATTTGAATCGCCGGCATAAGTTAATCAGCTACTGTTAAGTTAATTGATATTTTTGCACCGTGAACCGCGTAATGCTGAGCCTTAATTTGTTTAACAATATCTTTATGATCGAGCGCCGGATGCGCTTTACTCTCATCTATTTCTAGACGGGTTTTAAAGGGTGACAAGCTCAGCAAATCTTTATCAATATCACTCGATAACGTTAGGCTTTCAAGCTTCGTGCCTTTCTCAACAGACAGATACTTGCTGCCGTCTTTAGCACTGGTATATATATCAATTTTCAATTAATTCACCTTTAATTATAATTACTTTATTCATCGTCTCAATGTATCTAAGCTTCAGAGCAGTTGATCTTTCAGCATTAATAAGCATTCGACGTATTAGACTATCACTTTTTTAAATGGGTCGCAGCGTTCATTACTTTTTCGAACCAGAGGATGCGCTAAAACAGCAACCTACTGAGTACAACTGTGTCGAGAGCGGCACTATTTATTGATTAATCGTATGGCCGTAAGCTAACGCTAAAAATCGATTGTACATGGTTACTCAAGCTTCAAAGTTAGTTATATAAGCCCTATGCAGACAAGTTGGGTAGATATGGCCATAAATAAGGGCGTGATAATACACCACAGCTAGAGAAATGAAATAGATAATAATGACTATCTCAACGATATTGTGACTAATCATCAACAGTGAGGTGGAGATGTAAACCAACAATGATTTATTGAGTCTTAAATACTCTAGATATAATCACGGTTTTTGTTGCCACCTCGGTAAAACTACCCCTTAATACAATATCTATTGGGCTATTGTTAACTGGCCCAACAGCCGCGTTATTTTTAGTGTCGACCTTGGTACTAACTTGAGTGATCTCTTTAGCAGTATCTTTAGGAGTGTTTCTAGTGATATTTCTGGCTTTGAGTGAGGTACTAAATATAATTTCATCAACTGGATTATCCAGTGTCCTATCTGTTGCACTATTTAGTGTGATGTCTAGTGTACCGCAAGCAGCGATGCTCTCTATTGTGTAATGGTCGCTATCAGCACCTGCTGATTGGCTTCTACAGCTCACGCTAAAATTGCAGTTTTTGAGTTCGGTTAAACTAAAGACTTGATTAATGCTGAGGGCTTTACACTGCATATCGTAGCTAGCTGTATCGATGTTATTTGCACTATCTACATTGCTGTGCTCGCTGGCTATATGGTTACTGGTATGCATAAATAATAATTTATTCAAGCCCAACTGCGCACCCATCTCAGCGGCATAAAGGCTTTTATCATACAAAATCAGATCTACAGATAATAATGCTGATTGTTCAAGTTGTTTTGAGACGACGAATGCCACGCCACTCGCAATAACAATAAGAAATAAAACGATAGGCAAAAGGAATCCCTTTTGCCTAGAGCCACATCGATTAAAGTCCATAACGCAGCCAAACAGTTTGTGATTTATTTAACAAATAATCGAAAGAGTTCTCACTGGCATGATTGAGATTTTTTGTGTGGATCGTTTTATTATTTAAATTCTTATTACTAGAGTTACTTTTAGTAAACATCACATTGACGGTAACACAGTGTGCACATTGCTTAGATTCATCATTTATATTAAAAATCGAAGCCTTATTTTTGAGCTGCTGGTTTACAGAAAGTGTTGTAGCCATGGGTGGTTGAACAAATTTTGATATGACAGTGTAGCCATCAGTAGCACCTATATTATCAGCAGATATAGCTAAGTTCTTATAGTAGCGCAGCTCATGATCAAATAGACAAAATGCACTAGGCATTGCCAGCACATAAAATTTATGACCGTAATAAGATTTTTTTTCTATGTCAGCATCGACAATCGTTTTTTCAATAAGAGCTGCGCTTACTGTTAAATAACTGGCACTAACACTCGTTAATTTTTGCCTATAAAAACTAGAACTTGCTGTGTGTTTTTGTCGCGTATAGAAATAAGTAGGGCTTTCATAATTTTTAACAGCGTTGACAAAACTTGAGTCTAGAGTAACGGGTATGCTTTGATGATTAATATCATTAGCGATATTGCTATAAAAACCGTACCCAATAACTGGGGTAAACTTTAGGCAATGCTGCTTGTTGGTCAACATCAGGCTGGCAGGTAGAGCCGATCTTAATTGTTTAGCTATTCGCATAAAGGCCAACTCACTATCAACTAGCAACGATGATTGACGGTCTACCATTAACTGTGCATTAACTAGTGTTATGAAGAAGGTAGATCCACCAATCGTAATGAAAGATAAAATAATAATGACGGCTAAAATCTCTAGTAAAGTAAAGCCTGCATGATTTTTTTTTATTTTCGCCCGTGGATTAATGGTTGATGCTAAGGTTGTCATCAGTGATTCACTCGAATGACACTAAACATGACCGTTTGTTGGTTAGAACTACTCACTAATACGCGAATTCGTTTAGCATGGGTATGCTTGATACCTAAGGCATCACCAATAAAGCTCACCTCTACTCGTCTAATAACGCCAGTTTCTGGCTGATCCTCATACCCATTGAAATCATCGATATCATCAAGAGTTTCTATGCGGTCGAAGCTCTCATTATGATCTAAGCCAATACTTGTACAGGCCGTAGTTATGTCGCATGGTTTATTATTGGCATTAATATTTTCATCATATTTTCTGGAGATTATGTTTTCTATTTGAGATTTTGCTAACGACTGTCGCTGACTATTAATTATCAATTGATTGGTCGTGGTTAGTGAATAGCGATAAACTAATGCAAGTGTTGTAATAGTTATTGAACTAATAGTGATAAAAACTAACAGCTCAATGAGGGTAAAGCCTAAAACGAATCGGTTTTTAGTAAGCATAACCACCCGCTGTTAATATGATGGTTTGGTTATTTTTTTGTGACTGCGTTGAATTGGCAAGTATTATTTCAATCATCTCGTCGTTAGTTGCACTTGTCTCCCCTAAAAAATCAAAGCTAATGTTACCACGCCCTTTTAAAATAATGATTGAGTTTGGCAGTGATAACGTTAAAAGCTCTTTTTTACCATTGACTACTGTATTAATTAGATAACTACGCACAGTATTTTTTTCGATGTCTACAAGTACATACTGATCGTGATGACTTAAAGATAAGGCTGTTTGGCGAGATTTTCGTAGCACCCACAAAATACTATTGTGTGCTTGTAATAGTGCGGTATTTGATTGAGTGATGCGAGGATAAGCAAGCGTTAAAACAACACTCGTAATAATAATAACGGCCAACAATTCGAGCAATGTAAACCCATTTTTGGCACTAATAGTTTTGAAATCTAATGCTAAAAACATAAGAATAATTTTTTAATGAATCGTGAACGCTGATGATAACCCAAGTATAGTTGAATATAAGTAAATAGTTGAATTAGGATAGGTGATTGAATGTGAATAGATAGCTAAATGTTAACTATCGGTAAATATGAATATGCAGTTATCCAATAGGAGGAAGGTCAATATAAGCAAATGTTGAATATGTTTAAACAGATAAAGCTGATAATAATACAGGCACAAAGTAGTCGCTACGATCATTAGTACTACATCTAAAAATGATCGTGACGACTAAAACAGGCAGAAGTAATAACTAAAATATAAGACTTTATAGATTAGTTACAATTTAATTGCGCACACCATAGGCTGTAAATGAGCTACGTGGTTCATCAGTTACATTAAACAGACCATTGCTGTTGGAATCAAAGGCCACCAAACACTCTGAAGCCCCACCTTCTTTGAACACGCCACCGTCGCCAATGCTAATGCCTCGGCCACTTTCAATAAAATATTGTGTGTCTAAACCACCTTCAAGTAATACTTCAGCACTATCACAGCTTATTATTTCAAAGGGGTCGGAGGTGGATAGACCTGCATCACGGGCAATATTGTTGGCGTGATTCAAGCTGGTCACGCTCGTTAGAACACCTGCAATATTGTTGATTGCTGCATTTTGAGCAGCGCTTGAGAGATCAATAAAACGAGGTACTGCAGTTGCAGCAAGTACACCTAGTATTACTATAACTGCGATCAATTCGATTAATGTAAAGCCCAGTTCACTTTTCTTCATCTATAGTCTCTCGCCAATTTTTAAGCTAATGTTTATTGAGCAAATAATGATTTATCTATTAGTAACTATAGCGACAAAATTAAATTCTGCCACTGTCAACTCAATAGTTACAGGATAGTTTGATAAAAAATAGACTTCAAAAGGCCTCAGACTGCGAATAATACAATAAAGTGATATTTTCTTGACGAAAATAAATAAAATAATAAAGGGGGCTTACGACAAACAGAAGTGTCAAGTTTACGACGACGTTATAAAAAACCTATCTATAAAACCAATTAGCGTTAACGCTGTATATTATATAACTCCCATATGGGCAAAAATATTCCGAGTGATAACACTAAGACGAGTAGAGCCATCACAATGATAAGGAGAGGTTCTAATTTGGCGCTCAAACTCTTTAAATGATACCGAACTTGCCTCTCGTAGTATTCAGAGACATCAATTAGCAAGGTATCTATTGCACCCGTGTCTTCACCCACCTTTATCATTTGTAATATAAGTGGTGTAAAAATATGTGCATTGCGATGAGATTTACTTAAGCTTTCACCGCGCTCTACACTGTCTTTAATTAATTTAATTTTTTTGGCTAAAAATTCATTATCGACGATATCAGCACATAAACTTATCGCCTTATTTAATGACACTCCCGAGTGCAACATGATGGCTAATGAGCGTGCATAGCGCGCTAAGGTTGCCTGATTAATCAAAACACCAACTAGAGGCAGGGTTAATTTTTGCTTGTCCCAAAGTTGCTTTAAGTAACGTGAATTAAACCAGCTATTAATAAATATAAAAAAACTAGCGGCGATAATAAGTAGCGCCCACCAGTAGTTAATTATCGTCTCAGATATTATTAATAATACTCGTGTCGCTAGCGGTAACTCAACATCAAAACGTGAAAAAATATTAGAAAAAGTAGGGATAACAAATAAAGTAATTGCCATTAACGCAGCAAGAATAGCCAGTAATACAAACGAGGGGTAACGTGTTGCGGTTTTAACCGACTGTCTTACTTCGAGATCATTTTCTATATATTGGCTCAGCTGTAAGAAAATCATATCTAAATTACCGCTACTCTCACCAACCTGCACCATACTAATAAATAATTTATCAAATATACTGGAATGAGCCTGAAGTGCCAATGAAAGGTTCGATCCCGAGTGAAGCCGATTAACAATGTTATCTAATGCTTGCTTTAGAGTGCCTGCATTCATACTGTAAGCTATATTTTTAATCCCCTGCGTCAAAGCAATACCCGATTTGCAAACCGCATGCATTTGACGAGTAAACATTATAAGCTCTTCATCAGTCACTGGTTTTGGCTGAAAAAAATGCCCGCTAAGACGGCCGGTGATTGAATAATGAGCGCCTACAAAATTAGCAGTCGGCGCGCCTACTTGTTTGATTCTTATCGGTGTGACTTTTTTTGCGATTAGGTATTGAGCAACACTTTTAGCGTCCGAGCGTTCGACGCTACCTTCAACAACTTCGCCTTTAATATCTCGACCGAAATAATTAAAATGAGCCATATTAATTATTCATATCAAGTAGCAAAGAAGAGCGTTGTATTTCTTCTAATGAGGTATCACCACTCAATGCCAGTGCTAATGCGCTGGTATTTAAAGATTGATAATTACTTGATCGCAGGGCCAGTGATGAGAACAAACTTATGTCTTTTACACGTAAGGCATTGGCCATATCCTCGGTAATCTCTAAATATTCAAAAACACCAATGCGGCCTAGGTAACCCGAATTAAAACACTGAGAGCAGCCACCTGGTTGATAAAATGACATTGCATGGTATTGATTATCAATTAAATCAACATATTCAGCACTGTTATTTGCAGGTAATTTACATTTATTACAGAGTCTACGCACTAGGCGTTGTGCCACTACAGCTCTAAGTGCTGACGCCACTAAAAAATTGTCAACACCGATGTCAATTAGGCGTAATACTGAGCTAATAGCGTTATTTGCGTGTAGTGTTGAAAGAACTAAATGCCCCGTCATTGCCGCTCTTAAGGTGATTTCTGCCGATACGGTATCGCGTATTTCACCCACTAGTAAAATATCTGGATCTTGTCGAAGGCTAGCTCGTAGGATGGCATTAAAATCTAGACCTATCTTTTCTTTTAGCTGTACTTGATTGAGTCTTGGTAGGCGATATTCAACGGGATCTTCAACGGTAATAATTTTTTTATCGGATGTATTTAACTCCGACAGCGCCGCGTAAAGCGTCGTAGTTTTACCACTACCTGTCGGCCCTGTTACTAATACCAAGCCATAAGGTTGGTGAATCATTTTTCGCAACGCAACTTTTAGGTCAGGTTTAATACCAATTTCATCTAAATTACGCACCCCATCGTCTAAAACTAATAAACGTAATACAACCGATTCTCCATGTTGTACTGGCATTGTTGAGAGGCGCACATCAATGTTTTTTAAATTAACCCGTACATTAAAACGACCATCCTGTGGCAAACGTTTTTCAGAAATATCTAAATGTGCCATTAGTTTAAGACGCACTACAAGCGCCGCACTAATGCGTTTTTTATCCATCACTTGCTCTGATAAAACACCATCTATACGTAGACGAATGCGCAACACCGTTTCATCGGGCTCAATATGAATATCTGAGGCACTAGTTCGTATCGCTTCCTCAAATATTTTTTGAATTAAGCGTGCAACAGGTGCATCGGTATCCACAGCATCCTGTGTTAGTCGGTTCACATCGACAGAATCTTCACCAATCTCGTCGCTTAGCTCCTCTGCAAGTGACACAATTTTACCTGTTTCACCGTAAGAGTCGTCTAAAATATCAAGGAGCTCAGATTCTCTAACAATAACGGGATTAACTTTTTTATTAAATATATTGGTGATATCGTCTAGGCAAAATATATCGGTGGGGTCCGACATACCCAAGGTAATGGCATCGTCGCTCTCCTCTAATAATAAAACTCGATAACGACGCGCAATAGTCTCTTTAAGTGAACGTACAATAACACTACTAACGCCAAAGCTATCAAGCTGAATAAAGGGAATGTCTAGCTGTTCAGACAAAATAGATAAAAGATGAAATTCATCAACATAACCTAATCGAATTAAAGTTTTGCCCAGACGTATACCTGTCTTATGATGTTCATTAAGCGCAAGCTGTAACTGGTCAGTAGTCAATATGCCTCTATTAACTAAGATGTCACCTATTCTTATTTTTTTTATGTCATCAATCGCGTTCATATTAATAGTTAGAAATAAGTATGATATTTTTCTCAATATAACGTTTTACATCAGATTTTTTATCTGAAAAGTAATTTGCGTAGTAAAAAGCTTGTAATGCTTTACCGTCTTCTAGCTTATCTAATGTTACCGCTAGACCTAGCCAATAAATCGGATGAGTGTAATCAACATGCAGTAGTTTTCGATACAATGTTGACGCGTCACTATAACTAGCAGTTTTGTAATATAGACCCGCTTTAAGACTATAATAATTTTGATAGTCCTCTATTGCAGGCATGTGTGCTTCTAGTAGCCTTATTGCACCGATAGTATCATCACGCTCAACAAATATGTGCGCAGCTTTTTCTGCAAACTGAAAAAGATCTAAGCTTTTATTGTTATAGACTAGCGCTTCAGCATCTTGATACATTTCCGCCTTGAGATACAAGGCCAATAGTAAGTCATAGGAATCACCCCAATAATCAGTCACCAAAGCGAATGACTCCAGCACTTTAATTGCACCATAGATATATTCTTGATCGACAAGTTTTTTAGCGATATATGCAGTTTTTCTATCGACTTCGCGAGCATTCGAGGTTAGCCCTTCATTACTTGTGATAATTTTTTCTTCGTCGTCTTTATTAATTTCATTATCAGCATTTAAAAGTTTATCATTTGAATCTGCACTTAAATCACTTTGACCTATAAAAATAGATTCATCTTTGATATAAGAAGAATACTTTTTAATCTGAGGTGTGATATCAAAATAATCAGAACTTACCCTATAAGCATTTTCTACTAGCCCTGCGACTTTATAGGATTCTTTTTTCTTAATGACGAGATCGGCAAGTGATAAATAGCGACTAACAATTTTCTGCAGCCCGGCTATAGCATCTTTATTATCCGCATTAATAACAAGTACACTTTCATAGCTCTCAAAGGCATTACTGCCGATGGGAGATGTTAATTTATCCTCTAGAAAGTAGCGATCACCTTCTGCAATTAAAGCCTTAATTTCCTCTTTCTTTTCCGCTTTATCGACAATCTCAAAAATAAAAATTTCTTTATTAGTTTGTATGCTTGCGGTGGAACCTTCTAAAAAACGAAAAATTTCAAATGGCATTTGTACATCGACAGCTCGATTATATTTGGGATTGATTACAAAGAATCTAGCGGTGTCAATTAATAATGAATTTACATTTACTTCATTAGAGTTAGCAACTTCAACGGGCTTTTTAAAATTAAGCTTGTAATCGACCGCAAAGCCTACGATAGATGCTATCATCAAGAAAAAAATGACTTTTTGACGAGCACTACCTCTTTTTAATCTTTTCATAACGTTAATCCATACCTAACACATAAAATATTACTTTTATTTGACTATACGATTGTTTATTTATTGCGGTGTCTAGTTTCTTGATTAGAAAATAATCAAAGTAAATGTCATTATTTACCTCTATCGCTTTTAAAAATTTAAGAATATCACTTTCAAACCCTCTGACCAATAATGAGACGCTAAAACGGTAAAGGTCTTTAACCTGATACTTATCCATGATGCCATCATTAGCGCTGTTGCCTGTATCAATAGGAATGACAGCAAGCTTGCTATTAGAATTAGTCACACTAATAGAGCGTTTAACACTTTCATTCGAGGACAGATCTTTAATTAGTTCTTTTGGTAAAAAAACGATCTCATCAATTACTATTGCTTTTTTACTTTGCGGGTACTCACTCAAAAAATTATCAATTACCGCCAACAAAGTCGACTCACCATTGCTTGAATAAACTTTTAATGCCTCGTCAACGGCTGCATTGATGGCTAACAAGCTGTCGATCTGACTAGCCATAATCGGCTCATTTTTTAGCGCTCGACTATCTTCGATTTCACGACTCGTAATTTTAGTTTCTAAATAAACATTATCAACCTGCAATAAGCTAGCTGCTGCTTTTATATTTTTCTCAAACAAAAAAAACCACAACAAATAAATAACTGCAAGCATAGATAGTAGCAGTAAAAACCGCTCTCTTAAGGCTAGGCCATTATAGTGCGCGTTAAAAGCAACAATCCATAAAGAAATTCTTCGAAAAGCTGTAATCACCGAAGAGCCCCTCTTGTTAATTGATTCTCAAGCAATGCAAAGCTATAACTATTTTCGCCCGCTACATTTATAATGGACAAAGAACCAAAATCTGTTTCGTTGTACTGATCATGACTTCTCATTTTACTTAAAAATACTGTTGCTGCAATGGCCTCTTCGACTGCTCCATTGACCGTCACTTGAGTACCACCATTATAAGCCTCAGCCTTTAATATAGTCATGCCTTTAGGAACACTTGCATTTATGTCTTCAATTATTTGATGCGCAGATAGTATATTTTTTTGCTGATGGTGCTGATAGAACTTTTCTACTGTTTGCTTGATGGCTATAACTTCTCTTAGCTCATTCATTTGCAAGGTCCTAGATAAGACTTGCTTTTTTATTTTATCCTCGACAGGTTGATTAATTGACTCACTCAAATTATTAAAAGATATAGTCAACTGATTGTTTTTTTCTTTTAGTTCGAGAAGGTTTGCATTTATTAGTGATGTGTATAAAAATAAGATTGCACATGAAGCAACAACTATTAATAAAGCTTGCCTTGCAGATAAAGTTAATATATTTTTTTGTAATTGCTTTTTATAAAAATTGACTTCCTGTCTTTGATTATCTATCTCGCTAACATTTTTTAAAGTTCTGTCCTGCAAGGCTTCATTCTGTAAAGGACTATCTTGTAAGATGAAGTTGCTCATGCGGCGATTGTTCTTAATGCAGCACCACATAGCATCAGCATATCTGCGTCATTTTTAACGAATTTTAATTCATGTAGAATATCTTTACTCTGTAAAGGGAGTATATTTTGCTGTAAATTTTTCTCAAGAATAGTTATATATTTGATGCTGTCGACTGATCTTTTTGTGTCAATGAAAAGTATCGTATTAGGTATAATTTCATCAGTTTGCCTTTCGAAGTAATCGAGGGAGCGCTGTATCTCCAGTACCAATGTATCCTCTAAATCATCATTTTCTATGCTATCAACTGATCTAATAAGAAATTTTCTAGAAAGATAAATATTGCTATTGTTAAAAATTAGCAAGTGCCCCTCGCCTTCACCAATAATTAACAATGCCTTACTTTGAGCTAATGCCAAACCCTGATCGCTGGCTTGCTCAATATCTAAAGTAACGTTTTCATCATTAGTCCCGATGGTAATACCATCAACGAGATTTCGATAAGATAACTCGGGAATATCAATACTAATTAGCTTTAATCCTACTGCAGCTACAAAATTAACTAATTGACTAATTGACTGTTTTTTAGACACAGCCGCATAGATTTTACTTTTATTAGGTTGCTTAAAGCTCTCTATCACCATATCGTCAATGTCACTATCAATGAGTTCCTGTACTTGCCACCTAAGGGCATCGGTTATTTCATCTTCTGGCACCAAGGGGGTATCTATTAATAATAATTCATAACTACTATCGTCCAACACGCAAAAGCAAGGCTGCCCAGACAACTCATGGCCCTTAATGTATTTCTTTAAAGCCTGCTGACAATCATCGAGTGTAAAGTTATTATCCAAGTCAAAAACCATAGCCTCTTTCAATGCAATCGACTCTTTTAATACAACATTTGCTAGCTTAGCCTCTGTTTTTGATGAAACCTTTGAAGCCCGCCCAGCATTTATTGTGGATGTCGCTGCACTCCTCAATACGTTACAATCAATAACAAGTAATGAGACACTTAAATTAGAGACTTTAACTGCTATACGATAATCATTATTTTTACGGAAAAGAAGTGAAGACATGCTTATTCCAATGCGCTTATATCTCAAAGCTTTGTAGATGGCACATTTAAAAACTCATAAAACTCATAAACTGATCTAATTATAGTTCTATTTATTATTAGCGCTAGGTTTATAAGAACTAATTAATAGAATCATTTGATCAATCAAGCAATATCGCCATCATTTTGACGAATGCACCCATACATCACAAAGCTCTATATTTCATTGATTGCAGTCTTTGCTTTGATTGCCTATATAACTAAATACACCATCTCTTATGATAAATATCGTTTTAGTAGAACCAGAAATTCCCCCTAATACCGGAAATATTATTCGTCTAGCTGCCAACACAGGTTGCACTTTGCACCTGGTCGAGCCTCTGGGTTTTGAGCTAGATGATAAACGGCTGCGACGAGCTGGCTTAGATTACGACGAATGGGCCAGCGTTGTTCGCCATAAAAACTGGCAGGCGTTTCTCGATGATGCGGTATTTAACGATACAGCTGGCAAGACACCTAGCTCTGCAGTGACGTCAGCGAAACAATTATTTGCAATCAGTACAAAGGGTACATGCAGTTATACCGATGTTGTTTTTAAAGAAAATGACTTTGTAATATTCGGCGCGGAAACCCGCGGGCTGCCCCCAGAGATTTTGGGGCATGAACACATTAATGATGTTTTGCGTATACCTATGCAGCCCCATAGCCGCAGCATGAATTTATCCAATTCCGTTTCTGTGATTGTCTATGAAGCTTGGCGTCAACTCGATTTTAAGGGCGCTATTTAAGTAACGTTACAAAGAGATTTAATAATGAAAAGAGCCCCTATCGGACTTTTTTATGGTAGCTCGACTTGCTACACAGAGATGAGTGCAGAAAAAATTCAGCAGTGCTTCGGCCAGGAAAACATCGACCTCTTTAATATTGCCGACACCGCTGTTGATGAAATAGATCACTATCAACAAATAATCTTTGGTATTCCTACTTGGGATTACGGTGAACTTCAAGAGGACTGGGAGGCCATATGGGATGAGATTGATAACCTCAAGTTCGCTGATAAAACCGTGGCAATCTTCGGGCTTGGAGATCAAATTGGTTATCCCGATTGGTTTTTAGATGCCATGGGGTTTTTACATAACAAAATTCTATTGTTGGGTGCTACCGTTATAGGTTACTGGCCAAATGATGGCTATACCTTCGAGACCTCACAGGCATTAAACGAAGAAAAAACCCAATTTTTGGGACTCGCATTAGATGATGAAAATCAGTTTGATAAAACAGATGAACGCATTACGCTTTGGTGCGAGCAACTTAAACTAACTTTTCAGCTTTAACTATTTATAACAAGTTCTTGCCAAACTCTATGACTGATATTATAAATAGTAAAAACAGTGCCATCCCTCAGGCCGCATCTGATTCGTCAATGATTGCATGGGATGAAGTGGGTCATCTACTTTCAACCCAGTTCGAAGACGCCTATTTTTCACTAAAAAATGGCTTAGAAGAAAGTCGTTATGTTTTTTTAGAGCATAATCAGCTAACACAGCGTTTTGAAAACCTAACAGAAGGCGCCTCATTTGTTGTTGCTGAAGCAGGCTTTGGCACCGGCCTCAATTTTTTAAGTTGTTGGCAACACTGGTTAGAACATGCACCTAAAGATGCGCAATTAAGCTTTATTAGCGTCGAAAAATACCCCTTACTACCCGTAGACCTAACACGCTCTTTAGCACTTTGGCCAAGTCTCGCAGTCCTAGCTGATGAATTTTGTCAAAGTTACGAGGCGTGCTTTACTTCAAGTCAAAGATCACAGTATAAAACCTTAACTTTTGGTAATGTGCGCTTACTGCTATTGATCGATGATGCTGAGCAAGGATTGAGTCGATTATTGCATCGTCACGATGCCCAAGCCCCGCCAGAATTCACTGCAAACTTATCGGCAATAAAGCCTAGTTGGGAGGGTGTTGATGCATGGTTTTTAGATGGCTTTAGTCCCGCTAAAAACCCAGCAATGTGGACAAAATCGCTCTACAGTACAATGGCTTTACTCAGCAAAAAAACAACCACATTTTCAACATATACAGCGGCAAGTGCGGTTAGGCGTGATTTAGACGAGGCGGGTTTTGATGTTGTTAAGGCGCCTGGATTTGGTAAAAAAAGAGAAATGTTATACGGCATATTTAATCCTAATCGGCAAAAAAAAGCACCGCGGCCAGCGGTTCCAGAAAATTTAAGCCAAACATCGTCCTCCACTCCGACTCCGCTTTTACGGGCACAAAAAAAATATAAAAACTCGGTGAATCTAACACCGTGGGCAGTAGTCGATAATTTTCAATCGCTCAAAAAAGATCAGTCTATTGCTATTATTGGTGCAGGGCTTGCAGGTTGTCACACCGCTAATGCGCTTGCAAAGCGTGGCTTTAAAGTTACCTTAATTGATCGACACAAGACCATAGCATCAGCAGCATCTGGTAATCCTCAAGGAGTTGTGTATGCAAAACTATCTGCCCATGCTCAAACCCTCAGTGACTTTAACTTACAGGCACTGTTACATGCTCAACATTTTTATAAAGACTATTGGGAAGATGTTGGCGATTGCTGTGGTGTCTTGCAACTGAGCTATAACGACCGCACTCAAAAAAATCATCAAGCAATAGATAATAAACTACAAGCTGCAACCTCTATAAAATATATTGACGCTAAACAAGCAAGCACTATTGCTAATGTTACGATTCAACATAGTGCGCTTTACTTTCCGTTATGTGGATGGCTAAAACCCCAATTACTTTGTCAAAAGCTCTGCGACCATGCAAACATCACTGTCATCAACAATATCTTGATCGAATCACTGGTGCAATTAAACGACTCAACTTCTTGGTTACTAGAAGGTGTAAAAATACCCCCTCAAAAGCTTGAACGCGGTCTAGTTGAAGATAAAATTTCGTGGGCTCAAAGCTTTGACCAGGTTGTTATTGCTAATGCAGCTGATGCTAGTCGTTTTGAGCAAACGCGATGGCTACCGACTAAGCCTGTGCGCGGACAAATTAGTTATTTGAAATCCCAAGCACCCTACGATCAATTAAAAAGTGTCATTTGTGCCGAGGGTTATATACCGCCGGCCACAGGCATAGCTGTTGGCGCTGAAGTCAGTCAAATACATGCGTTAGGAGCTAGTTTTAATCTGCACTCCCACAATGAATCTCTCAGCGAGGACGATCACTTAAACAATCTGGCGAATACTGCAAAATATTTTGCGGGTGCAGCGTTGACCGCGACATCTAAAAAGAACACAGCAGACACTACAAATACACAGGCCAAGTCTGCCATTGAAGGAGGGCGCGTGGGCTTTAGATGTACTAGTCCCGATTATCTTCCACTAGTGGGCCCAGCCCCTATCTATGATCAATTCAAAGAAAGTTATAGGCCCCTCAGTCGCGATGCTAAGACATTTGTGCCCAAACTTGGGAGCTATTTTCCAGGTCTATATATTAATATTGCTCATGGTTCGAGAGGATTGGCCTACACACCGATCTCAGCAGAGATGCTTGCGTGTACGATGGCATCACACCCTCTGCCAATTAGCCAAGAGATGGCCGGCGCACTAAATCCGGGGCGATTTATTATTCGAGATCTAATTCGGAGCAATAAAAAATAGCTGAACCCCTGTCGGTAGTATTTTAAAAGCCAATCGTAGATACAAAAAATTATACGTATCGCCTAGATAAACTCTTTATAACGGCTATACTTTAAGTAGAATATTTATTACAAGTATTAACCAAGAGTGATCATTATGCTATTAACCCGCCGTCTTAATATTGCCTTTAATGCCCAAGATACAGGTAATGTTCACAATTACTATGAGCGGCTTGTGGCAGAATCGCTATTAAAACAAGAGCCTCGAGCCAGTAAAGATTCCGATTTTATGAGCGATGTCTCTTGTGTTGCGCTCAATCACCTACCACCGCGCTATATTCGTCACGATGTAGACATGAGCTTTTATCTGTCTCCTATCGAGCTTGATGAGATTACTAAAAAAGTGAATAAAGCAGTTAAGCATGCTCTAGAATTTGTAAAAAAACGTGAACAAGATAAAAAAGCTCTATTAAACGATGATGGTGATCTAGAAAATTAATAATCTTGGTGTCCATCAACTTTATACCTGAAAAGCATAGATAATCATAAACAAGTCGCTGCCGTCACATCACAATAAAGCAGCCACTAGTTACAAATCCTTAATTAAGCCCCAAAAATTCGATATACTAGGCTTAACTTCAGCATTAAGGTTTTCTGGACATGTTCTTTGGGATTTTGCTTATTACCGTTTTAAATTTAGGTTTATCAATTAACGATAATGCTCCTAGCCTAAATTTAGAAAACAATTTATCCCTCAATTCAACTAAACCGAAAACCCAACAAGCAGCGACTCAAACATCCCCTAAAGCACCTCTGTATTTAACCGCAGCAGCGCTCACAACATCAGCTATAACATCAGCCATAACGACAGAAATAGCATTATCTAGCCAACAGAATTTGCCTATCATGCACCAGGGCTCTAAATCAGTTTTATCACCCCCCACCCTACAACCAACAGTTCTTGCGACAGAAGCTTATAACCAAGAATGGTTTACTCAGGGCTTATATAAAGATCGCGAGGGGTTTTATATTAGTAGCGGTTTATATAATAAATCTATCCTTATTTATCAAAGTGCCAATCAAAATTTGCGTTATTTTTTACCGCCTAGTTACTTCGCAGAGGGCTTAACTGTTGTAGATGACAAGTTATTTTTGTTAACGTGGAGAGAGGAGACATTATTAATTTTTGACAAAAAAACCTTAACGCTAATTAATAAAATCTCTTATCAAGGTGAAGGCTGGGGGTTAACTCATAACGAAAAATCATTCATTATGAGTAATGGTAGTAACACCCTCAAATTTAGAGATAAAAGCTCCTTCGAGGAACAGTACACGCTCACAATTGAAAACCTTAATCATATCAACGAGCTTGAATATGTTGATGGTGTCATTTGGGCAAACCGCTGGTACGATGAAAAAATTTACGCGCTTGACAGCCAGAGTGGCTGCATTTTGACAAGCATCGACCTTAAAAACCTGCGCTTGGCGAGCATTGCACACAACCAAAAAAATATAACCAATGGTATTGCTTACGATAAAGAAAAAAATGGTCTATGGGTGACTGGAAAATACTGGAGCCACCGGTTCTTAATCGCTCTTCCAGCACTCGATAAAAACCATTGCAGTGAACTCCAACCCTAGCAGTCTCAGTTTATAGCGATACAACATTCATTTTTTCAACCACCCCTTTGTTACCACTGTGCTTTAAAGATGTAGCTATCAACCTTGACCAAAGCTGTCGTAAGAATTTTGGTTGGCTGTAAAAATAATAAAAAAGGTTTGCAGGCAGATGTTTTTACAGTGAAGATATTTAGTTGTCTATTTTTGCTGGTTACAGCTTGTATGGATAATTTCCTATATTAAATCATGATCTAATAGATAGGCTTAAACTATTTCGCTTAAAATATTTAAAAGCCTTATCTTTTTTACTGATTATTTGTAAGGCTTAACACCGATTAAATGAAGCCTATTTTAATCTTTATAGTTACAACATTAATAAATACTATCAGTAAAATTTTTTCATCTGTTATTTATATGTCATAGTTTAAATTATATTTGAGCTGATATTTAACGATGCTTTTACTTTATAGTTCTATGGGTTATGTTCATTTTTTATCTATTAGTATATTTTTTTATTTTTAATGAATAGATGCCCGCTAGCCCCCGCTTCTCCGTCACACATAATTTAATATGCTCGGAAACTATGGTTAGGTGTTATGCTTACCTATTGGCATCGTTGCTGGCATTGGTGTTAGGGGCTGTTTGTCTTAGTATTTCAATGCTTAACAGCTAACGGTAACGAGTCGACTAAAAAGTATCAATCATGCTTTATTTCCGATCTCGTATGGCATTGCAGGCATTCAAAGTTAGCTATATTGCCCTTAAATGCGGCTAGTCTATTATCAGCAATTAATCCTTAGCGGGCATTTGCAAAGCGACAATTATTTTCGCTCAGCCATTTTTCGCTGTCAGGCTTTTACAGGCTATTGTGCTCAACACATATAGTTAGATTAACTACCAGAGCCCGAGACTGAGGTGTTTTAACACTGTTGGATGTTTTGCACTATTGATAACTTTATTGCGGCACTTAGTGCTTCGACAATTGTGAAATTTAAGCTATATTTATTCAATAGCGTTGATACCAACGTAGCAATGATTTGAATTTTTATTCTACTCCAAACTATAAAACTTTAAGAACTTAAAAAATATGAATCCCAGTAATAACTTACCGAACAATAATCTATTTGCAAAATTTGCACAGATGGAGGCATCTGGTGGCATTATTCTGATTGCCGCAGCAGTGCTTGCCATGATTTTCGCAAACACCGCGCTCAATGAATTTTATCAAGCACTGCTCGCGATGCCTGTAGAGGCCAAAGTGGGCAACTTAGAGATAGCTAAACCGCTGATACTTTGGATTAACGATGGCTTAATGGCCGTTTTCTTTTTTCTTGTAGGCCTTGAACTTAAGCGTGAGCTCATAGAGGGCGAGCTATCCGACAAGCGTAATATTATCTTGCCCGGTATTGGTGCTCTTGGCGGCATGATCGCCCCAGCACTTATTTATTTATATTTTAATTACAAGGATCCAACTGCGGTCTCGGGCTGGGCTATTCCTGCGGCAACAGATATTGCCTTTGCCTTGGGTGTACTGGCACTACTGGGGTCCCGCGTTCCCATCTCCATCAAAATTTTTCTAACATCACTCGCTATTTTTGATGATGTTGGCGCCATTGTTATTATCGCCATTTTTTATACTCATAAAATATCCTTAACCGCTCTTGTTATTGTTGCCCTGTGTATACCTGTATTATATTTTTTGAATAAAAGGGATGTATTGTCGAAAGCACCCTATATTTTAGTCGGTATTGTCATGTGGGTTGCCACACTAAAGTCAGGTGTGCATGCAACATTAGCAGGTGTTGTATTGGCGATGTTTATACCCCTGAGTTCAGTAAAAAACCCAAGTGTATCGATGCTCAAAATAATGGAGGATCGACTTCATAGTGTTGTTGCCTTCATCATCTTACCTGTTTTTGCCTTTGCCAATGCCGGTATCAGCCTCATGGGTATGGGCAGCGAACAATTACTTCATAGTGTCACCATTGGCGTTGCCCTAGGGTTATTTTTAGGTAAGCAACTGGGTATTTTTGGTATCTGTTGGCTATTTCTAAAACTTAAACTGGTTACACTTCCAAAAGGCATGAATACCGCTAGTTTATATGGGACTTCTGTGCTTTGCGGAATTGGTTTTACCATGAGTTTATTTATCGGCTCTCTCGCCTTCGATAATAATGGTACTTTGCTCTTTGATGAGCGCTTAGGTATTGTTATTGGCTCTTTAGTTTCGGGAGTCGTAGGCTACCTCTGCCTCAGATATAGCTTGGACAAACCAGCTGAGACCAAGCCTGCATAAAGCTTCGAACACTGGCCGTACTTTAGGCAATCACAAGCTTATAATTGCTTATTTTTTGTATAGCGTAGAGCTTTGTACATCACGGAGCTTTACCTAAATGGATAGCTACCTCATCATTAAGAAACTAACGTGAATTATGAATATAGAAATAGATGGCACTGACTTTTCAGCGGTGTTAGAAACGGCTAAATCACCAAAAACCTGTGAGTTATTTGAAAAAACTCTGCCCTTTGTAAGCCAAGTTGTTCATGTACGCTGGAGTGGCGAGGGAATATGGATCCCACTCGGCGATACTGACTTTGAAGTCGGTTATGAAGATGCATCGTCCTACCCCGCTCCGGGACAAATTTTGCTGTATCCTTCAGGCAAAAGCGAAACAGAGATCTTAATTGCTTACGGCGCGGTAGCTTTTGCCTCTAAGGCTGGCAGTCTAGCAGGTAATCACTTTGCAACGATTACCTCGGACCTACCAAAGCTTAGAGAAATTGGTGTATCTACACTATGGCAAGGTGCTAAAGACATTCGCTTTAGTCTTTAACGCTGTCAATATTTATTCACTGCTGATTAACTATCTCATGTCTACTTTTACTCTACAAACACCATGAAGCTTGCAAAGACTTATCGCAACATTGTTGTACTCACCGGTGCTGGTATCTCTGCTGAATCGGGTATTCAAACCTTTCGCGCCGCCGATGGCCTGTGGGAGGATCACAAAGTTGAAGATGTTGCTACACCAGAGGCATTTAAGCGGAACCCGGTCTTAGTCCATCGTTTTTACAATGAGCGTCGGCAGCATCTCTTGAATGGTATAGAGCCGAATAAAGCTCATTTGAGTCTCGGGCAATTAAGCCTGCAGCTAGAGGCGAGCCAAAAAGCTAAACTAACCTTAGTCACCCAAAATATAGATGATCTGCATCAGCGCTCACCGGGCCAAAGCTGTGTCCGGCCTATGCATGGAGAACTATTAAAAATCCGTTGCCAACGATCTGGAGAAGTATTTCAATGCCTCACAGATACGTCGATTGCCGATCGGTGTCCCTGTTGTAAGCTGCCAGGGAATCTACGTCCACATATTGTGTGGTTTGGTGAGATGCCGCTTTATATGGATGAAATAGAGCAGGCTCTAAGTCAATGCGATTTATTTATCGCTATTGGTACCTCGGGTAACGTTTATCCTGCCGCTGGTTTTTTTGAAATGGCCAAAGAGTTCGGCGCACATACAGTAGAGTTGAATTTGCAGCCGTCAAACACAGGCTCAAGATTCGCTGAACAGCATTATGGCTTAGCCACCCAAGTGGTCCCAGATTTTTTCCAAAACTTGTCTTTTTAAGAGGCTAACTCAGCGAACAACAGACCAGACGTTAAATAATTGATGCTTTGAAGCCATATTGCAGCTATTCGTGTGTTTTTTATTACTGAGATAAGCTGATCTCTGCTATTATTCGCAACTTTTACATTCACAGTACATAAAAATTTATTTGCTGTGCTGTGGGCAATTACAACATTTTACTCGTTACAATTTTATCAGTGAATCTTGTATCATCCTCTACTTTTAACCTTCAAATGGCTTTATACCAATATGCTCTCTGGCGACATACTCTCTCAACTTAGCTCCCTCAAAAAAGAAATTAAAGACAGCAGAGACACTGCCCAAGGTACGGTTCGCGGCACCAGTGGACGCTATGGTTTTGTCGTACTCGACGATGGTAGAGATGTATTTTTAAAGCCAGATGTAATGGATCGCGTTTTTCATGGTGATCGAGTTGAAATACTTGTGACCACTAAAAAAACAGACACAAAAGAACAGTATGAGGGCAAATTAGAAAAACTCATTCACTCGCCGCTTAAACAATTAGCCGGTCGCTACTGCATACGTGGTAAGGGACATTTTGTTATTGTTGAACAGCAGCAACATACTTGCTGGGTATTTGTACCCCCAAAAGCTCGCGCTAATGCTAAAGATGGGTCCTATGTAACGGCTAAAGTTACTCAACACCCCTTTGAAACCGGTAAATCTCAAGCGCGTATTACCAGTGATATTGGCACTGAGATCAATGTTGATAATGCTCGGAAATTTTCTTTAGCGCTGCATCAACAATTTGAAAGCTTCCCTAAAGATGTAGTGGAAGAAGCTCAAGCTTTACAAGCGTCTCCAATTGCAATCAATCTACCAGCTAAATCTGATCCCCAAAGAACTGATCTTACGGATGTCGATTTTGTGACTATCGATTCCGCCGGTACACGCGACATGGATGATGCCCTAGCCATCAAACAAACTGATGCGGGCTGGACACTATTAATAGCTATTGCTAATCCAGGTAGTGAAATAAAAGCTAACAGTGCGCTCGATAATATTGCCTTTAGACGTGCGCAAACACTCTACTTACCCGGCAAGCCAGTACCTATGCTACCCGAGGGTTTATCGACTGAACGTTATTCATTGATTGCCGGCCAAGATAGATTAGCTCTTGTCAGTAAATTAACAATCGATAAGCATGGCGAGGTTTTAACTGCCGAATTTGAATCAGCAGTTGTGCGCTCGAAGGCCAAACTTAGCTATCAGCAAGTCAGCGCATTACTCAACGCCCAGCCTTTTAATGCTCAACAGCACCTGACAGATATTGCTCCCTTTAAAGATCAATTGTTACAACTACAAGCTTGCACAAACGCTCTCTTCGAGCACCGTCAAGAAAGTCAGCTAATGAGCACTAATCGCGACGATTTTGCATTGTTGCTGAATAATTCGGGCAAGTTAGAGTCCATTGAAAAAATTGAACGAACCCCGGCGCATCGTATAGTTGAGGAGTCAATGATTATCACTAATCAGTGCGCTGGTGAGTTTTTAGCTAAACACAATGCGGGCCTATTTATTACTCAAAATGGCTTTAAATCTGAGCGCCGTGCCGATATTAATAAATTGTTACTTGAGGCTCTCGGTAACGACGCTGTTGGCGACATTAGCACTCTTAACGATTATGTAGCACTTATCAAGCTGCTTCAAAAAGACGATCAGCAGAGCGTTTTACTGGCTAAGCAGCAACGCTTCCAGCAGGCCAGCGAGTTATCTCTAAAAGCCTCACCACACTTTAATCTTGGCGCTCAATATTATGCCACTATCACCTCGCCGATTAGACGTTATCAAGATCTCTATAATCAACGCATCATTCATCAATTATTGGCGAACAAAAAACCAATAGCATTGAGACCTAAACAGCTCGATCACTTAAAAGAGTCGATTGGTCTTAGTCGTAGCGCTTCTCGCGTTGTTGAGCAGTGGTTGATTGCCGATTATATGCAAGACAAGATTGGACAAACTTTTACCGGCTACATTGGTTTACTGACTAACCAAGGGGTTGGTATACGCCTAAACCATACGGGTGTTGAGGGCTTTATTGTTGCCAAAAAAGCCGATAAAGAAAACCCAGAAGCCCCTTTTGACAAGCTTTCGTTCAATAATCAACGCATGGAACTTACCTGGAATGAGCATGATCTAAACTTAGATCAAGAGGTAGAAGTAACGCTAACGGCTATTGATATGGACAAGAAAAAGCTTAGCTTTGAATGGCTCAACTAAAACATTGATCGACTTTTGTAGAGGTACAAACTTGTCCCAAGAACAAGCTATCATAGCTGGCTGATTAACATAGGTGCGATGGTTGCCAGTTTTGCAAGAGCCAAAACCGGTCTCGCGCCTTAGCTTAATTCTTTTAGCCTTTATATACTCAAAAAAATGCAGGTAAAGAGGTTATCTAAAGCAATTGGCTGCCCAACCAGCACCATTTTTTGCTGCAACCATAGATTGACTCCTACGATAAAAATTGTTGTGCAAGAGAGGCATCTAGTCAGAGCTAGGCCTATGCCTGCTGAGATTATGTCCTTCATTTACTTTTTCCGTACTCCTTTTCTTTATCTCTTTACTGCGTCAACTCGATCATATGAGAGTGATCATTTTTTTAAGTTAACCAAAAAAAATTAAGACTTCTAGTGGCCTATAAAGACTAGAAGCCAGCAGATTGAATGACAATTCATCAAAGAAATAACCTTGCCTCTGTATCTAAATAATAGCTTGCTAAGCTTTTGGGCGGGGGTCATTTATGTTGATGCGTATATCTCAGAAGAAGGCTTTAACAAGTCATTAAAAGCGTCAGCTAAATTCGGCGACCCCATGTTTAAAGGTGGTATTTGTCGGTGCTCTTAATAATGGTTTTTAAGAGAACCCTGCACCTAGATCACACTGGTATTTAGTTTATATTGTTTATGCTAATTTAGTCTTAAGTAAGCGTTAGATATGGTATGATTTTTGTTGTATATGTTATGCTCTAATTTAAGAATGTATCCACCACGACCTTGGAAAATGACACAGGGGACAAAAAAAATCGACTCCTTCTCGAACTTTTAAAGGGAGTTTTCAAGATCAAATCATGGAAGATCTAGTTTTAGAGCGAATACAGAAATTCGATAACTTATCTGTATACAGTTCAATAATTATAGTTATCTTTCAAGGGTTAGCATGCTTGTTTTTGTTTTAATTATCGTACTATTAGCAGCACTATCCCCTATATTGGTGCCCAGGCTAGCTTCACGTCAAAAAGTGGGCTGGTTAGCATTAGTTCCTGCTTGTCTATTCGCATACGCGTTAAGCTACCTGCCTGCCGTCTCTGAAGGACAAACCTTTTTACAGGTAACGCCATGGATGCCGTCTCTTGGCCTCTCACTGTCTTTTTATATTGATGGCTTATCGCTTCTTTTCGTTTTACTGATCACCGGCATTGGCAGTTTTATTGTGCTGTATGCCAGTGATTACATGCGTAATCATCGTGATTTAGGCCGTTTCTTTTTATGGCTCTTTGCTTTTATGGCGGCCATGTTAGGGCTGGTAACCGCTGACAATCTACTGCTACTCTTTGTGTTTTGGGAGTTGACCAGCATCACCTCTTATATGCTTATTGGTTTCAATCACGAGTCAGAAAAAGCTCGCAAGTTAGCCTTGCAGGGATTGTTTGTAACTGTTGGGGGCGGCCTATTATTGATGACGGGCGTCATCTTGCTCGGCAGCATGGCAGGTACATTACAAATTAGTGAGATTATTCAGCAGCCACTCGAAGCCCAAGGCATGCTAGTCAATGTTATGTTAGTGCTCATTTTAATGGGCGCTTTTACCAAATCGGCACAATTTCCTTTTCACTTTTGGCTGCCCAATGCGATGGCAGCACCGACGCCAGTATCCGCATTTTTACACTCGGCAACAATGGTGAAAGCAGGCATTTTTTTAATGGCGCGGCTGCATCCGGCATTAGGAGAACAAATACTTTGGTCTAGCTTGCAGTTATGGGCTGGTGGTATCACCATGATTTTGGGCGGTGTTTTAGCCTATACCGCCATCGATATTAAAAAAGCCTTGGCCTATTCCACGTTAATGGCTTTGGGCACCTTAACGTTTTTATTAGGTATTGGGCACCAAGCAGCCATGGTTGCATTCATAAGCTTCTTACTGGCTCACTCGCTTTACAAGGCGTCACTGTTCATGTTGGCAGGTGCCATCGATCACAGTGCTGGCACCAAAGATTTAACTCAGCTAGGTGGTCTTAAAAAAACCATGCCGATCACGTTTATATTGATGGTCGTCGCTGCACTTTCGCTGGCTGGCTTGCCGCCAGTATTTGGCTTTATCGCCAAAGAGCTTGTATTTGAAGCGGCGTTGGCAGTAAATACTGGTTTAGTATTAGTCGCAATAATAATGGCATGCTTGGGCGTTGCAGTAGCGATTATTCTAGTGATCAAACCATTTCTAGGCGCGGATACATCGCTGCCCAAAAAACCCCATGAAGCATCGTTACCAATGCTTGCCGGCCCTGCCGTACTACTTTCTATATCTCTATTATTTGGGCTTTTGCCAGGCTTAGCTGACCAAGGTTTAATTCAAGCGACGGTGCAGGCAGTAACTCTTGAGTCAACCGACTTCTATCTGTCGATCTGGCATGGCTTTAATACCGCACTAGGTTTATCCGCACTCGCATTAGTTTTGGGTGTCGTTTTAGCTAAGGCTTGGCAGCCAAGCCGTTGGCTTGCCCAAAAACAGCGCGCACTTTCTGAGTCTATTGGTCCCGAAGCGGGTTACTTTAAGCTTATGGAAGGCATTGTATGGTTAGCTATAAAACAAACTCGTGCTATCCAAAATGGCCGCCTCAGTAATTATATGACGGTGATTGTTTTAGCTGTTGTTATCCCTGTTGGCTACACCTTATTGACGCAGTATGGCTGGCCTAATTTACCGCAGGTTTCGCCCCTCAATATTTATGAAATTATGATGGTGGCACTACTGGCGCTATCAACACTCTATGCCGTTATTACTCAAGCACGATTTGCATCGATTATTAGTCTTGGTGTCATGGGCTATGCGGTGGCATTGATCTTCGTACATTTTAGCGCGCCAGACTTAGGTATAACACAAGTGCTTGTCGAGACCTTAACGGTGTTGTTACTGGTATTGGTATTAGTTAAAGCGCCTGGCTTCTCAAGTTACGCGAGCCGAGGTGAACTTATTCGAGATGCAATTGTAGCTATTTCTTTGGGAGTATTGATGACCCTCTTGGTATTGTCGGCCCTAAATGTTCAGTGGGCGCCTTCGATTTCTAATTATTTTATTGAAAATAGTTATGAGCTAGGAAAAGGCCGAAATATTGTGAATGTAATATTGGTAGATTTTCGTGCTCTCGATACCTTGGGTGAGATCTTCGTATTAGCTATTGCGGCTTTAGGTGTCTACTCCATGATTCTTTTACGCAAAGGTAAGGGCTCCCCATGAAAAATCATAATGATGTTTTGGCTGCGCGTAACTCATCAATGGTGCACCGACATGATGACAGCTTGATATTGCGTACGGCTGCAATAATTATCTTACCCCTGCAATTAGTCTTCTCCTTATTTTTATTATTGCGGGGACACGATGAGCCTGGAGGGGGGTTTATCGGTGGCTTAGTGGCTTCAGGTGCTTTCTCATTGTATTTATTCACCTTTGGTATTAGAGCTCTTAATCGACTACTTTGGGTCTCGCCCAAAGACATTTTATCTGCTGGTTTGTTACTAGGATTAGCGGCTACAGTGCCTTCAATATTGACGGAACAAGCATTCTTTACAGCGCTTTGGTTTGAATTTTATTTTGTGGGTACATTAGTTAAGTTATCCACTGTGCTGATTTTTGATATCGGTGTCTACCTAACAGTAGTTGGTACCTTAATGACGATGTTTACTGCCATCGCTAACCCTCGAGTTTATAGGACCTAACCATGGAAATAGTATTAGCCTGCTGTGTCGGTATTTTGTTCGCCTCTGCTACCTTCATGATGTTGCGACGTTCAATTGTTAAATTAGTTATGGGCTTAATTATGTTAAGTAATGCCGCCAACTTAGTTATTTTCACGTCTGCAGGGGTTGTACATGGTAAGCCACCACTAATTGATGATATCAGTAAGACAGTCGTTGCGGGCGTTGCCGATCCTCTACCTCAAGCTTTGGTATTAACGGCTATTGTAATCGCATTTGGTGTACTTGCGTTCTCCGTTGTGCTTATTCGTCGCGCCTACGAGGAAGTTGGCAATGACGATACCAATCAGATGAATGGCACCGATACGTGAGTAACATATTATTTTTACCTATCTTTATTTCTCTGCTGGGCGGTGTCTTAACGCTGTCATTTTGGCGCAGTATTCGCTGGCAAAAGCGAGTCACCCTTTTATCCGCCACAGCTTATCTAATAGTGGCTGTGCTATTACTGCGTGAGGTAATACAAGAGGGCTATATTGTCTTGCAAATGGGTAGCTGGGCAGCACCTTTCGGAATTACCTTGGTTGCCGATGTGCTCAGCGCCACTATGATTTTGCTAACGGGTATTGTGGGATTCTCGGCGGCGCTCTACTCGATGGCAAGCGTACCTAATCAACATATTCGGTTTGGCTATTTTTCGTTGTTACAGCTGTTACTTGCCGGTGTCAGCGGTGCCTTTTTAACGGGAGATGTGTTTAATCTTTTTGTTTGGTTCGAGGTGATGTTGTTAGCCTCTTTCGGCCTCCTGACACTTGGCGGTGAGCGCAACCAAATGGAAGGTGCGATAAAGTATGTCACCATTAATTTGTTTTCCTCTGCGATATTTTTGTCAGCTATTGGTCTACTTTACGGCACTACCGGCACGCTCAACATGGCAGATCTTTCAGTCAAGCTCACTGGTGTTGAAGAGCAAGGACTGGTCAACGTATTAGCGCTGATGTTTATGGTGTCATTTGGTATTAAAGCCGGCGCTTTCCCATTATTCTTTTGGTTGCCTGCGTCTTATCACACACCGCTTGTTGCAGTATCTGCAGTCTTTGCTGGCCTACTCACAAAAGTGGGTGTTTACGCACTCTATCGTTTCTTTTCAGTTATTTTTATTGGTGATATTGAATACACACACACGATAATATTATGGTTAGGCATTTTGACAATGCTCACGGGTGTACTTGGCGCGGCGGCTCAATTTGAATTTCGGCGTATACTGTCATTTCATATCATCAGCCAAATTGGCTATATGCTGATTGCGTTCGCCATTTTTACGCCGCTGGCTATTATTGGCGGTGTATTTTATATAGCGCATCACATTATTGTAAAAACTAATTTGTTCTTGATTAGCGGCCTAACCTACCAATTAGCAGGCACTCATGAATTAAAAGCAATGGGAGGCTTTTACCGACAGCGTCCCTGGTTAGCCTTACTTTTTCTAATTCCAGCATTATCACTTGCTGGCTTACCGCCTTTGTCGGGATTTTTCGCAAAATTTATTGTGATCAAGGCCGGTGTTGAGGCCGGTTCTTGGTGGGCTGTTGGCTTTGGTCTATTGGTAGGCCTACTAACCCTGTTTTCAATGATAAAAATCTGGGCCGAAGTATTTTGGAAACGTCCGCCTGAAACCGATCCACCAATTGATCTCACCGGAAAGCTAAGCGCCTGGATGTTATCACCAGTAATCATGTTGGCAGTAATTACGGTAGCCATTGGCCTTTATGGGGAACCCTTATACCAATTGGCCGAGATTGCCGCCAATCAACTTTTAAACCCGCAAGGCTATATTGATGCGGTGCTTGGAGGTGTAAGATGATGGGGTTTTTTTGGAATATTCTGCTGGCGGCCGCTTGGGTGCTGATGACGGGTAGCTTTGAGTTTTTGAATTACGTATTCGGCTTTACGATTGGTTATACGGTCATTTTATTAATGAGCCGCAGTGTATCCGCATTGACTGATTACCCTAGACGCTTACCGCGGGCCATCTATTTTTTGCTGTATTTCATCGGTGAGCTTATCAAATCAAATGTCAAAATTGCCTTCGATATTATTACTCCCACCTTTTTAGGTAAACCAGGCGTTATTGGTATTGAACTTGAAGCGAAAACAAATTTAGAGATAACCCTAGTGGCTAACCTTATATCTCTCACACCGGGAACTTTAAGTCTCGATGTGTCCGCCAATAAAAAAATACTCTTCGTACACGCAATGTATTTAATTGATGAAGATGAAGTACGTGCGGAATTAAAACATCTTGAGCAGCGCTTGCTTAAAGTCATGCGATAGGAGCTATAGTAGTGCTAGAACTTGTTATTATTTTTTCATATATTTCGCTATCGCTAGCACTGCTGCTCGCGTTTATTAGAATGGTTAAAGGCCCTTCTCTACCCGATCGTATCGTCGCCTTAGAGTTAATAGCCTCAATAGTCATCGGTTTGTTTGGACTTAATGCTATCGATACCGGCGTCAGTGCTTATCTAGATATTGCGATTGTACTTGCATTAACAGCTTTTCTTGTGGCGATTGGTTTTGCTCGTTTTATTCAAGTAAGGGGGGCGTGTGATAATTGAAATCCTAGTATCTTTTTTTATAGTCTTCGCATCAATATTTATGGTGCTAGCCGCTATTGGACTTCTTAAATTTCCCGATTTGCCAATCCGCATGCACGCTACGACAAAGTCTGGTGTTTTTGCGACCTGTCTTATTATGATTGCCGTGGCGTTATACTTTCGTCAAACTGACATTACCGCGCGCGTCATCGCTATTATTACTTTCATTTTGATCACAGCCCCTGTAGCTGCGCACGCAATCGGACGCGCTGCCTATTTTGCAGGAGTGCCGTTATGGCCCGGCACAATTAAAGATGAGTTAGGTGATTATTACAGCCCTGAGCCTGACTCGATAAACAGCTCTGAGCTAGATTCTATAAAAAACCCTGAGC
>JBLIFG010000010.1:0-58840 GCA_047633635.1 Cellvibrionaceae bacterium | reverse complement strand
GTTTCAATGAGTTTCAATGAGTTTCAATGAGTTTGAATGTGTATGAAGTATAAGCATTATTTATCTATAGTGTCCTCTAGTGTCCTCTTTGTACTTTTTATTATTCAGACTAAAAATGTCCGCTTTGGGTCGACTGGCGACCTTTGAACAACCCGCCGCTGGCGCTATGTTTGCCGACACTAGCGGTGTAGCCGCAGTAAGGAATAGGCAGAGATTGGTAGCGGGTACTCTGCTGGGCGATGCTAGGGGTTAGAGGTGCCCATTAGGTTAAAGGGTGCAATAGGTGGACTGGCATTGATTCGCTAAAGCGCTGACCATGTTGAGTGATGATGTAAAAGAAAGTATTTACGCCGCAATTATTGCAGGAATATTGGGTCTATTGTTTGCATATCACGGGTACAATTATCGCCATGCTTTTGGCAATGTCACACCCATTAGTCACACCCATAATCTCAAAGCCTAGCTACATCAACAGTTCAGGCTGATAAGCATATATTGCCCATTCAGATAAACAGTCTTCATTTAGATCCCTCATCTTAATAGCCTTGCGGTGGCGATGACTATTATAACTAAACTACCTAAGATAACTAACAAGATTAATAAGCTCAGCTTGAGCAACTAGGTGAGAGTTTATAAGTAAAAGCCTTTTTATCCGAGCTTACACATTGATTGGCTATATATAAAATCTAAAGTTATTTTAGAAAGACTTTTTATGGGATGGCAGCTGCAGCAGATTTGATCTTTTATCTCAATCATTAAATAAGTTCTTTAATTTGACTATTTTTTAATATGGGAAAGGCTTTTATTATTGATAGCCAGTCTCATTCTATGAGTGGTGGCGGTAAAAAAATCACTGACGGCCAAGTTAGGCTATGTCAATTTAATAAGGTCAAGCGGAATAAAATTGCCCCGCTAGATTTGTCGACAACATAAGGTTTAGAATAGTGTTGCCACAAATAAATTTTTTAATAAAGGAAATATATGAATTCATGGTTTTGGATAACGACTGTCTTAGTAACTTTTGTATTGGTGGCATATAGTTTTGTAAAAATTAGCAATAGCCGAGACTGGATGTCTGCCCACGGTAGGGTTGTGTCTGCAGCCATAGAGCCAATATACAAAAATAATACGCAACAGAGCGTGGCTGATAACTCATTTAATTACAAAGTAGATATTCGTTACGAGTATAGTGTTGATGGTGAAATTTTTAAGGGTCATCAACTTTCGGTGGGCCTATCAAATGTAGTTACCAACAAAAATGACGCAGATGACTTGATCGCTAAATACCCTCCAAACAGTCCGGCAGTAATTTATTACGATCCTTTAAGCCCGAGTCAGTCGGCTTTGATAGCAGGAAAAAGTGTACCTGTTATGGGTTTTGTAATGATTGGGCTAATGATTATTACGATTAGTGCTGTCATTGGTTTTATGGTTAAATCGGGTATTCTTAATTAATTGCTTCGAATTAACTGCTTTGAATTAATTAGCATCATTAATAAAGGAAGATTTGTCGGCGCCTTCTAAAGAGTCTGCTTGCTAGTTGTTGGTTGTAAGTTAACGATTGCTAGGAGATTGCAATCAGATCGCTCGCATGCTTTGTAGTGATGAATCTTTGTACAGCTGAGGGTTAGCTGAGGGTTAATAGTCGCACGACGATTGCTAGTCACCCTTATTTTGTAGTAGATTGTAGCGAAAGGTAATAACTGATTATTTATATTACTTAGTCTAACCGGTTTTTTGTTCAAACATAGTAATATTGCTATCGTCGTTGAAGCCGGTACACTTAAGGCTAACTAAATAGCGCTAATTTATTCTATCAATAATTGACATCATAGTATGTTTTTATTCGATTAAAGGCTGCACGATAAATATAAACCACAACCGGTCTAATTGCTTAAGTTGCCCCTGACATCGCCGGCTGTAGTGCATAAAAAATATACAGATTACTAGATTGCTAGCGGGAATAATATAAAATGACGGGGCTGTGCTCAGTCATTGAGACTCACTTTTTAATAGAGACCCACGCGATGGATATCAAGCGGCTACTTACTAACTTCAGCTCCAAAATCTTAACTCAATTTGTTGTTGTGATTGCCCTTGTCATCACCCTGATGGCATTCAATTTCGATTCTATTTATCCGTTTTATGCCGAAAATCAGCTCACCAATACGGGATTGATTATTAACGGCGCTATTGTCGCTTTATTTCTAATCGGTATTGTCAGTATTTTGATTCATCTGTTGCGTTACCGTCGCGAAGAAGCACACATCGCCACCTTCATCAATAATGTTGAGGTAATGAGCCCCGATTATCTAGATGGTGTGCCTGTCGATTCGATCATCGCTCAGCGCCAAGGCACAATGCGCACCATTCATAGTGCCAATGGTGAAATCAATCACAGCGCGCTTGCAGCTATGCTGAATGCCGATGAGGCCACGCAGTTTGGACTGATCCGTTTTATCAATAATATCCTTATTCTTACCGGTGTTTTTGGAACCATTGTGTCGTTATCGATTGCATTGATTGGTGCCTCGGATCTCATCGACTCGGCAGACGCCAGTCTCGGTGGTATGGGTCTGGTTATTCACGGCATGTCGACGGCCTTGTCAACTACCATCACAGCAATCGTGTCCTACGGTATATTTGGCTACTTTTATACTCGTCTCGGTGACGCTCAAACTCATTGCCTAAGCGGCATAGAACAGCTGACTTTATTATATCTCTTGCCGTGTTATGTAAAGACTAGTGATGATGTCGTGCACCAAATGAGTGACCTCATTGAATCCGTCAATCTTGCTGCCGATAAACTTCAGGACACTCAAGAAATTTATCACAATGCAGCAGTTACACTGCAGCAGACCCAGGACACTTTTTACGATGCAGCAATATCACTACAGCAAACAATAGCCAATAATCAGCTGCAGGCAGATCAATACGCCGAGAACCAATTGCAGGTTGAACGTTTTGTCGATGAGATGGTGCAAATACGGCACATTTTACGTGAGGGCTTCCGCCTAAAACCAGATAGTGATGACAAGCCATTATGAACAAAGGTTTCGTGCAGATTGGAGGTAGCCAAGCAGGCATGGGTGGTGACAACAGCTTTTGGCCCGCCTTTACTGATGTGATGATGGTGATTACTCTGATCTTTTTAATGGCCACCAGCATACTGGTGGTGCGCAACTGGCAATTAGTTGCCGAGTTACAAGAAAGTGTTGCTGCCGAACGTATGGCTGTGCAAATAATTAAATCGACTTCGTTAGAAAACGCGACGTTGGAAGAGCGTCTCGCGAATGCGGAACAAGGCAATTCTATTCTACGCCTACGCTTAATGAAAAAGGATGAGTTACTTGCTAAGGCTCAAGTGGCGATCGGCGCGCAAGAATCAAGTCTAATATCGTTAGAGCAACAAAATAGTGATCTTCAGTCGTCATTACAGCAAACTCAAGCTGAACTAGAAATTGCCAACGTTAAAAATAGTGCAGCCACGGCAAACCTTACTGAAATGGCGCAACAAATAACCCAGTTAAACCGGCAGTTGGCGCAACAGCAACAGGCCCGTGATGATGCTCGTTTACAGCTAGAAAGTGCGCGTCTTGATATTAGCGAACTGTCTGAGTCGAATAGCCAGCAACAACAAACTATCAGGCAACTCTCTCAATTGAGAAACCAGCAACAACAAACTATCAATCAACTTTCTGAATTGAAAAGCCAGCAACAACAAAATATCAGTCAACTTTCTGAATTGAAAAGTCAGCAACAACAAACTATTAGTCAACTTTCCGCTGAAAAGTCTCAGCTGTCTCAAGAAAGTGCTACTTATAGTCAGAAACTGCAGACTCTTAAAGGTGAATATGATTTGGTTAAATCTCAATACGAGGAATTGATTAAACCAGCACGTAGCGCGAAAGGTAAACACATTGTGCAGGTCTACTACGTTAAAGATGAGACCGGCGTTAAAATTCGTTATCGCCAACCAGGTGATGACGAGTTCAGCCGTATCAGCTTGGCTGAGGTTGAAAGCCGTCTAGATATTCTCAAGCGCGAATACGGCGATGAACTTTATGTAAAGATCATCATCCCCGAAAATAGTGGTTTGAGTTATAATGAAGCTTGGGAATTTATGCGCAAATTACTGGTCAAGTATGATTACTATTACCAAGAATAAATGCGTCAACGCTATAGTTGCTGAGTTTATTTTTTTTCAAAGCGAAAAATAAAAAAGCGCGACCTGGTAATTACTTAACGTAAATATTAGGGCGCGCTTAGTGGCCAACTGCATCAAATTCGTCATCAAGAAACAATATCAGCAATCAATAACTACTGACATTATTGATCAACTATTTGTTATAAAGTCGGACCCATTCAAATTATTTAGACGCTTTTGAATCTGCAGCAGGATAGAAACTAGCTGTAATTGCTGCGTACTCTTCTTTAGCTGCTTCGAATGCTTTCATGTTTTCTTGATGAGAGGATTCAAAACCAGCTTTCAGATCTTCAGCAAATTTAGCTTGTTTTTCATAAGCTTCTTGTAATGATTTACTTTGCGTGAGTTCTGTTGCATTTTTTACGCTAGCTTCAACTAGGTTAGTCCAGTATAAATTAGTACGAGTAGAATATTCACTAGCATATTTAGCGTTGGCTTCTAAAACTTTTGCGTTAGCTTCAAGGCCTTTTTTAACACCATCTTCGAATTTTTGTTGGGTATCGTTCATTTTGATCTCCTCCGTTATTTATATAATTGAAAGCTTTTATATTGTTGTGCACTGCACAATTAAACCAATGTTAATCAACCTCTAGTTTGAAGTCAAGCGCTTTTTGTGCGGTGCACAAAAAGCGCTTCCTTTTAATGGATGCTTTTAGATAAATTTTACTAGCTTTTGGATTTAGTTAATTAGAATCATTTTATGACGCTCTATAAACATTCATGCGTGTTTGTCGACAGCACAAACTACCTCATCTTTAACCGACTTAAAGAACTAAGAAAAATCATAGTTACGTGTGTTCGGTGCTTGTTATCACCAACTATTTGTATCAGCCAATAAAATATCGAAACGTAAGGTTAATGCGCGGTTCCTTTATGCGCAGCTGCTTAGGGACTTGATGTTTCCAGCAGTCTTGAGACTGCCCGGACATAACAATTAATCCACCCGGTTCGAGAGCCTGACTGATGGTTTCACCGCTGACCTTGTGGCGCATATCGAAGCGCCTCACTGCCCCCAAGCTCAAGGAACCAATTGTTGGTGCATGACCTAACTCTTTTTCGTCATCGCTATGCCAGCCCATGCCCTCGCTGCCATCATGATAAAGATTTAGTAGCACCGAATTGAACTCGTGTTGGCAGTACTCGCTGACCTCCGCCTTTAATTTGAGAAGTAATTTTGTCCACGGCAAGGCTTTTCGCGTCGACTTAGAATAGTTGTAATTAAAGCCTTCATCGCCGTACCAGGCGACTTTACGCTTGGTTGTAATATGCTTGCCATAAATAAATGCGCTATCACATTGCCAAGGGATCTCTTTTAATAGTCTGCCCAAAAGAATTTGTGATTCAGTGACTGAATATATAGTGCCATGATCAATTAAGCTGCCGTCACCGGGTAGGCGTTCAATAGGATATTCGGTATCAAAAAGATCTCTAGACATTGTTATGAATTGCTCTCGTTTAGGTGTGCTAATGCCATATGTCGATTTTCAACAAATGCGCTGTTGACGCTTTAGAGGCGTGAAATAACTTTACTCTTTGCGCTATAACAGACTGAAACTCTTCCAACTGATATTTTGGCAATGATTTACATCTGAGGGTGAGCACTGATTTTAATTTGCATAACAAGCAACAACATTGACTCAGTAAGAAAAACTAACGCTTCAATACAAAGGCTCAAATATAAAGCATTACTAACAGATAGCGCTAATCAAGCATGCCAATGACACCGAGAACTCATATTCACTGAGACGATGCCATTGCTGACAGTGTTTTGATCAAGCCTCTCATGCCACAGCATTAATGCTAAGCTTGGCCTGTGCAGATAATCCTATTTATAGAGTTAACTCCGAACTAATATAAAGCGTATTCATGCTATCCTCGACAATAGGTATTAATAAAACCATTGGCACAACTTTAATAGTCCTCTTAGTTTAAATACTTATTTAAACCTTATATCTGCAACTCTACTTTAAGGCTTATATGCAACTCATTAAAATTAATAAAGCGCGTTATCGTCGCCATTTAAAGAGAATAATCGCGGGGTGTATTGTTGGTTTAGCCATCGGTAGTTTAGGTTTGTCGCAATTACTGATTGTTTTTTTTCCCGATGAAGGTGGCAGTCATTTTCACTGGAACTTGCTAGGTGTTGTTGTGACGAGTGTCAGCATTGCTTGGCTGCTCAATAAATATCGTCATCACGATTTTATGACTGAGGTAGTTTATGTTTGGGAGCTAAAACAAACGCTCAACAAAATAAACCGAAAAATGATGAAACTTAAAGTCGCCGGTGATGAAGGTAACTCTAGTGCCTTGTTAGCCATGCATTATTACTACGAGGGCTCAAGCTTATTATGGCAGTTAGATGATAACACCTTACTTATGGGCGAGTTGGCCACCAAACAGACCGAGCTTGAAATCTTAGCTAAAACATTTAATCTAGTGTTAAATTCGGACGAATATAAAGAGCAAGATTTAAAGCAGTTTTAACGCTTACGTGCTGGCTTGTACTGTGTAGCACAGTAGCCGCGACTCACATCCGGGCTGCGCAGCTTTAAGTGCTTGGTTTTACGGCCACTCACGCGCTCGCGCCAATTATTGAATGTTTTGCGTTTAATATTGCGACGCATTATTTCGATAACCTCGGGCTCTGATACACCAAAAAGACGCTCTATGGCCTCAAACGGAGTGCGGTCTTCCCAAGCCATTTCAATAATCCGCGAGGTCTCATCGGTATTAAATTGCTTCATTTTTTCTTTAGAATTTGTCTGCATATTGCTTTTACTCATTAATATTGAGTTTGGATGAATTATAATGCATAAACAACCACAAGCTAAAGCGTCTGCGCTTACTTGCCAATGACCTAACTTTTACCAAGACGTTTCTCATTGATCATATTGAGAAGTTCGCTAGCAGCAACTGCATCAGACATGGCACGATGATGGCGCTGCATACCAATGCCAAAGTATTTGGTTAGGTTCGCTAACGAATAGGATGGTAAGCCTTTGAAGTGTTTTCTCATTTCTCTCACCGTACAAAGTTTGGGACGACGATAGTAGCGCTCTAAACGATTAAACTCCTCTTTAATAAAGCCATAATCAAAGTTCACATTGTGTGCGACAAAGACACAACCTTCAGTAAACTGATCAATAGCATCAGCGACTTCTGCAAACACCGGCGCATCGGCCACCATCGCATTATCAATACCCGTTAAAGCGGTAATATTGCGTGGTATGCGACGTTGAGGATTTATTAAGGATTGCCATTCGTCAACGACTTTACCATCGACGACTTTGACGATCCCAACTTCAGTCACCCTATGCTGCTGTGCTCTACCTCCGGTGGTTTCTATATCGACAACAGCATAGCTTTGCAGCGGATCAACTGTCCATTTAACATTAGTAATGCGCACATCAAAACCTAGGTTTTGTAGCTTTTGTATACTCAGTAGTTGGTTGCGACGAAGTTGATCGCCCTCAGATTTCACCTCCTCGAAGCGCAACTTATTGGCCCCTATCAACATAATATCTGGATAGCCATCACTTAGATGACTCCAGTCTTGTGCCATGGCTTTTAACAACGCGAGTAGGGCACCGAGTTCACTATGATTAATCAATAAAGTTAAGCGTTCCAGAATATGACTACGCCATTTAAAAACACTGTTTTTTTGTCCGTAGTGCTTTGTCGCAGACTGCGATAATTGTTGAATAAGTTTAACTTTACTGGTGGTCGATGCTAATCGGCTGTCTATTTGTCGACTGGCAAAATCGTAAAATTGGTTAGTCTTAAGCGATAGGGGGACATGATCAAACTCATTACTTAGGCCTAAACCTTTTAATTGATAAATCTCACGCCAAAAATATAAACCAAATAATGAACGCCAAATATCGTTTTCAGTACCAAAAGCCTGATAGCCTTTTTGTTGGTAATAAGTGATCACCCCGCGTTCAACCGAACCCTTGTGCATTTCATCAAGGAGCAAGGTTTGGCTATTTTCGCGCAGCATATCGGTTAATACACTAGTGCATTTCTTATAAAACTTACGCGCTAAAAAGTCTTCGGCAAATGCCAGTAAATCTTCAGATAATGGTGCTTCAATCATACCTTCAAGTGCCACTTCAACATCGCGGTGCAGACCAAACTTAAAGGCTTGTCTTACCCATTTTTCTTGTGCTGTATCGGTATTGATAGCCTTTAAGAGCTTCAGGCCTGCGACTAGGTCTTGATCGAGAAGTTCACAGGCTAGTAAAAATCGTAATTGAGCATTTAATTCGAGTGCTTTAGCTCCGATAGGGACTACTAAACTCTTTAGCTGATTCATGATAAATTCATGAAGACTGTCAGTAGATGCCATTATATCGACAACACTAGTTTTTAATAAGGCAAGCGTATCGCTGACTTGATTGAGTTGTGAGTGCACATTGAATGCTGATTTTGCGCTTTCGATGTCTGCAAATCTTGCCATCACTTGTGCTTGTTCTTTTCGAGTTCGCAGTACACCAAGATCACGCATTGAGAACTGATTCAATTTCGCGTTTAAATTGCCAAAATAAAGATATAAAAAATAGCTGATGTGATTTTCAAAATTTCCTTGCCAGTAGTTTTGGCTGACATCAGTTTTACAAATACCTTCGAGACAAGACTCGCTTAACAGACATTCCAGCAGTTTGATTTTAGATTGAGATTGTTTATAAGACATTTTTTTGTTGCCAGAAAAACCAGTTTCATTTAGCTGGTTAATTAGCTGGATAATTTCGTCCTTAGTCAGATGTTGAATAAAGTCAGTAATCGCTTTTTTCTCAACGGGCTTAAACCAGCCACGACTAAATAAGAAACTGAGGTTCTTTTGAATATTCTCTATTTCTTCGTATTGATAGCTGTTGGGCTTTACAAATTTTGATTTACGATTAATAAATCGCACAATCAAACACTGTTGTGATTGTGTCAATGCCATAAATTTTTTTATGAAACAATGATCAAGTTCGCTTAATAAGAGCTTGCAGGGGCCGGACACAAATTTTAAGAATTCGTGAAAATGACTCAAGTAATAGTAGGTGGGTAGCGGTCGCAAAAGCTTAGGCTCCATGGTGAATTATATAAACATTGTCGATAGCAGGTAGTTTACTAAAAAGCTGTTTTTATATACAGTGTTTATTGTTTTTTTATGATGCTTAGCATCTGTTGGGCCCAACCTTTTTAATGGCTCGACAAAAGCAGGTTCATCTCGAGCACAAGCTTAGGTCATATATGTAGTTAGCTAGTAGTTTGCCAAATTCTTAAGTATAAGTAAGGCTAGAAATTTAGAGTAATTGAGTCGTGAAGGGATGATGCTAATTTAGGGTTGTCGTGGTGTTTTTATGCGGTAATGACTACAGGGAGACGATTCTCAAGTTTTTAATAAATCCATAACCAATTTAAGTCTTGTTACAGGTGTTTTATAGTCATTTAATAGATGTTTACAGTCATTCAATAGGCATTGATGTCACTTTTAGTGTTTCAAGTTTTTTGCCGCTCATCTTCTAAAAAAAATATTAATAAGCGTAAGCTAATAAACATCTCTATAATCTCTCGCCTTATTGTGGGTATCTTCAAAGCGTCTCAGATTTATGCAGGTATCTCATGACCTTGGCGCTATTAAAAGACTAAAACATTTGAGTACAACTAATAAATGGCTTTGCTAGACACTAACATTCTACTTTTCTTATTATTTGCCGCATTGCTGACAGGTTTTGTTAAAACCGGTCTGCCTGCTTTAGGTGGCTTAATTTCGGTGTTAATGGTGATTGTTTTTCCACCCAAAGATGCGTTGGGAATCACTCTTCTCTATCTGCTTGCCGGCGATCTTTTAGCGGTTCGATTTTATTGGCGACAGGCTAATATGCCCGAACTGCGTCGACTATTACCTATGATATTTGTGGGGGTAGGCAGCGGCATACTGGTTTTGAAATTCGTCAACAACGATGCCTTAGGCTTGATTATTGGACTTATCATTGTATTTTTTGTGTCTTTAGAGCCTTTTAGAGCGAGTCTGACTGAATGGGCGATGCACCGAATATTTTGGGTCAGAAACTTATCGGGTTGGCTAGCAGGCTTAACAACAACTGTGGGCAATGCAGCAGGGCCCGTGCTTGCGCTCTATTTCTTGCTGTTAAAATTAGATAAACATAGCTTTACAGGAACTGCAGCCGTGTTTTTTTTAACGGTTAATGTAACGAAATTACCACTCTACGGAACCATTGGTATTTTCAAGGACTATTATTTATGGAGTGTTCTTATAACTATACCCTTCGTATTCGTTGGTGGCTTTTTTGGACGACGTTTTCTGAGTTGGATCCCACAAAAGCGCTTTACTCAAGTCATCTTATTTTTTACAGGCCTATCTGGCGCTGTATTAGTTGTTAGATATTTTATATAGGCATCTTTAATAAGTACTTCTTACAATAGGTCTTAAAGCACTGCGTACGGTGATTGTTTAAAAGCTCTCAAGACTAAGGCTCGTTGCATTTGTGCGCTTGTAATAATACATTATTAAAATGGCGCGGTGTCTATTCCTCGTTGATGGGCAAAGCTCTATTGCTGCCGCGCAAGACAACCATCAGCAGACATCCGTCTAGACTGTGCGATGAGTGTTTTGAACCGGGTAGGAAGTGGACAAAGTCACCGGTTTTATATTCTGCACCATCGAGATCAATCAAATGTCCTTCCAGCACCAGAAACTCCTCGTGTCCCATGTGTTCGTGAGCCTTGGTACTCGTGCCTGGCTCCATTCGTAGCATAAAACATTCATAGACATCGTTTAATAACTCGCCACTAAGGGGCAACCAGCTCATCCCCGTTATCGCCGTACCGTAACGGTTGTAGGGAATAAAGTCGGCCTGATTTGTGCTGTGTTGGGTTCGTAAATTCGTATCGAGTTTCATTTGTTTGTCTGCTTGTTTAAGAGTGGTGAAGCCTATCGATGCATCAAAAAGATAGAAGACTACATAATTGCTTTTAACCTGCCATGTCTTATTAAAGTCATGGTAGTACCAATGGGTAGCTAGCTATTAACCAATGCCAATGGTTAAGAATCTCGCTAACATCATTAAGCCTGACTACTATCTGCTTGATTCACATCAATAAATTTTGTTAGCTGATTATCTTCGATAAACTGCCGCCCGAGTGAGCGGATGTCCTTGCTGTTATCTAGTGTTAGGGCTTGCTTTAATAAATCAGCAGTTTGATGGGTTGATACCGATCGAATCAACCATTTGATTTGCGGAATTTTGGCAGAACTCATACTCAGCTGCCTAATACCCATACCCAGTAATAGTAATACTGCAATTGGATCAGAAGCTAATTCGCCACAGACACTGAGTGGTAGTTTCATTGAATTTGCCATCGTTGCCACGCGGTATATTTCATTAATAATAGATGGATGCACATGATCATAGCGGCTTGCAACCCGAGCATTATTTCTATCTAAGGCAAGTAAATACTGACTAAGATCATTTGAACCAATCGAGACAAAATCTATCTTAGCGCGCCAATACTTCAATAAAGAAATAGCCGCCGGAACTTCTATCATAACGCCTACCTTTGGATAAACAGGATCCAGGCCTTCTTTTATCAATTGGTAATAAGCTTGATCGAGTAACACTCTAAATTGATCCAACTCGTCAGTTGAGCTCACCATCGGTATTAAAATATGTAAATCAATATCATGAGCTGCCGCTCGAATAATAGCTCTTACTTGAGTCATTAAGATTTGAATATTATCTAGCGTAAAGCGAATACCCCGCCAACCTAAGGCCGGATTTTCTTCGCCACTGATAGTGAAATAGGGCAGCTGTTTATCGCCACCAATATCTAGTGTCCGAAAATATACGGGTTTACCTTTATAAGCTTTGCAGACTTCACGATAAACATTAATTTGCTCTTGCTCAGAGGGAAAACTTTGACGAATCATAAATGGAATTTCGGTTCTATAAAGCCCTACACCTTGCGCACCATTTTTTAATCCTGGTAAGATATCTGCCAGCAAGCCGGTATTGCTCAACAGGCTGACAACACAACCATCGGTAGTAATCGCAGGGTCGTGGCGCAATTCTTTTAGCTGCTGATAAATTTCTCGATTACTAGCGATAGTCTTGTGATAGGCCTCCAATACAGTCGGCGATGGCCGACAAATTAATTGACCGCTGTTACCATCCAAAATTAATGTATCGACAGTCTCAATGCGATCTATATCGCCTAAGCCCATCACCGCAGGAATACCTAAGGCATTTGCCAGCACTGCCGTATGCGAAAGTGCTGAGCCATCAAAACAGACAATGCCCGCTAAGTATTTTTTTGGCACACTGGCAATATCAGAGACGGTAATATGTCTTCCGGCTAAAATTACCGGTGCCGTTATCGTCGCAAGTGAACATTGCGCAACTGTCGACTGGTTGAGCCATACTTGATAAAGCTTATTGCCCAAATGTGAAATATCCTCTGCGCGTGCACGCAGGTAAGGGTCTTTCATTGTTTGAAATAGTTCAGAAAAATAATTGATGCTGAGCTTTAGCGCCCAGGGTAAAGCTGCGCCACGCCGCACTTCTGATTCAATTTTTTCGACTAGCATGGGATCTGATAACAGCATCAAGTATGCATCAAAAATACCGGTGACCTCTGCTGATAATTGTTGGCCTAGCACTTCCTGTTCTGCTTTAATCCCCGCTTTGGTGTCTTGTAGTAATGTATGCCATCTCTCTAATTCAAGATAATGGTCATCAATGAAAGTTTCCGTTACATCATCAAGAGCAATTTTTTCGCTGTGCCATAAGCTGCCAATGGCAATGCCCGGTGCACCACTAATACCTTGATGACGCATATTAGTGGCTGACTTATTGCTGGAAATAAAAGCTTCTTCGGGAATGACCACCGCTAGATGGCTAGCCAGAGTCACTAGAAAAGCTTCACTGTCGGCATCGAGCTTAGCGGCTTGCTCGCGTTGTACCACCAACACACCGACTACTTCGCCGCGACGCACCAAGGGCACACCACAAAAACTATGAAAATTTTCTTCTTTCGATAGGGCGACATAAAAGTATTCGGGGTGAAGTGCCGCATCTTCAATATTTAACGGTCGCTTGTTGGTTGCGACCACATTAACTAATCCTCTACCCTGCGGAATAGTAATTGGATGACTAACTGTCAAGCCTTGGCTTGCCAACAACTCCATGTCGCCACTAGTATCGAGTCTATACAAACTACAAACATCGACATCAATAGCATCACAGACAGCGTGCACAAGCGCGGTAACCTGTGCAGTTGCTGAGTTTAAGTGCGACACCTTTTGGACGATATTAACCAGTGTTTGTATCGAATTCTTCATAACAGCAAAACCATTAAACAGCGATTAAAGAAAGCATGAATAGCTTTTGGTGACTCGTAATTTACTACAAGATCTAGGCTGCTGGCAATCGACAAGTCAAGCTATCAACAGCTTAATACCGATCGAGGCCCTAGCGTCTATTAATGATGCAAACTCTATGGCGCCATTAAATAATCGTTCACAGCGCAATAGCGCTAAGTAACGACAGATTAAATTAGTTGCCTCTATGTTGTCGTGCGCACAGTGCAAAATGACGACGCTGTTATATTTTGCGGATTAAATCTTTTAACCGAGTGTTATTCGATGCAACAGTCTTTAATAGACAGCGACTCAGAGTTTGATAAAACATGTGACTTACATCGGGCTAGTCTGTTGCTCAAAAGTTTAAGGTTAATGGCCTGCCATTAAGAATTTATAAGTGTATGTTCTATATGAAAACTACGAATATTTCATATATAAGATTAACCACACTGACCATGATTAATTTTATATTTTTATTTATGCACGTTTTGGCACTACCTTTGCAATTATATTTGAGAACCAATATTTAGCAAAAAAGCGGCAATGCCTTGCCGTTATATAAACGATTGTAGGCCACAGCTGTAACTATCTATGTGAGAATGTAATGACGAATCAATTATTGCCGCTTTTAGAGTTAGGCGCGAACAATAGGGTGAATAGAGCTTCGCCTGAGCGTGCTATCGAAACTAGAGATCAAGGTTTTTCGAGGACATTTCAAGATGCAGAGAAAAAGATTGCAGCAAATAAAGCAGATGCGCAGGCGGCACAAGAGGCTCGAACTGAACGACAGGAATCATCGGCTAAAAACAGCCGAGCTACCGAAAACGAATCGGCTGATACTGCAAAGGTAGCTTCGGCTGATGATAAAAAAGTCGATCCGCAAACGCCACCAGATAAAGCTAATACAGTCGAGAATTCAGCGGATGCTAACGAGCAACTAGAAGCAGGCGCTACGACTATAAACACTGAAGACAGCATTGACGACGACAGCGACGCTAATTTATTGACGAATACCGCTGATGCAGCGGTAGAGGGCTTGACAAAACAACTGCAGAGTTTGAGCAGTTCTGAAGCCACGATTGATCCCGCGGCACTACAGCAGCTTGTCGACGAATTATTTGTCGATAGTAGTCAGTTGCCTCTCGCAGAAGTTGCCGAGACGATTAACCAAGCAATCATTAATCAGCCTCTTACCATTGCCAGTGCCGCCCAATTGATTAGTGATTTAAAAAAGTTCGGAAAATTATCCCCAGCCACAGAGAGTGCGGGTTTGAAGTTAAGTGCGGCTTTAACGTCACAAACCGAGTTGAGGTCTTTTTTTGCAGCCAGCATGAATGGCGAGCGTTTCGAGAAACTGACTTTGCAGGCAAGTAACGATAAACTGAATTTTGCACAGTTATTAAATTCCACCGCCACCGCTAGCGAGCCAAGTACCGCTAAGCTATCGACTGATATAAGCCCTTTGCAGTCATTGGCGAATATTCCACTCACAGCTGCCGCTGCAGGCGCAAAGCCACAGTTAGCGGTTGGCATGCCTTTCCAGCAGGCTCAATGGGGCGAGGCAGTCGCAGAGCGGGTAATGTGGATGAGTTCGCAAGGTTTACAAGAAGCCGAAATTCATCTGAATCCCGCGGACTTAGGCCCCATGCAGGTTAAAGTGTCGCTAGTAGCCGACCAAGCCCATGTAAGCTTTGTGGTAAGTAATGCCAGTGTGCGAGAAGCACTGGATCAAAATGCGATTCGACTGCGCGAAATGTTTAACGGCGAGGGCCTTAATTTAGTCGATGTCGATGTATCTGACCAGTCGCAGCATCAAGCCAGTAGCTCAGATGATGATAGAAATAACCCGCAGTTTAGCGGTGAGCGTGCGGAATTAGATCTAGTACAAGGTGAAAACCAATTGTCTATTCACTCAAACGGTAAAGGTATGCTGAGTCTCTATGCCTAATCCTTAAAACTGAGAAGAGTTAGCAAAATCATCTAGTCGATAAAATGATAGGTAGATCTGAACGGTTCAAAGACACAATTAGTTAGATGTTAACTCTTCATTTTTTATACAGCTCTACTAAAAAGCCCTGCTTTTATAGCCTAAGCTTGTCTTTAAAATAGATACCTCAAAGCTTCAGCCAAGAATCATGTGCGATTAATAGACTTATTAGCTATCAATAACCTTGATTTAATGTCCCTCCATTCATCACATCTATATTTATCGTCCCACTTTTATCAATTTAGCAGTTAATAAGTTTAATTATTTTTAGTCATTTGGCATATCTCTTGCTGTAATAATTTTGATATTAATTAACTGACGGATTTTTGGCATGGCTGACGAAGAAGTAATAACCGAATCTGAAGAAAAGCCTGAAAGCAGTAAGAAAAAGCTCATCTTATTTATCGTATTAGCTACCGTTATAATAGGTGTATCGATTGGCGGTACTTTATTGGCTCTAAAATTACTGGCTCCAACACCCGAGGTATCACAAGAACTAGATGCAGGCGGCAAACCAATAGTAGCCGTCGTCGACGAGATAAAAAGTCCTGCTATTTATTTTCCACTAAGGCCCGCATTAATTGTTAACTACAATGCAAAGGGTAGACAGCGATTTTTACAAACAGAGATTTCAATAATGACAAGAGATGAAGAGGTTGTTGCGGCTGTTGAATTGCATATGCCAATGATTCGAAATAATTTAATTATACTGTTTAGTGGGCAGACTTATAATGAGCTGCAAACTGACGAGGGTCGCCAATTACTAAAACAAGACTCATTAAAAGAGCTGCAAAATATCATGCAACAAGTAATTGGCAAGCCAGGAATAGAAAAAGTACTGTTTACCAATTTTGTTATGCAATAAGAGCATTGAGTAGGTAATAATTTATCAATAACAGCAATAATTATTAACAGAGCACTAACGAGAAAAATATATAATGGATTTACTCTCACAAGAAGAGATTGATGCGTTACTCCATGGTGTAGATGATGGTGACGTTGATACCGACGACAACAGTGATGAAAATGGTGTTGGCAATTACGACTTAACGACCCAAGATCGCATTGTGCGTGGGCGTATGCCCACACTCGAGATGATCAACGAACGCTTTGCGCGTTATACACGCATCAGTATGTTTAATCTGTTGCGTCGGACGGCAGATGTCGCTGCGGGCGCAATCAAAATTCAAAAGTTTGGTGAGTACATACATACACTTTATGTGCCTACTAGTTTGAATATGGTTAAGTTTAGACCTTTGAGAGGCACAGGTTTAATTGTATTAGATGCAAAACTTGTTTTTAAATTAGTCGATAATTTTTTTGGTGGGGATGGTCGCCATGCAAAAATAGAAGGTCGAGAATTTACACCCACAGAGCTTCGTGTTGTGCGTATAGTATTAGACCGCGCCTTCACCGATTTAAAAGAAGCGTGGCGTGCAATAATACCGCTAGACTTTGATCTTATAAATTCAGAAGTTAATCCTTCGATGGCAAATATTGTTAGCCCTAGTGAAGTCGTTGTTGTTAGTACTTTTCATGTAGAGCTTGATGGCGGTGGTGGTGATTTGCATATTACTATTCCTTATTCAATGGTCGAACCAATACGCGAAATGTTAGATGCTGGCCTTCAAACTGATAGTGATGATCGCGATGATCGTTGGGTTAATTCACTCCGTGAAGATATTATGAACGCCAAGGTAAAATTAGAGTGCGATTTAATTAACGATAAAATTCCTTTGCGAGATGTCGTAGGATTAAAAAAAGGCGATATTCTTCCTATAGAGATGTTGGATGTACACAAAATAAAAGTGAATGGCGTGCCTATGTTTACCACAGAGGTGGGTCAATCAAACGGAAATTTAGCGTTAAAAGTGACTGGGTATGTAGAAAAATCTAAAGATATGGGCTCGTCAATTCCGAGCCTGAAGAATCAACAAACTAAAAAAGAGGGTGCGTCAGATGAGCGATGACGATAAAGAAAAACCAGCAGAAGCTACAGCTGAATCTGTAGAGGACGATCCATGGGCAGGTGCGATGGAAGAGCAAGCTGATGAAGAGAAAAAAGCTGAGGCCATTAACTTAGAAACTTTTGACGCCGGTGGTAATAAAGGTAAAAGCATTGATCCAGACTTAGATATAATTTTAGATATTCCTGTTAGTATTTCGATGTCAGTGGGTAGTACCTCGATCACTATTCGTAATCTTTTACAATTAAACCAAGGTTCTGTTATTGAGCTTGATCGTCTAGCAGGGGAGCCTTTAGATGTATTGGTTAACGGTACCTTAATTGCACATGGCGAGGTAGTTGTTGTTAATGAAAAGTTTGGTATTCGTATGACCGATGTGATTAGTCCGGCAGAAAGGATTAAGAATTTAGCATAAGCGTTAGATGTTTCTATTGATTATAAATAAGTAGAGTAAAAAATGATGCTATTAAATGTAGACAAAGTTAAGCGTAAAGTAATGATAAATAAATCGCTACTTTTACTGGCATTTCTTTTTTTGGTTGATTTTTCTAATGCTGCTGAAGACATTGCACCACCTATTTCATATTCATCAAGCTTATTGCAAATGATGTTGGGTTTGGCGGCAACGATTGTGATGATCTTTGTCGTTGTCTGGTTAATAAAGCGGGTTGGTTACACGGGATATAGTGCAACCAACAAAATGAAAATTAAAAGTACTCTGCCGCTATCCCCCAAAGAAAAGTTATTATTAATTGAAGTCGAAGGTGAAACTATGCTTATTGGTGTCGCCCCTGGATTTGTAGGTCTCTTGAAAACATTAGAGCCAGACCTAAAAAAACAAGCGATGGCAGCTAACCGCACTATTTGCTCTGAGGAAAAAGTAAACCTCCAAGGTTCGTCGGACTCAGCTATATCTAGCACCAGTCGAGCTGATGAAGCAATGTCAAACACTAGCTTTTCTAGTAATAAATTCGTCAACGATTTATCTTCTTCTTTCGCAGAAAAGTTAAAAGCCGTTATTAATAAAAGCGACGCAGTCAGATGAATATAGTCTGCAAATGTCATTCATTTTTCATTAAAACAGTATTCATTAAGAGATCCCTTATTAACGTTAGTTGCTTGGCGTTATTTTTTTTCTTTATAGTTTTTTTTAGTCAAACTATATTTGCTCAAGGTCCTGCCGAGAGCACACAAAATACGGCTTCTGCTTTAGAAAATATTCAAAAATTACCATCACTATCTGCACTTAAAGTGACAACGGGTACCGACGGTTCTCAAGAGTATTCCGTTAGTATTCAAATACTAGCTATTATGACGGCTTTATCGTTTATCCCAGCTATATTGTTAATGACCACATCATTTACTCGCATCATTATAGTGTTTGCTATTTTACGTCAAGCCTTAGGCTTACAACAGTCACCTTCTAATCAAATTCTGATTGGCATGACCTTATTTTTGACGCTGTTTATTATGGCGCCAGTATTTGAACGCGTAAATGAACAAGCGTTGCAGCCTTACGTTAATGAAGAAATAAGCTCTAAAGAGGCAATAGAACGAACTATTAAACCTTTCCATGCGTTTATGATGGCGCAAACTCGCGAGAGTGATCTGAAGTTGTTTATGGATATCTCTGATACTAACGGTATTAACACTGCAGAAGATGTTCCTATGGTGGTATTGATACCATCATTTATTACCAGCGAACTTAAAACGGCCTTTCAAATAGGTTTTATTATATTTATTCCATTCTTAGTGATCGATATTGTGGTTGCTAGTGTTCTGATGGCAATGGGTATGATGATGTTGTCACCATTAATTATCTCGCTACCCTTTAAAATTATGTTGTTCGTATTAGTAGATGGCTGGGCCATGTTGATGGGAACACTCGCTGCCAGTTATGGTGTTTTACAATAATATGAGCATTAATAATAATGCTGCATTATAACAGCTAGATAAATAATAGGATTAAAGTAATGACTCCAGAAGTGGTAATGGACTTATTTGGAAATGCCTTATATCTATGTGTGTTGATGGTATCACTTATTGTGGGACCTGGTCTGGCAGTTGGTTTATTAGTGAGCGTATTTCAAGCGGCAACGCAAATTAATGAACAAACATTGAGCTTTTTACCGAGATTATTAGTGACATTAGGCTCAATTATGTATTTAGGAGGCTGGTTAATTAATGAGTTTACTGAATTATTTCATAGTTTATTTATGAATATACCCACACTCATTGGTTAGCACTAATTTTCATTCCAGAAATTTTTACTGCTTTATGTGATTTACTATGTTTGAAATGACCGACGCACAAATAGCACAATTTGTAGGAAATTTCTTTTTTCCGCTGGTTCGCATCACCGCTTTTTTATTAGCGGCACCTATATTTGGTACTCGTATCATTACCGCACGAATCAGAGTTGTTTTAGGTGTTATGTGCACACTTATAATTGCGCCTTTATTACCCGCAGGTCCTCAATATGATGCTTTATCTTTAACAGTTTTAATTATTATTGCCCAGCAAATTTTAATTGGCGTGGCTTTAGCTTTTATCTTTCAAGTTGTTTTTCAAGTGTTTATATTGGCTGGGCAATATATTGCTATGTCAATGGGTTTAGGTTTTGCCTCAATGAATGATCCTGCAAACGGAGTGACTGTAACAATCATTTCTCAGTTTTATTTGTTAACAACAACCTTATTGTTTTTGAGTATTAATGGCCACTTAGTGCTTATACAAATCGTAGTTGATAGCTTTACAGTCATACCAATTGGTATTAGTGGTTTATCTCCTAGTGCATATTATAAAATAATTAGCATTGGTGGTTGGATGTTTGCCAGTGGCTTTGCTATAGCTTTACCGATTTTAACCTCACTGTTAATCGTAAATATTGCCTTTGGTGTAATGAGCCGATCGGCACCACAAATTAATGTTTTTGTCGTGGGTTTTCCGATGACATTAATCTTCGGATTGTTTGTTATGTGGTTAGGGTTTGATGCATTTTTACCTGCCTTCAGAGAATTCACAAATCAAGGCTTTATATTTAGTCAAGAGCTTTTAAAATAACGGGTACACCATGGCTGATAATGATCAAGGTCAAGAAAAAACAGAAGAAGCCACTCAGAAAAAACTTGATAAAGCCAAAGAAGATGGCCAGGTTCCTCGATCGAAAGAATTAACAACGACCTTTATTTTATTAGCTTCCGCGTTTGGTTTTTTATGGTTCGGAGGTTTTTTAGCGCAAAAAATAATGTCAATTTTTCGGTATAATTTTAATTTTCCACGTGAAGTAATTTTTGATACGTCAATGATGGTGCATTATCTAGGACAATCTTTTGCGGCCGCGTTAGTTGGTGTGTTGCCATTTTTTGGAGTTTTATTATTGGCGGCATTAATTGGCCCGATCGCGCTAGGGGGTTGGTTATTTAGTACAAAGTCTCTGATGCCTAAATTCAGTCGTATGAATCCGCTCGAGGGTATTAAGCGGATGTTTTCTTTGAAATCTTTAGTCGAGCTAGTAAAAGCAATGGCTAAAATAATTTTAATATTTTCCATAGTGGCATTAGTCTTTAATGTACTTAAAAGTGAGTTAGCAGCACTTGCATCTGAAGATTTGTTACCTGCAACTGATCATGCAGTTGAAATGCTTGTTTGGGTAACCATTGTTTTGTCGGCAGTAACTATTTTAATTGCAGTAATCGATGTACCTTTTCAGATTTTTGATCATAGTGAAAAGCTCAAAATGACCTTGCAAGATGTTAAAGATGAAATGAAAGATACCGATGGTAGGCCTGAGGTTAAAGGGCGTATTCGGCAATTACAGCAAGAGATGGCAAATAAACGAATGATGTCAGATGTGCCCGATGCAGATGTTGTTATCACTAACCCCACACATTTCGCCATCGCTGTAAAATATAAGCCTAACAGCATGAACACTCCTATTGTTGTGGCAAAAGGGGTTGATGCGGTGGCTTTAAACATAAGAAAGGTTGCGGGAGCAAATAATGTAGAGATTATTGAGTCACCGCGATTAGCTCGTGCTATTTATTATACGACAAAAATTGATGAAGAAATTCCTGCCGGTTTGTATATTGCCGTCGCTAAAATATTAGCCTATGTCTTTCAATTACAAAATTTTCGGCGCGGCCGAGGTGACAGGCCTACTTATCCACGTTCGATCGTAATACCTAAGGATATGATTTATGGCGAGTAAATATGGGTCGCGAGTAGTGATTAGCAAGTGCTAATCACTAGACTAGATAATTTTTGTTTTTTAATCGATTAACGAGGTCATCAGCTAAAGAATTTTTTTGTGTCAGGTCGAGGATATGATAGCCATAGATAGTTTTTTGTCTAATATTAATCATAATAACGATGAAGAGGTCCTCTAGCCCAAAAGCATAAAGGGCATATTGAAACGAATCCATCGGCGAGGGAAAGGTATTGACGAGTTCAATATTATTTTCCAATACTCTGTAGCCTTCACGCTCTAGAATATCTTTTACCTGTTTATTCTCGACGATGGCTCTGATAGCGTTAGTCTCACAAATGTATAATGGTAGTGATTTTCAGATAAAGAAACATTTTTATTTAAGGGTGTTTCTAAAAACGCACTTTTTCCGCGATTGCTGCGCCGAATCCTCATGTATGCCTTATACACTGAGGTTCTTCGCGCGGTGCCTTCCTCACTTAGAAGCGCCTACTGTTGGTGCTCTCACAAAAAAATCACTGTTTTTAGAGGTGCCCTTAAGACTTAATTGATCAATACACGTTTTGCCAAAGCAACAAGTGTTTTTTTACCGCGGTTTCAAAGTTTAAGTCAGCTGTGTGTCTGACCTTCTTTTAGCTGTTTCTAGGCTAAATTAATAGATCATAGGGTCTTAAGGTATTTAAAATATTCAAATATTCATATATTTCAAGCCAACACCATGATTTGCGACTCTCACAACTTCCATCTCTACAATAGGTGGCTCTTCTCCCATGCCTTGAACCTGACCTTTAACAATTGCGCCGATAGGAGGCATTTTTTTGGGGTTAACTACAACAAATAAACCGCCATCAGAGATATTTTTTGTCTCCACTAAGATCTCATTGATACTTTCATGAGTTATTTTGACGGTAACACCAATAGTGTGACGTAAATGCTGTCGATTATTATTCATGATCTTCATTCGGCCCTAAGCTGCCTAGCTTTATCACTAAAACAGTCAAATCTAACCGTATTTTGAGTGAAAATAATAATTCTGTTTATGCTCAAGTATAGAGGCAGTTTTGCTTTTATCAAAACTATTAAGAATGATTTCATAATAAATGCGCACCACAATATCAAATACTTTATTTTATTGGGCTATCTATTTCAACAGCTATTACAATATTGCAAACATTATTTGAGCAGTGAGCACTATCGTAAGCGTTGTTTTACGCGTGCTTAACCTGTCTTAAATCAAGTTATCTAACAATTAATCATCGACTTTACAGCTGAGGCTAACTTATTCGTTCACTGATTCTCAAGCAAGAAGGGGGGGATTCATTTTTTAGACAGATGCGTGATTGCTTTTTTCATTACTTTTTAATTAATACTTTGACTTGGCTTATTTGATTCCGATCAAAAGTGAGTCTTCTTAATTTTAAGATTAAGACACGGCTGGCCACCATTAGGGGAAGCTAATGTGATGTCGATATTCGTATCTTTAAGAGGTATGTAAGTTAGTACTAGTTCGTCGCATTGAGAGGGTGATGTTAAGATGAACAAAATTTTATGGATGTTCCTTTTCGATATTCCCTCTATATTGGCTGCTGTGTCCCAAAATACAGTAATCTATCGAGTCTTAGTATTTTCTAAACTATTTTTAAGTTGATGGTTGAAAAGCCTTAGGCTATCAATAATTATGATTTAGACAGGGTCGAAATGAGTGCAAAATGTGGGTCATATAAACACCTATTGACGAATTAACTATTAATTAATTGCCATCAACATACGTATCTAGTATTTAAAATCCAATATTTAAGGCATTTCAATGATAATACCTCCAGATCAAATTAGTGGCGATGCATTAGACGGGTTAATTGAAGAGTTTATTACGCGTGAAGGGACAGATTATGGTCAGGTAGATTTTGATCTATCTATGAAAGTTGATCAAGTGAGGCATCAATTAGATAAGGGAGATATCGTAATTATTTTTGATAGCACCACAGAATCTGTTAACCTAATGACCAAATATCAATATCAAGAGTGGTCATAGCTTCTCTCGTAAGTGTCGAGAGTCAATTTCTTTTAGCGTTTTCAAGGCACTGTATCGATTAATGCGCGTAACCCTTTACCCGCTGCCGACATTCATCGCCTATTTTAATCCATTCATTTAAGATAAAATGAATGCATCTTTGACGAAGTGCATCACGATCTGTCTCGTCATCGCTAGAGCGCTTTTGGGCTAGCCACTGCTCTCCAAACTCAGTAATCGCTGCGATAATCTGGGGGATCAATTCAACCTTTATTTCTAGCTCTATATCAGTACCGGGCAGAGGATATTCTTCTGAATCTTTTAAAACGCGGGTGAGCTTGGGCTCATATTGCGGTAACAACATGGTGGTGAGCTGCAATGCTTCTGGGTTAATGCCTGCAATAATCAGCAACTTAATACCTATGCTTAATTGAGAAATAAATGATTTATAGTTTAAGCATAGTTTAAAATTATAAATTTTTTAAGTTTTTGTTAATATAGATAAAAAAACGACATTATGAATATAAAAATAGATACAGTACTTGATACTAGCGGCTTGATTTGTCCAGAACCCGTGATGCTATTGCACAAAACCGTGCGCGAACTAACAGTGGGTCAAGTTATTGAAGTGATTGCTACCGATCCTGCCACTACCCGTGATATTCCAAAGTTTTGTCAGTTCCTAGGCCACGAGCTTATTTCACAAGCTAATAATAACGATACTGCATATCGTTATTTGATTAAAAAATCCAAGTAGAGATTGAAAACTTTGTTGTTGACGCCCTTACTAGTCAATAAATCACTAAAGAGTTATTCGTCGACTAGTAAGGAGATAGCAGCAATTGCCTCGGGGTCTTTCGCTTTAATCTTATTGGCAATATGATGTTGAAAGAAGTATTTAAAGTTACGATTTTCTTCGGCAGGGTATAAGCAATCGTCTCCTGGCAGTATCGGTGTTGAAAGAACTTTTTCGTCATCTGCGAGCATGCCGACGATCGAACCATCAAAATAGAGTCGCCAGCTGATAACTTCTGCGAGTGTAACGTTTTGAAAACCGTCAGAGGAAAGGATAGCATGTGTGCCAATGGTGTCCGGTACTTCTTGGATGATATCGCTGGGGTCTTCACATAAGTATTCGTAATAGTCAGCTGCGGTTTCTAGTTCTACAATTTTATGAAGTGGTGGCTCGTTAAAGGTCTCATCGATACCGGGGTCGTAATATCCCTGCCAGTGCCCATTGAGTGGGTCACATAGGTCAGTACAAGACATGATTTGATTTAACCAAGGAACTAGACCAATAACTTCGCCAGATTCTTTTAGGCCCCAACATAAGATCTGCAGACTAAACATACGACCATCGCTGGCATCATTAGAATAGAGCATTTCGAGCCCATCGAGCTCTGGAGATAAACGGATTATCCGCTGGTCGTCACTATCGCCGAGAGGGCGGCCACTAAAGATGTCGACAACATTGTCGGGGGTAGTTGATTTGTCTGAGGTTTCCATCGTTACTTCCTCCAATAAGAAAGATCAGTGGATAGCAGTAATGTTGCATATAAAACACAAGTTATGGGCTTTAATGACTTGTCAAAAGCTATATCTAGTTAATAATTGATTGGATAACTATTATAAAGATATATTGAGTTGGGTAAAACCACAAGTACAAATAGGTAAAATTTACTAATACTTAGAGGATTTACATCTAGAGATCACATTTGCGTATGAGTTCGAATCAAAAAATACAAGATAAAGAGATCGTTATCTTGTTTAATCAGATGTTTCAGCAGACCTATAATACTCAGCTTATTGGAGGCGGAGGTGAACCCGAGTATATTCCCGCTAATGATCGCGTCAGTTATCACAGAATTATTTATACGCAGGATTATAGTGCGAGTGCCCTCCATGAAATTGCCCACTGGTGCATAGCGGGCCAGCACCGTCGTCTGCAACAAGACTATGGTTATTGGTATATACCTGATGGTCGCAATCAACAAGAACAAGTTGCGTTTGAGTGGGTCGAAAGTAAATCCCAAGCCTTAGAGTGGATTTTTGCTAAAGCTTGCAAGCATCAGTTTATCGTGAGCGTTGATAATCTCGATAATGCTCAAAGTCAGTTTGACGGCCCGAGCCTTAATTTTAAACAAAATATTGTTAAACACGCTTTACGTTATTGCCAGGGTGATCTCAATACTCGCGCAAGTCGTTGGAGTGACGCACTTTATCGTCAATGCAGCGTTAATGACTGTGCTGATGAGGGGTCGGGTTCGCTGCATTTCTTAGATAGCGGACATTATTGTCTCGAGGCTCTGGGATAGCGTATTAAGGCAGGCGTGGAGCGCATAACAGCCCGGTTTACTAATAGATACCTCGATTTTTTTAATATTACTTTGCCATGCCAAATAATTAGTTTAATAACAAAGACTCTTGGCCCACGGCGGCGGTATATGGGTATACGTGTTTTTTAATTAGTCTATTTATAGACTAAAAGCCTGAGCGTATTGCGGCTTGTTTTGATGAACGTCTAAACAGCTGCTATCGTCATCAAATAAGCGACTTCTTGGCGCTTGTAGGGGATGTTAGTGATGATCTCCCGGGGGTGTCAGGTGTCGTAAAAGTGACTGCGTAGAAATTATTGAAAAACTTCAGCACGGTGGAGAGCATATTAAAAAATGTTTTGATACTAGCGGTTTGTCAATGTGAGATTCAAGTGTGTTAATAGAAAGAATAGTACATTATGAAGAACCAGTAAAGTTTGCTAAAAAGCTCGCAACTATTTTCATAGATATCCCATTAATACAGTCAGTAATGATTTAGCGCTTGAAAGACTAGGCCCCAAAAAGTACTGCATATTTTGTGCGCAAATGGGTTTTCCTCGACTAACGAGTAGTATTAACTTTTTATAAGCAGGCATTAAAAAATGATAGTGAGTTTACATCGAGAGCAAAAATGAAAATTATTGCCGATCAGAATATACCCTTGGCGAAAGAGCTATTTGCTGAGTTTGGTGAGATAACTAGTTTGCCAGGTCGCGATATTACAGCTAAAGATATCGATAATGCCGATATTTTATTAGTACGATCGGTAACCAATGTCAATCGTGAATTGTTATTAAGTAATACCACGGTAAAATTTATCGGAAGCTGCACGATTGGCATCGACCACTTAGAGATAGATTATTTGTCAGATGCCAATATTGCCTGGGCTAACGCACCGGGATGTAATGCCAATGCAGTTGTGCAGTATGTATTAACAGCGATGGCAATAGCTCAACCGCGGTGGTTAGAGAAAACGATTGGTATTATTGGTTGCGGTAATGTGGGTGGCAGTCTCTATAAATGCTTAACCGCATTGGGCGTCAAGTGTATTTGCTATGACCCACTGTTAACGGCTGCCGCCGATCTAACGCGCGTAGATTTAGATGACCTGCTTACCCAGGCGGATATAATTAGTTGTCATGTGCCCTTAACAACTGATGGTGATTATCCTAGCTTGCATATGTTAGGTAAAAAAGAATTCGCGATGATTAAAGATAATGCGCTGCTCATAAATAGCGGGCGTGGTGCGGTGATAGATACCGTTGCACTGGGTCAAGAACTAGATAAGCGTAGCCTGTGCGGAAAAAAATTAAGTATTGTTTTGGATGTATGGGAAAACGAACCTATGGTGGATCATGCACTACTAGATAAAATCACCTTAGGGTCACCACATATCGCAGGTTATAGTATCGAGGGGCGAGAGCAGGGCACATTTATGATTTATCAGGCCCTCTGCCGCTTTTTAATGCAGCCTGAGAGTGCTGCTGCGCACGCTCAATTAACTACTGATAAAAAAGCCGTTATGACCGATTCGATTTTTGATCGCACAACATTAAACGATGGTGATAAAGCACTTGAAAATTTTAATCGTCTATTACTATCTTGTTATAATAGTACTCGTGATCACCAAGCTTTATGTCATGTAGATAATTTTGATGGTTTACGTAAAAATTATCCAGCTCGCAGAGAATACAGTCATTTTGTTTTACCCGAAGATTTTGACAACGCTCAAATTCGTCATTGGTTTAATACCATTAAGCTAACAGTCATATAAATAATAAGGTTGAGTATGTCAGTTCAAGGGCGTTTGTTTGCACGTTATTTAAATGATTTACCCGCCGGTAAGTTGGAGTGGATTGGTCTGCGTCCTGCACGTAAAGAGCCGATGCATGTTGTTGAGTCGGCTATGGCTGTAGAAGGTTTTGGTCTGGAGGGCGATCGGCGTTGTCAGGGCAGCGAGGGATCTGCAAGGCAGGTTACAATTATCAGTGTTGAATATATCGATACAATTACACGATTATTAAAGAAAGATGCGATTGACCCCGCACTATTGCGTCGTAATTTGCTCGTTTCAGGCATTAATTTAACAGCGCTACGCCATCAGCGTTTTCAGCTTGGCGACTGTATTCTAGAAGCTACAGCGCTGTGTCACCCATGCTTAAGGATGGAGGCTGTACTCGGCAAAAATGGCGTCGCAGCTATGCTTGGCCACGGTGGACTTTGTGCAAAAATTATAACCGGCGGACGACTTAAAGTAGGTGACGACGTTAAGCACTTGGGCCCAGCTCCTTAATTTGAGACTCAGTCCAGTACTTAAACCATTACTTAAACCATTACTTAATTTGATAGCTTAATTTGATAGCTTAATTTGACGAGTTAATTAGAGCTTTAATTAGAGAGTTTTTAGTGAAATATACCCTTGAGCCCGTTGCTGTTATAAAAACTTGTTTTCCCGAAAAGTTTGGTATTCCACGGCAATCTTTATTGTGTCCAAGTGCGGTTGGAGAATTAATTTTATTGCCACCTTACAACCAAAAAGAAGCGGTAGCGGGTTTAGAGCAAGTTAGTCATCTTTGGCTCAGCTTCATTTTTCATCAGCACGTCGACAAACAATGGAAGCCAAAAGTTAGGCCGCCACGCCTGGGAGGCAATAAAAAATTGGGCGTATTTGCTACTCGCTCCTCTTTTAGACCCAACAATATAGGTTTGTCTGTCGTTAAGTTAGAGGGTATCGAATTTAGAAATAAACACAACGCTAAGCAACTGGCTGGAGCGCAAGACCCACAGGTAATCTTACATGTGTCGGGTATAGATTTATTGGATGGCACTCCAGTTATCGATATTAAACCTTACGTGCCTTATGCCGATTGCGTCGCCGCCGCCTCTAATCTAATGGCATCTGCTGCTCCACCAAGTCTGTCTGTTATTTTTTTAGAGTCAGCATCATTATTTCTTGATAACTTGGCCTTCAATAAAAACAAAAATAATGCCGCCGATTTTAAACAGTTGATTATAGAAGTGTTGCAGCAAGATCCACGTCCGGCATACCATGAAGTTGATTCAGCACGTATTTATAGTATGTTTTTGTATGATTTTGATATTAAATGGAGCTACAGATATGATATCAATAATTTGCTGAATATTGATGTTGTAGCAATTATAGACGTGGCTGTAATGAAGATTAAGTAAAGATATGTCAACAACTATTTTTTGACTAAAGCTGTACTGGTTATTTACATATTACACTTGTGCAAGCATTGGTTTGAGCATTAGCCGGTAGAGATAGGTTATGTGGCACTGGGTTTATAAACGGATTGTTCGACAAGCGGATACAATAATTAGTCAGCGCTTGAGCTTATTTTTATTGTTGATGTTTGTCGTGACCCCCGCGTGGTCTTGGGGGCCGCTGGGTCATCAAGCAATTTGCGACGCCGCCTGGCGCAGCAGTAGTGCAGCCACCAAAAAAATAATCGCTTCAGCGGCTAAACGCATGGGTTACAACACCTTTGCAAGTGGATGCGTATGGGCTGATCATATACGCGGCAAAAAAAAATATGATGCTCTTAAGCGTCTGCATTATATGAATGTGACTAAGACTCAAAATCGGCTCGATCTTGATCCCTGTGGAGATTCACATTTAAAAAAGCCTAGCTGTGTCTTTTCAGCGATTACTTTTTATTCCAAGCGCTGGTTTAATCCACAACTATCTAGGCGTGAGCGCGACGAGGCATTACTTTTAATGGCTCATTTTATAGGGGATATTCATCAGCCTCTGCATGTTGGTTTTGCCGATGATCGCGGCGGCACCCGCAAGAAAATTATCTTTGACGGACGCATACTCTCGCTGCATAGGTTTTGGGATACTGAGGTTTTGTCTTGTGAGAGTAAACAATCTTGGCGACAGTTAGGACAACAGTTGCACAAGACCCACCGTCATTACTATGCGGGCACTCATATTGAGACGGCTTCTCGGAACACGCCAAATTCGAATCCACTTTCGTTAGAACCCCGTGCATGGGCGCAAGAATCTTACGATTTGACTCGCGAGATCTATCAATCACTTAACACACAACCGAGTGAATACTATTGTTCGGTGTTTCATAACGCGGCAATAAAACGCCTCGAGCTGGCAAGCTTACGTCTAGCTGGGGCTCTTAAAAGCGACTAGTTAGTGTGTGTCGTTATTTTTTCTAGACCGTCTTACTAAGCTTTCTTCTAAACTCTAACCGCGGCTAAAGCGGTGCTGGTGAGTTATAAAAGGTATCATCAGTCGTTTATGCGCCTGAGTTTGTTGGAGTAACATATCCACATAAGGTACAATCCGCGGATTATTGAAGCCACTAATTTAACAATTTAATTTAACGAACTAATTCAAGACATTATGGAAATCAATCCCTATCTAACCACCCTCACAGAGCTGCAGCAGCGCACTGATGTGCTCAGGGGGTATCTTTGACTACGACGGCAAAAAAGAACAGCTCACTGAAGTTGAATTAGAGCTTGCTGAGCCCGATGTATGGAACGATCAAAAACGCGCCCAAGATCTAGGCCGTGAACGCGCCTCACTCGAGCAGGTGGTAAAGACCATCGACGATCTCGATCGGGGCGTAGCTGACACCCGTGAGTTATTAGAAATGATTGTTGAAGATGGCGATGCATCTGCACTTGGGGATGTCGACAGCGATATTAATCGACTCAATAGCCATTTGAGTACGCTCGAGTTTAGACGTATGTTTGGTGGCCCCACTGATGCCAATAATGCTTATCTCGATATACAGTCAGGCTCTGGTGGTACCGAGGCCCAAGATTGGGCTGAAATGATGCTCCGTATGTACCTTCGCTGGGGTGATGCTCATGGTTTTAAAACTAATCTTGAGGAAGTTTCAGCGGGTGATGTTGCTGGCATCAAAAGTGCCACCATTCATTTTGAAGGTGCATATGCTTATGGTTGGCTGCGCACAGAAACTGGTGTACATCGCCTGGTGCGTAAATCCCCATTTGACTCAAGCAGTCGCCGTCATACTTCTTTTGGCTCTGTCTTTGTCGCAGCAGAAATTGATGATAATTTCGAGGTTGAAGTTGATAAATCTGATGTTCGTGAAGATACTTATCGAGCCTCGGGCGCAGGTGGCCAGCACGTGAATAAAACAGACTCTGCAGTGCGTTTGACTCACGAAGCAAGTGGTATTGTGGTGCAGTGTCAGAGCCAGCGTTCGCAACATCAAAATCGTGACTCTGCATGGAAAATGCTACGCGCCAAACTTTATGAAAAAGAAATGCTTGAGCGCAACGTTGATAAGCAAGCCTTGGAAGATAATAAAGCCGATATTGGCTGGGGTAGCCAAATTCGCTCCTATGTTTTGGATGATCAGCGCATTAAAGATTTACGCACAGGCGTACAAACCAGTAATTGTCAGGCTGTATTGGATGGCGATCTAGATCAATTTATTGAAGCTAGTCTTAAAGCTGGCTTGTAGTTGAGTTAACAGTTTATAACTTAGAGTAAGAGCTTAGATTTAACAGTTTAGAGCTAGCGCTCAAAGTGGGGCAGTCGTCAACAAGTTGATCGTTAAAAATAACTGCCCGATAATTCATCATATAAGCGACTAGATCCACATAGAAAGATACCACCAACATCACATACATAAGTAGATGATGAATATTATTAGCAAATACACAGGATAAGAGTTACCAGTATGTCTAACGAAAAAGTCAAAGACGAAAATCGATTGATTGCCGAGCGCCGTGAAAAATTAGCGTCTATTCGCGAGCAAGGTTTAGCGTTTCCTAACGCGGTTAAGCGCGAGCATAAAGCTAGTGACCTCCAGGCGCAATTTGGTGAAAAGACCAAGGCAGAATTAGCAGAGCTAAGTCATATAGTCTCGGTTGCAGGCCGTGTGATGGCAAAGCGTGGGCCTTTTATGGTGTTGCAAGATGTCAGTGGTCAGATACAACTTTATGCGAGTAAAGATGCGCAGAAAGCTCTAAAAGAAACGACTGGTCTTTGGGATCTAGGCGATATCGTTAACGTCAGTGGTGTCCTGCATAAATCAGGTAAAGGTGATCTTTACGTTGACTTAGGTGAATTTCAACTCCTCACTAAAGCGCTGCGCCCCCTACCCGATAAATATCATGGCCTAGCGGATCAAGAACTACGCTATCGTCAGCGCTATGTCGATTTAATTGTAAACCCCGATGTGCGCGATACTTTTAAAATACGTTCGCAAGTGATTAGTTTTATTCGTAGCTACTTAAACGCTAATGAGTTTTTAGAGGTGGAGACACCAATGCTACAAGCTATCCCTGGCGGCGCTACAGCGCGGCCTTTTGTCACGCATCACAATGCCCTCGATATGGATATGTATCTACGTGTTGCCCCAGAGCTGTATTTAAAGCGCTTAGTCGTTGGTGGTTTTGAGCGGGTCTACGAGATTAATCGTAATTTTCGCAACGAGGGCTTATCAACGCGACATAATCCTGAGTTTACTATGCTTGAGTTTTATCAAGCCTATGCCAACTACAATGACTTAATGAATCTAACAGAAGACATGCTGCGCCAAATAGCCCAACAGGTACTCGGAACTACCGATGTAAAAAATACACTTAAAAATAGTGAAGGCGAAGTTGTCGAAGAAAAAATATATGATTTTGCTAAGCCGTTTACTCGCATTAGTGTATTTGACTCTATCTTGCATTATAACGCTGACATTTCAGCTAGCGAGCTAGCGGATGATGCGGGCGCGCGCAAAATTGCTCAGCGTCTACATATTCCCTTAAAAGATTATTATGGCCTGGGTAAAGTTCAAATCGAAATTTTTGAAAAGACGGTTGAGCATCGCCTTGACGACCCAACCTTTATTACTCAATACCCGACTGAGGTGTCGCCGCTAGCTCGTCGAAGTGACAGCGATCCATTTGTGACTGATCGCTTTGAGTTTTTTGTCGGTGGTCGAGAAATTGCCAATGGTTTTTCTGAGCTTAACGATGCCGAAGATCAAGCCGAGCGCTTTAAGCAACAAGTGGCAGAGAAAGACTCAGGGGACGATGAGGCAATGCATTATGATGCAGATTATATTCGCGCACTTGAGTATGGTTTACCACCGACTGCCGGTGAGGGTATTGGTATCGACCGTCTAGTGATGTTGCTGACCGATTCTCCATCTATCAGAGATGTTTTGTTGTTTCCTCATATGCGACCAGAGCAGTAAAGCCCCAAAAAAAAGAATAACTAACATATGCCAATGCAGGATGTGATAAAGCTACATAAAAGTTGGCTCAAATATCTAGGCTCTGAGTTTGAGCAAGATTATATGCTCAAACTCAAACAGTTTTTAATAGACGAGCGTCGCCATCATAAACTTATTTACCCTGATGGCGATCTGATTTTTAATGCCTTTAATACAACACCACTCGATAAAGTTAAGGTTGTTATCTTGGGGCAAGACCCTTACCACGGGCCTATGCAGGCACATGGTTTGAGTTTTTCGGTGCCGTCAGGTATCGCTATTCCCCCGTCTTTAAAAAATATTTATAAAGAAATCGAACGCGACTTAGCAATTAAAATGCCTAGGCAAGGTTGTCTCCAAACTTGGGCCGAGCAGGGTGTGTTACTGTTAAATGCGACCTTAACGGTAGAGCATGCACAAGCGGGCTCGCATCAAAAAAAAGGTTGGGAGATTTTTACAGATCAGGCGATTAAAGTGGTCAACGACCAATGTGAGAATGTTGTTTTTCTGCTGTGGGGGAATTATGCTCAAAAGAAAGGGCAGTATATTGACGCCAATAAACATTATGTCTTAAGCTCACCGCATCCGTCACCGCTGTCAGCTCATCGTGGCTTTTTGGGTAATAATCACTTCTCTCTGACTAATACTTATCTACAAGCAAAAAGTAAAGATCCAATTGACTGGCAACTTGTGGTTTAAAATTCTAACCCGTCAAATAGTGTTTAGTTACAGGTGATGGATAGTTATGCGGAGCAAAGTCAGACATAAACTTATTAGGAGTTCAGCATTTCCATGGCGGCTATCATTTCATCACTTAAATCCGTCGAGTCAATATGTGCTTCGGCTTCTAATCCTAGACGTGCAAATGATGTGATTAGTGAGTAATCCACCTCACCGAACTCACTTCCGCCATCCATCTGAGTTTGTATCATCGCTACAGTCACAAGATCAGAGTAATCGGCCACGGGGATATCTCGGGTGAATTTCAAGTGATCGACAGGGATAGACTGTAACTCTTTAGGAAAATCCCACTTTCTTAAAATTGCACGGCCGATAACGGGGTGAATTGTCTTAATAACGCGATCGAGAGAGAGACTGTCTTTTAATAACGAGGGGTGTTCCTCCGCAAAGCTAAGTATGGGTAATTTGCCAATCTGATGGATAAGCCCTCCTAAAGTGGCTTGATCTGGTCTCAATTTAGTTCTATGTTTACACAAAATATGGCAAACACCGGCAATTTCACTAGAGCTTTGCCAAATTTGACGCATGCGAGTATCAACTATGCTCGATGTTGCTTGAAACATTTGTTCCATAGCTAAACCGACAGCAATATTGGCGGTATAGGCCATGCCCAGTCGACCCAGGGCCATCTTCATATCTTTAATTTCATGCGACGATCTAAAAATAGGACTGTTAGCGACTTTTACGATACGCGCGCTGAGTGCTGCATCGCTGCTGATAATTTTTTCGAGGTCGATAAAGCTAGATTGTGGATCTTCTGCGACATCGCGCACTCTTAGTGCAACCTCAGGTAGCGTGGGTAATACAATCTGATCATTCTTAATTAAAGCAATAATCTCCTTGCTGACCTCTGCAACAATGTTACTCATAAAATAGTCTCGCCATCATAAATATTCATTCTTTAATTTCTACTCCTTAGTTATAGCATAAGGTAGGGGCAGTGTTTGAAGTTTTTGCTGATAATCTTGATCAATAAAGACTTTATCACCAATTACTGATTCTTCAGTGACAACTGCGAGAAGTATTTGCCCATTTTCTGTGGGTGCAGATAGTGCAACATGCCCAATAGCCTGCTTTTTGTCGGGAGTATACAACGGTGTATTAGGTGGTAGCGGGGTATTCGTATCGGCTGAGAAACGATAAAGGTGCTTTTTGAGCTTGCCAAGATAGTGCATTCGAGCCACTACTTCTTGGCCCGTATAACAACCTTTAGTAAAACTGATAGCCTCGCGTAACACCTGAAAGTTAAGCATTTGAGGAATAAATTCTTCAACAGTTTCTGTTCGAACTTCAGCTATGCCTTGCTTAATGTTGTCGATGCACCACTGCTCATCGCCTGACGGCAGCGATGCAAACGCACTTATTTTTTGTGCGTTTGCGGCAGAGATCCAAATTTCATATCGGTCGTCATCAAGCTTAATTAAAGTAATGCCCGAGTCGAGGTGAGTTACCTCTCCCGCTATATTTGGAATAGCGATACCCAAGGCCTTTAATGGGTCTAAATTGCTACCTTTATAGGCGATAATACGATGAGATTCTGAGGCATCGATTAGGTCTACTTTAGAAAATATACTGTATTTTTTTAATTGTGCGTGAGCTTCAGCTAGTAACGGCGCATAAATGGACAGTACAACCGTGTGCTCATCGAATTGGCAGGCTAAAAAGCTAAACAACATTCTGCCTTTGTGGGTGCAGTGCGCACCTAATATCGACTTGCTTACACTATTGGTGATAGCTAGCTGGTCGATGTCACAGGTTACCTGGCCTTGCAAAAACTTTTGTGCGTCAGGCCCTTTTAACAATAAGAGCTGGTGATCTTTTATTTCTAAAAATGTAGTCATAGGAGCATTAATCGATGGGTTACTGGTGGCTGGAAGCCTATTCCGTGAATAGGGTCGCAGTAGGTATATGCGGAGTTTGGTCAGATTTGTTGCTGAATTTGCTCGCTCAATGGCCTCTATTTTTACCAGTAGAGCGCTATTTTTAAAAAGTATGGACTCAAAACCGCTTTCACTAACGATGATGTTTGTTCTCAGCGAGACTTCTATCTAGATTGGTTGTTAGAAGTTATATGAGTTTACGCTTGAGTATTATAAAGGGATTCATTATTGTATGCCCGATTATCTAAGCATAAAATTCATTTATTATTGAAGAGTAGGAAGTAAGATGGAATATAATCGTCTAGTCTGGGCAAGTCGCCGTGGTATGCTGGAGTTGGACCTGATTTTGCAGCCCTTTATCGAAAACGTCTATAGGAATCTCGACGATATTGATCAACAATTGTTTGATCTGTTACTAGAAGAGCAAGACCAAGATTTATTTAATTGGTTTTTAAAGAAGCAGGAACCCGACAATGAAAATTTGCTAAGGATAGTGAAAATTGTTCGTGAAAAATCTAACAAATTTGCCAATAAAGCTGATTAATGGCCAACCGCTCAATAAAGTGTATTCACAAGTAATTCGCATAAAGCCATCAAAATGCCTGTTAATGCTTGTGTCCTGCTTACATCTGTTAATCATTATGTCATTTTTATCCTCGCATTTGTCGCTTGGATGGGCGCAAATACCTATTATTTTATTATCTCTTCATCTGGGCCTCTATTGGTATCAATGGCGGCGTCTACCACGTTATCGCTTGCAATTTTCAGCCGAGCGTTGGCATCTACTCAAGCAGCAACGAAATTTTGATGTGGACGCTTTAGAGACCGAAGAGCAAGTTCGTCTACCCATCAAGGCTTGTTATTATTGGTCTCGTTTTTTAGTAGTCTTAATTGTTGACGATGAGTCTATAAATGCTCGGCAACAATATATGCCCATCCTTTATGATTGTTGTTCTGCACAAGAATTTCGTTTTATAAAGGTAATGAGCAAAACAATGCTAGCTTCATAACTAATAAAAATAAATTAATAGAGACAGCAAGTGACGAGTCAGCAAAAGGCATGCCGTTAGGTGTTTGTGAGGTGTCGCCTTCTTGTCGGGGGCCTTTAGACCGTTCTTTGGTGTCTCTATTTGACCCAGTATTTTTTGCTAGCCACTCACTGTGGGGTTGTCTTAGGTTTATTACTTATTGTTACCGCCCCTGTCGCTGCACTTTTTGATAAAGCAAAACTATCGATTAATTTTTAGAGGGTAGCGCCAATAGCTAGTGTTTTAGTGATTGTCTATTCCCTATGCCTAGTTGATAGAAGTTTTTAGCAGGGCGACATGCATTATTGATAACGCTATTTCTGTGTCTATTTTGTATACGTCAGAGGCTGACATAGCGCGTAAATTAGCTAGTCTTCAAGTCGTCAGTTGTGCATAAAAGCATCAAAAAAATCACTAGAATTTATAAAAGGCAGTTAAGTAATGGCAGCTTAAGCTTTGCTTTTATTATATATGGACTATTCAGTATTTGAGGCCGTAATATGTGGGTACATAATCGTTTTTATCTATGATGTTGTTCGATTTTTCCTCGATGCGTCCAAGAAGGCTGAATCAATGACTAGTCAAATGAATCTCATCACCTTTATTATTTAAATAGGAAACCCCATGGCTATAAAATTTTACGACCTTGCAGGTATTGATCCAGAAATTCTATTCAGTCCTTATTGCTGGCGAGTTCGCATGTCGCTTTTGCACAAAGGCCTAGAGTTTACATCTATACCCTGGCGCTTTTTAGAAAAAGAGACTATTGCTGAATCGGGCCATAAGGCTGTCCCGGTCATTAATGACGATGGCACATGGGTTGGTGACAGCTGGAAAATCGCTAAATATTTAGATGAAAAATATCCTGATCAACCAACACTTATAGATGGTGCTCAGGGCGAAGCTCATGCATTATTAGTTCAAGAGTTATCAGCAAGCCTAGTATTTCCCGCGGCTATTCCCATCGCTGTTTATCCAGTAAGCCAACTTTTGGACGAAGAAAACAAAGCCTACTTCGTTAAAACAAGAGAAGCGGCACTCGGTGCTAAGTTGATTGACATCAATGCAGAGCCAGCCAAGGGTAAAGCTAACTTATCTAAAGCTTTATTACCCTTTAACAAAATGCTTAAAGTTGCCCAATTTATTGGTGGTGATACGCCTACCTATGCTGATTACTGTCTATTCGGTGTTTTGAAATGGGCAGATGTTGTCAGTCCATACAGGCCGATTAACGATAAAAGTGCCATAGGTGAGTGGTTTATTCGCCTAGAAAATATGTATGGTGGGCATGCAGCTAGTGCCCCAACGGTGCGTAATCGTTAAAATATATACGCTTCTGAGCATCGATGACCTTTATGACTTTACTATTGAATTGTTTAAGTTTTTACATTTACCTGTAAATAGTTAGTCAAAATATCACGATTGGACCTTCTACCACGAAATATGATGGGTTTTGGTTCTAAGAGAAAGTTATCTATCCATTGGGTGATGTCAGCTATATAGATGAGAAAGTGATCATATTATTTTTGTAGCCTTCTTTATATATTCTGTTTAGCAGCTGGCTGCAGCTGCTAGCATTTGATAAATCAAAGGAGTAATAGATATGCTGGGTTATGCAACGATAGGTACAAAAAATTTAAAAACTGCTTGTGCTTTTTATGACGCACTATTAGCGGGTATTGGTGGCAAGCAATTAATGGGCTTAGACCATATTAAATTCTATGGGACTGATGCTGGCGGTGCCATGCTCGCCATTGCCAGCCCCTACAATGGCGAGCCACAAGTTTGTGGCAACGGTAATATGATTGCTATACCTGGTGGTTCGCCTGCGGGAGCCGACGCCTTATACGCCAAAGCCATAGAGCTTGGCGCTATCGATGATGGGACGCCAGGTCAACGCCTGCCATTTCTTTATGGTGCTTATGTACGTGATGCAGATGGCAATAAATTATGCTTCTTTCATATGGCAGCGGCTTAACTTCAAGAAACTTTTATTAAGTAGCTCTTATTATGTAGTTCTTATTAAATAGCTTTTTTTAATTAGCCTTGATTATGAGTTAACAACCTTCACTTAGCTTAAGGTTGTTAACCTACCTCTCGATACTTGAAGTAATCTTGCTTTCTAATACTTAGGAAGATAATTTTTTAATACCTGTTATCAGAGCTGTTGTAGCAATTCTTTATTAATAATGCTTGTCAGTAGTGCAACTTCTTTGAATAAATATGTTTGTAATGTGAAGCAATAAGAACGTGTTATGGTTTAAAAATTTCTGTCAACAGAGCATTGTTGTTAACAGAAAAACCTATACAAAATCTTTTTCCAATCTTTTTCCAATTGAGACACACTGTGCTAATAAACTAGTAATGTGTTCCTGGCTCATAAACTCGTTGGCAATAATCAAGCGGATTCCAACCCGACCTTTATAGTGTGCATAGTCACTGTAAGCGCCACCTTCGGCCATCATTGTTTTTGTGATTGCCATATTTAATTGACCAACAGCCGCTTCATTTTCTGTGTTTATCTCTTTTAGTGAATCGGGAATGTAGCGAAACAACACGTTCAAATAAACCGCTGGAGCCAACATTTCTAGTGAGTGCTCGTCATTAATTTTTTTGACACAAAACTCTTTGGTGGCCTGTAAGTCATCAATCTTTTTAGCAAAGCCTTGTCGGCCTATTGATTTCCAGCTAAGCCAAACCTTGAGTGCATCGGCACGTCGTCCACATTGAATCGAACGCTCACCCAAGTTGTAACTAGCATTTGCATCTTGGTGAAATAGATATTCACCACCGCCACCGGCAATACACGATTTCAGGCAACCTGCTTTTTTGACTAAAATAACTGCTGCAGTTATTGGTACATTCATCAGTTTATGAGCGTCCCAAGCAAAGGAGTCGGCTAAATGTGAATTTTTAATGAGTTCTTTATAGGTGTCAGAGAACAACACAGGTGCTCCCCATGCGCCATCTATATGCAGCCAAATGTTATATTTTTGAGCAATTTCGCTCGCCTCAGCTACGCAATCGTAGGCTCCGATAACAGTTGTCCCAGCCGTTAGCCCAATAAAAAATGGTAAATTACCAGCCGTGAGCGTTTGCTTAATTGCTTGCTCTAAGGCCTGGGGTATCATCTGACCATTCGCATCAGATGCAATACTGATTAAGTTATCGGTACCAATACCTAAGAGATTAGCCGCGCGTTGATTAGAGTAGTGAGCTTGGTCAGATACATAGGCGACTAATTTGCGCCCCACCATTCCCTGTGCCTTTGACTCGGGATAGGCACGGTGACGCGCCAGCATCATACCGATAAGATTTGCTTGGCTACCTCCTGCAACCATTACGCCCTCGCCATTTTTAAAGCCAATTAATTGATTCCATTGATGAATCAATTCTAGCTCCATTAACGTGGCGACAGGACCTACTTGGTAGGTGTGCATGGTTGAGTTGGCAAGGCTAGTAATCCAATCACCTAGAAGTGCGGGGTGATTAACACCCGAATACAATAATTTATTAAAACCAGGCTGAGAAACATCGGGGCTATACGCAATATAATCTTTAATGGCATGTTCTAAGTCGTCAATACTGCAGCCTTCTTCGCCGAGAGCAAGGTTAAGAGTCGTCTCTAAATCACTCGCAATAGGTGTTTGCGATACGGGGCGGTCTTGTGTTGTCCATTGCTTAACAGCTCTAGAAAGTATGTCGAGATAATCTTGCATAGGAGTAGGCTCTTAGATAAAAGATAAATTTAGAGGTATTGCTTGGTGATGCGAAGTACCTAAAGTGGATTTATTATAGAGGAGGCTAAGATAATTGGCTTATGCTATTTACTTTCGACGCGATAATTTTTCAGCATGAGTAGTAACTTAGCTTTGTAGAAAAATGCACTTATTATCCGCAACTAAGAATTGCCAGCTTTAAGATCGAATAAATTGTATCTGTCTATCTATTGATCTACCTGTGTCTGCAGATGCGCCCAGATCAATTTAGCCGTTGGGTGTCTTGCCTCGCGGATACGATAGAGCTTTATGGTTAACTCAACCGACATCATGGTGTCACTCAAGTCGAATAACTGGTTATTTTCTAGCTCTTTAATAATTAAGTTTTTAGGTAACCACGCCATGCCTTCACCTTGCAGGGTCAATGCTTTTAAGCCTTCAGATAAAGCATTTTCGCAAATAGTCTGAAAATTGATTCGACTCGACAGGTGCGGAAGGCACTCGCGATCGATTAGCTGCCCAAAAAACGATTCAGCGGGATGACTTAACAACTTAACAGTTTGTGCTTGGTCAGTTGGATTTGACTGTTTGGCTAAGGCATGCAGTGGAAGCCCATCCTTGTCGACAGCACACACGGGCATAAGGGTATCGTAGCCGATGGTCAGGCTTTCTACACCTTGCTTATAAAGCTGCCCAAAAGGATCGGTGAATGTTTGTCTGGTGTTTATGGGTACGGCATAGGCCAATAAAAAATCAGTATTGCCTGCAACAAACTTCTCGATAATATCGTGTAAGTTACCCGTGTCAACGCGCAGTGTCGTATCTTTAATTAAGGGTTTAAGGTCTTTAATCCACGCTGGGAAAAAAGCCACCGTCAAGGCGTGTTGTGCCAATAGCATAACTTGATCTTGAGAGCTTTCAATACTGCGCACATGCTCACGGCTTTGATCGATTTTTTCAATGAGGCCGTGTGCTTGGCTTATAAATGCCTGTCCTGCTGTGGTTAGCTGCGTTGGGTATTGATTACGATCAACTAAATTAACGTCTAACCAGTTTTCTAGCGAGCGAATACGACGGCTAAATGCAGGTTGTGTTACAAAACGAGATTCAGCAGCCTTAGAAAAACTTTTATGGTCTGCAAGCGCTATAAAATCCTTTAGCCATTTTAGTTCCATTTTAGTTCCATTATGTAACTGTTGATTGTTGACAATGGGTAACACTATAACAAAAAGTATGCGCTCATTCTAAAATTGGCATTTGCTACCCGTCGATGTAGCTTTTACTATGGGTATTATCACAAAAATTTATGCCTCATTGATAGTAAATTATTGATGACATGCAAATTTGTTAATAGCAATAATAATGTGTAGGAGAGACCCATGGAATATATCAAAAAATCAACTGCGGCTGTTGCCGACAGCGATGAAAAAATTCATCACGCCGTAAAGGCGATGCTGGCAGAGATAGAGAAAAATGGCGAGAGCGCCGTCAAAGTCTATGCAAAACAATTCGATCAGTGGGAAGGTGACTTTATTCTGAGCGACGCTAAGCGTGCTGAGCTGATTGCTCAAGTCCCGGAACAGGTGCGCCTCGATATTCAGTTTGCTTACGCTCAGGTAAAAACCTTTGCTAAAGCTCAGCTGGCAAGCCTCACGGAATTTGAAATAGATACAGCCGAGGGTGTTAAACTCGGCCAGAAAATAATACCGGTAAGTTGTGCGGGCTGTTATGTGCCCGGTGGTCGCTACTCCCATGCGGCCTCTGCAATTATGAGTATTGCCACTGCAAAAGTTGCTGGTGTGAAGACGATAGTGGCCTGCTCTCCACCCAAAAATGGCAATATTCATCCCGCTATAGTTTATGCCATGGATTTAGCTGGCGCTGATATTATCTTAGAGATGGGTGGTGTACATGCAGTTGCAACTATGGCCAAAGGTTTGTTCACTGGCGTGCCGGCTGACATTTTAGTCGGACCTGGTAATGGCTATGTTGCCGAGGCAAAACGCCTATTGTTTGGTGAGGTGGGCATCGATGTTTTTGCAGGTCCCACCGAATCCGCTATTATTGCAGACGATAGCGCTGATCCAATGACAATTGCCGTTGATCTTGTCTCTCAAGCAGAGCACGGTTATGATTCACCGGTTTGGTTGTTTACTACAAGCCGGCGCGTCGGCGAAAAAGTTGCAGAGATTATGCCTAAAGTCGCGGCTGATATGCCTAATCATGAGGTTGTCAAAGGTGCTTGGGATACTCACGGAGAAATTATTTTTTGTGAGAGTCGCGAGGAGTGTGTCAAGGTCAGTGATGAATATGCAGCAGAACATCTGCAAGTGTTTACTGAGAATACGAACTGGTGGAAAACCCATTTAACCAATTACGGCTCATTGTTTTTAGGTGAGGGTAGTACGGTTACTCATGGAGATAAATGTTCTGGAACCAACCACATTCTACCCACTAAAAAGGTGGCGCGTTATAGTGGTGGTTTAAATGTACATAAATTTTTAAAAATATTAACCTATCAAGAGATTAGTGAATCTGCCAATATAGATTATAGTGCGGTCGGTTCACGTATTTCTCGCGTTGAAGGTATGGAGGGTCACGCGCGCGCATGTGATTGGCGATTGCGTAAATACTTCCCCGGCGAGCAGTGGGACTTTCATGTCTATGATCAGCAGCATTATTCATAAGCTAGTTCGGCCCTAAGAATAATTTAATGAGAAGTAAGGTTTATGAAAACATTTATAAAACCATTTACACAGCAAGAGCAAATACCAGAAGTAGGCATTGCCGCGGCCGTTAAGGTGATGCGTTCAGGTCGATTGCATCGCTATAACACTCTGCCAAATGAATTAGGCGAGACTGATCATCTAGAGCTAGAGTTCGCTAAACTCATGGGCCTACCTTATTGTCTAGCATGTTCCTCTGGAGGTTATGCGCTGCATATCGCCATGCGTGCTGCGGGTATAAAAGCAGGTGATAAGGTGCTGTGTAATGCATTTACCTTGGCGCCAGTGCCGGGAGCTATTCATAATAGTGGCGCTATACCGATACTTGTCGATGTGGCGGATGATTATAAAGTAGACCTCGACGATCTTGAATTAAAAGCAAAAACTAGTGGTGCAAGCTTTTTTATGCTGTCGCATATGCGTGGTCACATTGCCGATATGGATCGTATTGTTGAGATTTGTAAGCAGCATAATTTAGTGTTGATCGAAGATTGTGCACACACCATGGGTGCTAGCTGGAAGGGTAGAAAAAGCGGTAGCTTTGGAGATGTTGCCTGCTTTAGTACCCAGACCTATAAGCATATTAATTCTGGCGAAGGCGGTTTTTTAATTACACCTCACGATGACATTATGGCACGAGCCATAATGTATTCTGGCTCTTACATGTTATTTGATCGCCATCAAGCGTCGCCGCCTAAAGCTGCATTCGACTCTATTCGTTATGAAACTCCAAACTACAGTGGGCGCATGGACAACTTACGAGCCGCAATCCTAAGGCCGCAATTAGCAGATTTACAGACGCAATGTGAACGCTGGAATCAGAGCTATAAAATCTTAGAAAAAATACTTAATAATTGCGCACAGATATCTATACCTGCTCGTCTTGCAGAAGAAGAGTTTGTTGCTAGCTCAATTCAGTTTTCAGTGCCAACATTAGCGTCTGAGCAAATACTTGAGTTTGTAAAAATATGCCAAGCACGCGGTGTCGTTATTAAGTGGTTTGGTGCTAAGGAGCCGCAAGATTACACCAGCCGTTATGACAGTTGGCGCTACATTGAAAAAATGCCTTACTTACCTAAAACTGAAAAAGTATTATCGTCTCTGCTTGATATGCGTATACCGCTTACCTTTAACCAACAAGACTGTGAGCTGATTGCAGACATTATTGTTGAGGTGGTTGGCGAGGTGGTTGGCGAGGTGGTCGGTGGGGTTGTCTCTAAGCTTACCGATGAAGTTGTCGCAGAGGATTTATAGTTTTGTTGCTGTAGCTGTGGCTTTCGGTATAGGTGATGTCAGGCGATTGGTTAATTTGAACAACACTGCCAGAGTTAAAATGAATTCCTCCTCCCGCCGACAGTTGCTATTTGTGAATCCTGAGCCCGATAAAAAGCCTCGCAAACGTCATTCCCACCTAGACGGGAATCTAGTTGAGCAACACTGGCATAGTTAAAATGGATTCTTCTCCCGTCGACAGTTCCATTTGTGAATCCTGAGCCTGATAAAAAGCCTCTCAATCGTCATTCCCGCGAAGACGGGAATCTATGTTGAATAACACTGCCATAGTTGAAATAGATTTCCGCCTTCGAGTGACTAACGATTCTACGTAATTTTCTACTAGTTGTTGTACCGATAATGCCTGGCATTCATTCGAATTAAATTAATATTTAGAATATCAATTTAAAGCAAATTTTTTTTTCTAAAGATAAAGCCAGCAGCTAACGGGACTATTGCCAGTAGCATTAGCGATATAATTAATGGTGCACTAAAAATATCATCCACTGAATTAATTTGTGAAAGGCTTTTACCAGCATTCACATAAACAAATAAAATAGTCAGTAAGCCTAGTTGAGTAGAGCAATAAAATTTTAGCGCGCTTAATTTACTCAAGCCCAAAACCATGGCGGGGATAGAAAAAGGCATTCCTGGCATTAGTCTTAGGCTAAGGGCAAACATAAAACTATCGCTGTTCGATGCTTGTTGTAGACGACTAAACTTATTGGCAACGTTTATCTGTATCCAGTCGCTGCATAAATAGCGAGTTATTAAAAATAACGTTGTGCCGCCGATTGTACTCATAAAAGATACGATGAGTAAGCCGTCTATATTGCCAAATAAAAATCCTGCAAGCATTGTTGGTGCACTCACAAATGGCATGGGTAGGGCACAGATCATAAAGTAAAAGACCATAAACATAAGTGCGCCTTGTAGACGGTTAGCCTCAACATAAAGCAGCGCTGTTGCGGCACCAGCTTTAAATGTGTGAAGAGAAAAATATTCTTGATAAAACAATATAAATACCAAGCTAGACACGACAAGGGCTGAAAAAATCAGAGTTTTAAGATTTGTCAATTGAGTAAATGTTGTGAGTATTTTTTTCAATTATTTCTGCACGGTTATGATGACTTTTAGCCGACGTTATTTAACTTATTGTTGATCTATGAATACTTAACCATAAATTCCCGGGCGCGTGTCAGCATTAGCTGTAAACTAGATTTAGGACTATTTATCGTTATATTTCTAAGTGTCTACTCAGTTGGTCTTTACCGCCTATATATTTTTCATCTAACCATATTTGAGGCACAGTAACCGGTGTTTTAGGGCCGATAATGGGCTTTACACGCGCAATCATTTCATAAAGTGCTCTAGGTTCTTTTACAACATCATAATACTTAAAAGGCACCTTAGCATTTGTTAACGTTTGTTTGGCCTCTGTGCAATGCGGACAGCTTGCTTTACCGAAGACAATGTTCTCCGTCACGGTTGATTTTTTAGCATAAGCTTCTATTACTGCCTGTGTTAACAAACCACGATTAAGTGCTCGACCCTGGCTAATGATTTTATCGTCGACAATGACGATAGGTGCATGAAACCCACCCTTAGCGAGTGGTTTCCACCACTCGCTAAGCCAATCGCGAATGATAAGATTTACCGAAATTCCCTCAAGCTCAGTTTTAATCGTATCTTCAATAACATCTTTACTGAGAGAACATTCGCCACAGGGAATACTAACCTTGAATGGACCCCAACTTCCTGCCCATCGATATACGACAATACTGATTTGTGCTGCTGACAAAATATACTCTCCGTATAGGTGTTTATGGGTGTTGTTGATTAAAACGCTAGGGCTTATTTCTAGCTGCTTATTGAATAAATAATTAGAGTCTTCAAGTGAGATTAAGTTCATTGAGCTAAATAACTCTGGTAGCTATTTTACAATATTTTGAACTCTGGATGTGGCGGCAATTAGACTTGTATTATTCGCAGAGTTAATGTTTGTTGTTTTAATCAATAGAAGAATCAACAGATGTACCCTTTAGACCTAAAGCCACTACTGAATTCATTTAAGTGAATCGCTGAGCCTATCTGGCGCTTATTTTTTATTTTTGGATAGGGCGAGAGTATTACTATTAATTAAAGCCGACAGCTAGGACTGAGCGTTGAATCGCAGCACTTTTTAATTATTCGATTACTTAAGCCATTAATTACGCTATCAATATCAATGATTAGTCATTAAGTGCTAGGTTTATTAAGTTAAAATTTTAACTTAATAAACCACATGCTGTGAAGTTAGTCGATAAGCAGCCGAAGCCTTTGGTTGTTACTCAATAATATTTTTATTCCTTAATATTTTTAGAAGCTAGTATTATTTCAGGCTAATGACTAAGGCCCTTTTAACATTTGTACATCAATGATCGGGTATTAAAATAATTTTTGCAGCTGCTGTTTTACCTTGAGACAAATCTAAAAATGCATTGCCGCCTTCACTTAATGGGCGCTGTTCTATCCAGTTTAAATCACCAAGTTTACCACTATACAGGGCATCTACTGTGTCTCTGAAGTCCTTCATCGTGTAGGTATAGCAGCCACTAAAGGTGATTTCCTGTAGCGTAAATTTACGAATATCTAGGCCATCGTTACTGTCCATTAAGCCAATATGAACAATAGCTCCACCGGGTTTGGCCGCCTTAGAGGCCGCTTCGCGAGTAGCGCGACCACCGACAGCATCGAGCACGATATCAAAACTGTTGTCGTCGGGACCTTTATCGTTGATAGGATCGTAGAGTTCACAAATCTTTGTTTTTTTAACAGTCTCACGACGTAGAGCGTTGGTCTCGCCTAGTACAATATTAGTGCAACCGAAGCTGGCGAGTATCAGCGCTGTAGATATACCAATCGCACCGCCGCCTAAGACTAATATTTTTGACTCATTTAATGGACATACGGAGGCCTGTTGGGCACGCATTACCGCATGCCATGCGGTTGCTACAGGTTCGGTTAAGGCGGCATCTAAGTAACTCATATCGTCGGGAATAGTGACTAGATTGCGTTCGGGCATTCTTAGTAATTCGGAAAAAGCTCCTTGGCGCGGTTGCATACTTATTATCTGGCGCTGCTGACATAAATTCTCACGGTCACTTAAACAATAACTACAAGTGCCGCAGGTCACTAACGGATTAACAACGACTCGACTGCCAGGCTGGTTTCCACTAATAACTTCACCACTAACTTCGTGGCCTAAAATCAGGGGTGCAATACGGCGTTCATCGTGGCCAAAATATGCGTGCATATCTGAACCGCAAATACCGCTAGCTTGAACACGAATAAGTGCTTCACCTGATTCTGGAATAGGGTCTGGCTCAGAGCGATATTCTAATTGACTCGTTCCGGTATAAACTAATGCTTTCATATTTTTCCCCTTTATTTTAAAGGCTTTTTTAGTGTGTATTGGTCTTTAAACCAACGTTTTATCACGTGTAATTTATTTGGCTGTAAAGCCGCCATCCACGGCAATCACTTGCCCTGTTACATAGCTCGAGGCGCGCGACGCTAAAAATATAGTGGTACCATCGAGGTCAGCTAATTCACCATTGCGCCCAATGGCAGTCATGTTGGCGTTGTGTGCGAGTACCTCTGGGTTGTTGTAGACAGCTTTGGTCAGCTCGGTCGGAAAAAATCCTGGAGCAATAGCATTAGCCATAATGCCATCGGCAGACCAGTTTTCAGCCATTGCTCTAGTAAGCTGCGTTATGCCGCCCTTTGACGCGCCATAGGGCATGCTGTTGGGGAAGGCACGGTAAGATTGTAGTGAGGCAATATTAATAATACGACCACTGCCTTTTTGCTTCATCCCGGCTATGCAGTGACGGGCAAGAAAGAAGGGCGTTGATAGATTAATATTAAGTGTTTGATCCCATGTCTCATCAGTTATGTCATCGGCTGCTTGGCGTAGATTAATCCCCGCTGCATTGATGAGTATGTTGGGTGCGCCAAAAATTTCAGTGGCGGTGCTGACAATATCGCCAAGACAAGAACGATCTGATAAATCGGCTGCAATAATAGCAACCGATTCGTCAGAGGCAAATTCAGTCTTCGCTTGCGCTAAATTCTTCTCGCTGCGCGCAACTAAAATTACCTTAGCGCCCGCATTTAATAATGCCCATGCCATTCTTTTGCCAATGCCCGAGGAGCCGCCCGTACAAAGAGCAATGTTACCCGTCAGATCAAAAAGAGAGTGCATAGGGTTCGACATTATTTTTTATCCAGTAAAAAAGGGTTTATAAATATATGATGAGGTGGCTCGATATGAGCCACTGCATTTAATCCATTTAATCATAAGATGCTTGATATAAATTAGTTATCTAAGCTACCTAAGTTGAAAGTCTCATTAGGAAAGTACTTGCCTAAACGGATATCACCAGTTCTTGCATGACCTTCCATACCTTCTCCACGAGCAATACGCGCGGTAGTCGCAGCAACATTTCTGGTTGCTTCACGACTTTGGCGTTGATAAGTAACGACTTTAATAAATTTAGAAGCACTTAAACCACCGGTATAACGACCCGCCCCTTTAGTGGGTAGGATGTGGTTGGTACCAGAACATTTATCACCGAAAGCAACGGTCGCTTCTTCGCCAATAAATAAAGAGCCATAGTTTTTTAAGCGTGCAAGCCACCAGTCTAGATCTTCAGCTTGTACTTCAAGATGCTCAGCTGCATATTGATCACTAATCACTGCAATCTCTTCGCGATCACTACATAAAATAACCTCGCCGTAATCTCTCCATGCTGCAAATGCGGCATCGCGCTGTACTTGAGGAAGCGATTCTATGTGGCTTGGCATTCTTTCAATAACGGCATCGGCAAGTTCGCGCGAGTCGGTGAACAACCATGCAGGTGAGTCTGGTCCGTGCTCAGCTTGACCTACCAAATCACAGGCAACAATATCTGGATCTGCTGTGTGGTCAGCAATAACGGCTATTTCTGTTGGTCCAGCAAACAAGTCAATACCAACGCGACCAAATAATAAGCGTTTGGCTTCAGCAACAAATTTGTTACCTGGTCCTACTAGAATATCAGCGGGTTGATTAGTAAATAGGCCATAGGCCATCGCAGCAATACCCTGCACACCACCCATTTGTAAAATAACATCTGCACCCGCTAGATCCATTGCATAGACAATCGCAGGGTGCATACCTTGTTTGCCATGAGGCACAGAGCAGGCGATAACATTTTCTACACCGGCGACCTTAGCGGTAGCCACACTCATAATCGCAGACGCAATGTGCGCATAACGACCACCGGGCACATAGCAACCAGCTGTTGTCATTGGAATTAATTTTTGGCCGGCAAATAAACCCGGGCTAAGTTCAACTTCAACCTCTACCATGCTATCGCGTTGTGCTGCGGCAAAGCGACTGACACGCTCATAGGCAAAGTTAATGTCATCTTTTAATTGCTGTGATACTAATTTTTTGCTGGCCTCGATTTGGTCGCGAGTCATAACGGGTGAGCCTTGATCCCAGCCATCAAGTTTTTGAGCATACTCTAACGCTTTAGCTTCGCCACCTTCTTCAATTTCACGAAGCATGGTCATCACAATCTCACGGGTGTTATCTTCTCCCGTTGCAGAGGTTTTATCCGCTTTTTTAATATATTCGATAGTCATCAGTTTTCTCTTTCTTTAGTTAATGTGTAAATTAAAATTATAAAATAATAATTCTATTTTATTAAGGTTGTTAAATTAGTATTATTTTTCATTAAAATATTGTCATCAATAATTAAAATGCCCAGAGTGAAAGCTGAGGAATAAATGCTATCAGCAGTACAATACTTAGTAGCGCTATCACGAAAGGAACTGCTCGAGCCGCTATGGGTAGTATCGGTGTGTTGGTTAAAGTGGAGACCACAAATAGATTTAACCCAAATGGGGGCGTAATAAAACCTGCACCTAAAGCTGTCACCATCATGATACAAAAATGTATTTCGTTCATGCCAATTTCTTGGGCTAAGGGTAGTAAAAGTGGCGATAAAATAACAATATTAGGTGTGGTCTCCATGACACATCCTGCAATAACAAGAATAAGTATCATCAATAAAATTAATATCGTCGGGTCGCTGGTTAATGTCGTCATATAAGTCACAAAGCTTTGCGGAATATTTAATATGGCTAAGGCTTGTGCTAATGGTAATGATATCGCAATGATTGGCACAATAACGCCATTGACTCTTGCGGAGCTCTCCATCATTTTAGGAAAGTCAGACATGCTAATAGTGCCTTGTATCAAGCCTATTATCAGTGTGCTAACAACCGCTACGGCTGCGGCCTCGGTTGGCGTAAAAATACCACTATAAATACCGCCTAAAATAATAAAAGGAACCATCAATGCAAAACGGCCATTATAAATCGCTTTTATCCAGCGCTTAAATGAAAATTTCATATTCGAGTGTTCATATTTATAAATACGATTCATTATGACGTTCGTAATCATTATGGCAAACATAACCAGAAGACCCGGAATGACTGCAGCTAAAAACAAAGTAGAAGCCGATATCCCTAAAACTAAGCCAATAATAATGTAGGCGATAGACGGTGGAATTAAAATGCCGGTACATGCACCACCTGCAACCAAAGCACAAGCATAAGCCTTTGGATAACCCTGCTCGACTAGGCGGCCAATAGTCATACGACCCACGGCTGCAGCACCCGCTGCATCCGATCCAGAAATACAGGCAAAAAAACCACAACCAAGAACAGTTGCTGTGCCAAAGCCGCTTCTAAACCCACCGACGGTTGCCTCTGCTATATCTAACAGTTTATTAGCAAGCCCGGTTCTGGCGAGTATATCGCCTGTTAAAATAAACAGAGGAATCGCAATCAAGGCAAAATGGTCAATGCCGGCAAAAAGTGAATCCCCCATTAAACTTAGCGGTAGTGCCTCTGTAAAATAAAGTATGCCGATAGTGCCTAAGCCTAGTGATACCCATACAGGTACGGCCAAAATAACCATAATCAATATAGCAATTAGGGGAATGTAGAAGCCCCATCCTAGATCAGTTGACGCTTGTTGCTGTAAATATTGATACATAAAATACCTATTTATTCGTCGATTAGTTTGTCACCCGTATATACAGGATTGCCATGCCTCAAATCATCGATGTCTCGAAGAATCGACTGAATTAATCGTAAGCCCATCATAGAAAACCCAAGAGGGACAGCGGCTAAAAACCAAGCTTGACTGATACGAAGTCCATCTGTCACCGAGCCAAATTTAATAGAGACCAGCACAGATTCGACGGAATAAAAAATAATTATCACCGCCAACAGTAACGTCATAAGATCGCCGAACAAATACAAACCTGCTTTCCATCGCGGTGAAACATAATGTAGCAAGATATCAATTCGTATATGTGCTCGTCTTTTTACTGCAGCTGAAGCGCCGATCCAAGCAAGGTAAATAAAAGCATAGCGAGCAATTTCTTCTCCCCAAACTGAGGAATAACTCAAACCAAATCTGCGCACAACCTCAACAGCGATCGTTGCAACAATGGTGGTGTAAAAAATAAGTAATAACCAGCGTTCGCCGTCTTCATTTATTCTTTTTAGTATTGAATTCATAGGGCACCAAATATGAAAATTCCCCATGATTTTTCAAAATAATTCAAAAAAATCATGGGGAGTAAGGGAGCTATTAATTAAACATCATGAACATAATATTTACCTTGAGTGTTAGCAGCCTCAAGTAATTTATCGAAGATAGGGAGAGATCCAGCCAAATCTTTTTTGAACGAATCCCACTCTGGCAATTGATGTCCAGCTTTAGCCACCCATTGTGCAAGTTCGTCTGGCGTTGGCGAATAGAATTGTACGCCGCTTTGAGAAAGCTCAAACATTGAATAGCCTCTTGCCGAAGGTACCTTTGCTAAATTTTGGTGCGTGGTAACTTCAGCGGCGAACTCAATGCCTTCACGTACGTCAAGCGGTAGGCTATTAAACCATTCAAGATTACAAGAATAAATTTGTGCGTCGGGCACTGAACGAACAAACGTTACATGAGAAAGTACATCTTTAAATCCAAAAACATTTAAGGCTTGAACCGAAGGATCTAACGCATCGGCAACACCTTGTGCGATTGCGGCAGGTGTTTCACCCCAAGCCACGGGTGTTGGGTTAGCGCCTAACAAGCGATAAAACTGTTGTAGAATTTTAGAGCCAGGGACACGAAATTTAATGCCTTGCATTTGATCGGGAGTTTTTATGGGTCCCTCCATGCCTTTGCGTAGTGCAACAACACGTGGATCGATACAAACATACATCAAAGGCTTAAAGCCATTGGCCTCAACTTTAGGGTGCACTTCTTGCTTCCAAGCTTCGGAACTAACAAGGTTGGAGAACTTTTGATTTTCACCGCACCAGTAAGGAATATTAATCAAGTCAACGGCAGATGCGTAGGGGGCAAAATTAGCCAGTGAATGTTGTGCTGCTTGTATAGTGCCACCTTGTACCTTTTTCACTAGGGCGCCACCAGTACCTAATTGACCACCGGGGGCTAGTTTTACGTAAACTTGACCATTGGTTAAATTTTGAATGTTTTCTTTCAGGTCTAGTTGCATAAGAGGATAGCCCCGAGATGCACCTAAAATATAAGCTGTTGCTATTATCATCTCATATTTGGCCGCTTTTTTACGCTCGTCCTCTTCATTTTTAGTTTGTGCTACAGCACTGTTTGACATTAATAAGCCTGTGCCAGCCGCAACCAAAGCAGTAGTAAAGCCAATTTTTCCCGTCAACTCTAGAAAGCGTCTGCGTTCTAGCGACTCAGGTGTTTTCTCTATATTGGAATCAGACATTATTGTTTTCCTCTATGGTGGTAGTTATAGTTATAGTTATAGTTTTGTTTCTATGAACAATTAATAGTTTTTATGACAATAATTTATATTTGTGACTTTTTCTGACTAGACAATTTATTTAATCCGATTTTTTAAAAGGCTTTCTTCAGTCAGGCTATAAACTACAAAAAATAGACAGGCTAAAAAAAGCAGAAGAAATTCAGCAACATCTGGTAATCTAAATAAAGGCGTCAGCGAAAAATATATGACAGCTTTACCATAAAAAATATTACACACAAATATGATAAAGATTAACAGTGAGATTTTCCCTGACAAAGAACTCAATAAATTCAACATTTATTATTACCTTGTTTATAAAACTTTAGTTATAATTATAGTTTTTGTAAGCGCTTACATTAGGGTACAAAAAAAACCTTTAGCTTGTCAATCAACAAAAACTTAAGATTGAATATATCATTTCAATATAAAGCTAACCATGCTTCAATAATGAAAAACGGTCCTTTTGGCTTCTTCTAAGACTAAAGTTTAAAGAGCATATGATTAAAAAAATTACCGATAGTGTTTCTGTAAAAGGAAAAAAGCAGGGGGCTCGGTCAATAACGTTGAGTGACGTTGCTAGCTATGCAGATGTGTCCACGGCAACCGTCTCGCGTGTATTGAATAGCCCTGAAAAAGTCACAGAAGCTAGGCGCAACCATATCCAGGCTGCGATCTTAGAATTGGGCTATATTCCTGATGGCGCCGCGCGTGCTCTAGCTTCTAGACGCACTAAGACTATTGGGGTGGTGGTGCCTACCCTAGATAATGCAATTTTTGCGACCTGTATACAGGCATTGCAAAGTAGGCTTAAACAGTTAGGTTATACTCTAATTGTTGCCAGCCACGAGTATGATTTAGATGAAGAGTTTCACGAAGTCAAGACATTACTTCAGCATGGTATTGAAGGCGTTATGTTGGTGGGAGCAACTCACGCACCGCAATTGCATCAGCTACTAGCGGGACAGCAACTTCCCTTTGTTCATTGTTGGGCTTACGATCCCAACTCTTCTAAGCCTTATATCGGCTTCGATAATAAAAAAGCAGCCTACAAAATCGCTCAATACTTATTGGACCTAGGTCATCGTGAGTTTGCGCTTATCGTTGGACATACTGATAATAATGACCGTTCCAGTGATCGCCTCCAGGGTAGTATCGATGCGATCGAATCTATGGGCCTGACACTATCAGAAAAAAATATTTTTAAACGCTCTTACTCAGTTAAGCAAGGCCGGGAAGCGATGCGCATATTGCTACAAAATCCGCTACGTCCGACGGCGGTAATTTGTGGTAACGACGTATTAGCGTTGGGAGCACTAGCACAGTGTCAGGCTGCGGGTGTTAGAGTTCCTGAAGATATTTCAATTACCGGTTTCGATGATTTGGAGTTGTCTTCACATCTTATTCCTGCGTTGACCACAGTACATGTTCCCTCTGCCGAAATGGGCAAGCGTGCAGCAGATCATCTTGTCGCCCAAATTAACCACGAAACCACATTGCTGCATACTGAAGTGGATATAGAGCTAATGATAAGAGATACGACGGCAAGACCAAGGCATTAAATGAGCGTGCAATTAAGTCTTCATCTACACCTTTACACTAATGAGCATAGTTTAGTTGATGATCTATTAGGTAAGACGTTATATCAAACAGTAGATGACGTGTGCCCGCGACTTAAAAATAATCGCAACTTTCCGGAAAACCGCAAGGTAATAACGGGAAGTTTTTGATATCATTTCAGCTTCTTCTTTATGAAAATTAACTGATTAAAAGATAGTATGAACTCAAAAAAAGCTAGTCTCGGCGTTGCTGTCATCGTAAAAAATGAAGAGAAAAAATTAGCAGCCTGTCTGCAAACAGTCGCCTTATGGGCCGACGAAATAGTCATAGTTGATGCCGGTAGCAACGATAAAACAAAGCAAATTGCATTAAGCTTTACCGATAAATACTATGAGCATGCTGATTGGCAGGGCTTTGGTCGACAGCGCCAAATCGCTCAATCTTATGTTGAATCGGATTATATTTTATGGCTCGATGCTGACGAGCACGTCTCAGATGCATTAAAAGAATGCATTCTCAATATCATGCAAGATCCTAATCCATCAGCTGTTTATCAAATTAATCGATTGAGCTGGGTTTTTGGTCGCTTTATCCGACATTCCGGTTGGTATCCAGATCGTGTAGTGAGAATGTATCAAAAAAATTTAAGCACCTATAATGATAATTTAGTGCATGAAAAAGTCAAGGTAGATGAGTCTATGACGCTCATCACTTTGGATGGCGACCTGTTGCATTACACTTATGATGATATAAATCACTATCTCTTAAAGTCCACAGGTTATGCCAAGGCATGGGCTGATCAAAAAGAAAATCAGGGTAAAAAAAGCAGCTTATTCCAAGCTATTTTTCATGGATTGGCCTGCTTCATTAAAATGTATATCCTCAAACGGGGATTTTTAGATGGTCAGCAAGGTTTGTTGTTGGCATTGCTGTCTACCCACTCTACCTTTATAAAATATGCCGATCTTTGGGTTAGACGCTTAACAAAAAAACAATAGTTATTTTTTGATGCTAAGGTTGGGTGAAATAAATTGCTTCTAATCGCTCTATGTGAGTGTCGATACCAAATTCAGCTTCGGCTCTTGCCCGCGCTAAGTTGCCAAGGCTTTTGCGCTTGTCTTCGTCGAAGGCCAACAGAAGAATCTTGCTAGCAATGTCCATTGGATTAAAAGGGTTCACTAATATACCGGTGCCATCGAGTACCTCGGGGATGGCACCAGTGTTGGCGCCTATGATTGCTTTAGATGCCGCCATGCCTTCGATCACGGTTAGGCCAAAGGACTCCTTATGTGATGGCAGTACTAAAATATCCATTATTGCTAGCAAGTCGGCGGTTTCGGTGCGGTAACCCGAAAAAATAACTTTGCTAGATAGGTTGTGATCCTGGATATACTCTTTTATCAACGCAACTTGTTTTACATTGGCACCATCACTAAGTTCAAGTCCGCCTACAATTAATACTCGAAAATTGTCATTTTCGTTGGCTATGTTGTTAAGTGCCTGCACCAACTCAAGCTGACCTTTATCGTGTGTAATTCGTCCTAAAATACCAATCACAAAGTCCTCAAGCTTTAACCCCAGCTCTGCTCTTAATTCATCGCTAACACTAATGTTTGTATGATGAATTAAATCTGTACCTAGCCACAAACGTTTTATTTTGTGCGCAGGCACTGGTAATGCATTGATATTGCGTCTTCTAGTTTCATCACTAATCGATAATATTTGATCAACGTTTTTGTATATTAGTTGATGAAGAATGTCTTTTTTGGGTTTGGTTACACCCATGTGTTCTGTAAAAATAAGTTTGCAGCCAGTAATTTTTTTAATGGCTAAGGCAATCACTAAATCCTTTGACTTGTGGCAATGTATGACACCTATATTATTTTTTTTAACCCAGCTGACAAGTGCAGGTAAATTAATTAACGCCTGAAGGCTATTGTTGTATGTTAAAAGGTCAAAGCCACTTTCTGACATTTTGTGAGCAACAGGTGTTCCTTTCAATGCTAAGCCAAAAGCCTTATGGCCTTTACTATGTAATTTTTTTGTTATCCGCAAGGGATACATCTCTAATCCGCCCCAGCCGTCGGATAGACAAATTTGTAGAATAGACTTATCCATAGTTTTTCATCCTTGTAGCCAGATAATAGCTGTTACGTTACTTGCTTTGTATGTTTTGACGGAAACAACAGAAGAGAGAGGCATAAAAAAACTTGAGAATATAGCTTATCGATAATCTACGAACAGAGGGCTTCTTCTTTTTTAACAAAATATTAAACTGTGAGTTTTATAGCTACTAATATTGAGGTTTTATAAAGATCGTAAATGACAAAAAATGATCATACATTAAATATGGAATTGCGAGCAAGTTAAAAGCATAAGCAAACTACGCTAAGTCAGTTTGGGCGCTTTAGCTAGAACGTTGGCGTAAGCTCAAGATAAATAAGATTTAAGTTAGTCGATATAATTTTAGGTGTTTAAGTATCGCTATGGTTTTAGACATAATTCTGGCAAAAGTATAATCGCGGATAAGATAGATTATAATTTAATATTTTACTCGTACGCATTATTTAGAATGATGGGCCTATGAGTTATTTGAAAAGTTACTGTTGAAATAATATACCACTCTATCAACTTATCTTGGCTCTGGAATCTACAAAAGATAAGGTAAGCTAAATATTTGAGCTTTAAAAGTAAAAAGTGGGGAATTTTTGGTTAAAGTAGATCGCTAAATTAATAAACCGAGCTATCGCCAAGCGGACCAGTTTTTAATAGCAGTAATTACTTGCTGTAAATCAATTACATTGTTTTGCAGGCTTTGCTCTTTAAATGAAAAGGGCAAGTGCTTATCGATAGAATTAATAGGTCGCCAGCGAAGTGCAGTGGAGGACTGTTTGCTGGGATAAAAGCCAATAGTGGGAATATCTAATGCTCCAGCTATATGCAGTGGACCGGTTGATCCCGAAATAAATAAATCAGCGCAGCCTATCGAGCAGGAAAACTTCATAAGGCCCTGTTTAGATATATAGAGATGTCCGTCAATATTATTGTGAATAAGCTTTGCGTGCAACTGACTGGCATAGTCTTCTTCTCCTGGTCCTGCGGTGATAATAAAGGCAAGATTTTCTATCGTAGATAACCCTTTTAAAAGAGATAACCACTGCTCTATGGATAATGTAGTTGATGAGCCCCCGGTACCTGGATGTATAAAGCACCATTTTTTCTTTTGGTCAGCTTTTAGCGCTAGGCTTAATTCTGTTTTTTGAGACTGAGTTTCAGTCTCTGAGAAGGAGAAATAAGGCGGCGCTATGGGTAGCGGCTGCCGATTTACGAAAGTGAGAAAATAAATAATTAAATCCACATTGTATTGGGATTCTGATTTTTTGGATTGTGAGCGCTTTTGTCGCAGTGTGTGGTTGTAAAGTAGCTGACAAATTTTTGTTGCTGGGGCAAAGCGTTGGGGTATTTTGCATCTCCATGCAAGTGAGGCGTTGTACATATTCGAGAATAGACAAATAGAGTAATCAAAGTCATAGGCTTTAATTTGCTTAATAAGTTCTGCTTTTGAGTGCTTATCTTTTTTGTTTTTGATGTCTACGATAACTTCATCTATCCAGGGACAGTTTACAGCAAGCGCTTTTGTGTACTCGGGAACCAAGGCGACTATTTGGCTGTTAGGCATACTTTTTTTAAGTAGGGCGAAAGCGGGCCATGCCAGCATAAAGTCACCAAT
>JBLIFG010000009.1:0-59107 GCA_047633635.1 Cellvibrionaceae bacterium | reverse complement strand
CAAGAATCTAAAAAAGTTAACAAGTTCATCGAGCAGATGTTTGAGTTTATTAACCCCAAAAAAAACGATGACCTTAACACTGCGTTTGAACAGCAGCTCAACACCTTACCCACCCTGTGGATGTTGGGCAAAACTGGCGCTGGAAAATCCTCAATTGTTCAACATATTACCGGTAATAGTGATGTAGAAGTGGGTAAGGGCTTTAAACCCTGCACACAGACTGCAGATAGCTATGATTGCCCTGCAAATACACCGATTATACGGTTTTTGGATACCCGAGGGTTGGCTGAGGTCAATTACGACCCATCTGACGATATTGCGAGCTGTAAAGACAGAAGCCATGCCATCATGGTGGTGATGAAAGCAGAAGAGTGCGAGCAAAGCAGTCTGATATCAGCACTTAATGCGATTAAAAAGATCGACTCTAAACAACAGCTGTTGCTCGTTCACACCGCAATTAATAATATTTTTGATAGTGCAGAGCGCGCTAAGGCAATAGCGTTCAACCAGCGACAAATAGAAGCCGTTTGGGGTGTGTCGCTTGCGTCTGTGCAGGTAGACTTTTCGTTGGATGCTGATGCCAATATTGGTTTAGCCGAGTTAAAGTTGGCCCTTATTGAGTTGTTGCCTACGCTGACTAATTATCTTTACGAGCAAGCCCATAACAGCAAAGAAGAACAAAACTTTCTCAAACTCAAGACTGAAATTCTCTGGTACGCTGGGGTCGCAGGGGGAGCCGGTGCAATTCCGGGAGTTGGCATAGTTTCGGTGCCAGCTCTCCAAGGAAAAATGCTACACAGTTTGGCCAAACAGTATGGTGTTGAATGGAATAGGACAGAGTTTCTCGAGTTCGTTGGCGCTATGGGTTCAGGTTTCGCCCTTCAATATGCCAGTGCACTCGGGACGCGAGAGCTCGCTAAGTTTATTCCTGTTTATGGGCAGACAGTGGGCAGTGCCACTGCTGCTGCGTTGAGCTTTGCAACAACTTACGGCATTGCCCGCGCCGCCTGCATGTATCTCTATCACAAGAGTAAAGGCGAAGCTGTTGATCACGATGAACTCAAAGCGGTATTTCAGAAAGCGCTGAATATAACGCCTTAACATAATTCCTTAACATAACGACAGGAAGCCAAGACATGAGTAGGTTCGTTAAGCTGAGCAAGCTCGCAACCAAAGCCTCATCCAAGCTGCTTTTTCTAATGTTGCTGTGTTTTTTAATACCATTTTTGGTGCTGTTGGGCTTCGGCATTATCTTTATTTATCAAAATGACATGATGCTTCACTTAATCGGTCTTATGCTAGCCCTAACAGCCTTGTCTGGAGTTATCCACGGTCTTCTAGGGCTCGCCCGTAAAGCTCCTAAGGAGACTAAAACCGCCGATAAAGTTGATATGTTGCAGCGTTCAGACTGGACCAATATTGATTGGACAGCATGGTCAAGCATATCGGTAGATATCGATCATCACATGTCCCAAGACCCAGACTGGGAAAACTTAAAGGCACCCTCGATTGATATTCTTAGCAAGGTCTCAAAATTTTACCGCCCCAAGCAAAGCGAAAGTGAATTTGCTTTCACGCTACCTGAAATTCTATTGGTTATTGAGAAGGTCAGCTTCAAATACCGAAAGTTCGTACTGGAGAACGTGCCTCTGTCTGAAAACATTAACTTCTCTACCGCTAAAAAGGCTTACATCTTAAAAAATAAAGCGGAGAAGTTCATGCCGTTATATGACCTATACCGAGCTATTAGACTATTTACTCCCGTCGGCATTATCTCTGAACTTCGCGGTAATATTATTAGTCATGTGTTTGATGATGTGAACAATTCGGTGCAAAATAAATTGAAAAGAAAACTGCTGGAAGAAGTCGCTGAAGTGGCCATAGACCTTTATAGCGGCAGGTTCAAAGTTTCCGATTCTACATTACAACCCAGCCTTGAAGCACTCAAGGATACGAGGCGCGAAGCAGTGCCTGTGGATCCGCTAAGGGTGTTGCTCATAGGGCAACAGAGCTCCGGAAAATCCTCGTTAGTCAACGCTTTAGTTGACGACCTAGTCGCTGAAGTTAGCGCTATTCCCGCTACTGATAAGCTTACCATTCATCGCTGTGAGGTCGAAGATACCGATATTCTTCATCTCGTGGACACACCAGGTATCGATGGCGGCGAAAGTATCTATCAATTACTGGTCGAACAAATGACCCATAGTGATTTAATACTTTGGGTATTAAAAGCGAACCAACCCGGTAGGCAAATAGATACTGAACTGATGAATCGGTTTTATGCCTTCTATCAGTCGCCAGAAAATCTTAATCGGAAAAAACCAACGGTGCTGATGCTACTTAATCAAGTGGATAGATTGCAACCCAGCAATGAATGGTCTCCTCCTTATAAGCTCACAGACACCACATCGGCTAAAGCGCAGACTATTAAAGCCGCACTCGATTATAATCATATATTATTCCCTCACGAGGAAATACTGCCCGTTTGTTCATCGACGGATCGCGGTCAATACAACATTGATGTTGTTAAAATCACTATTAATAAGCTCTGTGAAGCGGGAATAAATACGCAATTAAATCGGCGACGAATTGAACAGGGAGGCAAGGGTATAAAGCTAAAGGCAGATCTTACTCGCTTGTCTAAGCTCAGTGGTCAACTGTTTAAGTTGGTGCTTGCAAGCGATTGAGCTTAAAGGCCTATACTAGTGCTCTTCAAAGACTGGTATTTTGGGGGCTCCGCCAAAGCCGCTTAAATGCGCTGATACCGATTTAGTAAATTATGGGAAAAGTAATTTATGTCTATACAACTGTCACTTAATGCGCATGTGTTCGTCTGTAAGTTACACCAGCGGACCATAACCTTTGGCTGCGCTTTGTTTGTCGCAGGTTTGAGCCAATTATTTTTCGTTACTAACTAGTGCGTCACTAATGTCTGTTTTTCTGATCTATCAACAGCTTTATGGCTGCAACTGGTATATTTGAGTCCCCACCGATTCATATAGAAGAGCTTTTTTTTTCGGTGATCAAGCGAAAAAAATAACAGCTAGTCGATGAATAATAGCTATGCTATTTCTGGCTTGGTCTCATCAAATAGCAATAAGTCAATCGTTGTATTAGGTGTTAGATGATTGTCTATATTTTAGCAGGTTCTTGTATAGATAAAGTTTCTGTGGTGTGAACGGCTTTACTTGCCGACTTATAAAATGCTGTTATATGTTGAATTAATAGCTCAATGTCAGTAGTACTGATATTAAAATGCGTCACAAAACGAATCGGTTTTGCAGCAGAAATTTTTATATTGTGGCTCAGTAAATAACGCTGCAGTTCATTCTGTCTATTCTGCCGACATTGCGCATAGACAATATTTGTTTGTGGCTCTGTCACGTTAAATGATCCAATCTGTTTTAAGCCTTGTGCCAGAAGTTGTGCATTATCGTGGTCTTTTTGTAAGCCTAGAGACATTTCTTCAAAAGCAATGATACCTGCCGCTGCTAAGATTCCCGCTTGACGCATGCCGCCCCCGAGCATTTTTCTTAGGCGAGTGGCTTTCTCAACAGTCGCTTTGGTGCCTAGTAACAAAGAACCTACGGGCGCACCTAGGCCTTTGGATAAACAAACACTGACCGAATCATAATACTGGGTGATTTCACTAGCGGGGAGATTGAGTTTTGTTGAAGCATGGAACAGGCGAGCACCATCTAAATGTAGCTTAAGATTATTGCGATCGACCAAGCTTCTCACTTGTTGTTGATAATCTTGTGATAGCACTTTGCCGCCAATGGTATTTTCGAGACTCACTAATTTTGTTTGAGCAAAATGAAAGTCATCTTTTTTTATCGCGCCTTCAATGTCTTCTAAAGTAATGCTGCCATCGGCCTGATTAAATAATGGTTGCGGTTGAACGCTGCCTAAAACAGCAGCGCCGCCTGCTTCATACTTGTAATTATGAGCTTGCTGACCACAAATATATTCATCACCTCTTTCACAATGACTGAGTATCGCCAATAAGTTTGCTTGCGTACCCGAGCAGGTGAACAGAGCTGATTCAAAACCTAGAGATTTGGCCGCTATTTGTTGAAGGTGATTAACAGTAGGATCATCGCCATAGACATCATCACCCACATCAGCATTGGCCATGGCATCACGCATTTTTTTTGACGGCTGGGTTACAGTGTCACTTCTAAAATCAATCATTTAGCTTCTCGCGCAATAAAATAAGGGTTCTAATTGAGTTTTGATATGGCCATTACTATTATAACGATTTATGCTTAAGCATCACCTTGATTTTGATTTTTTTATCTATTTAGTCTCTGTAGTGTTTTGCTGATCGAGCATTTTGTTAACTACAGATTGGGTTTTTTGTGTGGTTTATTTTGCCGTAAGCCTTTTATAGTAATCTAGTTTTCAGTTAATTATATTTCCTGCTGTACCCAATAACCACAACTATAATTATAGTTATCAATATTCATGAGGATAGCTCGATAGCTCCTAAGTTGGTTAATGGCGACGATGACGTACTGCCCGTTAAGTTTGAAGTAAATTGTGAATTTAAAGGAAAGTTTTCAAGAATGGGTAAACAGTTAGCGTCGAGTTGTCGTCTACTAATGATCAGTCTATTGTTGTTAGTGCTGTTTGGTTATAGCCCGACAAATAATAATTACAGGCGTCATCTCATGGATAGTAACAACCAGTCTTTCTTTGATATCTCATTAAATTCAGAGGAGCGAACGCCTTGTTCACCCGCAGAAAAACCATCAGACTGGCTCGGTGTTGTGATCAATGCTCCCCTCAGTATTGATAAGACTAAGTCTATTTTTCCTGTCTGTGGGTTTTATCGGTTAAGCCTGTTCAATATGTCCGACTCTGAACCTTTAAAGATTTGGGTGCGTCATGTTGAATCAGGTATCGAGTACACCGGTTTTATGATTGATATTGATGACAACCTCGAGGCGCCTATGCCATTTACCCAGATGCCTGATAAAGAGGCCATTCAGTATGCAAGTAAGACATTGGCCGCCTACTTTAATCCAAATATTTTAGATTATGTAGAAATGCCCTTTATAATAGGTAGTTACCAAGTTGTTATTGAGTACGGGCACGAGAAGTCAAACATGGTGCGGGTATCTATCGATAATTGAGCGCCGATTAATGAATACACACTAACGATATTAAACAAGCCGCCTCGGTAGATGATGTTCAAATAATTAGCTGTGTAACTAGCCACACAGCGAGGCATATAGCTGCGCACATGGCTAGCCAGATAGCTATCCACATAAAAATGCTAAGTGATAAATCGACACAGTTAAGGTTTGAATTATGCAAGGGCAGATAAATATTAAACAATTATTAAAACGCTGCGCTTTTTTAGCTTTTGCGGGCAGTTTGACGGCCTGTTTTGATGAACAAACTCAAACGTTAGAGGCAGGTCAAAATACTGCCCGTGCAGGCAGCATTTTATTTATACAGGTAAGGGATCAGAAAATGCGGATTAAACTAGGGTCTTTTATATTTTCACTACCTGACAACTGGCGCGACACCAGTAGTTACACTTATAAGTCTGAACAACAAAAACAGGTTTTAACGGTATCTTTCGGTAAAACCCGCGAGGCCACAACGCTTGATGCGTTCGTCGCCAAGCGCCGCCAAGAACTCAGTAGTACCATGGGCGACAAGGTCAAATTTCTGTTGCAGAAGCAGGTAAAATTCGCCACTTTACCTGCAATTTTTCAAAGCTTCAGTTTTGGTGACCAGAGTAATCGTTACCTAGAGCAGTGGGTAACAGCTTACTACGCTGATAATAAATACCTAACTCTGTCTTATGTAGGGCCGCAGGATGACAAAACACTGCAGGCAACTTTTGAGCAGATCTTAGCCTCGGGTCAAACCAGCACGACGCCTCAGCCTGAGCAAATAACCGATCACTACATATGGCGACAGGCGCAAATGTTGCGGCTGCAGATACCTGATTATTTAAAGCCACCAAGACATTATACTTATGTATCAGCTGACGGCAGTTTCAAGCTCAAAGCTAGTTGGTACGGCACAGGAGATAGCTGGCCCGACACATCTATAGAGGATGATGCAGCAAAGAGTCTTCGTTTTGGGGGAGAAATGGGAGCATCGAACATAGAATATCTGCACAACCTTGCAATAGAGCAGGTTGCTAGTGTTTTTCAGGGTGGCGATCCCATCGAGCCCGTGTTGTATCGAGCCCATAGAACACAGATTACCGGTTTTGGCGGGCGTTTGATCTTATACATTAAGGCTAACGCATCGAAGACCCGCGAGATTGATGCATTTTGGTTGCAGTTTATGAGCGACCTAATTGCAGATAACACAATGATTGCCAAGCCGAAGGTCGATTAAGTTAAGTGAATGAAAGTGGTAATAGTTTAGAGGATAAAAATTTAAGTGAATAAAAGACGCAATTAAATCAGCGTCTTTTTTATTTTGTGCTATCTTCATAGTAACACTTACATGAAAAGGAGAAGTTTGTGTTTAATCGAAAAAAAATAGAGAGTCTAGAACTTACCAATGCTGAGCAATCGCAACAGATTGCCAAGCTTGAAGAGGAGCTAGAGAGTATGAAAAATGCTCATCTTAGTCAAGAGACTAACAATACAGAAACATTGGCGCAATTAGAATCTACTCGCCAACTTCAATCCTTATGTGTTAACTCTTCAGTATTAGTAACGTCGACAAAAAATGAAATGGTGTCGACTTCTCAAGTATTGAGTGAGCGCCAGCAAGGCTTTCAAGAATCTCTAACTTTGTTTAGTAATATTACTGAGCTGCTTGCCAGCACAGTAAGTGCAAGTAAAGAGATTAACTCCGATACCCAAAGAGTCGAAGAGTCTATTGTTCACCTTAAAACGGTGACGGAAGGCATCAATGGTTTTGTTAATCTTATTCAAGGTATTTCTGAGCAAACCAATTTGTTGGCATTAAACGCGGCTATTGAAGCGGCTAGAGCTGGAGAACAGGGGCGTGGTTTTGCGGTGGTTGCCGATGAGGTGCGCGCTCTTGCTAAGCGATCGGCCGATGCAACCAGTGAAATAGGCACGCTGATCAACGAAATAAATAACAGTATAAATAGTATTGTGGTTGGCATTGGTCAAGCCCGCGAGAAATCTGAAAACGTTAGTAAAAACTCAACAATTGTCCAAGAGACAACCGATAGCTTGGTTCAGATGTCACAAGACATGTATCAACTCATCGCTCACACAACCGATAGCAGCTTTATTCAAACGCTTAAAATGGACCACATTGTGTGGAAGTTTGAAATCTATAAAATAATTGCTGGCTTATCCGATAAAGGCATTAGTGGTGTTGTTGATCATAATAAGTGTCGTTTAGGTCAATGGTATTATGAAGGCGACGGATCGCTTAAATATGCCTCTTTACCGAGCTTTAAGGCTTTGGCAGAGCCTCACGCGGCGATCCATAAAAATGGCATGCTTGCTCTAGAGTCTATCGAGAAAAACAAATATGCAGATGGCATTATTCATCTTGAGAACATGGAGAAAGCCAGTGTGGTTGTATTTAAGCAGCTATCTGCTTTAGAAAAAGAGATTAAATAGAGTAAATATAAGCTGCTAAGACAATGGTTTTGTCTGCCTGTTGTCAAGTTTAGATATAAAAAGCGCTGATGTTAGTGCTTTTTAATTGTTGTATTTGTTGTGTGTTGAATAGAGACATTAAGGATCCAACATTTTTTAGATAAGCCCTTAACAATTTTTTATCGCGATGAGTATTTAATTGCGGTAGATAAACCAGAAGGTTTATTAGTATATAAAAGTAATATCGACAAAATAAGATGCGCTACCTGCTAAAAATGCTATGTGATCAAGTGGGTAAATATTTATAGGTTATTCATAGGTTATTCATAGTCTCGATAAGCCAAGCTCTAGGCTTATGTTATTTGGATTCAAAGCAAGCGTTATCGCTCATATTCAACAGTAAATGTAGAACAATACCTCCACCAAGTTATATTTTTTGATTTTTCGTGGCTATACTCCCGCTTCAGAAATTATCAACCCCCCCTAAAAACCGATTATTAATTTAAACAATAAGACGCACACTCCTCAAAAAACACCAAGCCCCCAAGAAGCTATCACCGAGTTTACGCGCCTAAATACTATCGAGCTAGACGCCGCAGTCGACAAGTATCCCTTAAGTCGCTATTCATTCGTATAGGTCATTTCTACAGGCAAAAATTTTAACCGGCCGCAGGCATCAAATTCGCGGTCATTTGAAGTATCTTCATCATTCTATTATTGCTTGTCCTAAATACGGTAAGTCGACCCATAATCGCTTCTTTGCCAATATATTTGATGTGCCTTGCCCATTACTTCATTCTTATCGGTTGATCTTAAAGTATCCCTTAGGTGGGCAATCACGGGTAATAACCGCAAAGCCTCGGAGCGGCTTCAAAAGCTTAATGTAGAGTTTTGATTGGTTGCTGCCTTAATCGTACTGGTGAAGAGGCCGCACACAGGTTCGAGGCAAAATATATTTAAGTAATTACTGACACGGTCTACCCGCTCTTAATCTGCGCTTTAGCTCTGTTTTACCGCTAAAGATCACCTCGGACACTGGTCTCAAGGTATTTTAATACTTAGGTTAAAAGCTCGATGCTGTTACAATTAATATTAATTGATGTGCTTTGTTACAACACTGTAGTCAAGGTAGTTATAACTACCGTAACTATGATTTTAAGTGTGTTGTAACAAAGCTTTTTAAAACTATTTTAACAAGTTGATATAAAACTTCATGAGCTATCAAGTATTAGCCCGTAAATGGCGGCCACGGCTGTTTCGCGAGATGGTAGGCCAAGAGCATGTGTTAAAGGCCTTGATCAATGCGCTCGACCACGATCGCCTGCATCACGCCTATCTGTTCACCGGCACCCGCGGTGTGGGTAAAACAACTATCGCTCGTATTTTAGCCAAATGTTTGAATTGTGATATAGGTGTGAGTTCTGAGCCCTGTAACCAATGTGGCTCTTGTACCGAGATAAACGAGGGTCGTTTTGTTGATTTGATTGAGGTCGACGCGGCCTCGCGGACCAAGGTAGAAGACACTCGTGAACTATTAGATAATGTTCAGTACGCACCGACCAGGGGCCGCTATAAGGTCTATCTCATCGATGAAGTCCATATGCTGTCTAATAGTAGTTTTAATGCTTTATTAAAAACATTAGAAGAGCCGCCGCCCCACGTTAAGTTTTTATTGGCCACCACCGATCCGCAAAAATTGCCAGTTACCGTACTGTCGCGCTGCTTACAGTTTAGCCTTAAAAATATGAGTGCAGAACGCATTGTTGGGCATTTAAAGTTTATTCTCGAAAAAGAAATGGTGCCCTTTGAAGAGGCGAGTCTTTGGCATTTAGGCCGTTCTGCAGATGGCAGTATGCGCGATGCACTGAGCTTAACTGATCAAGCCATCTCTTTTGGTGGTGGTAAAGTTACAGAAGTTGATGTGCGCACCATGCTTGGATCTATTGATCAGACGCTTGTCTACGATGTACTAACGGGTTTGATTGCCGAGGACGGCGCTGCAATATTAGCTGGTGTTAGTAAGCTTGCCGAGCACTCTCCAGATTATAGTGAGGTAATAGGTGAGCTAATTGCTGTGTTTCATCGAATCGCAATTGCACAGGTCGTACCCGAAGCCATCGATAACAGTTTGGGCGATCGTAAACAGATTTATGATTTTGCCCAGAAAATGGCAAGTGAAGATGTGCAGCTGTTTTATCAAACCGCACTACTAGGTCGCCGAGATTTACCCCTGTCACCAGATGCGCGTAGTGGTTTAGAAATGACCTTATTACGAATGTTAGCCTTTAAGCCGCAGGGTGTTGCAGAGCTACCAAAAAAAGGGCTGCCTAAAAAAGCCACCTCGTTCAATGACATATCCGACAGTGTGATACCAAAACAAGCACCCTCAACAATAGATCAAGCCTCAGAGCCTAGTATTACTCAAGTAGTGCCCGGGTCGCAAACCTCGACAGTGATAGAAGACACGAAGCCTGCACATGAGGCACCATTTCAAGTAGCCTCTGACGCTACGAGCATAGACCCCACCGCCCTAAAAATTGAGCAGACAGACCTGCAGGAGGAGGCGGGACCTGTAAAAAAGTCTGAGGCAGTGTCTGAACTGCAAACGCGTCAAGAGCCGATTCAGTCCGATATTGATATTGATAATGTTAGCGAGTCGTTTTCCGAAGATGCCGACATCGATTTACAGCAGCAAATCCCCGTTGATAAGCAACCGCCTTTCACCATGGATGTTAAGCATCCGCTAACGCCTGAACCAGCTGATACCAAAGAGTTTGAAGATAAACATTCCGCCATATCAGCACTTATAGGGGCTGCAGCTACCGCTACCAAAAATAGTGATGCCCAGCAGACAACACAAAATGTTGCCCCTAAGTCGCCAAAAAAATCAGTGGATACTCTGGCACAGTTTAACCCCGACAATTGGTTTGAGGTTTATCGTCAACTCGACACCGGTGGTTTATTGCAGAGCACTGTTGCCAATTGTATTTATGTGGGTATTGAAGAGGGAGTCTTAGCGTTTTTATTGGATGAGCAGCAAAGCACGCTCTACGATGTATCGCATCAACAGCGTCTTGCCGATTTACTCGAAAATTATTTTGGTCAAACCCTCGAGGTTAGTATTAACAATGGCAGTTTTGAGCGCGAAACTCCGGCGCAAATTATTGTACGTTTACAACAAGAGCGACAAGCACGGGCCGTGTCAGCTATTCAAACAGACCCTGTAGTTAGACAGTTACAAGAAAATTTAGGCGCGATAATTATCGAGGGTTCGATAGAATCTATCGATAGTTAGCCGTTAACTAGCTAGTTGTTGTTCCGTTACCAGTGAGTTAGCGTAGTAGTTGATTAGGTTAGTAGTTATTAGATGATTAGTTGAATGCGTTGGTAGGTTATCAATAGTAAGCTCATCAACCTTCTAGACATCGTTGTTTTTGTAAGCAGCCGAAAGCTCAGGTTATCAAGAGTTCGACGCTTGGATGCTTTTTGAGCTCGACACCATAAAAAGCTAGCATTGCTTTTATTATATTTAAAGACAGCAGTGCGATGTATGGCTATAGATATTTTCATACTGACATGGGTAAAAGTCGGGACGACTTTAATCCATATAAAAAAACAAAATAGGAGAGTCGACATGGCAGATATTGGCGATTTAATGAAGCAAGCCAAAGCAATGCAAGAAAATATGCAAAAAATGCAAGAGAATTTAGCTAAATTAGAAGTTATTGGTGAAGCCGGCGCTGGCATGGTTAAGGTAACTATGACGGGTCGTCACGACGTTAAGAATGTCGAGTTAGATCCATCGCTACTCAAAGAGGAAAAAGCAATACTTGAAGATTTGCTGGCCGCGGCTGTGAACGATGCAGTGAGAAAAGTAGAAGCTAGTAATAAAAATAAAATGGGTGATCTTGCCGCGGGAATTGATTTGCCTGCAGATTTTAAAATGCCGTTTTAATAATTTATAACTTTGAATATAGAATCATAGTGTCAAGCTTGACCAATAAAAATGATTTTTTAAAGACGATATAGCTTTTTAAGTGAAAGAATAGAGCGCGGAAATGTATGTTTAGCCCCTTAATTGACGAATTAATCAATGCCTTGTGTTGTCTGCCAGGTGTCGGTAGAAAATCTGCACAGCGCATGGCATTTCATTTGCTAGAGCGCGATTCAGAGGGTGCCGATAGATTATCGATAGCGCTAAAAGGAGCTATCGAAAAAGTAGGTCGTTGCCAGTTATGTCGTACCTTAACAGAAGAAGATATTTGCGGAATTTGCGCTAGCCACAAACGAAAAATCGCACATTTATGTGTGGTAGAAACTCCTGCAGATATTGTTGCTATTGAGCAATCGGGTACTTATCAGGGTAAATATTTTGTTTTAATGGGACGGCTTTCGCCCATCGACGGTATTGGTCCTAATGAAATTGGATTACCTCTACTCGATCAGCGTCTGCAAGCCGAGGGCGTTGAAGAATTAATTTTGGCGACGAATCCAACCGTTGAAGGCGAGGCTACCGCACATTATATTGCCGAACGTGCTCGCCAATATAATGTGATTGTCTCGCGCATTGCACACGGTGTGCCACTTGGGGGTGAACTCGAGTTTATTGATGGGGGCACCCTGGCGCATGCCTTCAGTAGCCGACGAACTTTTTAACGCTGTTATTTATTCATGAATTGAAATAAGAGTCAGTCGTAGGTTTTTTCAAAACCACATTCATTAATTATGTCATTACAAGCTTTTATGAAACCAGAATTAAAACCAGAACTGAAACCAGAGTTAAAACCACAAACGTTTGAGTGGATAGACACGAATGAGCGCTTACAAGAGTTGTGTGAGCAATGGTCTAGTGAAAAAGCGATTGCCTTAGATACTGAATTTATTCGTACAGATACCTTTTACCCGATTATGGGTTTGCTACAAATTGCAGATACACGGGGTATATATTTAGTAGATCCGCTAGCGATTGACAATAAAGAGCCATTGCAAGAGCTATGGAAAAATACAAATGTGGTAAAAATTATCCATTCTTGTTCAGAAGATTTAGAGGTTTTCAATCGTTATCTAGAAGTGTTACCTACACCATTATTTGATACACAAGTCGCTGCTGCATTTGTAGGTATTGGCTCATCAATGGGATATTCAAATTTAGTCGAGCTTTTATTTGGCGACCTTATTCCAAAAGATGAAACCCGATCAGATTGGTTGCAGCGACCGCTGAGTGATGCACAGCTTAATTATGCCGCTTTAGATGTTGTTCACCTGCTACCTATTTATCATGAATTGACACAACGTTTGAGTGGCCGGCAGCGTCTGCAATGGGTCGAGCTTGAGTGTGCAGCATTAATCGCTAAAGCGAGCTCTAATAATAGTGTTGCTCAGCACTATTTGCGAATTAAGTCTGCATGGAAGTTACAGCCTAAACAGTTAGCCGTATTAAAGGCACTTTGTTCTTGGCGTGAGGGTGAGACGCGTATAATTGATATACCAAGAAATCGTTTAATCAAAGATAGCGCACTATTTGATATTGCCCAACGCTTGCCTAAAACTAAAGACCAGCTAATTGAATTAAATGATGTTCACCACCGGTTTTATAGTAGTTATGGTGAACATTGCTTGCAATTAATAAATGATGTGTTGGCCGATGATAGTAATTACCCCGATCGTCTAGCGGCGCCTTTAAATGCAGAGCAACGAAAATTATTCAAACAATTAAAAGCACATGTTGTTGAAATTGCTGAACACATATCGTTACCCGCTGAATATTTAATTCGCAAAAAAGACTTAGAGGAGGTAGTGCGTTACCCGCAACAAACATTATTGTATACACCAAAAGTATTGATGGGTTGGCGCGAGGGCGTTATCACCAAATCATTATTAAGTATTTTGTCACATACAATGAATGAAAAAGATAAAACTTAGTTAATCACAAAATAAAATTAGCTCAGTAAAGAGCTAATGGAGAAGATAGTGTCATTCAATAATGAAAATCGATTGTGTGAAATATACCGTTGCTCTAAAAAAGAGGGCATGTATATTTACGTTGATAAAAAAGGAGGGCTTGAAAAACTACCCGACTCCCTCAGAAAAAAAACAGGTAAGATGGTATTCGCAATGGGGTTAGTTCTCACTCCAGATAAAAAACTCGCACGTGCTAATGCAAAAGATGTTTTGATTGCAATTGAGGCTCAGGGCTTTTATTTGCAAATGCCACCGAGCTTGTATGGTGAGGCACGAGAAAGCAGTAACGCTATTTCTGAGGCCAATGATTTTCTTGAGCGTCAAAATTAAAAATGCCGATAGCGTGGCCAGCATTCATAAAATACAGTGGCGAAGATGAATTGCTATTTATTAAAGACGAGTCTACCTGGTTGGCAGATGATGATCTGAGTGCTTATGCATATGATGTAAATGATATGCTTGTCGATAGTAACGGTGCACTTTACTGTTTTAATTATCATGTGAAAACGAGACAAACGCATGTAAAGGCTCAACTAAAAGTAATATCTATCGATCAGTTTGAGGGCTGGGTCAAAAATCATTTAGCGCTCCTTAACCAATGTTGCTCATCTAAGTTGACGCTATTATCGATAACTGACGGGTTTGCTCTTTTAGAGCAACTATTAGAGTAACTAGATGTTTAGATTAAATGTAGATGAAACAATTTAAGAATATAAAATACTATGAGCGCTAATTTTTGGGAAGAAAAAGCTCTATCTGAGATGACGATTAGCCAGTGGGAATCACTCTGTGACGGTTGTGGTAAATGTTGTTTGCATAAATTAGAAGATGAAGATGACGATAAGCTCTACTATACAGATATCGCTTGTAAGCTTTTAGATATTGAGTCTTGTCGTTGTGCCGACTATAAAAATAGAGTTAAAAAGGTCCCCTCATGTTTAACCCTGACCGCAGCAACACTGAAAGATGTGCATTTTTTGCCCGATACCTGTGCCTATCGTTTATTGTCTGAGGATAAACCCTTAGCGTCATGGCACCCGTTAATTTCGGGTAATAACGCTAGCGTTCACGAGGCCGGTATTTCAGTGTCGGGGCGAGTGTTATCTGAAACCTATATTCATCCCGACGACTTTGAGACTCGAGTGATTCACTGGATAAAGTAGGCCAAAGAGAGTTGCTATTAAGGTGATTTTCGGCAGTAAGTTTTACTAATAATCTTTAATAATTGGTTGTACACATGTTTAGTTTTCAAGAATATATAATAGGCTGGGGTGTCTACCTATTTGCCGTCATTGCTCTGCTTTTCGTGTTTTGGAGAATGACTCGCTTTATAACTTGGGGCTACGCTCGGGATTGCATCAGGCTGTTGGGTGCAGTCTTTTTGTTATTACCCATCACTATAGACAGTAGTGCTTACTATTGGGCGCCCGCCTGGATTAAAGCGCTACTTAATATCATTTTTGCAAATCCCGATGTTTTTTGGCCAATCGCCCGTTTATTCATATTAGCTCTTTGCAGCACTTATCTCGTGTATTTTCTATTAAGCTTTTTTATATCACTTGTAAATAAAGGGCGTACTAATATGGCCTCTAATAAAGCGTCCACTTATGTCTCCGATAACGTAAGAAAAGAGCCAAAAATCTCAGCTGTTAATGTGTAGTCAGTTGTCATGGCCTTTATTGAAAAATTAAGCTGCCGAGCGAGGCTTGTTTAACCCTTAACTAGTGCTCTTCATCATCTTTTTCGTCTCTGTATGGTTGCGATTTTTTGTGGTTCTGCTATACCTATGTTACAAGTAGTACAAGTTATTATTTTAATTTCTATTTTTGTATTAGCTTTACCCTTTGCTTAATATAAAGGGCTCGATATAAATGGCTCAATAACCTCTTAGTTAATTAATCAATAGGTAATCACCAAGCCCATGCGCATATTCTCTTGTCTCACCGCCTATTTTTCACAGTATTATCATCATTTTTTTATGCGAGCGTGGTTGATATTATTCGTTGTCTTGTCGATTGTTGCCAATCAGGTAATTGCTCAAGAGATTGTTCTCCAAAAGTCGTCCGATATTCGCATTATTATCGATATTTCTGGCAGTATGAAAAAAAATGACCCTAAGAATTTGCGCCTACCTGCAGTCGAGATGCTTAGTAAGTTGTTACCTGGCGGCAGTAAGGCCGGCATCTGGACTTTTGGGGAATTTGTTAATATGTTGGTTAAGCATCGCGAGGTTGACGAAAGCTGGAAGCGCGAAGCTAAGGCTAAGTCGTCAGGTATCAGCTCCTTGGGTCAATACACTAATATTGGTGAAGCCCTCGAGAAAGCGGCATACGACAAAGGTTATTTGGCGACTGACCAATACCAAACACATGTGATTTTAATGACTGACGGCATGGTTGATATTGATCGTGAGCAGAGTGTCAATGAGCAAGAACGCAGCCGTATTATTAATGAAATTTTGCCTAGCTACCAACAGTCGGGATTTATTATTCATACAATTTCGCTCTCTGACAAAGCGGATAAAAAGTTAATGGATAAGCTCGCAATTGCAACGGGTGGGCAATCTGTAGTTGCAGAAACAGCCGATGAGTTAATGGAGATATTTTTACAAATTTTTAATCGGGCAGTACCCCAAGAAGAATTACCCTTAGAAGGTAATTCGTTTTTAACCGATTCAAGTATCGAAGAATTTACCGCATTAATTTTTCGCAAGCCTAGTTCACCAGAGACAACCTTGTTTGCACCCGATAAAAGTGCATACACAAAGGATACTGTGGATGAAAATATAAATTGGTACCGTACAGATAAATATGATCTTGTTACGTTTAAGAAACCCTTAGAAGGTGAATGGCAGGTGCTTGCTGATTTACAGCCACAGAGCCGCATTACAGTGGTGAGTGATTTGAGCTTGAGTGTTCAATCGATAGCTTCTAATTTAATGGTTAATGATGACGTAGATTTTTCGCTAGCGTTTAGAGAAGATAACAAGATCGTTGATCGCGCTGAATTTTTAGAGCTGTTAGATATTCATCTAACTATCAATACGCTAGATGTGGCAGCAGGGACAACAGAGACCTGGTCAAAGCATCTGTCAGAAGGGCTGGTACCGGGCAATGGCATTTATAAAACACTCATAGAGCGCTTTGATAAAATTGGTGAATATGAAGTTATTGTCGATGTTGATGGCAAGACCTTTCAACGTCGGTCAGTGCAGCGCGTTAATGTGCGAACACCCTTTAAGATAGAGACTAAAACAATTAATGAAGGCGATAATACGCAATTTAATATAGAGGTTATTCCTCAACGTCAGAATGTCGATTTTACAAGTATTGAAGTTGTGGCAAAAATAAAGCCGCCAACAGGCAGTAGTCTAATTAAACCTTTTGAGCTAACCGATAATCAAGCCTGGAAATTATCAATTAAACCTGAGGCCGATGGCATTTATTACGTTACGATGCGGATTACAACAACGAATAGCGATGGTGATTCGAATGACATTATTCCCGAGACGTTAAGCTTCACCTTTCCAGTCGCAGATAATTCTTTTGTAGATCAAGCCGTTGTGGTTGAAGAGATAGTGCTTGAAGCGGAACCAGTAGAACCTGCGGTCACCGAGGCAGAACTTCCAATAGAGGCCTCAGTCGAGCCAGCAGTCGAGGAGAAAGAAGCAGAAAGCAATATGATGCAATGGATACTCTATGGCGCCATAGGCTTAGTTAATCTAATCATCATTGGCGGCATTTTTATGCTCTATCGTAAATTTGTTAAACCTAAGAAAGGGCCAGTCGATGTAGACGAAAATAATGCTGAAAAAGAGCCAGAGACAGCCTCGGCAAGTGATGAACTGCCAATGGATGAAATGATAGTAGGCGAACTTGATGATCTTGGTGAGCTTGATAATAATATAGATCTAGCCGAAGACGATAGTGTTGAAAGAGCTGTCAGTGCCAGTGATGCTCTAACAGAACTGCCACCGGAGGCATTAGACAATCGCTTAGCTGACGATGAAGATTTATTTGGTGATATTGAAAGGGAGCTTGATGATCCAGATTTGGGGCCAACGGCTTCGGCTGAGCCCAAGTTAGCTGAGGGCTTGACTGAGGATGACGCCTCCGGCGAATTTAAAACAGAGTTGATCGATGAAGACCCCGAGTTTAATTTAGATGACTTCGCTCCCGATCAATTAGATAACGATGAAACTGAACCCAAGAAGAAATGATGTGGAGTATTGTCGCGATTGTTAATTCAACTGCGCAAAGCGATGGCGACTCGACGACGGTTCTTTAATAAAAGCCATCCATTAATTCTATAAGCGTGCATTTATTAACGATGGCTCAGGCAAGCTAACTGCTATGCGAGATGGTTGCCGCCAATATCGATAGAAAATTTGTAATGTCTTAGGCGTGAATTAATGCCAAAAAACACCACCCCGCGCTATTCTTAGGCAGCCTTTATTTATCCACAAACTATTCAATATAATTACCCCTTAAATATGATTCAGGGCATCTAATAGGTGACGACTCGTCGTAAAATTGATAGTGTTAAGTTTGACCTCTTGTTCTCCCCTTCATTTCATTCTATAAACTGTTGACCGTATATGTTTCGTTTTTTTGAAAGCCTTATTGAGCCTTTTCCAGCTGCAGAGCCTACCCAACCACCAGCAAGTATCATTGGTTTTTGTCGCCACTATACCCGTGGTTCCGAAAAGCATTTAATATTAATGGCAGTTCTCACTGGTTTGCTGGCTATTTTAGAAGTTACTTTATTTGATTTTTTAGGGCAGTTAGTAGACTGGTTATCGACTAAGGATCCAGAGACTTTTTTAAATGAAGAGCGCGGACGACTACTGTGGATGTCGTTTATCATATTAATTGCGATACCCGTTACCGTCCTATTTCACTCTATCTTCATTCATCAGGTATTATTGGGCAATTACCCAATGGCAATTCGCTGGAATATGCATCGCTATTTGCTGGGCCAAAGTTATTCGTTTTATCAAAATGAATTCGCCGGCCGCATCGCCACAAAGGTATTGCAAACGGCTCTCGCTGTGCGCGAGTCGGTAATGAAAGTGCTCGACGTGCTTTTGTTTGTGAGTGTGTATTTTTTGGGTATGTTGTTTTTGGTTGCTAGTGCTGATTTACGCTTAGTAGTGCCACTACTCTTTTGGTTGACTGGTTACATTGCAACACTGTGCTATTTTGTGCCGCGTCTACGCGATGTGTCTGCACTTCAAGCCGACGCCCGTTCAGAAATGATGGGACGCATTGTTGATAGCTACACTAATATTAGTACAGTAAAGCTATTTTCTCATGCAAATAGGGAGTCATCTTATACTCGTGAGGGAATGGATCAATTTTTACAAACTGTGCATCCACAAATGCGCTTGGTGACAAAGTTACAAGTCATCGTGTGGATACTTAATTCATTATTAATTTTTTCTGTAGGCGCTCTGTCTATTTATTTATGGACCGAAAATGCGGTATCTATTGGTGCTATCGCTATTGCCGTCGGGCTTAATCTACGTCTCAATGGAATGTCTCAGTGGATTATGTGGGAGGTGTCCATGTTATTTGAGAATGTTGGCACAGTACAGGATGGTATCAATACGCTTTCGATCGATCGCCACGTGCAAGATCAGCACAAAGCCCCGCCGCTGAGGGTGTCGACAGGGCGTATTGAATTTGATCATGTGCGTTTTCACTACGGCAAAGAGCATGGTTTATTTGAGGATCTATCGGTGTCGATTAAAGCCGGTGAAAAAATTGGTTTGATTGGCCGCTCAGGGGCTGGAAAATCGTCACTGGTAAATTTACTATTGCGTTTTCACGACTTAGAGTCGGGCAGAATACTGATAGATGACGCAGATATTAGCCAGGTACAACAAAATAGTTTGCGCGAGTTTATTGGTGTGGTTACTCAAGACACCTCTCTTTTACATCGCTCTGTGCGCGATAATATTTTATACGGACGTCCAGATGCCTCAGAAGTGGAGATGATAAGAGCGGCGCAGCAAGCCCATGCAGATGAGTTTATTCACGATCTTTCAGATGCAAAAAATAGGACAGGTTACGACGCTCATGTAGGTGAGCGTGGTGTTAAGCTATCTGGTGGTCAGCGTCAGCGAATTGCGATTGCACGTGTATTACTCAAAAACGCACCTATCTTAGTGCTCGATGAAGCAACCTCTGCTCTAGACTCTGAGGTAGAAGCGGCTATTCAAGAGAATTTATATCACTTGATGGAAGGTAAGACAGTGATTGCAATTGCACATCGTTTATCGACTATTGCCGCTATGGATCGTTTGATTGTGATGGATAAAGGTCGTATCGTGGAACAGGGCAGTCACCAAGAATTAATTAAATCTGGTGGTATTTATGCACAACTTTGGTCACGCCAATCGGGTGGTTTTTTAGGTGATGGTTAAGCGCAAATTAATCAGTGATGTGATTCGTTCTTTCTATTTTTCACGCCGATAGGCATGATTTCAGGCAAGCTCGCCCCTTCTGTAAAGTAGGAGCTGATCTCAAAAATGCCATCATTGTCAACATAGATACTAGCCTTTAACCTTATGCCGAAGAGGTTTGTTCATTTAAGTGGGCTATGCTCGACTCATGCTTGACTACAAGGTGACCTGCAACCTAGTCGCAAGCAGTTTGCGCCGTTAGAAAATATATCTCAAATGAGCTGTGTTATTGAGCACAGCAGTTGACGCTAACCGTTTAGAAAAATATGAGTAGTAACAAATAATAAGACAAACTAGGAGGCGTTTGTGAGTAAAGTTCGCCAATTATTCTCAGTAATCGTTTTAGCTTACAACACTGTTATGGCCGTTCAAGTATCGGCTGGTATGGCCGATGTTATCGACGTTGACGTGCGCTTCAACGGTGACAATAATTTTCAGATAATTACAACGCTAGCACATGCGGATACGGGTTGGCAGCATTATGCCAATGAGTGGCAGATACTCGATGAAAGCGGCAAAGTTATTGGCAGGCGAGTGTTACATCATCCCCATGTCAATGAGCAACCTTTCAGTCGCAGCCATACCTTAGATATACCAATAAGCGTTAATATCATCACTATTCGCGGTATAGATTCTGTACATGGTATCGGTGGCGGTGAATTGAGTATTAAGCTGGTGAGAGAGAAATAAAAACAAGTGCAAATAAGTAACGGCTACAGCAATATTTCAATTAAGTAGCGTATGCATAAATCATGATTATTCATACGCTGGTAATTAAGAGTTATTGCACAGCCGCTGTTGCTGCCAATTTAGTGCAGTTCCAACCCCATCCACGTTGTCTCTCTACAAAACTTGCAACCTTAGCTTCACAATAACCGGCTTCATTTTCAGAGCTCCAAAGTATTTGGGTGCCAGAGTCTTTTTCATAAACAACTTTACAAGGAATTTGGCTGTCGCTATTTTCATAACTAACTTTAATAGTCCGTTCTAAGCCATTGTGTTGGCATGCATAAGCTTCATCAGCCACAATAAGTGGAGATGAAAATAGTGCGGATGCACCCACACATAAATACCATAATTGTCTCATAACGAACTCCCTATAATAATGACAACAGCCTAGTATTTTCATAGTAGAATTGCTCCGATAACGAATGAGCTAACGCGGCACAAATCGACTTACGTTAGTCAGTGTAACATCGTGGAGTTTGATGTCTGTAAAAAATCCAATCGTCTCGTTGACCTACAGCTATTATGATGAGTTAATCACTATAGAAAAATCTGATTAAAATAGTGATGAGCCTAACTATATTGCCTACTAAAAAGCCAATCTCAAGAGCTATATTATACTCTCACGTCCAATAGCTTTGAAATGGCGCCATGAATATTCAACTCATATGAGTCGTTGTAGCGTATGCATAAAAGTGCTGTTAGTCGAAATATGTCATATTATTATGTTCACAATATGGTTTAGATAAAGCCTTTGAAAGTCAATTGAGCTGAGTTTTTCTACAAATATTTAACCATGACGGCCAAATTTTGAAGTGATGAGGCGCATGATATATTCATATTTAAAATCCAACAGCAGCGCTCATAGGAAAGCTTATGAGATTGATAAACTTAAGAATTATTAGCCTGTTTGTTACCCGATTCATTAGCTTATTCTTTGTTTTAAACGTATTTAAGACTTTTATTGACGCTAGATCGCGTATAATTCATAAATTTATAGTGTCTCCGCTTTTTCGATAAGCTGCCGCATTCATACTCTTTAGCATAGTTGGTAATATCCTTGGCTTTAACACCCCAGCAATACAGCTCGCTCAGCAATATAATAGTTGAGTGTAAAACAGCTGATCAATCTAAGTTCACACAAAAACTGAATCGATATAAAGATGATGACTCGAGTGACGAGATTGCGCGCTTAATTACAGATATAGAAGCCTCTTATGAGTGGGTAAATAAGCGCCGTGCCAATAATGTCGAACTCTTATTTCCGCAATTACCTGTCTCTGAACGTCGCGAGGAAATAGCAGAGGCCATTTCACACAATCAAGTGGTTATCATTGCAGGTGAAACCGGCTCGGGGAAAACCACACAACTGCCTAAAATTTGTCTCTCTTTAGGCCTTGGTGTTAAAGGTTTAATTGGGCATACGCAACCAAGACGCATCGCTGCTAGAAGTGTTGCTAATCGTATTGCAGAAGAGTTGAAAGTGCCCTTAGGCGGTTTAGTTGGTTATCAGGTTCGGTTCACTGATGTCGCAACCGATGCCACTGCAATTAAATTAATGACCGATGGTATCTTACTCGCCGAGATTCAAAATGATCGGTATTTGAGTCGCTACGATACAATCATTATCGATGAAGCTCACGAGCGCAGCCTTAATATTGATTTTTTATTAGGCTATCTAAAACAGCTATTACCTAAGCGCCCAGACTTAAAAGTTATTATTACCTCAGCGACGATCGATGTCGAAAAATTCTCACATCATTTTAATGATGCGCCTGTTATAGAGGTCTCAGGTCGAACCTTTCCCGTTGAGACTCTTTACCGGCCTTTACTCGAAACCGACAGCGACTCTTTATTGGATGCTATTGTTAATGCGATAGATGAAATAACCACACTTGATAATCAGGGTGATATTTTAGTTTTTTTAAGTGGCGAGCGCGATATTCGTGAAACTGCGTTAAGGCTTCGTCGTGAAGAAATTGCCCATCTAAGTATTGTGCCCTTGTATGCGCGCCTTAGTGTGAGCGAGCAAAATAAAATCTTTCAGTCGCATCGTGGCCGGCGTGTGGTACTTGCTACTAATGTGGCTGAAACATCGTTGACTGTTCCCGGCATTCGGTATGTGATTGATCCAGGCTATGCGCGCATTAGCCGCTATAGCTTTAGAACAAAAGTACAGCGCTTGCCTATTGAGTCTATTTCGCAAGCTAGCGCGAACCAGCGTCAAGGTCGATGTGGGCGCGTTAGTGAGGGCGTCTGTATTCGTTTATATAGCGAGACAGATTTTTTGTCCCGGCCCGAGTTTACCGACCCAGAAATACTAAGAACTAACCTGGCTGCCGTTATTTTACAAATGGCACAACTTAAGCTGGGTGATATTCGACATTTTCCCTTTTTGGAGATGCCAGACCACCGCCTAATTAATGATGGTTACCAATTACTGCAAGAATTACAGGCAATTAATTCACGCAATCATCTAACAACTTTAGGTCGACGTCTTGCGCAATTACCCGTTGATCCGCGTTTTGCTCGGATGCTAGTCGCCGCACAAGATTGGGGCTGTTTGAACGAGATGCTAATTATTATTAGCGCACTGTCGGTACAAGATCCACGTGAGCGACCAGCCGATAAACAACAAGCAGCAGATCAGTGCCATCGTCTACATTGGGACGAAAAGTCAGATTTTTTAGCCTATGTTAATTTATGGCAAAGCTATGAGTTACAGCGTCAAACGCTATCCAATGGCCAGTGCCAAAAATGGTGTAAGAAAAATTTTCTGGTTTATATGCGCATGCGCGAGTGGCGTGATATTCATACACAGCTACATGTCGCCGCAAAAAAATTAGCGTTAAAAGTTAATATCGAGCCCGCTAGTTATGCGTCTATTCACACGGCGCTATTAACCGGTTTGTTGGCTAATGTAGGTAATTTTTCTAAAGAAAAAACCAATGATTATTTTGGTGCACGCAATCGTCGCTTTCAAATATTTCCGGGTTCATCTCAATTTAAAAAGAAACCGCAATGGCTATTCGCGGCTGAGCTATTAGAGACGAGTAAACTCTATGGGCATACTGCAGCTAGTATAGAGACCGATTGGATACTTGCAGTTGCGCAGCATCTGATTAAGCGGCAGCACATCGAGCCCCACTACGATGCTCGTAATGGGCAGGTAATGGCTTATGAGAAGATTAGTTTATATGGGCTGGTAATAGTTGAAAAAAAACAAGTAAGCTATAGCAAGATTAACCCTGTTGAATGCCGTAAAGTCTTTATTCGAGCAGCCTTAGTTGAAGGTCGATACAGTGAAAATAAGCGCGTACATCATAAGATAAAAAATACCAGTGCAGATAAACATTTCTTTTGTTGGCAACAACAATTATTAAAAGAGCTACATGAGTTAGAGGCTAAGTCTCGGCGTCGCGATATTATCGTTGACGATGAAATACTTTATGAGTTTTATGATAAACGCCTGCCCGATGACGTTATTAATTTTGATGGCTTTGAGGCGTGGCGTGAAAAAATTGAGCAAACGCAGCCGCGTTTATTATTTATTGAACGCGATCAAATGATGCAACGTAATGATGCACATATCGAAGCAGCTCAGTTTCCCGATAGTTTAGCGATGAGCGGTATTAGAGTACCGGTCATGTATCACTTCGATCCTACACATCTAGATGATGGTGTGACTATTAAAGTACCGGTAAGTGCATTGCATTTATTATCGGAGGATCGTCTGGAGTGGTTAGTGCCTGGTTTGCTCGCAGAAAAAGTCACGGCAATGATCAAGGCTCTACCTAAACAATGGCGTAAACAATTTGCACCGGTGCCATCAACGGTTGAAAAAATATTACCAAAATTAATAGTCGATTCAGCATCTTCGCCTCAAAAAATCTCTCAAAAGCCCGAGTCACTTAGGCAAGTTGTAGCGACACAATTGTATCGCTACAAAGGTATTGAGGTACCTAGTGCATGCTGGCAAGAGCAATCACTGGATGCCTATTATAATTTTAATATTCATGTACTTGATGAGCGTGGCAAGTTAATGGATCAAGGCCGCAATTTATCAATCTTAAGAGATCGTTATCGCGACCATGTGCAAGATCAACTTCAGATTGTGGGTAACGATTTTGAGCAGTCGAAGCTGACGGAGTGGTCTTTTGGTGACTTGCCTAAAACGCATCTTTTACAGCAAAACGGGTTAGAGATTCGTGTATTTCCAGGCTTAGTTGATCAGGGTGATAGTGTTGATCTAAAACTTTATGACAACGATCAAGAGGCGGAAATATGCAGCATCCGCGGCATGGTGCGTCTGGCAATACTGACCCAAGCACCCACTATAAAATATTTGCGGAAACAATTATTAAAGAATAAAGACTTAGGTCTGAGCGTTGTTGATATGGGTAGTCGCGATCAAGTAATTGACGATATTATTTGTGCCGCGGTAAAACAAACTTGTTTCGATTATAACGCCAGCGGCGAAACCGGTGCTGATTTATGCCGTACTCAAAAAGATTTTACAGTGGCTGTGGAGGCAACTAAAAGCCAATGGGTCGAGCGCGCTGAATTGACGGCGACACTTCTGATCAAGTCACTCGCGCTTGTTGTCGCCATAAAAAAACAAGCCAAACAGGCAAAGAATGCTTTAACCATTGCCTATGCGATGTCTGACATCAGTAGCCAGCTGTCGGGTTTGTTTTATCGCGGTTGCCTTTACAGTACGCCCTATCAATGGTTGCAGCAATACCCACGTTATTTAAGTGCAATTGCGCACCGTTTAGAAAAAGTACCGATGCATGTCAATCAAGACAGAGCGCATATCGCTGAGCTTGAAGTCTTATATATGCGTCTGCAAGATGCCCTTTTAAGTCAGAACTTAAATGATGTCAAACCTACCGCTATGAATGCAGATACTGAAAAGACGAAAGTTGGCAAGGCGAAGAGTGTAAATGCCGGTAATGCAGATCAGACAGTCTTATATTACGCGTTACCTGAGCGCTATCAGCAGTATCGTTGGATGTTAGAAGAGCTGCGAGTATCGCTGTTTGCGCAAGCCCTTACCACACTTGTGCCGGTATCGATTAAACGCCTGCACAAACAGTGGGAGTTGTCGGTTTAAATTTTGACGATGCAGCAAATCAAATATTACTAGCTAAATATATCAACTCTGTGAGCCTAGTCAGTGTCTCGGCTTGTAGGTATAGTTAACTTTCTAGCTCGATTCAGCTAATACCTTAAAAAATTGACAGTAAAATACATAATAAGAGCGAATAATGATGAAGTCGTTAAAGAAATCAGTATTACTGATATCCATAGTGTTTGGTTTGAGTGCGTGCGCCACGTCACCTAATGCCAATAAAGCCGACCCGTACGAGGGTTTTAACCGAGTAGTTTATGGCTTTAATGATGGTCTCGATAAATTTCTAATTAAACCTATCGCTCAAGGCTATCAGTTTGTAATGCCCAGCGTTGTTGAGACCGGTGTTGGCAATTTCTTCTCAAACTTAGGCGAGATAAGAAACTTAGCTAATTCTGGCCTACAAGCTAAGGGTAATAAAGCTCTGCTGCATACGGGTAGATTTTTAGTTAACAGTACAATAGGTTTGCTTGGTTTTATTGATACTGCTCATTATGTTGGGCTAAAAAAAACCACAAGTGAAGATTTTGGTCAAACTTTAGCAACATGGGGTGTGGGCGCGGGTCCTTATATTGTATTACCTCTATTTGGCCCCTCGACCGCTAGAGATAGTATTGGTTTTCCCGTTGACTCCTACCTAAGTCCTGTTAGGTACGTCGACCATGTGCCCACACGCAATACGTTAATGGCAACTAATCTAATAGATACACGCGCTGGATTCTTAGCGGCCGAAAAACTAATTAGTGGAGACCGCTATGTATTTATTCGCGACGCTTATCTACAAAGCCGTGAATTTTTAATTAATGACGGTGACGTCAGCGATAGCTTTAGTGGAAGTTTGCAAGGGGATGGTAACTTTTAAAATATGATATGCATTAAGCTAAATCATATTTTAACTTGAGATAACATTGATACACAGACTCAATTAGTCTTTAGTTTCTTCATCTTTAATGATGTCTTGAATTTCTAAGCCGACGCTATAACTACCATCATCTTGAGCTTCTACTCTTGCAACACAGCAGTGTGCTTTAAGCATTGGGCTATGGCTATGGTCAGACGTTACGGTCACAGTCACTTCGCTATTTAGCGCGAGTTCTTTATCGATAGTGATTGACATGCCGCCACCGCTAAGATCATTGCAAATCGCTTTATAACCGGGTTCGTCATCGGTTTCTATTAATATTTGCGCAGGCGTATTGACTTTCATGCGAATAAAGTCGCGTTTTTCGCTGTAATCTCTATTGTGAGTACTCATAGAATAACTTCCTCTTTTACTGTGTTATAAATGTCGCTTTTCATCTATAGCGCTAATTAGCTGAGCATTAATCGAGTCCGCTAAGATCTCTGGAGATCTTATTTTTTAGCACACCGTTTGATTATAGACTAAGAAGCAAATTTTTTCTGATTGTTTTATTTTCAGTATAATTTTTTATCAAAGTCTTTCTATGGCTTGGCTCGTTAAGCCACTAGATCATCTGCCGGACTAATGGCTAGTTGCCCCAAGAGTATTAAGAGAGTACGGTTAGTTGATTAAGCTTACATTGTAAGATTTACAAATTCATAGTTATTGGCAGTAGTTTTATTGCTCAAAGTGAGTACTATTAAGCGTGCAGAACTCAGATTATATGGTTCTTGTTATTGACGAAGATGTGAGTACATGTCGACGCTTTAGCAAAACACTTCAAGCCAGTCATTTTCGGTCTCATACCTGCTCCGATGCTCATTCAGCCCTAAGTTACATAGAGCGCTCACCACCGGACCTGGTGATTACAGAATGGAGCATTAATGTCGACGAAAATTTAAGTATTTTAAAGATTCTGAATCAACGCTATCCTACTATTCCAGTGATCATAACGTCCAAACAGGGCGCCATCGAAGATGTTATTAGTGCTTTACGTCTGGGGGCCATCGATTACTTTATAAAACCCATTATCGATACACGAGTGCTATCTGAAGCTGTTTGTCATGGTCTTGAGAGGCGTCACTTATTGGCTCAGCCCTCGCATAATTGCTCTGAGCTCGAGGCCACTAACGCGCAATTGCGCTTGCATATAACAGAGTTCGAGCAAGATCAGCGAGCGGGAAGTTTAATTCAGCAAAGTATGTTGCCCATGAGTCCTTTTATTGCTCGCGACTATAAATGTACTCACAAAGTTATTCCAGCGTTATTTTTGAGCGGTGACTGTATCGATTACGCACTCCTCGATAAGCGCTACTTCGCCTTTTACATCGCCGATGTATCTGGCCATGGATCGGCACCTGCTTTTGTCACCATATGGCTTAAAAATTTAGTTGCTCAACTAGTCCGACTTAGACAATTACTCGCCGACTTTCGCTCTATCAGTAATGCCTTGCATGAGTTGATTGCCGTCATTAACGATGAGTTGATAGCGATGCGACTTAATAATCACATCACCATGATTTTGGGGATTGTCGATACCCAGACTAACGAGTTGTTTTATATTGTTGCCGGCCACCTGCCATTGCCTGTTGTGGTCAGTAAGGGGCAGGCTCACTATCTTGAGGGCCGGGGTAAGCCCTTGGGCTTATTTGCAGATAATGAGTGGGATATTTATCAATATAAACTGCCAGAGGTGTTTTCACTAGTGGCATTTTCCGATGGTATTTTAGAAGTATTATCAGGAAATGATCTATTAGCTAAAGAGAAAACTCTGTTAAAATCGCTTTCGAAAACTGACGCTAGTATCGAGTCGATTACTGACGAGCTAAAGCTATTAACATTGGATCGTATACCTGATGATATTGCTATCTTAACCATTTCTCGTGGTTTGGTTTAAATCTAGGGTGAAGAGAGAACTAATTAAAGTGATGCAAGCACTACCCTTAACAATCAAATATGAAGATTTAGTAGATAGAGGTTATTTGAATTGAAATCTGATGGTTCGTCTGGCGAAATATTAGTTGCTGACCACAAGGGGGTTTATGTTATAAAAATGTCGGGGGATGTGCGCCTCACATTATGTATCCCCTTTGATAACTGTATTGAAAACCTTATAGCTCGAGAAGATTTTTGCACTATCTTATTTGATCTCAACGACGCTTATGGATTAGATAGTACAACATTAGGTTTAATCGTAAAGTTAGCCGTAAAGAGTAAATCTAAGTACAACAAGACTCCGTTGATACTGTGTAATGAACCTGCCATCAAGCGTTTAATTATGACTATGGGCCTAGATGACGTCTGCGAACTGGTGACAGATCTTCCAAGTAGTTGTAGCGATATATATAGCGAAAATAATTGTTTTACAAACCTAGAGCCCAGCACAAAAGCCGATGAGTCATTGCTTAAATCTAAAATTTTAGAATCCCATTACGCTCTGATGGAATTGAATAAAATTAATCGCGAAACATTTAAAGATCTAGTGCAAACACTCAACCAAAGTTAATATCATCACTTAGACGTTTTCTAAGAATTCTCTCTTACTGCAATCTTCTCTAGAATAAAATCTCTATGGCTGACATGAATTAGGTCGGCAATTTTTCGGATGATGTGTTCTTCATACTTATCCAGCTCGCCATCGGCATAAGCAACTTTCCATAAATTATTGACTAGCGATAGCTTTTGTTGGTATTCGCAGTGCTTATTAATAATATGCGTAAATTCAAACAGCGATGAGGCTTCACTAGTTGCAGTTTCGGCGTCACTGATCAATGTGTCTATGTCGGCTTCACTGATCCCACATTCGCTGTGCAACAACTTTTTTAATTGAATGCGCTCGCTGTTGTCAAAGTTCGAATCGCTGACCGCTACTTCAACCAGTAGTGCTGCCGTCGCTAGGTGTAAGTCATTAGTAGGGATTACTTGATCATCTTCTATCTTAGTAAAGCGTTCAAGTAATTGATCGATTAATTTTTTCATGGATTCACTCTCGTTAAAATGGACAACATCTACTTAAATTGTCCATAGATAGTAATAAATATTAAGTACTTAGTTGCTTGCGGATAAGCGCCTCTAATTTATTTTGATCTTTAATAAAATTACGAATACCCTCTGCTAGCTTTTCTGTTGCCATGGCGTTGTCGTTTAACTGATAACGAAAATCTGCTTCAGATAAAATAACATTGTCGACCACTGTTGAGGCAGCCATAGGTGAAAGTTGACGAGGAATTATCTCTTGGTTATTTTTTAATTCTGATAATAGATCAGGGCTAATAGTTAGCCTATCGCAGCCAGCAAGAGCCAGTATTTCGCCACTATTACGAAAGCTCGCACCCATTACAATCGTCTTGATACCGTGTTGCTTGTAATAGTTATAAATCTCACTCACCGACAACACGCCGGGGTCTTGATGCGACTCATAGCTTGTTTTACCCGACTCTTTTTTATGCCAATCTAGAATACGCCCGACGAATGGAGAGATTAAAAAAGCCCCTGCATCCGCACAAGCAATGGCTTGAGTTATGCTAAACAATAAGGTTAAGTTGCAGTGTATACCTTCTTTTTCAAGTATTTCAGCAGCTTTTATACCTTCCCACGTCGAGGCAAGTTTTATTAATATACGATCTTTATCGATGTCTTGATCTGCATAAAGGGCAATTAACTGACGCGCTTTATCGACACTTGCTTGAGTGTTGAATGACAGGCGAGCATTGACCTCAGTTGAGACTTTGCCGGGTACAATGTTGACTATTTCGCAGCCAACCAACACCGATAGTTTATCCATGGCGATATCTATTTGCTGTTCGGTATCTTCTGATCTACTTTTTGCGTAGGCCACTGCTCGCTCAAATAAGGCACTGTATTGTGGCATTAGTGCGGCTTTATAAAGTAGCGATGGATTAGTGGTTGCATCGAGTGGTTGATACAGTTTGATGGCCTCTATATCGCCGGTATCGGCAACTATATCTGTCATAGTTTTTAGTTGCTCAAGTGCTGAAGTTGTCATTGCGTTATCTCTTTTTAGTCGTATTTCTATTCGTTAATAAAATATATGACCTTTATTGTGTCATCTTATTTTGTCCGTTAGTAAAGTTTTAACTTTGTTTGAGGCTAAGCTTGAAGATAGATTTGTATTTACACAAGCTTACTCATTGCCATTTTTAATACATCGGTAGTGGCATCGGTTTTACACGCGTTTTCGCTGATGGTTCTTCTAAAGGCGCGAGCGCCGACCTCGCCTTGGAATAAACCCAGTACATGTCGGCTCATATGATGTAGGCGCGCACCGGCTAATATTTGTCGATCGCAATAGTTAATATACTCGAGCATGATTTGTTCGCGCGTAGCAATGGGCTTGTTGTCACCAAATAAATCTTGATCTATAGTCGCTAATAAATAGGGGTTGCTATAAGCCTCGCGTCCTACCATCACACCGTCAACCTGTTGCAGATGTTCGAGTGTTGCATCCATTGTGCGAATACCACCATTAATTATAATTGTTAAATGTGGCAGTGCCTGCTTAAGTTTATAAACTGCCTCGTAGACAAGTGGTGGTACGTCGCGGTTTTGCTTAGGGCTCAAGCCCTGAAGCCAAGCTTTGCGGGCATGCACAATAAAAGTTTGGCAGCCAGCATTAGCAACAGTGCTAACAAAATTTAGTAAGCCTTCATAGTCGTCCATAGCGTCGATGCCGATACGGTGTTTAATGGTGATAGGAATAGAGACAGCATCTTGCATGGCCTTGATACAGTCGGCTACTAGATGCGGATGCGCCATTAAACACGCGCCGATCATACCATTTTGTACGCGATCACTCGGGCAGCCGCAGTTTAAATTGACCTCGTCATACCCCCAGTCTTGAGCAAGTTTTGCGCATTGAGCAAGAGCTGCAGGATCACTACCACCGAGTTGCAGCGCCAGCGGGTGTTCCTCGCCGTTGTGGTTTAAAAAACGCTCGCTATCGCCTTGAAGGAGGGCTCCAGTAGTCACCATTTCGGTATAGAGTAAGCACTGCTTAGAAATTAAGCGCCATAAGAAGCGACAGTGACGGTCGGACCAGTCCATCATGGGGGCTACACTGAAGCGGTGGTAGTCAGGGGGTGTGAGCGGTTTAGTTAAAGCTATAGTTGAAGCTAAATCTGTAGTTAAAACTGTCGTTGAAGGCCTAATTATATTCACCAGGGTATATTCACAAAACTGTATGCATAAAGCGGCATTAAAAAAATGCAGCCTTTGAAATAGATGTATTAATAATTTAGTACTTTACAGTGCGCAGGCGTAAGTTGCTAACAATAGTCAATAGATATTAACGCGTGATTTTGTTCAGCTGATTACTGAGCGATGATCGCTAGTTATTGTTCCAGTCGCTAGTGTTTCTGCTTCGTGGCTAGGTTCGCGCCAAGGCTCTTCAATGGCTTGTAGTATCCATTCTTTCATAGCAGGTAACGCAAGTATACGTGTTAAATATTTGTTGGCTGTAGAGCTTGGCGCTAAGCCATAGGTTTGTAGCCTGAAGACTACAGGTGCAAAAAAAGCATCGACACCCGTGAAGTTTGCGCCCGCCAAAAAGGGCCCGTTAAACCGAGTTAAGCCCTCACACCATAGCTCGTCTATGCGTGTTAAATCTTTTTGTAAGGCGGTATCTATCGCATTCATGCGCACACGCACGCCGCAGTTCATTGGGCATTGGCTGCGCAGTGCTTTAAAACCTGCATGCATCTCGGCCGCCGCACTCCGCGCCCAAGCGCGAGCAGGCGATGAGCTTGGCCATACCGGGGGATGCTTCTCATATAGATACTCTGTGATTGCCAAGGACTCCCAGATAACTAAATCATTATCGATGAGGCAGGGTACTTGTCCCGTTGGGCTAAACGCTTTGAAGCTGGCATAGTTTACTTGATCTTCAAAGGGCGTCAGATGTTCTTCAAAAGGTATGTCGAGCTCTTTCATTAATAGCCATGGACGCAGCGACCAAGAGGAGTAATTTTTATTGGCAATATGCAGGGTATACATAACTAATCCACTAATCTTTATGATTGATGATAACGCAAGAATTTCTAGAGTGAGTGTCTAGAGCCGATTAATAATGTCACAAGTAAAAAAAGAAGTCACCGCCAGTACTGAAAACTCAAGGCTTAACATTGTCTGAGTTAATATCGAAAAGCCTCTTAATGCTAAGCAATGATGCGGATATTGCTGATCGATAAAACTGTTTAATGGGGTGAGTTTACACAAAAGTGCTTATCGATAAACTTACCCAAAATAACGAAAGGCAGGCTGTTAAGGCGTTAATTGATGATAAACGGCTATAAATTAATTGAGGTATCAGTATGACCCTTCATCACCTTATGCGGCGATAGAGACCTGTTCAATAAAGTGTTGTAAGTCAAATTTATGATCATCGCTTAAGTTGTTAAATTCAATGCTGATTTCTGTTCGGCGATACGGCCTTCCGATAAAACGAAAAGATTTAACGAGGCCACCGCAGTTAACAGTGCTGCTTTCGGGAAGAGTAAAGGTGATTTTTTTTAACGGTTTGTGTTTGTTTAGTTCTGAGCGTAAATCGCCTGAGACAATGATACGCATACCACCAACACTGATATTAACGAGTGTTGAGTGCCAAGGTGCACCATATACAGGAGCAACAAGCGCATTAATTGGTGCAGCTGCTAACAGCTCCTTTCGATAATGTTGTCTGCGAGGTGAATAGCCAGTATCTACAGGCAGAGATAAATGTAGGCAATGAGTATCTTCAGACCAGCCAATAACATCAACATCGATATTGAGCATCTGTCTATTTTGTTGATGACGTATGGTCAATGTACGACCAATTAATGATTCGGGGTTTTGAATGCGTGGTGAAAGTTCATCAATAATAAGTTGTTGACGATAAAGATCAACACCAATGATCATACTTTGAAAGCTATCGATAAAATCGGTTGATATGATTTCAACTAGTTGTTGTTGATCCTGTAATCGAATCAATGAGGCATAGCGATTCACTTGTGCAAAAAGCCCTAGATGCGGCTCTTGGCGGTTAACCTCCGGTGCAGACTTGGGTTGACTCAGTTGACCTAGTACACGCTTAATAATACCCATAAATACCAATGCTCTTAGAAATTGTTGTTGGCTATCTGTAACAAATGCCACAAAGTTATGGCACTTTTACAGCGTTCACTTACACCCGTCATAACGGCTCCGATGACGTAGAGCAAATCGAAATAACAGCAACATTTTTTTGATGTGCTCTACATGTTGATAATGACAAACTTAATTGACTGCCATTACTATCGGTAATAAAGCTAAAAAATGACCCTATATCTTCTTCATAAATATAATTTTGCAAGGCTTATGCCAGTTTTTGGCTTGTGGATACATTCGTCATTATTACTGGCCTACATCACTGTTTTATTAAGATGTTAGATAGCCGGCATAACTATATGGATAGCTAGGCGGACAAATTATTCCTGTTAGTCGGCAACTCATTGACAATAAAGGCGGCAAATTTAGGTGCTCAGGTGGCAAAGAGTCGCAGTTGATTATCATTTGGATAATGTTTAAGTCATTTCGTAAAAAATTAGATACAATGCCTCATAAAAATTTATCCAATATGTGTGTCAGTCAAAGACTATCCAATCAAATAATGCTCAACTACTGCTAAGCCTGCAATTATCGAATGGCTTAGCTGTATTAATACATACTAGTGAATATAACCATGTCAGAAACTGATGACCGCAAACAGCGGCTTGAATTTAATAAATTAAATAAGCGCCTACGTCGCCATATTGGACAGGCAATTGCCGATTTCAATATGATTGAAGAGGGCGATAAGATTATGGTGTGCCTATCCGGCGGCAAGGATTCTTACGCCATGCTCAGTTTACTGATGGCCTTACAGAAGACCGCTCCCGTTAAATTTGAATTGGTAGCAGTCAACATGGATCAAAAGCAGCCTGGCTATCCTGAACATATTTTACCAAATTATTTAGACGCCATCGGCGTGCCTTACTATATTGTTGAGAAAGATACCTACAGTATTGTTAAGTCAGTGATACCCGAGGGTAAAACTACCTGTGGGCTATGTTCACGTCTTAGACGTGGAACTCTGTATGGTTTTGCCGAAGAGATAGGGGCCACAAAGATAGCTCTGGGCCATCATAAAGACGATATTGTTGAAACATTATTTTTAAATCTATTTTATGGGGGCAGACTTAAAGCTATGCCACCCAAGTTATTGGCAGATGACCAGCGCAATATTATTATTCGTCCAATGGCATATTGCCGCGAGCGCGATATAGAAAAATTTTCTGAGGCTAAAAAGTTTCCTATTATTCCGTGTAATCTTTGTGGGTCGCAAGAAAATTTACAACGTCAAAACATTAAGGTGATGTTGAGTGATTGGGATACTAAATATCCAGGTCGAACAGAGACTGTTTTTGGTGCTCTAACACGGGTGACACCCTCGCATCTCGCCGACGCCGAATTATTTGATTTTATAAACTTGTCAATTGATCGCACGCCCAAGGAAGATGACAGTAAAAGTTCTCAAGTTCATCATAAAAATGTGATTAGTGGTAATGGTGAGCCTCTACTTTATCAATCAGATGTTGGCGAAATGTCGCCGACAAAAAATCAAGGTAGTCATAAAGAAAACGACAGCATCACTCTATGGACTGAGGATGATCAAATAGGTGCTGTTAATTTGTAAATGCTGATATGCGATGTCTATCAATAAGCCCCTTTACTGAGTGGCTTATTTTCTAAAATAAACTAGCCAGTAATACCGGTATTGCCGACTCGACACGTAAAATTCTTGGACCTAAGCTAATGCCATCAAAACCAATTTCTAAGAACTTGTTAATCTCATAGTCAATAAACCCGCCCTCGGGCCCTACCGCTAAGGTAGTGTGGTTATCAGAGGTTGCAGGTGGTTGAAAAGCATCACTAGGATGAGCCACTAACTTCCTTGAGTACGCAGCCAATGTTGGAAGATCGTCTTCTATAAAAGGTTTAAAGCGTTTCGCTAAGATAACTTCTGGTAAAACGGTATCTTTTGCCTGCTCTAAACCGAGAACTAATTGTTCGAGTATGGCCTCTGGTTTCAATAAAGGGCTTTGCCAAAAGCTTTTTTCTACGCGATAACTATTTATTAACACAATTTTTTTGACGCCCATAGTCGCACTCGTTTGCAATATACGTTTGAGCATTTTAGGACGAGGTAGTGCAAGCAATAAAGTGACGGGTAAAGCTGGTGGGGGGGAGCAATCTAATGACACATTCAAAACACAGGCATTTTTATCTAAGCTGGTGATAATGCCTTTGCCAGTTTTACCATTAACTAAGCCCACAGTTAAGGTATCGCCAACACAGGGCATATGTACGTTTTGAACGTGAAGCAGGCGGCGACCGGTTAATCGTACCTTATGCGTAGAAGTGGAGTTTGCATCGAAGGGTGTTATAAAATCTTCGCAAAAAAGTAGAATGAGATTCATTTTTGCCAAGACCTTATAACGATTACTTTACTAGTGGAGTGACTAGCACTGAATCAGAATCTGAATAAAAAATTATTCAGATTCAGTAAGCCCCATTGGTTTACCACAAACATAGGCTTTTTGAAGTTTCTTAATCATGGCCTTTGGTAATGTTTTTGGTAAGTCGACTGTAGAGTGATCATCATTAATTTTAATATGACCAATGTTTTTACTGTCGAGATCTGCCTCGTTAGCAATAGCACCAACAATGTTGCCAGGTTTGACGCCATCGTTACGACCAATCTGAATGCGGTAAGTATGCATATCTTCAGGCTTATGAGGACCTTTTCTACGCTTACTGCGCTCGCGTGATTCACTACTATTGCTATCGCGAGAATCTCTTGCATTTGGCTTGCCTCTCGAACGTTCGTTACGAGAGGAGCGATCATCGCGATCAAACTCGCGTTGAGCAGGCTTAAATTCTGTATCAGTCTCAAATAAGGGTTTATTTGATTGTGCAATATGGGCAAGCGCCGCTGCGATAGTTTCGGCTGCGTAATCGCCCTCTTGCATAAGTTCAGTGACAAGCTGGTTAAATCGATCTAGATCGGCTTTATCAATAGTGTCTTTAATGAGCTGTTTAAAATCGGTCGCGCGTTTTACATTAATGTCATTGGCCGATGGAATCTCCATAGGCTCTATTGGGCTTTTAGTGGCGCGCTCAATAGCACTTAGAAGACGGCGTTCGCGTGGTGTTACGAATAAAATTGCCTCTCCAGCACGTCCCGCACGACCAGTCCGGCCAATACGATGGACATAAGATTCGGTATCTAGGGGGATGTCAAAGTTAACAACATGACTAATGCGTTCGATATCTAAACCGCGTGCAGCAACATCGGTTGCAACTAAAATGTCGAGCTTACCGCGCTTCATCTTATCGATAGCTTGCTCGCGCTGGTTCTGAGGAATATCACCGTTAAGCGCTTGGGTGCGATAACCGCGTGCGGATAGTTTCTCGGCTACGTCGACTGTGGCTAGTTTGGTACGTACAAAAACAAGAACGGCATCGAAGCTTTCAATTTCTAATATACGTGAAAAGGCATGTAGCTTTTGATTATTATTAACTAACGAATAACGCTGGCGAATTGTGCTTGCTGTGCTTGTTTTTGTTTCAATTTGCACATGCGCAGGGTTATTTAAATAAGTATTGGCTACTTTTTTGATTTCCTTTGGCATTGTTGCCGAAAAAAGTGCTATCTGTCGTTTCTCGGGAGTGTGCTTTAGGATCCATTCAACATCATCGATAAAACCCATGCGTAACATTTCATCGGCTTCGTCTAATACTAGTGCTTCGAGTTGCGTCAGCACGAGAGTGCCGCGATTAATATGATCCATTACGCGCCCAGGCGTACCGACAATAATTTGAGCACCACGTTTTAACTGTTTAAGCTGGTTAGTGTAAGACTGACCACCATAGATAGGTAAAACACTAAAACCCATGTTGCGTGAATAACGCTGAAAAGCCTCGGCAACCTGTATAGCTAATTCGCGGGTAGGTGCTAATACTAACAATTGTGGGAAGTGTTTGTTTGGATCAAGTCTGGCAAGCATTGGTAGTGCAAATGCTGCTGTTTTACCGGTACCTGTTTGCGCCTGTCCGAGTAAGTCTCGGCCTTCCATTAAAATGGGAATGCTTGAGGCTTGGATAGGCGACGGTGTCTCGTAACCAAGTTCTGATAGAGATTGTAATAAAGGCTGAGGCAAGCCCATATCTGCAAACGATATTGCTGTAGAAGAGTCTGATGAAGTCATGAATACCTAAAGATGTAAGAAATAAAAAGGATTTGCTTAAAAATTGTACTAAGCTGAATCGAGTAGTATACCAGATAACTTGTCAAGATACCTGATAATTAATTTGCTGAAGCATCGATTAATAGTTCATTTAACAGGCTTTATTTTAAGTTTTATCGTGCTATTCAAGTATTTGATGCTTGCAAGCCTAAGACATAGGTCGCCAGCTAAATTTGCTTTGCCATATCTTCTCCTAAAATTATTGTTACGCCAAGTATACCCTCATTGCCGACCAGGCCCATTTCGAGACTTTGATGATCTTGAAGCCTTGCCATAAGAGAAATGAGGTTCTGTCAACTTCGTGACGATTTGTACAATCTAGCCGTATGAATAAAACAAATCAGCGATACTACGGATATCGTTTTCCACCCGAAATCATCAGTCATGCGGTATGGTTATACCATCGGTACTGTTTAAGTTTTGGCGATATAGAGGATCTTTTGGCGGAGCGTGGAATTACCGTTACTTATGAAACCATTCGCAATTGGTGCATCAAATTTGGCCCCGAATATGCTCGAAAAACAGGAAATGCCGAGGCCAGCTTGGTGATACTTGATACATGGATGAAGAGTACATTGTGGCAGTCCGAGGTGAGAGACTGTAACTGTGGCGGGCCGTAGACCAAGATGGAGATGTTATCGATTGACTGGTTCAAAAACGAAAGAATAAAGGTGCAGCAGTGCCGTTCTTCAAAAAACTAATAAAAGAGGCAAGAATACTCTGCCAAGAAAATTGTGACAGACAAGCTACCAAGTTACGGGGCGGCGAGAAAAACAGTCATGCCTACTTCAATGCATTGCTACGATCGTGATGCCAATAATCGTGCGAAGTATCACATGGACATACGCGAGCACAGGATCGGCAGATGCGAGGTTTCAAAGCCTCCGGTCATGCACAACGGTTCCTTTCGGTTCACGGTCAAGTCCATAATCTTTTTCGTGTGGGTCGACATCTACTTAGCGCTTCGAACCACAGATTTTTGAGGAGCAAGTCATTTGAAATATGGCAGCAGATTTCGTGTGCCTGTTGAGTGGGAAAGTGCTAGTTTGTGAGGAGCATTTTAATTTTGTCTGCTAACTTGACAGAACTCTCTGAAGGTTTAAATAAAGAAGCAAAAAAATTCTTATGACACTTTGTAAAAAAGACAAATAATAGCACTGTCTTTATCGGCACTTATTTAATATGGTGCCCCCGGCTGGAATCGAACCAACAACTAAGTCTTAGGAGGACCCTATTATATCCATTTAACTACGGGGGCACAGGCGTGGCATTCTAACAGTGCCGTCAGCTAAATTAAAATCATTAAACCTTAATGGCCTCTCATTCTAAGTAATAACCACAATTAATGATATTTTCTATCTAATTAGTCGTTGTTAGCGCCTAAAAACTATTGGTCTCATGACCTATACGTTAAATACTCTCTTAATATATACCTAATGCTTTTTGAGGATAAGCGTAGCGTTCTTTGTAGTTGAAGAAATGTGATTAATTACTTTCAACCTTATTAGTCAGTTATAGTCGGACGTTAATCGACTTCAAGCGATTAAAAAAACATCAGAGTTGCATTTTTCTGTCAGCACACATTATTTTAATGTGACATTCGAGAGCCAATTTTTTTCTGTCAACATTACAATTCGTTGACCGACTACTAATAGATAGTGCAGTATTGTCTGGCATAGGTTGTGAGCTTTAAGGCTATTACCTAGCTGCATCTCTAGTCTCTCTTTAACAAGCCACTTTGATTTTTGTTGCTTATCTGTTGATTGGAAAAAGTCGTGGCAATATTATTCAGAGGTTATTAACTAAGCAAAAACAATAACTTTATAAAATGAGTGATGACAGCTAAAGTAAAGTTGTCAGTGCTCACTGTAATTAATAATTGTAAGACACGCAGTTACTCATAGAACTTAACAGCAGCAATAGAGAGTGAGTTCGTCTTTTTATCTAAAAGCCAGATAAAAACTGTTCATTAAGGTCCGCTGAGAAGATTCGATATACCTGATTGTCGCTTAAATGATGGCTAGTTTGTTAAGATCAGTTGCGAGTTAAATGTTACAAAACGACTTACCTTAACAAATAATATAAACTTATGGAAAGAATGTTTGTCTTTGTTAGGTCGTCTTTTGGAGTTGTTATGCTAGATACAAAACCCTTATTATTAAAAACTGATTTTCCGTCGATCGCACGCGAGTCGGTGCAAACATTACAACTTAATTTAGGTTATTTATGTAATTTAAGCTGTACGCATTGCCACGTCAATGCGGGTCCCAAACGCACCGAATTAATGGATAAAGCGACTATTGATAGTGTGCTTGCCTATATCGATAAGCATAATATCAAATCATTGGATGTTACTGGCGGCGCGCCAGAGATGAATCCTCTTTTTTGTTATCTTGTTGAGCAAGCTAGTATGCGCAATGTGAGTGTTATTGATCGCAGTAATTTAACCATATTACTCGAGCCCGGATACGAGGATTTAGCCGAATTTCTAGCCAAGCATAAAGTTATTATCACGGCTTCATTACCTTGCTATGCAGAGCAGAATGTTGATAAGCAGCGCGGTAAGGGTGTTTTTCAAGAATCTATCTTAGCCTTGCAAAAGCTCAATAAATTGGGCTATGGCGTCGATCCATTGCTAGAGCTGAATTTGGTTTACAATCCTGACGGCGCCCACCTACCACCTAATCAGGTAACCCTTGAGGGCGAATACAAAACCAATTTATGGGCTGATTATAAAATTGAATTTAATGAGCTATTCACAATTACTAATTTACCGATAAGTCGTTTTGGTGGCATGTTGTTAGCAAAAGGCTTGTACGATGAATATATGCAATTATTGAAAGATAATTACTCTGAGAACAACTTGCACAATGTTATGTGTAAAACATTATTGAGTATCGATTGGCAAGGTTATGTCTACGATTGCGACTTTAATCAAATGTTAGATATGCCGCTGCACTTTGCGGCTGCTAATGATCAAAGCTCAACAGCCGTTATAGGCAGTGATAAGAAGCGTTGGCATATTGCCGAACTCGTTGACGCGAACTTAGAAGAGGGCGCCATCATGACTGGCGAGCACTGTTATGGTTGCACCGCAGGGCAGGGTAGTAGTTGTGGTGGCGCCCTAGGTTAATTAAACAACGATCCCCATTAAAAAGACGTAGCTTAGGATAATAAAAATGACGCTGAGTATTATTATTCCTGTGCTCAACGAAGCTGCATCTATCGGTCAGCTTCTTCAGCAGTTAACAGCGCTCGCAGGGCCACAAGTTGAAGTTATTGTTGTCGATGGAGGCAGTAACGATCATACGCTTGATATTGTTAACCAATATGATGATGTTAATCTTATTAAAAGCGCCTGTGGGCGGGCAAAGCAAATGAATGCAGGCGCTGCTGTTGCAACCGGCGAGACACTTTTATTTATGCATGCCGACACGCAATTTTCTGCTAATTCTAATAATTTTGAGCAGATACAGCTTAGTATAATTGGTTATCAATGGGGTTTTTTTAAAGTAAGGCTTAGTGGACAGCACTTTATGTACCGAGTGATTGAATCGATGATCAATTTTCGCTCGAGCTTAACGGGTGTCGCAACTGGCGATCAGTGTATTTTTATTGTTCGCGATATTTTTGATACACTCAAAGGCTATGAAGATATGCCTTTAATGGAAGATGTCGAGCTGACAAGCCGATTAAAGCGCCTCTCTAAGCCGCTTGTCATCAACCAAGCCGTGACTACGTCGTCTAGACGTTGGGAAAGTAAAGGTATCATCTCAACAATAATACTTATGTGGCGCCTACGGTTTTTATACTTTATTGGTGTGTCGCCTAAAAAGTTAGCAAAATCTTATTAATACTAGGCAAAATGTCTTAACGGTAACTTTTTAACGTAAGTCTTGTAGCGACAGCGCCGGGATTTATAAGTTACTTAAGCTAATAAACCAGGGCGGTAGGCTAAAGGCTTGCAACAAAAGTAGTGAAAATTGTCTGTTAATATGTCCTAGTGAATAAACGTTTAATTTCAGCGCTTAATTCCATTCATGGCTACAACTATAAAATAATTTAATGGCAGCATTTATCGATTCTTCAAACAGGCATTATGCTTATCCTCAATATCGGTTATTAGTTTTTGCTAAGTCACCCATACTAGGTGCTGCAAAAACTCGTATGCAACCACTACTACCAAAAGAGTTTTCTCTGGCGCTACATTGTCAGTTACTTAAAACGGTTTTAACACAATGGAGTGAGCCAGCTATTTGCCCAATAGATTGTTGGATTGCCGGTGATGAAGCTACGTTTATAGAAAAAATAATTAAAGTCGACATGCCTAATCTGAAAACCTTACCACTTTTCCAACAAAGAGGCTGCGATCTTGGCGAGCGTCTGTCTTGCGCAATAGCAACTACCTTTGCCGATAATAGTCACAGCAACACTACAGCAAACAAAGCTGTGCAAGCACATAAAAATATTCAGGGGGTTTTTGTTGTCGGCACTGATTGCCCATCGTTGAGTGCCGAATATCTAAAAATAGCTTGTTCGATGCTCGCACATTACGATGCCGTCATTGGTCCAGCTGAAGATGGTGGCTATGTTTTATTGGGTCTTAAAGCGCCTAACGCAGAGTTGTTTAAGGGTATCGAGTGGGGTGGAAGTTCGGTTCTGGGGCAGACGTTGTCGAAGTTGCGTGATTTTAATTTAAGTTATTTTGAATTGCCGGCATTGGCTGATATCGATCATCCTGAAGATCTCGTCATGTTACAAAAGCACCATGCGTTTAATGATCTATTAGCTCAAGCGGCTGAATTAATAGGCCGTCACCGATAAAAGTTGTGCCTATTAATTATGATAACCGTGTAATTAAGATAATCATGTGGTCATCCTTGAGCGACTAAGCTTGAGTTAACATACCTGAATAATTTGTCGAGCGCTTTGCACCCTTCGCATCATAAAGATCAGATTGTTGTGTATTACCGCGCATTATTTGAAGTAATGCCATGTGAGATTGAACACCACGATTAATTAATTTACCGTTGACATTATTAATTGTTTTGCAGTGCTCTATGGTCGTCTTTACTTCCTGCCAGGTTTGTTTCACGCTGTCATCATTAAAGGACTCGAGTAATAGGGACCAATTTTTTTCGTTAGCGGCCTGATTTGATGAGAGTAATAACTGAGAGCGAATTTGCGCATTCTTTTTAAGTCCATCTAACAATGGCGTCTTTTCTTTTAATAATTCAGACATCGCAGCGAAGTCACGCGCTTGCGTCGAGTCTGTTTCTTTTTCTAATAGGGCAAGCAGTTGCCGACTAGTGGCAAGATCTTGTTCAATCATTGCGTGAACTGTACTTAAATATTTAGAATCCATTGTCTTCAACCCCTATTTTGCGAATGACTAGACTATTTAGTTAAATAATAGCAAAGACAGTGCCAGTTTGGAGTTTAAGAGAAAAATCCTTAAAGTTTTTCGCTATTTGACATCAATAAATGAGAAAGAGCTGCATCAATCTTTATTATTCATATCGACTTTCTCCCTACCTGTATAACGTTGCCGGCCGTAATTTATGCTAAGTAATAGTGATATGTCTCAGATAGACTCCCGCCGTCGCGAGAATGACGGGCTTAAGTGAGCGCCGTTGGTATCTGAGCTTAACTCATAGATTTCTCTTCCCTCATACTGGTGCAGGCCGGTTACCATGCCGATTAATAGCACCATATTTAAGATGAATTGATGAGCATAGGCGCTAGTGTTTAGTGCCGATTAGATATCGTGAGCGTATAGGTTGAGTAAAGAATTGACTTACAAGAATTTACTTATGAGGGATTCATTTGAATATGAGTCGTAAGGGTTATCGGGAGAATTAACGCATAACGGCTGCCTAACAAGGCTTACAAAACTGATGCAACAGGTTTATTAAACTGCATCACTATTTAATAATTTATCGGCAATGTCGTTGGCATCAATTTTGTAGCTGCCATTTTCTATTGATTGGCGAATATTTTCTACACGGGCAGTATCAACATCGGGTGCTTCGTTGATGCGCGCTTCAAGGCTAGTCATACTAAGCGCTTGCGGGCTTAATTCAACATTATCCTTCGGTGAATTGTCTGCTGCTAAATCAGCTGACCGAGTTGCTGGATCTCCCGATTGATTACGGTTTGATTCAGATGCTCTATTATTGCTTAGCGTGTTGTTATTAGCGCCAAGATTGTTGATATTAATAGTCATTATCTTGTCCTGTATACCTTTACGTACATATATTTCATAAATGTAACAGCGATTAAATCGCTCTGGAGCTTGGGCTTAGGTGGCTAGTAGTCAACACCTTGCAGCAAAAGCTCTGCTGTGATTATTTGGTTGTCATAAAAGTTATCGGCTTTAATACTAGTTACTTTAGCTAAATTTTAAAATTAAAGGATAACTATTTGAAGTCATCCTTTAATGATAGCCCATAATTTTAAAAATGTATTATTTATCAATAGCTTACTGTAATTATACAATAATTTTATTCACGGGCAAAATTGTTACAATATCTCGACTCGCCCGATAGACAAAGCGAATCCTTGAATCGTTCGATTCGAGCCATGATTTTTTACCTGTACACGCTCACCTTTGCTGGCATTTTGAAGGGCAGTGCCTTGATGAATAACTGACAGCGCACCTCTGGTAGTCACAATAGTCACTTTGTCGCCTTTTTTTATAATAACAGGCAATTGTAATTGGTTTTGATAAATGACTGTTCCCGCCCGTATAGGACGAATAAGTTGTTGGCCAATCAAATCAAGTTTTTGAGTGGTATAACCACCACGTAACCTATTTACATCTTGTTTTAAGCTGATCAAGTCTTTAGCCGTAATAATATGATGTCTAGGTAATTCGGTGCCGGCAGTGATGACATTCATTTCCTCTGAGATGGTGCTCATTGTGTAAATAGACCAAGGTGAAATAGCGGATGTGCAGCTAACTTTGACCGAATTGTTGCGTTTAATTGTCTGACCTTTTAGCTCAAACGCCAATGGTACGTCACATTGCCTAAGATTTAGGCGTGGGTCTATTTTTCTGACGCTAACGTTGACATCTATATCTTGGTTTTTATTGACTTGAGCCATCACCTTTGCCAACACGAATTGCTCAACATTGGCCTGTAATGCTCGGTGATCTATAGTTTTGACGGCATACGCGGGATTTATGATTATAAAGTAGGAAAAAATTAATAAAAAATTAGTCGCATTCATCATTTTTGTCCTATGCTTTATAAAGATCAGTGATAATGTTGACAATAAGTTGGCACCATCTGTTGTTACAGAGAGTGTTTGCAAATCGCATGCCGCATATAGGACGATCACATGATTAGTTTATTACCCTACTGCAAGGGCAATCGATTGAAACGGATATTTATATCTAAAGAGGAATAATTATGGCCAGTGTCATGGACTCGGTAAACCAGCGAACGCAGTTGGTGGGAGAAAACCGTTTAGAATTACTTTTGTTTCGCCTCAACGGGACTCAGGTGTATGGGATAAATGTATTTAAGGTAAAAGAGGTGCTGCAATGTCCGCGATTAAATCAATTGCCACGTCGCCATCGTGTTGTTCGCGGTGTTGCAAATATGCGTGGCAATACCATTTCAATTATGGATATGAATCTAGCGATTGGTAATGATGCGATCGAAAATATTGAAGATAGCTTCGTCATAATTACCGAATACAACGGTTCTACACAGGGTTTTCTGGTTAAAGCTGTCGAGCGTATTATCAATACCAATTGGGAGGACATTCATCCACCACCAGGAGGTTCGGGTAAAGATAGCTACTTAACTGCTGTTACCGAGCACGATAAAACCTTAATCGAAATTATCGATGTCGAAAAAATTCTTGCCGAAGTATCACCGCTACCTGCTGACGTTAGCTCTGAGCTATTAGAAGATGGTTTGTCTGAGCGCGTTATTCAAAAACATATTCTTATAGTTGATGACTCAACTATTGCCCGCAAGCAAATACAGCGAGTCGTTGAACAAATGGGTATTCGCTGTACATTGCGCAAAGATGGACGTGCAGCACTCACTTATTTAGAAGAAATGGTAGCCGAGGGTAAAGATCCTTACGACGAACTTGTACTGGTTATCTCCGATATAGAAATGCCAGAAATGGATGGCTACACTTTTACATCGGCAGTGCGTGCTAATGAAAAGCTAAAAGATCTGCATATTATTTTACACACCTCACTCAGTGGTGTTTTTAACGAGGCAATGGTTAAAAAAGTGGGTGCAAATGATTTCCTATCTAAATTTAATCCCGATCTTCTAGCTTCACGCCTGAACGAACGCATTCGCGCGATCACCGGCGAGGAAATTCTAGTGAAAACGGACTTAAAATAGATTGCTTGGTGACGTCACTTAATGGCCTGCAACCTTCAGTAAAGTCTTTTAAGAATATACCCCTATCTTTGTTGATGTAGCTTCAACAGTGCATCAAAATTAGCGTATCTTAAAATCCCTTCAGCGCTAACAATACCGCACAAATAATCAAAAATTATTAAGATGCTTTGCATTTTAGAATTGTCTCAGGTCTGCACCCCATAAACCATGTATCAGCAGACTAAATAATGTCGTCCTGGCTTGAGTGCTTTCTTATCGCCGCTGAGCGATCCCAGCATCTTGGTCGATTTGCCTTAAGCCTTAAGCCTCAGGCATAACTTATGTGGGTTGCCTTTTAGAGTTAAGAGAGGTTTGGGTAAGCAAGTCTCTCTTAGCGCATGCTGGGCGCTTCCTGCCCATTCAGAGACACCAATCTCAAATTTCCAACTGATTAAGCGGCAATTTTTGCAAGCTAGGACAATAATTGCCGCTTTCTAAAAAGCCGAAAAATATTAAATAGTCATTAAAATCAGTTGCTTATATAAATAAATTTTTTGGCACAAGCTTTGCAATTGGTTATGTAGACAGAATATTTCTAAATAATTGGATAGCACCATGGCAATTAACTTTGAAAAAGCATTAGGTATTCACGAGCAGGCATTGCGTGTTCGCGGGGAGCGTGCACAAGTACTAGCTAACAATTTAGCCAATTCAGATACTCCAGGCTTTAAAGCGCGTGATATCGATTTTAAAAGTATCTTGCAGGGGCAAGGTCAACTCTCTGTAGGTTCGACATCGATGAAAACCACTAGTAGCGGCCATATGGCGGGTCAAACGCTAACCTCTGATACCAATATGATGTATCGCACACCGACTCAACCCTCTATCGATGGCAATACGGTCGAAGAGCAAGTAGAGCATGCACAGTTTATGGAAAACGGCCTAGCATTTCAGGCAAGTTTTACCTTTTTAAACAGTAAGTTTACCGGGCTTATGTCAGCCATTCGAGGCGAATAATTATGTCATTAACAAATATATTTGATATTGCGGGCTCAGCCATGAATGCGCAGAGTATTCGTTTGAATACCACTGCAAGTAATTTAGCTAATGCCGATGCTGCGGCATCGAGTAGTGAAGAAACTTATCGTGGTAGACACCCTGTATTTACCGCCTTAAATAACGATGTTTTAGATATTGATGCCGATAATAATGGCACCAATATTGGTGTAAAAGTATTGGGCATTGTAGAGAGCGATGCGCCTCTACAACCTCGTTATGAGCCCGGACATCCGCTAGCAGATGAAGAGGGATATGTTTTTTATCCCAATGTTAATCCTGTAGAAGAGATGGCCAATATGATTTCTGCCTCGCGTTCATTCCAAATGAATGTTGAAGTAATGAATTCAGCAAAACAGATGATGCAACGTGTTTTAACTTTGGGTCAATAGTCGCGTAATAGATAACAGCTTTTAAACAGCTATTAAAAATTACGTTATTAAAAAATAGAGTAGGTGACGATAATGGACGGCATTACAGACAACACGCTTTTAAACAGTTTATCGATGACCAATCGTCAACAAGAAAAAGCGGCAGCAGCGGGTTCGGAAAACGAGTTGGGACAGTCAGCTTTTTTAGAGTTAATGATTGCACAATTAGAAAATCAAGATCCGTTAGACCCCCAAGAAAACTCGGCGTTTGTTGCGCAGTTAGCACAATTTAGCTCGGTAGAAGGTATCGATAAACTCAATAAAAGTTTTGACAGCTTCGCCGCTAATGCTATTTCTAACCAAGCATTACAAGCCTCGGCACTGGTGGGTAGTGCGGTTGCAGTTCCCGCCACGAGTGCAGACCTAGATCAAGACAGCTTTGTAGGTGGAACCTTTGATGTGCCCTCTGCATCTGGCGATGTGTCGGTAAATATTTTTAGTGAAAGTAACGAGTTACTTGAAAGTATTCCATTAGGTGCGCAGCCATCTGGCGAGGTTTCTTTTCGGTGGGATGGTACGCGTATTGAAGTCAATGGACAGTTGGATAACTTCCGTTCAACAAACCCTATCGAATCAGGGCGATTCAGATTTGAAGTGTTAGCCACACAAAATGGTGAAATTGAACAATTAGATACAGCGTTAACCGCTAATGTAAACAGCGTAACGGTTAATGCCAATAATCAATTAATGTTAAACCTCGCTGGCGTTGGCCAAGTTAATTTAAGTGAAGTAAAGCAATTTAATTAAAATTTAAATAATGATTAAAGGTTTTACTTAAAAATATTCACACAAAAAATGTGTTGTAGACTAGGAGAATAACATGTCATTTAATATCGCCCTCAGTGGTATTCGTGCAGCCAGCCAAGATTTAGAAGTTACCGGTAATAACATTGCTAATTCATCGACAAATGGTTTTAAAGAGTCGCGTACCGAATTTGGCGATGTCTATACCGCATCAATTGGCAATTCAGGAACACTGTCTGCAGGTAGTGGTGTGCGAGTACAAAATATAGCTCAGCAATTTCGAGAAGGTAATATTTCTTTTACCGACAATTTATTAGACTTAGCCATTAGTGGTACAGGCTTCTTTGTTACAAGTACCAGTGGCGAGCAAGGCTTTACCCGGTCAGGTACTTTCGGAGTTGATGAAGAAGGCTTTGTGGTTAATAACAGCAATGGCCGCCTTCAGGGCTTTGGCGCTGATGCCAACGGCAATCTTAATAACCTAATAAGCGATATAGAAGTCTCATCGGCTAATCTACAGCCACAAACGACCGTTCAGGTGAGTACCGAAATTAATCTAGACTCAAGAGAAGCGCCACCACAAACTGCCTTTATCATTCCTGCTGCGCGCGCAGCGGCAGCGGGTGATCTTGATAATAATGCCACATCAGTAATAGTGACAAATCCACAAGGTGTGGCAACGACATTAGTTTTATCGGCTGCAACTGGTGGAGGTGATGATGCGAGCTCTATGAGTACTGTCTTAAACAATGCTCTCGGTATAGAGTCTCAAGTTAATGCTGCGGGCGACGTGGAAATAATTTTAGATGGGGGCTTCAGCCTGACTGATAATCCTGATATTGCAGGGGCACCCGTATTAGATGTTTCGACAACAACGGCGTTAGGTATCGGTTTTAACCCGCTTGATTCGGCAACGTTTAATCATACAACCCCCACCGTTATTTTTGACAGTTTAGGTAACTCGCATGTACTACAACAATATTTTATCAAACAGCCCTATGATCCAAGTAACGCTGCAGCGCAGCCAGCTAATGCCTGGCAGGTCGTGTCTTTAGTTGATGGGCAAAATGTCGGTGCCCCGACGGATCCTACAGACCCAATTGCTACCGCCACGGCTGCAGTTCAAAATATATTCTTTAGCCCTAATGGTACTTTTGATGATGTTGCCAGTGACGCGATTAACATTAGCAACTGGACACCGCTAAATGCAAGTGGCGGGGCAATAGGAGCTCTTGGACCTCTAGCAGCAGGTGCACCCATTGGCACAGAAAGTTCTAATTTTAATATTTCATTAACGGGCTCTTCTCAAGTTGCTGGTGACTTTGAAGTGCGAGCAGGCTCGCAAGATGGAACCGCAACTGGGCGCTTAGCCGGGCTTACTATTAATGACGAAGGTGTGCTTGTCGCACGCTATACTAATGGTCAAAACCGAGATTTAGCACAAATTGCTTTAGCTGACTTTGCAAATGCACAAGGGTTGTCGCAAACGGGTAGTACTAGTTGGGTCGAGACATCCGACTCAGGTGTGCCACTTATTGGCCCTCCGGGTACAGCATCATTAGGCTTTATTGAATCTGGCGCACTAGAGGATTCAAACGTTAATTTATCCGAGCAATTAGTTAATCTAATTATTGCACAACGAAACTTTCAGGCTAATTCAAAAACAATTGAAACCGCCGACTCAGTGACACAAACTATTCTTAACATTCGTTAATAGTTTCTTATCATTAGCCTGATATCTATTGGGCTAGTGATTATATTTTTTCTGATCATTAATTTTACGCTTTAACTTTCTGTACACGCTGAGCTTATTGATACGGCCTTTATTGGTTTATCCCCGCGTCAGTGAGTATCTATGTTAAACACTCTCTATGTTAAACACTTTCTATGTTAAACACTTTCTATGTTAAACACTTTGGTACATTGGTTGATGAGAGTGTCGGGCGACCCGCATCCCAAGCGAATTTATATAAATAAGTCTTTTACTCACCAGTGATATAAATAAATGTCTATTCAACACCGCTAAAATAAACTTAGGCAAGCAAACCTCTTTTATCACTGCCGGGCAATCCCGGCAACCCAAGTCCATATTTGTTGGCACTCTTATTGCAATAATATAATTAATAAAAGTTTTAGCCAAAAAAATAGCAGTATTAAATTTAATAAATACTTTTTAAAAGCTAACACACAATAAATTAATGATTAATCGAGTGGAGGACGAGTCATGGATAAAGCGTTATATGTTGGTATGACAGCCGCTAAACATAATATGTTAGCTCAAGCTATTCGATCGAATAATTTGGCGAACGCAAATACAAATGGCTTTCGCGGTGACTTTGAGCAAGCGAGAAGTATGAGCGTCTACTACGGCGAGGGCCTTCCCACTCGTGCCTTTGCCGTCACTGAAAATCCAGCCTCTAATTTTGCACCGGGTCCCCTCAATCAGACAGGTAGAGATTTAGATGTTGCCATTGCCGGGGATGGTTTTATTGCAGTACAAAATTTTAATGCTGAAGGTGTTGAAGGTGAAGCTTTTACGCGCTCGGGTAATTTGTCAGTCGATAACGCTGGACTCTTGCGCACCGGCAATGGCTTGCCGGTATTAGGTAATGCAGGGCCGATTACGCTTCCGCCTTTTCAAAAAATAGAAATAGCTAAAGACGGCACGATTAGTATTGTGCTGCAGGGTTCACCGCCTTCGGAAATCACCCAACTCGATCGTATTCGTTTAGTGAACCCCGAGCCTCAAGCTTTAGAAAAAAGAACAGATGGCTTAATGCACCTAAAAGACGATGAAGCCGTTACTGATGCTGACATTAACGTTAATCTTACTCATGGTTTTTTAGAGGGTAGTAACGTCAACCCTATTGATGAAATTACTCGCGTTATCTCCTTGGCGCGTCAATATGAAATGTCGGTGAAGGTAATGGAGACGGCTAAACAAAACTCTGAAGCATCGGCGCGATTATTGCAGACCAATGGTTAACAACGATGAGTAACAACCACTAGTTGAAAAAATCCATAAAGCTTTAGCATTTGCTTTTATTAAAAAAACAGATAACCACATCATTAAATAGAGAGAAAAATTATGCATCCGGCACTCTATATAAGTAAGACAGGTTTGGCGGCACAAGATGTACGCCTTGCAACTATTTCGAATAACCTCGCCAATGCGTCGACCACAGGTTTTAAACGCGACAGTGTTAACTTTGAAGACTTGTTGTATCAAATTCAACGACAGCCTGGCGGTCTTTCATCACAAACCACGCAGCTACCCTCTGGTATACAGATTGGTACGGGCGTTAGAGTGGTCTCGACAGAAAAAGAATTTACGGGTGGCAGTTTACAAATAACTGATCAGGGTTTAGATCTAGCGATTAATAGTCGAGGTTTTTTTCAAATACAGCTCCCTAATGGCGAGACTGGCTATACGCGCAATGGTGCCTTTCAGTTGAACAGTGAGGGCCAAATTGTTAACTCAGCAGGCTACTTATTAGAACCCAATATCACCGTACCGGAGAACGCAAGCAACTTAACCATTAGTATCGATGGTGCCGTATCGGCCACTATTTTTGGTAATCCGAATGCACAGCAATTAGGTAACATTCAAATAGCCGACTTTGTAAATCCTGCAGGCCTGCAGTCACAAGGTGGTAATATTTTCACTCCCACTGCTGCCAGTGGCGATGCGCAAACTGGAACGGCGGGTCTAAACGGACTCGGTGAAATTCTTCAGGGAACATTAGAGAATTCAAACGTAGAAGTCGTTGAGGAGCTGGTTAATATGATTAGTACTCAACGCACTTATGAGATGAATTCAAAAGTGATTTCTACCGTTGACCAAATGTTGCAGTATATTTCACAAAATTTATAAATGCCTAATAGGTAAATTATTGATGATAACCGCGATTAAAAAAATAGCTATAGTCTGCAGTCTGTTGGTGTTGGCCGCCTGTCAAAGTGCGCAGATTATAAAACCTGATGATCCGAGTTTTGCGCCAGTTGTAGCGCCAACTATAGTAAAACCAAAGCCTATCACGGGTAGTTTATTTGTTCCCGGCTATGGTGTGTCTTTATTTGGTAATACCAATGCACATCGTGTTGGCGACATTATCACTGTTGTCTTAGATGAGCGCACAGTGTCATCGAAATCGAGTACGGTTGGCGTGGACAAAGATAGTAGTATTTCTTTGTTAGAAAATGGTGCAGGCACTCTATTAGGTAAAGATCTCACCAAAAAAATTCCACTTATTGGCGACATTACACTGCCGACCAGCGCCAATCACAGTCGCCAGTTCGAGGGTGATGCCAGTGCCGATCAGAGCAATCGACTACAGGGCAATATTAGTGTGACCATCACCGATGTTATGCCTAATGGCAATTTAGTGATTCGTGGCGAGAAATGGTTAAAACTTAATACGGGTGATGAATATATTCGCATAAGTGGCATGTTGCGTTCGCTAGATGTTGGCCTCGACAATATGGTTTCTTCAACAAAGCTTGCCAATGCACGCATTGCTTATAGTGGCACTGGCGAGTTGGCAGATTCACAAAGACAAGGTTGGTTAGGACGATTTTTTAATGGCCCGTATTGGCCTTTGTAGAAGTCACGGCTCACCGTAATTAATTATTTAATGGTTAGTTTATGAAAATATGTTCGACTAAAAGATTTATCTGTTTTGCGCTTGCTAGCATTTTTATTTTGTTATTTTCAATGACAAGCTATGCCGAGCGCATCAAAGATATTACCACCATTGACGGTATACGTAGCAACCCACTGGTCGGTTATGGCTTAGTTGTGGGCTTAGATGGCACCGGTGATAACACGGCCTCAGCGCCTTTTACGCGCGAGTCTTTTCTCAATATGATTAAACAATTTGGTATTGCGATTCCAGAGGGCGCGCGCCTACAACTTAAAAATGTTGCAGCAGTAGCGGTACATGCAGAGTTACCTGCTTTTGCAAAACCGGGGCAGCGCTTAGATATTACAGTGTCTTCAATAGCAGATGCAAAAAGTCTACGTGGTGGTACTTTATTAATGACGCCGTTAAAAGGTGTTGATGGAAACATTTACGCACTCGCACAAGGTAATTTAGTGGTTGGTGGCCTAGGCGTTGGCGGTGCAGACGGTTCGCGTTTAACCATCAATATTCCGAGCGTAGGGCGTATTCCCGACGGCGCATCAGTTGAGCGCTCAGTACCAACAGCATTTGCTTCGGGACAGCCTATTATTTTTAATTTACATCGCTCCGATTTTACCAGTGCTAAACGTGTAGCCGATAGCATTAACGATTTGCTAGGGCCCGATGTTGCTCGGGCAATCGATTCCATATCTATTCAAGTTAATGGCCCTAAAAATCCTTCACAGCGGGTTGATTTTATTTCGCTGCTTGAAAACTTAGAAGTAAAACCTGGTGAGGCTTCAGCGCGTGTCGTTATCAATTCGCGCACGGGCACCATTGTCGTCGGCAATCATGTGCGTGTGTCTCCCGTTGCCGTCACTCATGGTAGTTTGACGGTCACGGTTTCTGAAACTATTGATGTGAGTCAGCCCAATACATTAGCAGATGGGACGACGGTTGTTGCTCCCAATACCAATCTAACCGCAGAGCAAGCAATAAATCCGATGTTTAAATTTTCTCCTGGACCCACATTAAATGATCTTGTGCGAGCAGTGAATGACGTGGGCGCAGCACCGGGAGATTTAATGGCAATTTTAGAGGCCTTAAAAGAGGCTGGGGCATTAAAAGCAGAGCTGGTCGTTATATAGGGGCTATAGAAGGATTTAATAAATTGTTATTTAGTTGTGTATAACTTGAATAACTTTTACCGATACGAGCAACAGCTTGTGAATAACTTTTTTATTACACAGGTTGGTAAATAGTTAATGTTGACTACATAGAATTAAAAAGTAGAACTAAATAGATGAATAATTTACCCACACAGTTAGATCAAATTCAATCTCGGCAGTCTTATACCGATTTGAATCAGTTGAACGACATTAAGCGTTTGGGTAAAAACGATGAAGCTTTAGCGTTAAAAAAAGTGGCTAAACAATTCGAGTCTATGTTTGTTCAAATGATGTTAAAAAATATGCGCGCAGCCAATGAAGCTTTTGGTAAAGATAATCCGCTGAATACCTCGGAGATGAAGTTTCGTCAAGGTATGTTGGACAATCAATGGAGCTTGTCCTTAACCGAAGGGCGGGGCATTGGTTTGGCCGATTCGCTGTATCGACAGTTGAGCCAAAGCTATGGGTCAAATTCTGTCGCTGATAAAACGACGGGAGCTAGTATTGATCCACAGAGGCGAGCGGTTGCTAACCCTTACAGTGACTCTTTTGAATCGATTCAAAAAAGTAAAAATGATCAGGGTGTATTAAAAAATATAAAAAGTCCCGATGAATTTATTAAAGCAATGCTGCCTTATGCTGAAAAAGCCGCGGCTGAGTTAGGTGTAGATCCAAAAGTATTAGTGGCTCAATCTGCACTAGAGACAGGTTGGGGTGAGCACACTATACAAGATCGTTATGGTAGAACATCGTTTAATCTATTTAATATTAAAGCCGATTCTCGTTGGCAGGGTCACTCGGTCAATGTGCCAACGATAGAATACAGAGACGGTGTTGCCCAAAAAGAGTCGGCAAATTTCAGACGCTACGACAGCATTGGCGAATCTTTCGACGATTACTTAAATTTTATTAAGCAGCCGCGTTATGAAAAAGCCTTAACAGTTGTCGATAACAGCGCAGCCTACGTGAACGAACTACAACAGGCGGGATATGCCACCGATCCAAGTTATGCTAAAAAAATAAACGCCATTATTAACGATTACTTTGTGAGTCAATAATATGTGCGATCGCCTACTACAACTTAAATGGTTACTAATAAAAAGTTTAACAATGCCAAGGTTAGTTGAGCTTAAAAACAACTGCAAAAATAATGGAGTACGCTCATGAGTGGTTTACTCGGCGTTAGTCTAAGTGGTTTACAGGTTAGTCAAACTGCTTTGCGCGTGGCCGGCCATAATATTGCCAATGCTAATACAGAGGGCTATAGCCGCCAATCAACAGAGATCACCTCTGCGGGTGGGCAACTGTCGGGTGCAGGTTATGTGGGTAATGGCGCGCAAACAAGCAGTATAGAGCGTACTATCAATGGTTTTGTGACGACACAAATCAGACAAGACACCAGTCTTTCAAGTGGCTTGCAAGCCTACAATGACAGTATTACGCAACTCAATGATGCTATTTCTAGCGACAGTCCGGGTCTTACGATGGGTCTCGAATCTTTCTTTTCAGCGCTACAAAATGCGACTGACGATCCCACGTCAACACCTGCACGGCAACTACTTATCAGTCAAGCAGAAGGCCTTCAAAATCGTTTTAATGGACTCTATGAACGCGTAGAAACTATTAAAGATAGCGTTGATGCCAATGTTAAAACAGCGGTACAACAGATAAACATGCTAGCGTCATCGATCGCCTCACTCAATGTATCCATCAGTTCAGCCAAGGGCATCTCTGCTGATAATACGCCTAACGATTTACTCGATCAGCGCGACGAGGCGTTACGCTCGCTTTCGGAATTAGTCAGCGTGCAAGTACTCAAGCAGGGTGATCAGGTCAATGTCACCGTTGGTAACGGGGTTCCTGTAGTGGTTGGCACCAAATCAAATGCGCTAAGTGCAGAACAAAATGAATTTAATCCGAATCAATTTGATATCTTCGCAGCGGGTTTTACGACGCCTATTAATGACACGCTTTCCGGTGGACAATTGGGTGGTCTATTAGATTTTGAAGCCAATGTTATCGACCCAACATTTAATGATCTTGGGCGTATCGCGCTAGTGCTTGCCGATCAGTTTAATGAAATTCAAGCCCAAGGTATTACTTTAAATAACAATTTTGGCCAAGATATTTTTGCAGATATTAATGGCAGTGATAAAACCCTAGCGCGAGTTTTGCCTAGCATTAATAATCAAACAAGTGATCAAGTTGTGGGTGTATCTATTACAGATACCGCGCAGCTTACGACGAGCGATTATCGCTTTTCGATCAGTGGTACTAACTTTAATGTGGTTCGCCTAAGCGATAATCGAGAAATTGCCAACGGTGCATTACCCGCTATTCCGGGCACCATCGAGTTTGATGGCCTCTCCATTGACTTACAGTCGGGTACGTTTAGTAATAACGATGAGTTTTTAGTGCAACCGACACGCTCAGGTGCTCAAAACTTTGCGGTTAACCCGATACAAGTTGCAGATATTGCTTTAGGTAGTCCGCTACTAACCGATACTAACTTAGGTAATTTGGGCACCGCAAAAATTTCATCCGGCCAGGTTTTGAGTGTCAATGACGCAGCGGGTACAACGCTTCCGTTGTTTGCTCAAGCTGGAGAGTTTTCGCCCCCCTTACTGGTAAAATTTACCACGCCTACAAGCTATGACATTTTAGATAATTCTGATTTGGCAAACCCGATACAGCTAGATCCGCCTATTCGCAATCAAATTTATGTGCAGGGTATACAAAATAATTTATTTCCTACCGATGTTGGCCAAACCACGGTCGTCAGTGAGGGTGCAGTTCTGGGTTTGCCCGCTGGCCGCACTGAGGTTGACGCGGCTACTGGTGATAACAACGATTACCCCTCTGAGGATTTTATATTTACACGAGTGGATCCTGTTAGTGGGGCAATTTCAACTAGAACTATTACTTCTATTGCTAATGCAAGTGCGCGTGCAACGGCTGGCACACTTGATAACGTTGATGGTATTAGTGCTACGGCGTTTAATAATGTTGAGTTGCGTGATTTAGACGGCTTAGGTTCACTAGCCAATCCTTTTCAAATCACCTTAAATGGTGAAGATTTAGTGGCTTCAACTGCAGGTGTTTTTGACCCTGAGGTGCCAAACCCAGCACTTAACAGCGGCGAAGATTTTAATGATTATATTGCCGCACAAATTAACAGTAATCAAAATCTAACCGCCTTAGGTATTGTGGCGGTTAGTGCTTTCGAGGCCAGTACCGGTGAATATTTTGTAAAAATTGATTCGACACGAGGTGACGATTTAACCGTACAACTTGAAGCATCATCAGGCAGTATTAATGTTAACGACGGCACCGCAAACCCCGATGTAGCAATCACGGCTGCGGGTCCGGGTAATGTTAATGAAGTGGTTGTGGGTGGTCGTATTGATGTGAGTTTGGCGAGTGATATCATTCTAACCACAACGCCAGCCACGAGCGCAATCTTTGGTGCAATAACGGCCTCGTCTGCTTTTATTGGTATTCAGGCGAGTATTAGTGGTGGCAGTCAAGCGGGCGATCAGTTTAGCCTAGATTTTAATACCGACGCAGCGTTTGATAATCGCAATGGTCTGGCGTTGAGCAATCTGCAAGGTGCTAACACCATTGTAAGCTCGACAAGTCGTAATAGCACTGGTCCAGACCAATCATTTGGCGATTCGTACAGTACTTTATTAGAGACCGTAGGGATTAAAACCAACATCTCTAATCAAGATACCGATGCGGCCAACAGTGTCTTGACTCAAACTATTAATTTACGCAATTCTATTTCGGGTGTGAGTCTCGATGAAGAAGCGGCCGATTTAATTCAGTATCAACAATTATATTCTGCCAATGCACAGGTGATTAATGTGGCTCGTGAAATATTTGATCAGCTATTAAATAGTTTGTAATGCGTCATATATCACGAGTTATAAACGGAGTAGACAATGAGAGTATCGACATTAAGTATTTATAATCTTGCCAACTCGAGTATGAGCGAAGCCAACCAAGCTCTTGTACGCACGCAAGAACAAATCTCAACAGGAAAGCGCATTTTATCAGCTGCGGATGATCCTGTTGCGGCTACTCGCATCCAGCAATTGAACAGAAACATTGCGTCAGTCGATCAATTTAGTCGCAATATTGACATTGCTGAAAATAATCTAGCGCTAGAAGAAACGTCTTTAAACGGCGCCACTAACTTATTGCAGCGCATTCAAGAGCTGGCAGTACAAGCGGGTAACACGGCGGTATTATCACCGAGCGAATACGCATCACTGGCCGACGAGGTCAATATAAGACTCGATGAACTGGTGGGTATTGCCAATACACAAAATTCGAATGGCGATTATATTTTTGCGGGCTTTAAAAGTGACAATCAACCCTTTACGGGTGATAGTAGTAGTGGTTATCAATTTAATGGTGACGAAGGTCAGTTGCGAATTAAAATTGATAATAGTACGACCATTGCTAGCAACGATTCTGCGAAAGCTATTTTTGTCGATGTTCCCAGTGATGCCAATAATGTAGCAACGTCGGTTAATCCCAGTAACCGATCGAACCCATCAATATCTGTATCTGTCGGTAATATCGTTGATCAAGAGGCCTATGATGAATTTTATCCAGAAGATATCATTATACAATTTAATGAAGATGCTAATGTGTC
>JBLIFG010000008.1:0-59917 GCA_047633635.1 Cellvibrionaceae bacterium | reverse complement strand
TTGGTAGAAGGTAACACAATTACGTCCTTGCTCTTTAGCTAGGTAGAGAGCTTTATCAGCTTCTTGAACCAATTTACTCTTACTACTTCCTGCTTTTAGGTGGGTGCCACCTAAGCTTGCAGTTACCTTAATTAATTGTCCTTTAGCATCAACTAGATTCAAGTTTTCAATGTTTTCACGTATACGCTCAGCAATGATCGAAGAGCCTAAGGTTGTTGTCTTATTAAGCAAGACAAGAAACTCTTCTCCACCATATCGAAAAACCATATCGGTTTGTCGCGTTGTTACCTTAATGCTCTCAGCGACATGTTTAATCACATCATCGCCAATATCATGACCATAGGTATCATTTATTTTTTTAAAAAAGTCTATATCAATCATCAATACGCCAAGATCTTGCTCATAACGCTGGGCCATTTGCCATTGATATTCTAACGAATTGTCAAGAGCCACACGATTTCCCAAGCCTGTCAATGGATCACGGAGAGCTTGATTAAGTGCGTCGCGGTAGTTAATTGTATTACGCAGTGGATATACGAGTGTACTCAGTAAGTTTTCTAGTTGAGCTAATTCGGCTTCTGAGAACCGGTGTTTACGAGTGAAACTAATATTGCCTAAATATTGTTGCTGGATATTTAAAGAGTAATCGCAGTTATGTGCACTTATAGTGCCCAGTTTGAGTTTGATATCTTTGGCTTGATTGACAAAATGGCAACTTCCTAATTTTAGTAAACTTTTAACTTGTCCAAAAAATAATTCAAACAGCGGCTCTATTTCAATTGTAGTTTGTAGCAAAGCAGCTAATTTATGTTTTGCATTAGTACCTAACTCTTGTTGAGCCGTGTTTGCAATAGAGTAGCTTTCAGTTTGATTATCACGCTTTTGTAAACTTGATCGTGTACTGACGATTGAGGCCATACTTGTCTACCTTTGAATTAATCTCTTATTACTAAAAATATTAATAGTGGTTATTGCTGTTTTTTACTGAATACCTTTAGTTGATCACTATCAATAACATCATTTAATTTAATATAACTTTATTATTTACAGTAATTAATGCTAAACCTATGCCAACTTTTATCTTATAATAAAATTGATTAAAAACAACAGCTTAGATTGCATTCTTTTTTTTAGATCAGAATGGGTCAGTATTTTGACTATATTATTGCCGGCTATTAAGTTGAGAAGACAAATTTTTAACTGAAAGCGGTAAATTATTGCCGTTTGTAAAAGTATCCTTATTTATTTAAACGTATAATCATACGCGCTGTATGATTAGTGCATGCATTTAGTCAATTAACCTATATATTATGTTTTGATGAGTATTAAGCGGCAAAGTCATAAGATTGTTTTTTAGTAGATTTTACCCATTCAACACCTTGTAATAAAGATTACTGTGAGCGGAATAACAAATGAAAATCGGATTGTTTTTTGGTAGTGACGAGGGCAATACAGAGTCGGTGGCTTACCGTATTCAATCTCAATTTGAAGAATCTGAGGTTGATGTTCGTGATATAGCCGATGTAACTCAGTTAGACTTTAGTGATTATCAGTTAATGATACTCGGCATACCCACATGGGATTTCGGACAAATACAGTCAGACTGGGAAGAGTTTTGGGATGATTTGAAAGAGGTAAATTTTGCGGGCAAAACTGTCGCTTTATTTGGTCTTGGCGATCAATTTGGCTACGGGGATTACTTTTTAGATGCCATGGGCATGCTTAATGACGTACTTGTTAAAAATGGTGCGCAGATCATAGGGCACTGGTCAGCTAAAGGTTATGAATTTGAGGCATCAAAAGCCTTTGATAAAGTCAGCAACCAGTTTGTTGGGCTTGCCTTAGATGAAGATCAACAAGAAGAGTTAACCGATATCAGAATTAAACAATGGTGCGATCAAATTAAAGACTCATTTATTGCTTAATGATGAATTAAATTTTTTTGTTGACCGGAACAAATGCATTTTGAGTAATTTCTTTTACTGTAGCACTTCAAAACACTAGTGTTTTCTATCTGATTCATAATGTCTTACGTATTATAGGCTCAAAGTGATTTAATGCGTAGCCTTTTAATAGGCTTAAATAGCATCTGCTATGAAGGTTGCGCGCAATGGAGCTGAATAACCTTCTACTGTTTTAGAGGGGTCATTGGGGTCCAGGAAATCAGCTAGCGACTGAAAACGCATCCATGCAGTTGAGCGCTGTTCCGCGATAGTCGTGGTGCTAGTATCTATTAGTTTAGGGTTTGAAAAGCCTGCTTTTTTTAACCAACTCAAAAGCGTTGGTGCCGATGGCAAAAACCATACATTGCGCATCATTGCATAGCGCCCCTCTGGCACTAGGCATTCCCCAAGTTCACCGTCAATAATAAGTGTTTCCAAAACGAGTTGCCCACCAGGCTTCAATGTCGCTTTCAACTCCCTTAAATGATCCATCGGTGAACGTCGATGGTAAAAAACTCCCATTGAAAAAGTAGTGTCAAAAAACCGCAAGTTATTGGGTAAAGCCTCTATGCCAATGGGTAAGACATCGACAGGGATATCACCTAAAAAATGCTTCAGCATTAAAAACTGAATAACAAAACGGGGGGAGGGGTCAATACCAATAACGCGTTCAGCGCCAGCACCGAGCATACGTAGGCAGTGATAGCCATTGCCACAGCCTACATCTAATATGCGTCTATTAGCGAGGGGCTTGATATGTTCCACAATACGATTCCATTTCCAGTCCGAGCGCCACTCGGTTTCAATCTGCATATCAAATAACGCATAAGGGCCTTTACGCCAAGGCATTAAGCGTTCAAATAATTGTTTTAGTGTATGTTGTTGAGTTGCACTTAAATCTTTGGCCACGCCAATGGTCACTCCATCCCTCAAATTAATGTTTTCAGTGGCAATGTCGGGCAGCTGACTAAGAGCATCGGCCCACTCGAAAAGATCACCAAAGCGCTGAAAGCTCAAACCTTTAGCAATATCAGTGCGTAGTTGTGTTTCCCAGTTAGTTTGGTTTGCGACCACTAAAAAGTTAAGTAGGGAGGTATATTTATCAATCATATATATTATGGGCTTTATATTAGCGTATTGATTAAGACTTTATGGCGATAAGTGAGGCAAAGGTCATACATTGAAACCAGGTGTCGGCACTATTAAAGCCCACGTTTTTCAATCTCTGCTTATGTACCTCTAAGGTTTCTGGTCGCATGACTGCTTCGAGTGCAGTTCGCTTCTGCGCGATTTCAAGTTCACTGTAGCCATTGGCCCGTTTGAAATTATGATAAAGCTCAGTCATCAGTTGCTGGTGGGGCTCATCAGTAAAAACCACTTTTTCCGATAAAACTAAGGTGCCACCAGGCAATAAGCCGTCATATACTTTTTGTAATAATAGCAGTCGCTTATCTACGGGGATGAACTGCAACGTAAAGTTTAAAACAACCATCGAGGCGTTCTCAATAGTTATATTGGCTATATCATCGCAAATTAACCTGATTGGAGTTGAGCGCGATGCATGAGGACTAGCTGTATGAATAATAGTTTTACAGCGATCGATCATTGCTGGTGAGTTATCAATGCTAATTATGTGGCAGTTATCGGCACTAATGCCATTGCGCATGGCAATACTAGCAGCACCGAGAGAGCAACCTAGATCATAACAATGACTATTAGCCTGTACATATCGACCGGCTATATCACTAATCATGCCTAATATTGTGTTGTAGCCTGGTACCGAGCGCTTAATCATATCGGGAAATACATTGACAACTGCGTCATTAAAGTTGAAATGACTAATATCGGCCAGTTTATCTGAATACAAAGTATCGAAGGGTTGTTGATCGGACATAAAGAACCAGACTATTATAAAGATAGTGATTATAGCGATGGATAAAGCAAGCCACAATCAATCTCTTTATGATCAGCAAGTTGTTAAATAATGGTCTATGATGAATAGATCGTTTATTCAAAGTTAACTTTTATGTCCCCTTCAGCTTATAGCGAGTTACATGTTCTGATTGTTGATGATTTCAATAGTTTTAGACAAACACTTAGTAAAATAATACGAGAACTAGGTTTTAACCACATTGACAGCGTTAAATCTGGTGAAGAAGCCCTAAAAGCATTTAAAAGAAACCACTACGATTTAGTCTTTTGTGACTATAATTTGGGATCGGGGAAAAATGGCCAACAAGTTTTAGAAGAGCTGCGAGAAAGTCGCCGCATTAAGCCCGAGGACGTCTTCATTTTATTATCTGCTGAGACGAGTCGTAATGTTGTGATGTCGGCTTACGACTGCGAGCCCGACGCCTATTTGACTAAACCTATATCTACCAAAACAATAGAACAACGTCTTAAGCGCCTGTTAAATAAACGCAAAGAGTTGTTAGATATCTATAATCATCTAGGTAAGAAAGATAAAAGCTCATGTATTAGATTGTTAGAAAAAAAGCTAGTAGAAAAATCACATTACAGTATGGATTGTCAAAAATTATTGACTGAGCTTTATATAGAAACACAAAAATTTGATGAAGCGGAGACAATCTGTCGGACTACCTTAGAAGTACGATCTCTAGATTGGGCTCAAGTCGGTCTAGCTAGAATTCAGCTAGCTCGCGGTAACACAGCAAAAGCTATTGAATGGCTGAAGGATATTATTCGAGTCAAACCTTCTTGTATGAAAGCCTACGACGTTCTAGCGCAGGCTTATCAGGTGTTAGGCGATGATGAACAACTACAAATTATTTTTCAACAAGCTGTTGAAGTTTCACCCATGTCATTACCTAGGCAGTTGTCACTTGCCAAGGTGGCGATGAAAAATGGTGATGCAGGGATAGCTGCCAATGCATATCGCAAAGTACTTCGCTATGGCTCGAATACGCCGTATTTTAATATACGCAATCAAATCAATTTTTCGAAGGCAGTTATTCGATTTTACGCGCAAGACGCAGCTAAAGCTAATGATCTTGTAGGAGAGGTTACGAATATATTATCAAAAGTTAATTATAGAGATGAGGTAATGCCAGAGATTAAGGTAATGGCAAAAATATATTCAGGTCAGATATTAAGCTTGCAAAAGCAGTATAAAAATTCTAAGGATCTGCTCGACCCCATTTTACACTCATTAGAAAAGCAAGAGAACATATCGCCAGATATAGAAATAGAGCTTGTGAATTATCATATCTTTAATAAACAGCTAGATCGAGCAAATTTAAAGTCTCAAGAGCTGGTCAAAAAATATAGCAATAATGAATCCGTTTTAGAAAAAATTGATTGCCTAATGCATGAGCCTGTTAGTAAGCGCGGAAAAAAAACATTGCAAAAAGAAAATAAGGAAGGAATTGATTTTTATAAAGAAAAAAATTATCTATCAGCAATTGATTGTTTTACTAAACTAGAGAAAAAGTATCCAAGCTTTACTACGGTTAAATTAAATTTAGTTCAAGCATTATTAGGTCATATTAAGGATGTTGGTAAAGATCAAGCTTGTGTCGAACGCTGTAAAAGCATATTAACATTGCTTAAATCTCAAATAAAAAATAGCGATACTAATTTTGAACGCTGCCAAAAATTGCAAGGTATATTAAGCGCTTTAATTGTCAAAAAAGGAGAAAATAATGTCTAATACAGACGAAATAGATGCGCTGATGAAAGGCGTCTTAGAGCCCGCTGACGAGGCACAAGTCGAACAGTTAGATTTTTCATTTGTGTTAGCATCTAGTGTCCATGATATGAAAAATTCACTATCGATGTTACTCGGCTCCTTAGAGGAAATGATACAGGATTCACCGCCAGAGAATGACAAACAAAAAACACACATCTCTACATTACAATATGAAGCATCGCGGATTAATTCAGAATTAATACAGTTATTAAATATCTATCGTCTTCAAAATAGAAGTCTGCAATTCTCCATCGATGAAAACTATGTGATTGAAACATTTGAAGATCAAATAGCCAGAAACGATGTTCTGTTTAAAATAAAAAATATTGAAATCGACGTCGAATGCGACGAAAATTTAATATGGTTCTTTGATAATGAGTTATTAGGCAATGTAATTCATAATATTTTAATCAATTCTATACGCTATGCTAAATCTAAAATTAAATTATCGGCATCAATCAAGAATGAACATTTATTTATTGTCATTGAGGATGATGGTCTTGGCTTCCCTGAATTTATGTTGCAGGCGGCATTGCCAGAAAACAATAAAAATAGTAGTGCTGATAGTACACGCTTAGGACTATTTTTTGCTGCAAAAATTGCGAGCTTTCACAAACAAGGAAAAAATAAAGGTGAAATTGAATTGTCGAATGGCGGTAGTTTGGGTGGAGGAGTTTTCACTATAATTCTTCCTTGAACTAGTTATTAAATAATGGCTTGTTGTTTCATAATTATTTAATCATAAACAACACTAATCAAGTTTGTCGACCACAATATTTTGCGCCGCAAAGTTAGTTGGAACCAAAATAGTGTCGCGAGCCACACGACTTAAATTAGGATAGTCTAGAGAGTAGTGTAAGCCTCGACTCTCTTTGCGCTCCATGGCTGAACGTATTATTAATTGTGCAACAGTTGTTAGATTGCGAAGTTCAATCAAATCGTTGCCTACTTTATAATTGCTGTAATATTCTGAAATTTCTCTTTGCAGTAATTTGATGCGGTGTTGTGCACGCTCCAATCTTTTTTGGGTGCGAACAATGCCAACGTAGTCCCACATAAATCGTCTTAACTCATCCCAGTTATGCGCAATAACAACGTCCTCATCAGAATTTTTGACACGTGATTCATCCCAGTCGTTGGGTGTATCTGTAGCAGGAATTTGATCAATGTTTTGCTTGATGTGCTCAGCCGCTGATCGAGCATAAACTACGCACTCAAGCAAAGAATTACTCGCCATCCGATTGGCTCCATGCAAGCCAGTAAACGATGTCTCGCCAATGGCATATAAATTTAGTAGGTCAGTCTGTCCATTTTTATCAACCATAACCCCACCACAAGTATAGTGAGCCGCAGGCACAACAGGAATAGGATCTTTAGTAATATCAATACCATATTGCAGACAACTTGCTTTTACATTTGGAAAGTGTTCATTAATAAACTCTGCCGGTTTATGGCTGATATCTAGATATAGATGATCGCAGCCTAGGCGTTTTATTTCGTGATCAATAGCACGAGCAACAATATCGCGTGGGGCAAGTTCTTTCTGTTCATCAAAGCGATGCATAAAACGCTCGCCATTAGGGAGCTTTAAGTAAGCGCCTTCACCTCGCAGAGCCTCGGTTAATAAGACAGTTTTTGCTTTAGGGTGATACAGGCAGGTGGGATGAAATTGATTAAATTCCATATTGGCAATACGACAGCCGGCACGCCACGCCATGGCAATACCATCGCCGCTGGCACCGTCTGGGTTGCTTGTATATAAATAGGCTTTGCTGGCGCCGCCCGTCGCCAAAATAACAATTTTAGCTTGAAATGAACTAACACAATCTTGCTCTCGATCGTAGACATAAGCCCCGCTGCAACGCAGTCGCTTACTTGAAGCATCGGCTTGCTGTATTAGGTCAACAGCGATATGTTGTTCAAAAACATCAACATTTTTAGCCGCTCTGAGGCGCTCTATCAAGGTGCGATGAACTTCTTTACCGGTAGCATCGGTACTGTGAATGATGCGCCGATGGCTATGACCGCCTTCTTTAGTTAAATGAAAGTCATCATTATCAGTATTGCGGGTAAAATTAACCCCTTGCTTAATGAGCCACGCTATTGCGTCAGCACTATTTTCAACGGTAAAAGTAACAGCATCTAGGTGACATAAACCGCCTCCGGCCTTAACGGTGTCCTTGACGTGTGCTTCAATTGAATCTTTATCATCAAGCACTGCAGCGATACCGCCTTGTGCCCACCAAGTTGAGCCGTCTTTTAATCTATTTTTACTTAAAATAGCTATTTTAGAGTGTTCCGATAAATTTAAGGCCAAAGCGAGTCCGGCAGCGCCGCTGCCAATGATAAGAATGTCGTGACTGAAATGCTGGTTCATGGGTAGATTACTCTGTTAGCCTAAGCTTTTTATATACGTGGAGTATAACACTTCGGAACTTATCAGAATAAATTGAGTCGGATTAGTTATATAAAAATTTAAAAGTTTCGTAAACCTTGTATATTGTCACAATCATTTATCGATAACTAAGGCTAAGCTTGGTTATACGCACATTATCGTAAGATATTAGGGAGTGGCTATGGCCGCGCAGAAAGCGCAGGACAATGACCAGCAGTTGGTTAAACGTGTTCAACAAGGGGACAAGAGGGCATTTGATTTATTGGTATTAAAATATCAGCATAAAATAATTTCTGTTGTACACCGTTATGTTCGCGATTCAGCAGATGTGCACGACGTTGTTCAAGAGGCATTTATTAAAGCTTACCGTGCTTTAGAGAATTTTCGTGGTGATAGCGCTTTTTACACGTGGATGTACCGCATCGCTATTAATACGGCTAAAAATCACTTGATTTCCCGAGGTCGAAGACCGCCTGCATCGGATGTCGATATTGATGATGCAGAATATTTTGTCGGTAACGATAACCTACAAGATTTTAATACGCCCGAAAGTAGCTTGTTTTGTGATCAATTGCAGGCGGCCATAGAAAAGGCTATTTCTCAATTACCCGAAGATCTTCGAACCGCAGTTACATTACGAGAGATGGACGGGCTTAGCTACGAAGAGATCGCCGAGATCATGAAATGTCCCGTCGGTACTGTAAGGTCACGTATTTTTCGTGCTCGAGAGGCGATTGACAAGGTCGTGAAACCATTAATGTAACAATTAAGGCTATATAATAATTCCAATCTTTAGCGTTCTATAGTTGAAACTAAAGCTTAATTAAAAAAGATAACTATTTTTGAACTTTTTATGAACTTTGTTATAAGTGTTGGGTCTGAAGTTTATAATAACCATATTAATAATTTTTTTGGTACCTATTTATGTCATCTACTGAACAATCTGCCGAGCAACAAATCAATGAATCGCTATCTGCTTTAATGGATGGAGAGGCATCTGATATTGAGATCAGACGAGTGCTAAAATCTGAAGATGCAGACTTAGATCAGCGTTGGCTGCGTTACCATATAGCTAGTGCGGCTATGCGTAAAGACAGTGATTCAGGCTTTGGCTCAATCGATTTGTCTAGTTCTATATCTGCGTCAATAGCTAACGAGCCCTCACTATTTGATGATATTGAAGCTGACAGCGATGTTAAGAAAGCGACAACTAAAGCCAAGGTAGTGAACTTATGGTCGAATCTTGGTCGATTTGCAATTGCCGCCTCTGTTGCCGGTGCGGTTGTTATCGGTGTTCAATTTAGCCCCAGTGATGCAACTAACTCGGTAGCAATAACTCCCGAAATACCCGTTGCTCCAGTGTCGGGACAGCCTATTTTAGATGTAGACACAACAGTGCGTGCAGTTGGCACTCAAGCACAAGCACCGCAACAAAGACCCATTATCATTAATGATGCAACCCAAGAGCAAGTCGACGACATGAAGCAAGAAGTTAATCGCTTGATGCTTGAACATGCAGAAAATGCCACTCAGAATACTCAAAATGGTATTACACCGTTTGTTAGAGTTCCCGACAGTGAATAGTAGTTTAAGGATTAACTCTATGCGCGAAAAGTGGTTAGTTAAAAATATTAATTAGTAGTGGTTAAATTCATTAAATAGTATTATTAAGCCACAAATTTATATTTAGGCTTTTTAGTACCAATGCATTTACTATTAATTATAGCCATACTCTTGTGTTCTATGCCTAGTCTAGGTGCTAGAGAGTTGGCTTCTCAGTCCCCAGTGACACTTCCCTCGAGTAATATTAGAGAACCATCAGTCGCTGTAATCACAGACAATGATTCTAGTTCATCCTCTCAAGCTGATTCAAAAAAACTATCTGTATCCAACCATATCGTAATCGATTCGTTATCAAGCTTGTTTAAAGTAATATCAACCGCTAATAAAATTGTTAATTATCACAGCTTAATGACTTATGAAGCTAACGGTTTCATTACAACTTACCGGTTGCTGCACAAAGTGAAAGACAATGTCGCACAGGAGCAACTTATATTTATGGATGGCCCTCGACGTCAAGTTATTCGTAAGCAAAAATTAAATGCTTGCCTGAGTGGCGACACTCGTTGGGGCTTATGGCCAACGGTATTATCAGAGTCACTGCTATCGGCGTATACGTTAAATGCACAACGAGTAGAGAGAATCGCAGATCGAGAGGCAATCGTTTTCGGAATTCTGCCTAAAGATTCACTGCGTTATGCCTATGAATATAGTATTGATAAAGAAACCGGACTTTTATTGAGAGTCGTTACTTACCATAAAAAAGTCATCATTGAGCGCCTTCAAACTGTTGCGATTGAATTTTCCAGCCCCGAATCGCAACTAGAGTTTACCGGAGCATCTGATTATCTTTGGCGTGTACCCGAAGCTGAGCCTTGCTATACAGAGCAGTTTGAACCCGCATGGCGTGCGGATTGGTTGCCTGAAGGGTTTATCTCTGTTGGTAATCGAATTACGGCACAAGGTGAGCAGGTGTTAATCTTTGCCGATGGTCTAGTCTCTATATCTGTGTTTATTATTAAGCGTAATGCTAAAAACTTACAGCGGGCAACGGCCAGGCATGGTGCAACAGTCGTTGTTATAACACCAGAATCTTCCAAGTCTAATAAAACTATCGCGGTTGTCGGTGAAATACCAACTGCTACTGCAATACGCATTGCAGCATTTATTAAACCTATTTGATTAATTAAGTGTATATACCTATTGATAGCAGTGTTTAGCTAAAATATTATCAAACTATTTTATTTATAAGTGGATCTACATCACATGTTAAAAGAGCAAGCACGGATAGTAGCAATAGATAATGAAGCGGTTTGGGTAGAGACTATTCAATTATCGACTTGCGGTTCATGCGCTGCAAAAAAGGGATGTGGGCAATCTTTACTTGCAAGTATGGAGGCAAAACCAAATTATTTACGAGTTTTATTACCGGCTGGAGACGCTAATTACTATCAGCTTGATCAATCTATCACTATTGGTTTACCAGAAAATATAGTGGTAAATACATCGCTACTTCTATATCTGTTGCCTCTATGTTTAATGCTTGCCACGAGTGCGTTTGCTCATAGCTACTACGCAAGTGAATCGTTAACTATTGCGATGGCTGTTGTAGGTCTGTTTTTGGGTGGTATGGCGATTAGATTTTATTCGTATAAATATCGATATGATCCGCGCTTTCAGCCAGTAATAGTAGATCGAGAAGAAATAATTATTTTTAATGAAAATGCGCTTCGGGCTTGAATTAGTAGCTGTTGACTCCAGATAAAGTACGATCGTGGATTCAATTTTTGTAGGATCATATTGCCATTTTTGTTGTTGAGCAGAGGTAGGATAAATTAATGAGGAAGTATATATGCAATTAAAATCATGGTTCTCAATATTGAGTATTTTATTAACGACCATCATCTGGACGTTAACAGCTGATGCGCGTTCCTTTCCCGAATTCACTGATTTAATTGAATCTAAATCTCCTGCGGTTGTGAAAATCACAGCAGAGTCGAAGAGTTCAACAGAAGCACAACCCAATCAAGAAATCCCCGAAAATGTTCCCGATATTTTTAAGCGTTTTTTAGATCCTAGACAAGCGCCAAGGCGCAATGCACGCGCATCAGGTTCAGGGTTTTTAATTTCAAAGGACGGCTATGTGTTAACGAACAACCATGTTGTGGAGGGTGCAACAGACGTTGTTGTGCGATTGATTGACAGGCGTGAGTACGACGCTGAAGTTGTCGGTACTGATCCTCAATCTGATTTGGCATTATTAAAAATCAAAGAAAACAACTTGCCATACCTAAAATTTGCCGATTCAGAAAAAGCAAGAGTGGGCGAGTGGGTGCTTGCCATTGGTTCTCCATTCGGACTAGATTATTCGGTAAGTGCCGGTATCATCAGTGCAATTGGCAGAAGTATACCCTCCGACGGCAACCAAAATTATGTGCCTTTTATTCAAACGGATGTTGCTATTAATCCCGGCAATTCTGGCGGTCCCTTATTTAATTTAGACGGAGACGTAGTCGGTATTAATTCACAGATTTATACGCGCTCTGGTGGTTCAATCGGTCTTTCATTTGCAATTCCATCTAATCTTGCTAGTGATGTCGTTGAGCAATTAAAAGATAATGGTCGAGTTGATCGCGGCTGGCTTGGCGTTGTTATTCAAGATGTAGATAAAGATCTGGCTCTATCCTTCGGCTTAGATAAACCAGAGGGTGCGTTGATCTCTCAAATGGAACCCAATGGGCCTGCAGAGCGAAGTGGTTTAAAAGTTGGTGATATTATCCTAGAGTTTAACGGACGTACTATGGCGACATCATCCGACCTACCATACGCTGTCGGCCCTACTCGTGCAGGGTCTACTGTGTCGGCAGTTGTTATGCGTAAAGGTCAGCGACTCAATATCGACGTAACTGTTGGTACTCGCGGTAAAACTGAAGAAGAGCAAGTCGCTTCATCCCAACAAGAAGCAATTACAAGCCGCCTAGGCCTTCAGGTTGAAGAAATTCCTGACGACGTAAGAGAATCTAACAATATAGCAGGTGTGTTGATTAATAACGTTGTACAAGATAGCCCAGCCGCTAAAGCCGGACTTCAATCAGGCGATATTTTAGTGCAGCTTGGCTTTGATGAAGTGTCATCGGTTAAGAGCTTTAGAGAGATCGAAAAATTACTGCCCGAAAATAAGCCTTTACCGATAAGGGTTGTTCGACGTGGTTCGCCATTATTTAGAAGTGTTATTATAGAAAACTAGTCAGTTAACTGACCAGTTTAAGGGTTCGCGCCGAGCCCTTAAACTACCCAAGTAAATCAATTATTAGGGCATAAGATATGAATAATATTCTAGTGCAGAATTATAAAACATCTTATGGCGAACTCTTGTTGGGTGTAATAGGCGATAAAATTTGTCTGTGTGATTGGCGTTATCGTAAAGCACGAACGGCAATTGACCAAAGACTGTGTCGACATTTTAATGCGAAGATTGTTAGTGGAGAGCATCTAGTCATTGATGAAACTGTTAAGCAGCTGGATGAATATTTTGCAGGTAGGCGCCACAATTTTACTGTGCCCACGGCTCTTGCGGGAACGTCTTTTCAGCAAACTGTTTGGCAGCATTTACAGTCTACCCCTTATGGTAAGACTATAACTTACCAAAACCTCGCTGAAACAGTGGGTAACGCAAAAGCCGTTCGTGCTGTTGCTAACGCTAGTGGAGCTAATGCCCTGTCAATATTAATACCCTGTCATCGCGTCATTGGCAGCGATGGACAATTAACAGGTTATGCCGGTGGGATTGTTGCAAAACAAACATTAATATCCTTAGAGCAGGCTAATCGATCCACATAACAGCTGCTTATACCTTATCGGCTCATTCATTTATATTCTTTGCGATGATTACTCAGTCATTCATAGAACAAAGTGAGCTTATGGGGTAAAATCCGCCAACTTTATTTTCTATTCTTTAGTTTACGGTGCATATCTAATAGTGTCAGATTTAAGTCATATTCGTAATTTTTCAATCATTGCCCATATTGATCATGGTAAATCGACTCTAGCAGATCGATTCATTCAAGATTGTGGGGGTTTGTCTGCTCGTGAAATGGCCTCCCAAGTTCTCGACTCTATGGATATAGAGCGAGAGCGTGGTATTACCATTAAAGCGCAAAGCGTCACGCTTGATTACAAAGCTCTCGATGGGAAAACCTATCAGCTAAATTTTATTGATACTCCCGGCCATGTTGACTTTAGCTATGAAGTTTCACGTTCGTTAGCGGCGTGTGAAGGCGCGCTGTTAGTTGTCGATGCAGCGCAGGGAGTTGAAGCACAATCGGTGGCAAATTGTTATACCGCAATCGAGCAGGGCTTAGAAGTTATTCCAATCCTCAATAAAATGGATCTACCGCAAGCTGACCCCGATCGAGTGGCTCAAGAAATTGAAGAAATTATTGGTATCGAGGCAACTGACGCTGTGCGTTGTAGCGCCAAATCTGGCTTGGGTGTAAAGGAAGTTTTAGAAGAGCTAGTGCGAAGCATTCCGCCACCCGTTGGTGATGTTAATGCGCCATTGCAAGCATTAATTATCGACTCGTGGTTTGATAATTATTTAGGTGTTGTCTCGCTTGTACGAGTGAAGCAGGGCACTTTAAAAGTTCGCGACAAAATTGTTATAAAATCAATTGGAAAGTCACATGTCATCGACAGCGTAGGCGTTTTTACGCCTAAACGACTAGCCCTTAAGGAATTAAAAGCCGGTGAGGTTGGGTTTGTTGTTGCAGGCATTAAAGATATTCACGGAGCACCCGTTGGCGATACGTTAACTCACGCTAATATATATAAAGATGTCGCGGCATTGCCCGGATTTAAAAAAGTAAAACCGCAGGTCTATGCAGGCCTGTTTCCTGTTAGTTCTGATGATTACGAATCTTTTCGTGACGCGCTGTCAAAACTAACCCTTAATGACGCATCTTTATTTTATGAGCCTGAGAGCTCAGATGCATTAGGCTTTGGTTTTAGGTGTGGTTTTTTAGGCATGCTACACATGGAGATTATTCAAGAGAGATTAGAACGTGAGTATAATCTTGATTTAATTACCACTGCGCCGACTGTTGTCTTTCAAGTTGAACAAAATGACGGCAAAATTGTCATTGTCGATAACCCTTCAAAATTACCTGATCCAGCTTACGTTAAAGAAATGCGCGAGCCTATTGTCGAGGCCAACATTTTAGTACCACAGGCGCATTTAGGTGCAGTTATTACCCTTTGCATTGAAAAAAGAGGTGTGCAAAAAGATATGCAGTACGTTGGCTCACAAGTATCCCTTCGCTATGAGCTACCAATGAATGAAGTCGTCATGGATTTTTTTGATCGATTAAAATCGGTGAGCCGTGGTTTTGCATCGTTAGACTATAGCTTTATTCGTTTTCAAAAAGCGCCACTGACACGTTTAGATATATTAATTAACGGTGATAAAGTCGACGCGCTTGCCGTTATCTTGCATCGAGATTACGCCCAAGGTCGCGGTCGCAGTCTCACAGAAAAAATGAAAGAATTAATTCCTCGTCAGATGTTTGATGTTGCCATTCAAGCGGTATTAGGTGGACAGGTTGTTGCGCGGACTACAGTAAAGGCACTACGTAAAAATGTGACTGCCAAATGCTATGGTGGCGATATAAGCCGTAAGAAAAAGTTACTAGACAAGCAAAAAGCAGGTAAAAAACGTATGAAGCAAGTGGGCAATGTTGAAATTCCCCAAGAAGCTTTTTTAGCGGTTTTAAGAGTCGATTAGTCAGTATTTTAACAATGAATAAAGCTTCTTCATATTCCAATTAAAAATATTACCGCTGGACAGGTTTTTTATGGACATTAATTTCCCCCTAATTTTGGTTATAGCCGTTTTTATATCCGGCTGTGTAGCGCTATTAGACAAACTTTGGCTATCAAAAAAACGCTCCGCCACCACCTTAGAGCCAGCGATCGTTGAGTACTCGAAATCATTTTTTCCTGTTCTGTTTATTGTCTTAATCTTACGCTCTTTTATAGCTGAGCCCTTTCAAATTCCCTCTGGATCAATGATCCCAACTCTAGAGGTAGGCGATTTTATTCTGGTTAACAAATTCACCTATGGGCTTCGATTACCTGTTGTAAGAACCAAGGTCGTTAACCTTAGCGACCCAAAACGCGGCGATGTCATGGTCTTTTTCCCGCCCCATAGAAAGCAATACTTCATAAAGCGAATTATTGGTCTACCTGGGGATGAAATCAACTATGTTGATAACGAGCTATTTGTAAATGGCGAAAAAGTATCGGAGTCGCTGCAGGCACGACTTCCACCCTCACAGCCAAGTTACGAATTATTTACAGAGCAGCTAGGTGACGTCGATCATCAAACCAGAAAAGAGATTATGTTTTCTGAAGCCTATTATAATCCACGTTTTGTACGTAATTATACCGTCCCGATTGGACATTATTTTATGATGGGCGATAATAGAAATAATAGCTCAGATAGCCGTGTATGGGGCCCCGTTCCCGAAGAGAATATAGTCGGCAAAGCCTTTGCCATTTGGATGCACTGGGAAGGCTTTAATTCATTGCCGAGCTTTTCTCGTGTAGGTTCTATTCAATAGAGATGTCGATTAAATAATTTAACTAGGTTCTGTCTAATAGCGGTATTGACGTTAAAGAATCTTAAAGAACATTGTTCTTGTTCTGTCAGTAAGTAAAGTAGGTTGTAAATTAAGGGGAGTATGATGATTAGTTTAAAACAGCAGAAAGGCTTATCTTCTATTGGTTGGTTATTTGTAATTACAATATTTGGTTTAGTTTTTACTATTGTTGCCAAATTAGCGCCTTTCTATTTAGATAATCGATTTGTTGTGTCAACACTTCATGGACTGGCAGAGGATGCGACATTCCCACAAATGACGCCTAATCAGGTCCGAACTAAACTGAAGAAAACGTTTAGCATCAACAATATTCGCGGTAAGGCGGTTGATTCGGTAAAGGTTAACAAAGTTAAAAATACAACTTTGGTCACCATTGAATATGAAGAGCGTGTTAATATTTTATTCAACGTCGATGTTGTCTTAACGTTTAATAGTTTGTTAGACAGTTCTCGTCCTAGCGATTGCTGTAGTGCCGCGTCGGAATGAGTCAGTGAATAATACCCCTAGTGATTACACACGCCTACAAACAAAATTGGCCTATCAATTTAATGATGGATCTTTGTTATCTTTAGCCTTAACTCACAGGAGTTATAGTAAGAATAACAACGAGCGCCTTGAGTTTTTAGGTGATGCCTTGCTCAACACAACTATTGCTGAATATATTTTTAAACGTTATCCAGAAGAAAGAGAAGGGATTTTATCGCGCTTGCGAGCTAGTCTTGTAAAGGGTGAAACGCTTGCGGATATCGCTCGCGAATACTCGCTCAGTGATTATTTAATAATGGGTGAAGGCGAGCTTAAAAGCGGTGGCTTCAGGCGCGACTCTATTTTAGCTGATGTAGTAGAGGCAATAATTGGCGCTATATTTGTCGATGCTAGCATGCAAGAAAGTCAGGCTTTTATTTTACGACTATTTAAAGATCGACTAGAGAATCTATCCATTGATAAGTACCTAAAAGATCCTAAAACACGTCTGCAAGAAATCTTACAAGCCAAGCAACTACCCTTGCCTCAATATACTATTGAAGACATTCAAGGCGAGTCTCATGATCAAGCCTTTACAATATCATGTGAGACAAAACTACATCCAAAAAAAATGATGGCAACAGCTTCTACTCGCCGCCAAGCTGAAAAAATTGCAGCCTCAAAAATACTGGATTTTATTGAGAAAAAATATGTTAGATAACGATAAAGTAACAAAGTGTGGATATATAGCTATTGTTGGTAGACCTAATGTGGGTAAATCAACACTACTCAATCATATATTGGGTCAAAAGCTTAGTATTACCTCTAGAAAACCACAGACGACCCGACATAACTTATTAGGTATTAAAAATTATAAACACACACAATTTTTGTTTGTAGATACGCCAGGACTTCATAGCGATCAAAAGAAAGCCCTTAATCGCTATATGAATCACTCTGTGACAACCGCAATCAAAGACGTTGATGTCATCGTTTTTGTTGTCGAAAAGTTACAGTGGTTAAGTGAAGATGAACTAGTTGCACAAAGAATCGCAAATAGTAATGTTCCAGTTATTTTAGCGCTAAATAAGGTAGATCAAATAGATAATAAAGAAACCTTGCTACCACATTTACAACACTTGACTAATATACTTGATGTACAAGATATCGTGCCTATTTCTGCCTTACAAAATCAAAACCTAGACAGATTATTAGACGTTATTCGAGTATATCTGCCTGAGAACGATCATTTTTACCCCGAAGACCAACTAACTGATAAAAGTTCACGATTTTTAGCGGCCGAAATAATCCGCGAAAAAATAACTAGACAGTTGGGTGATGAGCTGCCCTATCAGATGACTGTTGAAATTGAGACTTTCAAAGAGACAGAAAAAATTATTCATATTGATGCGCTAATTTTAGTGGAGAGAGAGGGGCAGAAACGAATCTTAATTGGCGATAAAGGTGCAAGGATTAAGCAAATTGGTCAACAGGCAAGAGAAGATATGGAGCGCTTATTTGATCTCAAGGTTATGCTAAAAACTTGGGTTAAGGTAAAGTCTGGGTGGTCGGACGACGAGCGAGCATTAAGAAGTCTTGGATATCATGATCAAAAAAAATAAGCATAAATATATGTTTAATAGCTATGAAAGTTGACTTAGAAAATGCATATGTGTTGCATTCAAGACCCTTTAAAGACACCAGTTTATTAGTTGATTTTCTTACCGAAAATTTTGGGCGCATCACTTTAGTTGCAAAAGGTGCGCGGCAACAAAAAAAGAAAGGGAACTTTCTTTTGCAACCATTTGTTAGCCTAAGAATTTCGTGGCAAGGTAAAAGCCAATTAAAAACTCTGATTTCAACCGAAATTACCAGTCATATAGCTAATATCAACATAGAGGCTGAAAACACCCTCGAGTCACACATCAATAAAAATTTAGAGGGAAACTATCTGTACAGTGGTTTCTATGCCAACGAGTTATTAACGTATTTACTACCTTTTGATGAATCTAATTCTGACATTTTTTATATTTACGTTAATTTATTAACGTCTTTAAAAAATAAGTTTGATCTAGAGAAAACCTTGCGTTTGTTTGAGTTTTCTTTTTTAGCGGAGTTAGGTTACGGCATAAATTTCATCTCTGCGGCCGCTACCAGTGAGTTTATCGAACCCAATAAGCAATATTGTTATGAGCCAAGCGAAGGTTTCTTTTGCACCGATAGCTTAGGTGAAAACCAAAAAAATAGCTTACTTGTTAGTAAAAATATTTTTGATGGCAGTATAATTTTAGCAATTAATAACCAAGAATATACCAACCAAAGCGTACGTCAGTCAGCAAAATATATTAGCCGTATGTCACTTAATCATATTCTTATGGGAAAAAAATTAAAGAGTAGAGAATTTTTTCGGTAATATATATTTTTTATTCTAAGTTAAAAATAACATCGATATCATGAGTTTCATTCCACAAAAGTAGATCGTCCATTGCTTGTATTAGCTCGGGATAAATCTTTTTAATAGCCGGAATATTACTTTCATTAGCGGCTATTTCGATTGCTTTCGTTTTTTCTTGTAAAATAGAAACACCACAGTAGCAGCTGATACCATATAATTTGTGTGTTAATTCGCCTATTTTTAACCAGTCTTTTTTATTGTAACAACTGATTACTTTATTCTTTTCTGATTTTATAGATATTATTAAAAGCAATAATAAATCTCTTGCAAGTTCATTATTGTAATGGCTATATTTTAAAGAAGCTTCTATGTCGAGAGTTTTTTTGATGCTGTATAGCGCACTATTGTTTAGAGGATTATATTTATAGCTAATTTTTTTTCCGAGTTTGGCCCTGGGGCTGTATTGTTCAATTCTTTTAAATTTTTGACTTTCTAAAAGATGAGTGTTGCTGATTTCACTATCCTTCATAACTGCATTTTTCAGCCAGCGTTTCAAAATAAGCTCTAGATTTTTATGATCAACTGGCTTAGTTAAATAATCATCAAAGCCACAAGATAATACAGTTACCATCCTCTCTTGTTCACTTTCTGTGCTAACTGCAATAAGCGGTATACGATAGAAGCTTGAATCAATTTTTCTTATTCGTTTAATTGCTTCGATATTCTCTATCTCAAAATCAATTAAAATTAAATCATAACGGTTTTTCTTAAGCAATAATAAAGCTTCATCGTAGGTTTTCGACCGCTGCACCATTAATTGCCTTATATCAGCACACAGACCAATAACCGCATCATCAACTACACTATTGCCGATGATCATCAAGCGAACTAAGTCTTTATTGGCGCCGTAAATAACATCTTTGATATTAAACATTATTTTTTTAAAGCGGGTCAAACGATTTAACATATAGGTGAAGACCTTGCAGCTGCGATGAAAAATAAAGGATTTGACTCGTTATGTCGTCTGAACTTCAGTCAATATACAGACTAAGTTGATATGGATTGTGATTTATTACTAAGACTATTATTAAGTCGTTATACTTATATTAATAGTAAAGTTTCGAGGAGGACAATTATACTTAGCAAATCCCTCGGATAGATTGAGTGTATAATGAAACTGTTATGCAAGATATCAAAGATGACTGTGAATCATTAATCCTTAATACCTTGGATAATACTGCAATATGGTGCCTAGATGCACGATTATGCGCAATAAATAAATAGATATCTAAAATGGCGAATTGTGTAGGGCGTTATTCGCTAGGTATTACTCATTAAGGTTTTTTTGTATGATTACTTTTCCCACCATCGAATCATGTATTGGTAATACTCCGCTAGTACGATTACAACGCTTGCCCGGCAATACTTCAAATACTATTTTGGCTAAACTAGAGGGCAATAATCCCGCTGGTTCAGTAAAAGATCGGCCGGCTATATCAATGATTAAGCGAGCTGAAGAAAGGGGTGTCATCAAGCCAGGAGATACTTTAGTCGAGGCAACAAGTGGAAATACAGGGATTGCTTTGGCGATGGCCGCAGCTATCAGAGGTTATCCTATTATCCTTATTATGCCAGCTAATGCGACAATTGAACGCAAGCAAGCAATGACCGCATATGGTGCAGAACTCATTTTAGTGACGAAAGAAGATGGTATGGAAGGGGCGCGCGATCTTGCTTTAAGAATGCAGGCAGAAGGCAAGGGTATAGTGCTTGACCAATTTGCCAATACAGATAATCCGCTGGCACATTATGAGACCACCGGTCCTGAAATTTGGCGGCAAACACAAGGTACTGTGACACACTTCATAAGTTCTATGGGCACCACTGGAACAATAACAGGTACCTCCCGTTATCTTAAGGAACAAAATCCTAATGTACAGATTATCGGTCTACAGCCATCTGATGGCGCCAGTATTCCCGGTATCAGACGTTGGCCAAAAGAATATATCCCCTCTATTTACGATGATTCATACGTTGATCAAATTGTCGATATGGATCAGACTTTAGCTGAAAATACTATGCGCGCACTAGCAAAAGAGGAAGGTATTTTCTCTGGTGTATCGTCGGGGGGGTCAATTGCTGCCGCCCTACAATTGAGCGAAGTGGTAACAAATGCTATTATTGTCGCCATTGTATGTGACCGAGGTGATCGTTATTTGTCGTCAGGCATATTCAAATAATGATTAATTTTTACATAATGTATAGTTTTTAATGGCACACTTCTTTAAATCAAAAAAAAATAACTCAACACGTGTTCGCGCTGGCTTGCCGACGCATAAAGCGGGGCTTATCAAAAAGCAACATCAAAACGTAGAGCAGCTTTCTGTTGTGCGTCTTAGCGACGACGGCAGGGGTATAGCGACTTATAATAGTAAAACAATCTTTATAGAAAATGCTTTACCCAACGAAATAGTTGATGTGACTATTAACCACGAAAAATCTAAATTTTACGAAGCCACCGCTCATACAATCAACAAAAAATCCAGTTATCGGCGTCTACCCCAGTGTCTTCATTTTAATGATTGTGGTGGCTGCCAGCTTCAACATCTTGTTGTTAAAGAGCAGCAAGATTTTAAATTGAGAAATGTACTCAATAGATTGAAGCATGTAGGTCAGATAATCCCGCAAAAAGTTCTACCCACTATTTCAGGTGAAGAATATCGTTATCGTCAACGCGTACGCTTAAGTGTTGCTTCTATTAATAATAAAATGCTCCTAGGTTTTAGAAAAAAAAATAGTAAAGCCTTAATTGATATTAATGATTGTTCGGTGATGGCACCAGCACTAGTTCCGCTGCTTGGCTGGTTGCGTCATTGGCTAAATAGATACCAACCCTCGGTTAGCCATATTGAGCTTATCAACGCAGATCAACATGTGGGTCTGATTATTAGGCATGTTTTACCTATCTCAATAGCTATCAGACATAAATTAAATGAACTACTCGAAGATCCGTCAATAACATGTTGGTTTCAAGCAAATAAAGGTGAAGCCTTAACATCAATGGACGGCAATACATGCGAGCCGCAATTAAACTATATGTTGGAGTTTCTTTTAGGTGAAACGACTAAGCAGCTAATTTATTCATATCATCCACAAAATTTTATTCAAGCAAATGCAATAGTTAATCAAAAAATGGTTAATCAGGCGATAACTTTGTTACAACCCACAGCCAATGAAATATATTTAGATTTATTTTGTGGTATAGGCAATTTCTCGCTGCCTTTATCGCTATCAGTTAAACATGTTCTAGGCATCGAAGGCTCTAACAAAATGGTCGATCAGGCGACAAGTAACGCCTTAAATAATAACTGTGACAACATAAGTTTTAAGGAAGCAGATTTGTTCGATCCTCAGGCCATTGAAAAACTAATCGACAGCAATGAAAAGATTGATGTTGTCGATGGCATAATTTTGGATCCACCGCGTGCAGGTGCAAAGCTAATCTGTCAAAACATTAAAAAATTGTCACCCAAAAAAATCTTATATATCTCTTGCGACCCCAATACATTTATTAGAGACGCACAACTACTGATAGACAGTAATTATATTTTGGAGTGTTTTGGTCTTATGGATATGTTCGCGCAAACCTATCATAGTGAGGTGATGGGCTTATTCGTTCTAAAAAGTAAAGCTCGCGCGAAGTCTCCTAAAAGGCAGATAATGTAATGGTTAAGATTCGGCGTTATTACTCTAGTGACTTACCTCAAAATATTGATATCAATGAATGGGCTAGTCGAATTATTGAAATGGCAAAATTGCCAGAATCTTCTCACGAATTATTAGTCGGTGTAGCAGAAAAAATTCAAACAGCTGAGCAAGAAGCTATTGCAATCGACAATATCTGGTCGGCTCACGCTAATAGTTTTATTTCCGGCTTAGAAATGGCTGACATTTTAGCAGATTTACAGCTAGATCAAGATGCGATTATTGCCGCTACGGTCTACCGAAGTGTACGCGAAAACAAATTATCAATAATAGAGGTAACAACTTTATTTGGTGAGAATGTTGCAAATATTGTCAATGGTGTTTTACGCATGGCGGCGATACGTCTATTACGTAATGATACTAATAATGATGTATTCGGAAAGGAGTCTGAACAGCAACTTGAAAAAGTCCGCAAGATGCTCATCTCGATGGTGGATGATGTTCGTATTGCAATTATTAAGCTAGCAGAGCGAACCTGTGCGATTCGTGCGGTTAAAAACGGAACTGAAGCCTCTAAACGAAAAGTTGCGAAAGAAGTCTCTGATATTTACGCGCCACTTGCTCACCGCTTAGGTATAGGCCATATAAAGTGGGAGCTTGAAGATTTAGCGTTTCGTTATTTGAGACCCGACGAATATAAAAATATTGCGGAATTACTGGCAGAAAAGCGCTTGGATCGGCAAGACTATATCGAAACAATAGTCGCGGCTTTAAATACACAAATCAAAAAAAATGGCTTAGCGGCTGAAGTCTATGGACGCGTAAAGCATATCTATAGTATTTGGTTGAAAATGCAGCGAAAAAACATTAGCTTCTCCGAAGTTTATGACATTCGTGCAGTAAGGATTATGGTTGACAATCCTCGCGACTGTTATGAGCTTTTAAGTATCGTTCATACCATGTGGAGAAATATCCCTCATGAGTTTGATGATTACATAGCAGCACCTAAAAAAAATGGCTATCGCTCATTACATACTGCGGTTGTTGGCCCAGAAAATAAAGTGTTAGAGGTTCAGATACGCTCAAGGGAAATGCATGAAGAAGCTGAATATGGCGTTTGTTCTCATTGGCGCTACAAAGGCATAGATTCCGACCCTTCACACAGTAATGATAGCTACGAGCAAAAAATAGAGTGGTTACGTCAGGTGTTAGATTGGCATGAACATTTAAGTGTTAGCCCGCTATCAGACGATTTGTCTCGAAAAATAGTACAAAATCGTATTTATGTATTTACGCCAGAGGGACATATTGTTGATTTGCCTAAAAATTCTACCCCCTTAGATTTTGCCTATCGTGTGCACACAGCAATAGGGCATCGCTGTCGTGGGGCCAAAGTTAATGGTCGAATTGTACAGCTTAATTATAAGCTAAAGACCTCTGATCAAGTTGAAGTATTAACCGGTAAGGATGAGCGCCCAAGTCGTAATTGGTTAATTGAAAGCCTAGGCTACTTATACTCAGCGCGTGCTCGCTCAAAAGTAAGGCAGTGGTTTGGTGCACAAGCTCGCGAGCAAAATATTACCGATGGTCATTCAGTTTTTGACAAGGAATTAAGGCGTCTAGGTCTCAGTGAAATAAATTTCACTGAACTCGTTAGCTTGCTGAAGCATAAAAATTTAAATGATTTATATGCAAGTATTGGATCGGGTATCATCAGCGTTACGCAAGTCATTAATGCCGTGCAAAAGCTCATCGCGCCCGTTAACGAACCACAAGTTCACATTGCTAAAAAAGTCAGCAATAATAAAGGTGCTGACATATATATTGAAGGTGTTGGCAATTTAATGACGACTATTGCCAGCTGTTGTAATCCAGTACCTGGCGATTATATCAGCGGTTATATTACTCAGGGCAGAGGCGTCTCTATACATAGGATGGATTGTAGAAATTTTTTACAATTACAAACCGACGAGTCCGAGCGCATTTTAGAAGTAAGCTGGGGACAAACACCCCATGATAAATATTCAGTTGATATTATTGTTGAGGCTTATGATCGTATAGGTCTTTTAAGAGATGTCACTATGTTGCTAGATAGTGCTCACATTAATGTGACGGCGATGCAGACAAATTCTAATCATGAGTCAAATACTGTCGATATGGTTATGACTATTGAAATTAAGGATTTTACGCAACTCAGTCGTATTCTAGCAAAAATAAATCAACTACCAAACATTGCATCTGCACAGCGACGTCAGCCATGAGCGAACACTTTAGTATTGATGACCTGCAATATTTAATGCAGCGGTTACGTGAGCCAAAATATGGTTGTCCTTGGGATTTGGCGCAAAGTTATCAATCTATAGCGTCTTCTACTATTGAAGAGATGTATGAAGTTATTGATGCGATTGAGAAAAATGATTTAGACCAACTAAAAGACGAGCTCGGTGATCTACTTTTTCAAATTATTTTTTACAGTCAATTAGGTAAAGAAGATCAAGCATTTAGCTTTGATGATATAACAACATCAATTACTCAAAAGTTACTAAGTCGACATCCACATGTTTTTCCCGATGGCACCCTCGAAAGTAGATCTACTGGCTCAGACGTGGATCGAGATCTAGCTCAAGCTACGATTAAAGAGACTTGGGAGAAAATAAAACAACAAGAGCGTATTGCAAAAGGCCAAAAAGGTATCATGGCAGATGTTCCTCGTGCTTTGCCTGCAACAATTCGCGCTGTAAAATTACAAAAACGTGCTGCCTCAGTTGGTTTTGATTGGCCTAATACCGATGGTGTGTATAAAAAAATAGAAGAAGAAATAGATGAAGTGAAGGCTGCCGTCAGCCACCTTGGCTCACTGCAAGTTTCCAATAAAAAACTTGTTGATAAAGCGCCTTCATCGGCAAGTAGCCATGTTTCAGAAGAAATTGGCGATCTACTTTTTAGCGTCATAAATTTAGCAAGACACTTAAAAGTAGATCCTGAAATGGCACTTAGGCAAGCCAATAACAAATTTGAGCAACGTTTTTTATACCTTGAAAATACAGCGGACAAACATCAAACCACTATTGGTGCTCAGCCGCTAGCAGCGTTAGAGGTTTGGTGGCAAGCATCTAAAAATCAGTAACTAAGGTCTAGTGTCTTTGTCTTGAGGTTACACTTGTTAGCATGGTATCTTATACATCCATGTGCTTAATTTTAAGTATAGACATATAATAATACCAATTAAGCGATCTTTTATTATCCAGTTAACAACAAGACGCTACGAACTATTCAGGAGTTATGCGTGCGAATCATTTTATTAGGTGCGCCTGGTGCAGGTAAAGGCACACAAGCAAAGTATATTATGGAAAAGTTTGGGATCCCCCAAATATCTACTGGTGACATGTTACGAGCAGCAGTGAAGGCGGGGTCAGAGCTTGGTCTTAAAGCTAAAGATATTATGGCATCAGGTGGGCTAGTTTCCGATGATCTAATTATTGCGTTGGTCAAAGATCGTATTAGCCTTGAAGACTGCAAGAATGGATTTTTATTTGATGGCTTTCCAAGAACAATACCCCAAGCAGAATCCCTAGTTGATGCAGGTATTGTTATTGATGACGTCGTTGAAATTCACGTTGAAGATGAGGTGATTGTTAATCGTCTAAGTGGGCGACGAGTGCATGCCGGCTCTGGTCGCATTTACCATTTAAGTTTCAGTCCTCCTAAGCAACCAGGGATTGATGATGAAACGGGGGAAGCGCTAATACAGCGCGACGACGATAAAGAAGAGACTGTTCGTAGGCGTCTTGATATTTATCACAAACAAACTGAGCCTCTAGTTGAGTTTTATCAAAATTTAGTGGATCAAAAGGGTAGATCTGGCCCCTCATTTCTCAAAGTAGACGGTGTTGGTGATGTAGATCAGATTAAAAAGCAGTTGTTTTCAGCACTATCCTAACTGATTAATACTAGCGCCCTTTGTAAAGCCCCTGCTTAACCTGCAGGGGCTTTTTATATTGTGTACCTTTAACAGCATTACCGCTAAAGTAACCTCTCTTAAAATGATTCTTAAATAGATGATCGATTTAACATGCCTACTATACTTGCCATAGACACTTCAACAGATGCCTGCTCGGTTGCACTAATGATCGATGAGAATACAGTTACCGAATCGAGTGTTATTGCCCCCAGAGAGCACACTCAGCGCATACTGCCAATGGTTGCCAACTTATTAAAAGAGCAAGGTGTTAAATTGAAGGATGTCGATGCCATTGGTTTTGGCTGTGGACCGGGCTCCTTTACGGGTTTACGGATATGTATTAGTGTGGCTCAAGGGCTCGGTTATGGTGTCGATATTCCTTTAATTCCAGTTTCTAATTTATACGCAATGGCACAAGGTGTTTTGCGCCTGTCTTTAGAACAGGGTTCGGCTGTTCAAACTGATGAGTCTGGTGCACTTATTATTCCTATTTTTGATGCGCGCATGAATGAGGTTTATTGGTCCGCTTATCGGCTTGTTAAAGAGTCAAATAGCTTGTGTTTAAAAGCAATATTACCCGAGAGCGTCTGTTCTCCTGTGGATTGTCATAACGCTATAATAGGTATTGCTAGCTCTTGTATTTATCCTGCTGGATCAGGTTGGGATTACGAGCCATTGAAACATCTAGAACTAACCCAAGATGAGTTACCGCTAACGCGTAGACCTGTTTATTCTAGTGCTATTGATATTGCGCAACTCGCTTGGAACGATTATTTAGCGGATAAGACAATTAATCCAACAGCCGCAGAACCGACTTATTTACGCAATGAAATTTCTTGGAAAAAACGAGCTCGGGTCCGTAAGAAAACGGCCTAATGAAATTAGGCAATGAGCTAACTACATTATTGCCCAACGCTTGCGGCACTAAAAATCCAACCTTAATCTAATCAATAAATATTAAGTCATCGGCACTATGGATACTCTTCACATTATTGTACTAGCCTTAATTCAAGGCATTACTGAATTTTTACCTATTTCTAGTTCAGGACATTTAATACTGCCCGCAGGACTTCTGGGTTGGCCCGATCAGGGCTTGGCATTTGATGTCGCTGTGCATGTAGGCACATTATTAGCGGTTCTGGCCTATTTTAGGCAAACTATTATTAACATTAGTGGTGCTTGGTTAACCGGCTTTTATAAAAAAGAGCAAACGCCTGATAGTAAGCTTGGCTGGTATATTATTTTGGCAACAATTCCTGCAGGATTTGCCGGGCTAGTCTTCAACGATTTTATCGAAGTGCACTTGCGCGGCACGCTGGTTATTGCCCTAACGACCATACTTTTTGGCTTATTGCTCGGCTGGGCAGATTACCTAGGTCAGCTATCAAAACAACATGACCTTACAAGGTTAACTATTACTATCGTATTGATTATTGGCTGTGCTCAAGCGCTCGCATTGATACCGGGGACGTCCCGGTCTGGCATTACTATTACTGCCGCTCTATTTTGCGGCTTACATCGACAAAGTGCCGCGCAATTTTCGTTTTTAATAGCCATACCTATTATTATATTAAGTGGTGGTTACAAAGCTCTAGAGTTAATTACTGATCCTATTACTTACTGGAATGATATCTTTCTTGGCATTGCCGTTTCAGCGGTAAGTGCATTTATTTGTATTTTCTATTTTATGAAATTTATTAATCGCATTGGTATGCTTCCCTTCGTTGTTTATCGACTTGTATTAGGTGGTGGACTATTGATATGGATTTTTATTTAAACGTTTGTCCGCTAATAGCTCACCCAATATTGTGATGTTATGCAGACTGATTTTGACGCTAATTTTTGTGGTGACTATTTTTCATCCGTAGGCCATTATGAGTCTCAATAAACACAAAAGACACTCAACATGGCACGCACTCGAGACAGCTGCCTTGCTTGGGCAAGCTTATATATCTAAATACTCGCCAAAATAAAACGAGTAACAAAAAAACAAGGTAAATTAGGAAAAGTAATGAATAATTCAGGACTGAATCAAGGCTTGTTAGAATTCTTAAATAACTCACCAACTCCATTTCATGCGGTAGTATCAATGGTGAACGTGTTAGAAAATAATCACTTCACAAAGCTTAATGAAAAAGACACATGGCAACTTGATACGGGCAGAGGCTATTATGTTGTTCGGAATGATTCATCAATTATTGTATTTCGTTATTATCCTGAAAAAATGCAACAGCAAGGATTGGCAATGCTTGGGGCTCATACAGACAGCCCTTGTTTAAAAGTTAAACCACAACCCGAAATAAATAATAATGGTTATTTTCAGTTAGGTGTCGAAACTTACGGTGGTGCTCTGCTAGCGCCTTGGTTTGATCGCGACTTATCCATCGCTGGGCGAGTAGTTTATATCAATACTGATGATAAAATTATTTCGGCGTTAATCGATTTTAAGAAAGCGATTGCGATTATTCCGAGTCTGGCCATACATTTAAATAGAGAGGCCAATACAGCCAATAATATCAATAAGCAAATACATTTACCGCCAATACTAATGCAAGTAGACTCGAGTAAAAAGATTAACTTTCGCGAGCTGCTAAAAAAAGAATTAACTGACAAGGGTATCAATGATTGTCAAAAAATTCTTGATTATGAACTTAGCTTCTATAGCACTGAGCCTGCGGCTATTATAGGATTTAAAGAAGAATTTATTGCCAGTGCCAGACTAGATAACTTACTAAGTTGCTATCTGGGCTTGCAAGCAATCATTGCGGCGGACACCGATCCAGTATTGCTCGTATGCAACGATCATGAAGAGGTAGGTAGTTCCTCTGCATGTGGGGCACAAGGTCCAATGCTCGAGCAATGTCTGCAGCGCATGATTCCGAATACAGAAGATAGAATTCGTATCGTTAATCGCTCGATGATGATCTCAATTGATAATGCCCATGGTATCCATCCAAATTATGCTGAAATGCATGACGATAATCATGGTCCCTTATTAAATAAAGGGCCAGTTATTAAGGTTAATGCTAATCAACGCTATGCAACAAACAGTGAAACGAGTAGTTTGTTTAAACATGCCTGCGGTTTAGCTGATGTTCCTGTACAAGAGTTTGTGACTCGAAGTGATCTTGGTTGTGGCAGCACCATAGGGCCAATTACCGCAACAGAGATTGGTGTTAAAACACTTGATATTGGCTTGCCAACATTTGCAATGCATTCCATACGCGAGTTGGCGGGTGCAAAAGATACTGCATATCTACTAAAAGCACTCAGTATATTTTTAACGAAGAGTCAAAAAACTATCAACATCACCTAGCCTGCACTATGGAATGTGATTGATACCGATTTTGGGTTTAATTTACGTGAATTGATAAATTATTTATTTGTCACTAAAAATTTATTTATATAGCTAGCCCAGATGATTGAGCGTTCGATAACTCAATAGCAGCAGCATGGATATTAACTATGCATTTAAACTCCAGCAGCTACTATTGATCACCAATGTTAATGGCTCGATGGAGGTGAGGAAAAATGAAATTTTGGGTCCCTTAAAGCCTATTATTATTCATGATAATGTCGACGAGGCTATGGCTTTTGTGCGGCTAAGCCGCTCGACCCTTAGCACTTTACGTGATGTCTAGTGACGCTGGTAATATCAACAAAGTATTCGTTCAAACCCATAATGGAGGAGTCTGTGTTAATGACACCTTAATGCACATTGTCGCTGAAGACGCACCCTTTGGGGGCACTGGACAATCGGGTAGGGGGCACTATCATCGAGAAAAAGGCTTCAGAACATTTTCAAAGGAAAGAACACTGCTGGTGTCATCTTCGGACTTACCTAAAAATAAAATAATGATTAAATATCGCGGTAGAATTAGGCCGCTATTAAGAGCAATTCTCTTAAGATGAATGTAGATAAATCAATATAAATCAATAGGCTAAATAACTTTATTCATGTGAATCATAATAGAGGTTTTCGATGAGGCTATGGTGTTTTAGCCAACTATTGTGCCTTATTTTTACTCCCCCTCAGTTAACTGTTGCAATGTTGTTGTAGCGGCCTCGAGAGCCCCCTCTAAGTAACCGCCAAATTCTGGGGCGGTTTCTGTAGAGCTAAGAATAATATTGCCACCCCATATATTTTTAAGAGAATGCGGCAGGCCATAAGTGGGATGATGATCGAGTGGGGCCCGGTCTAATGCTGTTGCTGTCTCGGGCTCAAAGGCCCAGTCTTGTAAAACAATATCGAGTGGTGTTTTGGCTTTGTCGCCAAATAAACGCACTAATTGATCGAGAGAGGCATCAATTAACTCTTGTTGATTATTGACGCGCGCATACGACGGTACGCCCATGAAGCCAAATAATGCATAGGGCCCATGCGTTTGAGATAAATGACTTTCAGGTGAGGCGTCGTGAATTTCTACCAGTGGACCGCGACGACTCATAGCGTCACCTGATAAGCCATCATTACGCCAAAAAGCCTCCCCATAAAGGGCAACCACTTTTGCGTGTCCAGCCATCCACGTAGGAATATTATTCATCGAAGAAATAATATCGTCGGATAAATTAGGTGTAAAGCTCAATACTTCTGCTGCAACACGGGGAGGTATGGCAAGCACAACTTTTTGGCTTTCTATGATATTCATCGCGCCGTCTTCAGCACGGATATGAGTGCTTATTAAACCATCCCCTTGCTCGATAGTTGTTGCACGACAGTTAAGTGTATAACGCTCACAGGGTAGGCGTTCTTTAATGCTTTCTATTAATGTTCGTAAGCTATCTGCCAGCCGATAAGAACCTTGCATCGAGGCATGCCCACGGCCACGTTGGGCCATGCCATCCTCATCTTCAAACATTACGTCCCCGAGAGCGTATTGTTCAAAAGTTTTTAGACCCAATTGTTCAATAACTGCTGCAATACGCGGTTGACCCGGCCAAAACCAGGAAGGGCCAATATCAAAGGATGTCGTTATTTCATCAATGGAGATAGTATGGGCATGGACTCGCCCACCAAATCTAGCTCTTGCCTCTATCAATTGATAATCTTGTCCTTGCTGTTCCAATTGCCAAGCTAAAGAAAGTCCTGCTAAGCCACCACCAATAATTAAAATATTTGTTTTCATTAAAAGCTTTCGCTTTGTGGGCGCAAATCTAATTCATGTGTCCAGGTTGATTTTGGTTGATGGCTAATATGCCAATACACATCGGCAATATCGTTGGGCTTCATCATGCGCGCGGGCTTCATATTATGTAAACCACGGCTATGGGCAGTATCGATAATGCCATCGAGTATGACGTGTGCAACATGAATTCCAGCGGATTGGTATTCACGCGCTAAGGATTGCGTAAGGCCTCTAAGGGCAAATTTTGCAGAGGTAAAGGCAGAAAACTTTGCACCACCACGCAAACTAGCGGTTGCGCCCGAAACAATAAAGGTACCGCCACCGTTACCTGCCATCGGCTCCATTACCGATTGAGCCAAGTTAAAGGCCGATAAAGCCATAGCGCGCCAACAATCCTCAAAATCAGATGTTGTAGTTTTATCAAGCGGTTTAATAACAAGATGTGCGGTATTATGGACAACTATTTTTGGCACTCCATATTCATTAATTAATGCTTGTATCGCGGTTTCTGTTTGTTGTGGGTCAGTTAAATCAACTGCTCTAATGTCAAGATTAGAGGGGTTGCTCTTAGGTTGTGTGCGACTAAAGCCAACAACTTTGTAGCCGCCAGCTTCAAAGCGTTTGATTAAGGTTTGCCCTAAGCCCGGGCCTGCACCGGCAATAACGGCTAGAGGTAAAAGTTGGGTCATATAGCACCTGAGTTTTTGGTAAAATTGAGCGAAGGTTGACTGCTTATAGGTAGTTTAATCAAACTGATGAAACAATTAAATAGATAAATTTATCGGGGTCATTAAAACTAAAAAAATTATAAGAATCGAATATTAAAAAATAATAAAATCAGTAGCTTATAGCTATTATTAAATGTAGATTCTATTTAAATGCATCATGCTTTAAACCTAATAAAGATATCGTGTGATCTTTAAAGTTTTTAGGTATAAGTGTATTAATTAGGCCGTTAGTTCGTTGTTTTCATTGACACAAAATGATGGCTCTGTATTATATTTTCATATCGTTACATTGTTTGCAGATGAAGTCAGATGATTATTTATAAGCGGTTAACGTAAAGTGCTGGTTGAGTTTAATTTGTAGCAGTATAGCTAGATAGATATGTTAAATACATCTTTATGCAGGCAGGGCGATTGTTCAAGTTTAGGTCCCTTTCAGACTATAATATTTGTGGGTTTTAACAATCATTTCTTGTAAATTTTCAAAGCGCTAATGGATAATATTGTTCATTACTTGCCAGGAGCCAACTATGAAAATTAACGCCGACTTTAGTCGACGGGTGCTTATACACTCCGAGCAAATAGAATGGCTAGACTCGCCAATGCCCGGAGTATCAAGACGCCCACTCGATCGAGTAGGCAGTGAGGTAGCGCGTGCTACATCTATTGTACGCTACGCACCCAATAGCAAGTTTTCGCCACATGTTCATTCTGGTGGAGAAGAATTTATAGTGCTGGAAGGTGTGTTTCAAGATGAGCATGGAGATTTTCCCGCGGGCTCTTATATACGCAACCCACCGGCATCAAAACATCAACCCAGTTCCGACCTTGGCTGTGTGATTTTTGTAAAACTATGGCAGTTTGATCCACAAGATCGCACTCACGTGCGCCTCAATTCGCATTTTATGCAAGCCACACCTCATACAGAGCTACCTGGTGTCTCTGTAACGTCGCTTTATAAGGACGCTGTTGAAGACGTCGCTATTTTTGATCTTGATGCCAATGCTAGTCTTAAATTGTTCACAAGAGATGGTGCAGAAATATTTGTATTGAAGGGTGAGTTGACTCAGGGCTCAGATACATTGGTTAAGCATAGTTGGCTGCGCATTCCAGTCGATAGTAAGCTCGATATCAAAGCCGGTGCTGTGGGAGCAATCATTTGGGTTAAACAAGGTCATCTACGTCGAGTTAATGCTGAGATATTACGTGTTCAGAATGCTTAGTCGACTAGGCTTTTAATCTGAGACTTAAGCCATCGCCGCTAGCCGTAGCCATTAAATGCAGTCAAAATGGTGGTAGCTAACAACAAGTATTGTAGTTAATTCTTCAATGACGGCTCGCAGCTATCATGACAGCAGAGGTGAAAATGATGCAGTATCCCGAGGTAACGCCATTTTACGATAAAGAGACGAATACATGTTCATATGTCGTAAAAGATCCATCATCGAGCGACTGCGCGATCATTGATTCGGTACTTAACTTTGATTATGCCTCCGGCGCTATCAGTTATATGAGTGCAGATAAAATTATTAGCTTTATCAAAGAAAAGCATCTGTCTCCTCAGTTGCACATAGAGACACATGTTCATGCAGATCATCTGTCGGCTGCACCCTACATACAAAAACGACTAGGTGGCAAGATAGCCATCGATAAGCATATCGTAGTGATTCAAGAAGAGTTCGGCCGCTTGTTTAATGAGGGGACCGAATTTCAACGAGACGGCAGTCAATTTGATCTCCTATTTGAAGATAACCAAAAGTACAGCATTGGCAAACTTGAATGCATGGCTCTTTATACCCCAGGGCATACTCCCGCGTGTATGACTCATCTGATAGGTGACGCTGCTTTTGTCGGTGATACGTTGTTTATGCCCGATGGTGGCACAGCGCGTGCAGATTTCCCTGGTGGTGATGCGCGGGTGTTATATCGGTCAATACAACGTGTTTTTGCTCTGCCTGATGCGACACGGATTTTTATCTGCCACGATTACCAACCGAATGGGCGTGAGCTAAAGTTTGAAACGTTCGTTGGTGAGCAAAAAGAAAAAAATATTCACATTCATTCGAGCATGACCGAGGACGAGTTTGTAGTTTTACGAGAAGCTCGGGATAAAACACTGGGCATGCCGAGGCTAATATTACCGTCACTCCAAATAAATATGCGAGCAGGGCACTTTCCTGCCCCCGATGCCGATAAAAATATTTACTTAAAAGTACCTATCTCGGGGTTAAAATAAAAGTGAAATACAAAACTAATAAAGGCTAAGGCATAGTGCCTTAGCCTTTATTTAAGATCGATGTTTATTGTTTGTAAGCTTTAAAAAGCTGAGGCTTCGCGTAGTTTATCCGCCTCTACTTCACGAAGTTTTTTAGCCGCATTCACCATGTTTTTTAATGCGGGTAGCACTTCATCCCACTGACGAGTTTTTAGACCACAATCAGGATTTATCCAAAGTCGTTCTGGCGGAATGTTTTCACACGCTTTATTGATAAGATCAATAATTTGAGCTTCATCGGGAATGTTCGGCGAGTGAATGTCATAGACACCGGGCCCAATTTCATTAGGGTAGTTAACCTCATTAAAAACACTTAATAATTTCATATCAGAACGTGACGTCTCTATCGTAATCACATCGGCATCCATATGAATAATGGCATCCATAATGTCATTAAATTCTGAATAACACATATGGGTATGAATCTGAGTTTCATCACGGACACCATTTGCACAGATGCGAAAAGACTCAACGGCCCAGTCTAGATAGGCCTTCCATTGTGTTTGGCGTAAGGGTAGTCTTTCTCGCAATGCGGCCTCGTCAATTTGAATGACATGAATGCCAGCCTGCTCGAGGTCTAGCACTTCTTTGCGGATAGCTAACGCTAGTTGTAAGCAAGTCTCTTTTCTAGGTTGGTCGTCCCTCACAAAAGACCAATTAAGAATCGTCACTGGTCCCGTCAGCATGCCTTTAACCGGCTTGCTGGTTAAGGATTGAGCATATTGAATCCAATCTACCGTCATTTTTTCTGGACGATCGATATCACCAAATATAATGGGGGGTTTTACACAACGAGAACCATAAGATTGTACCCATCCATATTGGCTAAAAATATAACCTTCTAACTGTTCGCCAAAATATTCAACCATATCATTGCGTTCAGCCTCGCCATGAACGAGTATATCTAGACCTAGTTTTTCCTGTTCGGTAATTGATCGCTCTATTTCTTTTTTAATTATTTTTGAATAATTTTCGTAGTCTAATTCATTCTTTTTATATTTTAATCGTGTGCTGCGAATCTCTTTTGTTTGAGGAAATGAACCTATCGTGGTTGTTGGAAAATAAGGTAAGTTAAGCGCTTTCCTTTGAATGGTTGCACGCGCGCTATAATGACTGTTCCGCTTACCTAGGTCTTCTGTGATGCTTTTGACAGCAGCTTTGATGGCTGGCTTATGGATAAGTGGTGATTGTTTGCGGCTATTCAGAGCCTCAGTATTTTTTATCAGAGCCGCTTTAACTGAGTTTCGCCCGTCGTTTAATGCTTTCGTTATAATTGCCAGTTCCTCAAGTTTTTGCACAGCAAAAGCCAACCAGTTTTTAACACCAGAGTCGATGTTTGTCTCTATTGATAGGTCGACAGGAACGTGTAAAAGTGAGCAAGAAGGTGCGAGCCATAAGCGATTAGATAATTTTTTAGCAATAGGCTCTAACCAATCCAAACAACTATTTAAGTCGGTTTTCCAAATGTTGCGGCCATCGATAACGCCAAGAGATAAGACCTTATGTGAGGGTAACCAATCAATTACTTTACTAACTTCGTCCTTAGCATTAATGGCATCAATATGAATGCCAGCGACGGGCAATTTACAAAGAAGCTGTAAGTTTTCTTGAAGCTGGCCAAAATAAGTGGCTACTAATAATTTGATTTCGTTGGTCTGAATTCGATAGTAGGCTTTATCAAAGGCTTGTTGCCATTGGGGGTCTAATTCTGTCACTAAAATAGGTTCGTCTATTTGCACCCAATCGACACCCGCTTTGGCCAATAGGCAAAATAACTCCGAATAAACACCTAATAGCGGTTCTAGGTAATCTAACTTATTAGAGTCATCTTTTACTTTACACAAATAAAGATAAGTTAATGGTCCAATAATAACGGGTTTAGCCTTAACACCTTGTGCGCTGGCTTCGTTAATTTGAGCCAGTAGACGTTCAGGGTTTAATGTGAATGTTGATGTTGCTGTTAGTTCCGGAACAATGTAGTGATAGTTAGTATCAAACCATTTAGTCATTTCGCCTGCATGTATACAACTACAATCGTTTGGGGAAGAACGTCCACGGGCTAGGCGAAAATAATTATCAAGCTTGTTACCGTTCAATTGGTCTACTCGTTCAGGTAAGTTGCCCAATAAAAAACTAGTATCAAGGACATGATCATAGAATGAAAAATCTCCAACGGCTGCATAATCCAACTGTGATTGATATGCCCAGTTTTTTTCTCGTAGCTCCGATCCTATAGCCTCTAGGTCCGCTTCGCTGATTTCTTCCCTCCAAAAGGCTTCTTGTGCAAACTTTAACTCCCTATTTAAACCAATACGGGGAAACCCTAAATTATGCGTTGTTATCATGTTGTCGCCTTAAATATGTGTGTGATAAAAGTAACAAATCACATCTTAAAGGTCACAACGCATGATGAATAATGGTATTATTTAATGCATTGATTAATTTTATTCATGAGTAAAAACAGTATGATTGAGCGTATCCATTTACAAATAGTACGAGAAGTTGATAAAAAAGGGTCGTTAACGGCTGCGGCCGAGTCATTGTGTCTAACACAGTCAGCCTTGAGTCATACGATTAAAAAATTAGACTATAAGCTTGGAACACCCATTTGGAAAAAAGACGGCCGAAGCTTACGTTTTACCCAAGCAGGTGAATTTATTTTAAAAGAGGCTAATCGCCTATTGCCACAATTGGAGCGCATGGAGGGAGTTCTGGGTCAGTTTGCAACAGGAGAAAAAGGAAGCTTGTCGATAGGAATGGAGTGTCATCCATGTTATCAGTGGTTGCTCAAGGTCGTTGAACCTTATTTACGGCAATGTCCAGATATCGATGTTGATGTTAAACAGCGATTTCAATTTGGCGGTATTGCAGCTTTATTTAATCATGAAATAGACATCGTCATCACACCCGACCCATTACAAAAAGTCGGTGTTGTATTCACCCCTGTATTTGAGTACGAGCAGGTGTTGATCGTCAGTAGTGACCATAAATTGTCAAACAAAGATTTTGTGAACCCAAGTGACCTCAACGACCAATTACTTTATACCTATCCCGTTGATATTGAACGTTTAGACATCTACACAAATTTTCTAATACCTGCCAATTGTAGCCCTAAATCACGTAAAATTATTGAAGCAACAGAGATTATGTTGCAATTGGTGGCTGCAGGTAGAGGAGTTTCGATTTTGCCCAAATGGTTAGTGAACGAATATATGAATAGGTTGCCTATTAAGCCAATAAAGTTAGGTAGTCACGGCATCAACAAGAGTATACACGTAGGGGTTCGAGAAGCAGATAGCGTCAACCCTCACATACTTGCATTTTTAAGGCTCGCCAAGTCTGTATAACATTTAATGTTTTAATCAACATTGAAATTTTATTTATATCAATTTAAATTTTCATTAAAAACTATATTTATCATATATTTAATTAAGCTATCTAAAGTAGTTTATATCATAGGAATTGTTAATATTGGACACAAAAATTAGTCCCTGGTCGCCCTTTAAGTCAAGGGATTTTAAAATTCTATGGATAGCCAGCCTGTTATCGACCACAGGCTCAAGAATGCATGAAGTGGGTGCCGCTTGGTTGATGACCTCTTTATCGACTGACCCATTTACTGTGGCCTTAGTGCAAACTGCAACGACTCTGCCCATATTTTTGTTTGCCTTAACTGCCGGTGCTATTGCCGATGTGGTTAGTCGTCGAAAACTGTTGATATATGTGCAGTTACTAATGGCCATAGTAGCAGGTGTGTTTGCATGCATTATCTTTTTAGACAAAATGACGCCCACACTGTTAATAGGTTTTGTCTTCATTTTAGGGGTAGGTGCGGCGTTTGTGGCTCCAGCAAAGCAAGCAACTGTCCCACAGTTAATTCCAAAGCACGATCTACAATCAGCAATTGCCTTAAATAGTGTCGCTTTTAATTTAAGTCGTGCTGTAGGACCCGCAATAGCCGGTGTATTAATCTTAACGGTTGGTATAACAGCACCATTTGTTTTTAACGCGGTGAGCTTTGCCATTATTTCTGCAGCCTATTTTTGGTGGTGTCCAGGGAGGATTCTTAACCAACTGCCTAAAGAAAAAATCCCCGGTGCGGTCATAACCGGGCTGCGTTACGTGCGTTACAGCCCGCCATTAAGAGCGATTTTCGGACGGGCATTTGCCTTTTGCGTCTCTGCCAGTGCATTTTGGGCCCTGCTGCCACTTTTTGTGAAAATAGAGCTTAAGGGCGATGCGAGCTTATTTGGTCTACTTATCGGTGCGATTGGTTTAGGTGCAGTAGTGGGCGTGTTTTTATTGCCCAAGCTAAAGCAAAGATTCAAGCCTACAAAAATAATTACTATTGCCTCGGCGCTTATTGTTTTAGTGCTTATTAGCGCGGGATTATTTGGTAATCAAGCTTTAGCCGTCTTCACTTGTATTGTCTTTGGCGCCTCTTGGATTTGGGTGCTATCAACGTTAAACGTCTCAGCACAATTAGCCTTGCCAGATTGGGTGCGTGCTCGCGGCTTAGCTATTTATTTGATGGTCTTCTTTGGATCTATGAGTTTAGGCACTATTCTTTGGGGTTATTTAGCCAGTGAGATAGGTATTCGCCCAACCATGTTAGTCGCTGCATCGACATTATTCATAGGCGCACTATTAAGTCGTAAATTGCCATTAAATGAGGGAGAGGCAATCGATCTTGCCCCTTCGATGCATTGGGCCGATCCCATTGTTGTGGTTAACTCGGAAGAAGAGCACAAGCTAGTCAATGATAGATCGCCGGTTATGGTGACTATTGAATATAAAATTGATAAAGAAAACGAGGCAAGATTCTTATATCTTATGTGTCGATTAGGACAGGTACGCAAACAATATGGCGCTTATAGCTGGGATATTTTAGAGGAGGCTAATCAGCCAGGAACATTTATTGAGTATTTTCTCGATGTTTCGTGGTTAGAACATCTAAGACATCATCAGCGAGTAACCGGCAAAGATCGCGAGTTGCAACAAGAAATCAATGCCCTTCATCGAGGCGATGAGCATCCGACGACACGTCATTTCTTTGGTTCGATGTCTTATCGCTGTAATTGATTGGCATGATTGGTCGTTGTTTTTATCGAGAGACATAAAATGTAGCATTCTAAATCCCAATAAAACTAAAGAAATGGGTTTAAATCATTAGGGTGCTCTTTAAAATCAACTTTTATTCTCTAGGCTTTAGTCTAATGCCGGTTATCTGACAGGCATCCTTAAGTATTATTAAATCGATTGGCACAATTAAATAATGGCTATATATTCAAAAAAAGCGTCTTTGCGTAGCAACAAAGATGCTGGTTATTAGACCTCAATAAGCTATAAATATATCTACAAGACACCACCATTTTGCAAAGCTTGATCGACTAAAGTGTTTGTGATGTTCACGTAATTTCTCTTGACAGAAAATAATCTAAGCTTGCGTACTTCGTTAGCTAACCATTGTGATTGTATAAATTTGAGTTAAAAAGGTTCATTTTTATGGTTCTACGGCACTTCCATACACGATTAACTTGTAAACAAGTAAATCAAATCTAACTTTTTTGGTTTAATTATTTAATTTATAGGTTAATAATTGATAGCCAAACACCATCAAAATTAGAGTTATAGCAATGCTCTTATTTTAAATAACGTCGATCAATCTACAACTGTATAAGATGTTATTGAGAGGCATAGGCGTGTAAGAATGAAAGTGATCTTTGTTAAGAGAATGTTTATTAAAGTTATCTTTGTTAAATTTTTTTTGTTTGAGGCTTTGAAATAGTGGAGTTAACATAATTGGACTGACCAATAACAAAAATAAAATAATTTGATTATAAAATGTCTATAAGCCGCATTTATACTCCTACTGTAACGGATGCAATCGTTGAGAAAATTCAATCAATGATTGCCGACGGGATTTATAAGCCTGGTGAGGCATTATTGCCAGAGCGCCAACTTGTCAAAGAATTGAAAGTATCACGCGCCTCGCTTAGAGCTGCACTTTCTGCACTAGAGGCTGTCGGGCTTATTTATAGTCGTCAAGGCGGGGGACATTATGTATGTGATGTTGCTAAGAACAGCTTTGCCGACCCGTTGTTAAGTTTGGTAAATAAAAATAAAGATTTTAAATTTCAAGTGATAGAGCTTCGTCAATCACTTGAAGGCACAGCTGCATTTTATGCTGCGCAAAGAGCTACCGATCAAGATAAAAGAATGATTCAGGCTAGACTAGTTGCGTTGAAGGCGATTGCCGGTAAAAACAATCCCAAGCAAGAAGCCGAAGCTGATCTTGGTTTGCACCTAGCGATTGCGGATGCGGCACACAACACGCCGTTGTCATTGCTGATACGCAATGTATACGCCTTGCTAGTTGAACTAATTGAAGAACATCTAAGCCTTACTCAGCACAACGAAAGAATAAACGTTCAATTACAAATACAACACACAAAACTAGTAGATGCTATTTTAGCGGGAGATGATGTTGCAGCTCGGAAACTCTCCTACGATCATCTGTCTTATGTAAGAGACTCATTCGAGGAATCAGATAGTATGTTGAAAAGAAATCAAAATTCACAAATACGAGCGCATTTGTTCGATGAATAAAAATTGTCAATAGAGTTGCGCGAAAGTGAGCTTCTCTTTTACATAAATGCTCGGTACTTCCTAATAATTATTTCTCGGGCAAAGCATTTAAGGACAACTAATGAGTAACAAACCGACTGTCTTGGTCGCCAGACAACTTCCGCAAGCCGTTGAAAAGCGCTTAGAGCGAGACTACGATGCGCGCCTAAACAGCACTGATAAAGTTTATAGTACTGATGAACTTCTGGAACTTGCACAAGGTGCTCAGGCTATTATTCCGTGCCATACAGAAAATTTAGGGGGTGATGTGATTGCGCGTCTACCCGCAAGCGTGAAAGCGATTTGTTGTTTCTCAGTGGGTTATGACCACGTTGACCTAGATGCGGCTAAAGCCCGTGGAATAACGGTAACTAACACCCCTGACGTGTTGAGTGAGGCTACGGCCGAGATAGCAATGTTGCTAATGTTAGGTGCCGCACGACGCGGATATGAAGCGCAACAACAGATTCGAACTGACACCTGGGCTGACTGGAGCGCGGCACATCAGCTCGGTATTCAGATTTCTTCCAAGCGTCTGGGGATTTTGGGTATGGGTCGCGTCGGCTTGTTCATGGCACAATTTGCTCGCGGCTTTGGCATGGAAATACACTACTACACTCGCAGTCGTCTCGCTGCCGATGTTGAACAAGGCGCCATCTATCACGACAGCGCCGAAGAACTATTTCAGCATAGTGATATATTATCGATCCATTGCCCGGCGACGCCTGATACACATCACTTTTTGAATGCCGAAAGAATCAAGTTGCTACCCGATAACGCAGTCGTAGTGAATACATCTCGCGGGGCAATAATTGATGACAATGCATTAATAGAAGCTCTACAATCGGGTAAATTATTTGCTGCAGGGCTTGATGTTTTTAATAATGAGCCTAATATTGACCCTCGTTATAAGACGCTAATCAATACCTTTTTATTGCCCCATGTAGGTAGTGCAACCACAGAGACTAGGGATGCAATGGGGTTCCGCGCTCTTGATAATCTCGATAAGATTGTTGCGGGTCTTAAACCACAAGACCAACTTGTATAAAACTTGAAAGTAATAAAATGTTTATGTTTAAATGGTGAATAAGCATAAATTCCAGAACGCGCTACAAAGCGCGTAGAAAACCAAATCACCGAAAAAAGAAGTTATAATAAAAGCAATACCATTAAAATAAGAGAGGAAATATAATGTCTGATAACACTAAAAACGAAGTCAAAACTGAAGAGTCAATCTCTGGCCGACGTAAATTTCTAAAAAGTGGCGCTATTGCTGCTGCTGGAGCAACTGCAGTTGGTTTGCCGATGATCGGAAACGCAGCTAGTCATGAAAACCCTAAAGTACTTAAGTTACAGGGCGCATGGGGCGGTGGCATATTTAAAGAGTACGCAGTTGACTATGTTCGTCGTGTCAATGAAATGTCTGGTGGGTCACTTAAAATTGACTACCTAGATGTAGGCGCGGTTGTTAAAACATCTGAAATGCAAACGGCTGTTAGTAAAGGCGTTATCGATGGTGCGCATTTGGTGTCAGCTTATTGGTACAGTAAAAATGCCGCGGCATCACTATTCGGCACTGGACCATGTTGGGGCTGGACATCTAACCAATTGTTAGGTTGGATTCATTATGGCGGCGGTCAAGAGCTATATAATGAGATGATGGACGAAATCTTGCAGTTGGATATCGTTGGTTTCTTTTCGGGCCCAATGCCAGCTCAACCTTTTGGTTGGTTCACTAAAGAAGTGAATACTGTTGATGATATTAAAGGTCTTAAATATCGAACTGTTGGTCTTGCAGCAAACGTTATGCAAGAAATGGGGATGTCTGTAGTGCAACTTCCAGGTGGTGAAATTCAGCCAGCAATGGAACGTGGCCTAATTGATGCGGCGGAATTCAATAACCCAACATCGGATAAAGATTTTGGTATGCAAGATGTGGCTAAAAACTATTATCTAGCTAGCTTCCACCAATCACAGGAATCTTTCGAGATTATCTTCAATAAGACGACTTACAATGCTCTTTCAAACGAGCATAAAGCGATCCTTAAGTACGCTGCTGAAGCCGCTTCTTCAGATATGTCATGGAAAGCTCAAGATCGTTACTCAAAAGATCTTGAAATATTGAAGAAAGAGCACGGTGTAATTGTACGTCGTACCTCAGACGAAATTATGGCTGCTCAGCTTGAAGCTTGGGATGCTGTATTACCACGCTTCATGAAAGACCCGTACTTTGCAAAAGTTGTTGCTTCGCAAAAAGCATGGATGGTTCGCGTTGGCGGATTTGAACTGCAAAATGCGCCTGATTACCAAGCTGCGTACGATCGCTATTTTGGCTAAGTAAAACGTATTAATCTGCGTTAAACAATACCAGAAAGTGTGAAAAAAGGCGGTACATATCTGTACCGTCTTCTTCTTTTCTAAGGGATGTGAGCTCTGGCTCATGTGGTTTTTTTATCCTCTTGAAGTAAAAATTATGAATCCTTTTCTATATTTTGTTGATAGCTTGAGTGCGTGGATGGGCAAGATGTTTGCCTGGTGCATTGTGTTATTAACTTTCGCGACAGTATTTGAAGTGTTTGTACGATACGTACTAAATGCGCCCACATCTTGGGCATTCGATATGGCAGTGCAAATGTATGGTGCTCTATTTATGATGGCAGGCGCCTACACACTATCACGTGATGGCCATGTTCGCGGGGACGTAATTCACCGTCTCTTGCCAATCAAATACCGCGCGAGTCTCGATCTTACCTTATATATTCTTTTTCTAATGCCGGGTTGCGTCGCTTTAGTTTACTACGGTTATGAATTTGCTTCAGATTCATGGCGTTATAAAGAAGTGAGTTGGAGTAGCCCCGCGCGAACTCAAATTTATTTCTTTAAAACGATAATACCACTAGCGGGTTTCTTGGTATTACTCCAAGGTATCGCAGAAGCTTATCGATGTGTTATTTGCATTCGAACAGGCGCTTGGCCAGCACGCTTAGCTGATGTTGAAGAAACAGAGGATATGGCGTTAAACACTAATGAAGAAACCGGAGAGTTAGCCAAATGACGGATCCACAAATTGCAATTATGATGCTGATATTGTTTATCGGTATCGTTTTACTTGGCTTTCCAATCGCATTTACGCTTATCGCTATGGGTATTGGCTTTGGCTATTATGCTTATGCGAAAGCCGATTGGATGGTTAATCTATTCGACAACAGAATTTTTGATTTGTTTGTGCAGAATACCTTCTCCGTGATGTCGAATGATGTGCTGGTGGCGATACCCTTATTTCTTTTTATGGGTTATATCGTCGAGCGTGCAAACATTATCGATAGATTGTTTGTAAGCATACAGATGGCCACCCGCCATGTGCCTGGTTCAATGGCAATCGCTGCACTGGCTACCTGTGCATTGTTTGCCACCGCAACCGGAATCGTGGGTGCTGTTGTTACGCTGATGGGATTGCTGGCTTTTCCGGCAATGCTGAATGCAGGTTACGATAAGAAGCTTGCGGCTGGTGTTATCTGTGCTGGTGGTACCTTAGGCATATTGATTCCCCCGAGCATTATGCTGATTGTTTATGCCGCTATTGCCCAGGTGTCACCTGTGCGTCTATATGCTGCGGCGCTATTCCCAGGAATAATGCTTGCTAGTATGTACATGTTGTACGTTATTGCCCGTGCAATGATAAACCCAAGCTTAGCACCAAAACCGAAGCAAGAAGAAGTCCCACCATTTGGTCAAATTTGTTTGCAATTATTGACTTCTTTTGTACCTTTGTTTGTTTTAATAATGAGTGTACTCGGATCTATTCTTATGGGTATTGCAACACCCGCAGAAGCAGCTGGAGTTGGCTCTGCCGGTGGTCTTGTATTAGCAGCATTTTATCGTTCGTTAAGCTGGCAGCGTTTAAAAGAAGCGGTTTACTTAACGGCGAGAACATCGGCGATGGTTTGTTGGTTATTTGTCGGCTCTTGGACTTTTGCTTCAGTGTTCTCATATTTGGGTGGGCACCACTTAATCGAAACCTGGATTTTAGGCTTAGGTGTGGGCGCGGTCGGCTTTTTGATCATCGCTCAGTTAATCATATTTTTTCTAGGTTGGCCGTTAGAGTGGAGTGAGATTATTATTATCTTCGTTCCGATTTTCTTACCGTTATTAAGTGTCTTTGGTATTGACCCTCTATTTTTTGGTGTGTTGGTGGCACTCAATCTCCAAACCTCCTTCCTGACCCCCCCGATGGCGATGTCCGCCTACTACCTCAAGGGCGTTGCAAAAGGTAGAATAGAGTTAGTTGAGATCTTCAAGGGTATTATGCCTTATCTCGCAATTGTCATTTTCGCAATGTTTTTGTTATATCAGTATCCAGGTATTGCATTGTGGTTACCCGTCGCTTTGTTTGGCTAGGTAACTGATGAGACCAGGTTCGCTAGCAATAGTGGGCCTGGTCACTATCAATAAAGCACGGATAAACATTCACCTATATATATCTACTAGTCATTCAACAGACAGTATTCAACAACCGTAGAAAATAATTTTATGAAATTGCTTGAACTTAGTGCAAGCGCTGCTGTGGCAGCAATCGATGCAGGTCAGACTACTTCTGAGGAGCTAGTTAAGGCTTATATTGATCAGATTATCGCTTATGACGAATCCGTGGAGGCTTGGGAGCATTTTGATGCCGAACAAGCACTTGCTCAAGCCCGTGTTGCTGACAAACTGAGAAAATCAGGTAGTCGCACAGGGCCACTTCAAGGTATTCCGATTGGTGTCAAAGATGTATTCGATACTCATGACTATCCTACCGAAGATGGTACCGTTATTCACAAGGGACGCACTCCAGGGGGTGACGCTGGGGCAGTTGAGTTTTTGCGTAAAGCTGGCGCAATTATTATGGGCAAGACAGTTACAACAGAATATGCTTATTATTCGCCGGGTAAAACTAAAAACCCGTTGGACCCTAAGCGTACGCCAGGCGGCTCCTCTAGTGGTTCGGCGGCGGCGGTTGCCGCTAATATGGTGCCTTTGGCAATAGGCACGCAAACGAATGGTTCGGTTATACGCCCAGCTTCTTTTTGTGGTGTAGTGGGTTTCAAACCGAGCCATGGTTCAATTTCTCGTCATCGAACCTTATTGCAATCGTTACAGCTTGATCAAGTCGGCGTTTTTGCTCGCAGTGTAGGCGATGCTGCGCTAATGGCGGAAGCGCTGATGCAATATGATCCACGTGATTCTTCGATGAGAGGTCGCATGGCGCCAAATATCTTAGAATTAATAAAAGTCGGACCACTGGTACCCCCACGTCTAGCCTTTATCAAAACGCCGGCTTGGGATCAGGCCGATAGTGATGTGAAGGAGGGTTTTACTGAATTAGTGAGCTTTCTAGGAGAGGCTGTTGAAGAACTAGATTTAACGCATTTGCTCGAAGAAGTTTATGAGTGGCATAAGATTATCATGGAAGTTGATATCGCCAAAAATTTCAAGAAAGATTATACTCGCTCCAAAGAGTTGATGTCTCCAGTTTTATGTGAATTGATAGAGCGTGGAAATAGCTATTTAGCCGTAGACTATAATGTCGCTGTTGAACATATTAAAGCGCTAAACAATGCGATGGATGAGATAATGTCAGAATATGATGCGATCTTGACACCTGCAGCAATAGGTGAAGCGCCGCTTGGATTAGAATCTACTGGTAGCCCGATATTTTGTACTCCATGGACATTCTGTGGCATGCCTGCTATTACTTTACCGTTGCTCCAAGGATCTAACAATATGCCGATAGGCGTGCAACTTGTGTCTGAAAAGGGTGATGATGCACGCTTATTAAGAACAGCAGATTGGCTGACTAATTTGGTCACTAGTGGATAAAATTAAAATTAGTTCATGAATTATTACAAATAATAAGAGGTTTTAATATGGTTAATAGAATATGTGCGGCTCTTGCCATCACTGTAATTTCAAGTTTTTTAATCGGACTAGCTTACTCGATTTGGGACAATACTGGCTCCATCGCCTTTCCTGTTATGACGGGTTTTGTACTTTTATTCGCTTATAAAAGCGCATTCGATGAGCTTTTTGGTGAAGTGAATAATATTTAATCTGCGACTCACTAAAAAAGCTAAACGTATAGCAAAAAAAACCGAATATTATAATTCGGTTTTTTTTTGTCAGGTGTTTTTAATCTTAATTAAGTGTTAATAGTTTTTAAACTACTATTCTCTTTTCAAAACAATACGATAATGTGCTTTACCTTCACGCAGCCTTTCAATAGCCTCATTAATTTGATCAAAGTTAAAATATTCAGTAACGGGCTCTATTTTATGCAGTGCAGCAAAATCTAACATTTGTTTGATTGTGCCTGGGCTGCCTACGGGGGATCCAGAAACTGAACGCTGTCTGCCAATTAAAGAAAATACACCGATATCTAATGGTTCTAATGTGGCTCCTACAAAATGTAGGCGGCCTTTAGGTGCAAGCGTCGATAAATAGGCATTCCAATCGAGTTTTCCATTAACTGTTGAGATAATGAAATCGAAATGACCGGCTGCGGCTTCTAATTCATCGCCACGACGACTGTCTAATACTTTGTGTGCGCCCATTGTTAACGCTTCTGCTCTCTTATGCTCACTTGAGGTGAAAGCGGTAACCTCACAACCCCATGCATTTAAAAACTGTAAGGCAATATGACCAAGGCCACCAATACCGATGACACCGACTTTATCCGTTGGCTTAATATCAAACTGTACAAGCGGGTTAAAGACGGTTACACCACCACAAAATAATGGACCTGCAGAGTCTGGATTTACGCCATCGGGCAACGCCACAACCGCGATTGCCTGAGCGCGAACTTGTTCGGCAAACCCGCCATGATGACCAGCGATAGTTGGTTGGGCGTTAGCACATAAATTTTGATCGCCCGCTCGGCAAGTTTTGCAGGTGTTGCAATAAGCTGAGTGCCAGCCAAGGCCAACACGCTGACCCACCTTAACATTTGTCACATTGTCACCGATGGCTGAAATAGAGCCGATGACCTCATGGCCACCCACAAATGGATATTGAGTAAAGCCCCAATCATTATCGAGCATACTCAAATCACTGTGACAAATGCCACAAGATTCGACATTTAATTCAACTTCGTCTTTTCCTAGTACACCAGGCTCAAATTCAAAAGGTTCTAGTTTTGCACCAGGGCTCATTGCTGCATAAGCTTTTATCATTGTCTTCTCCAATAGTGGTGATTTGTATTTGTTGATAGATGGAATACCTAGTTAATTGTATCAAAATATAAAATATCAACGTCAAAACAATTAGTTTTAATTGCAATAGTTTTTTTAGTAATAGTTTCATTCAATAATATTAAGCAAATCTATTTTCAAGTGATTGATAGTTAACAATTAAATAGTGTGCAGCTAAATCGATAAGAAAATAGTAGATCGTTAAATTATTAGTTGCTTATCTGTCTAATACAAGAATATATCGCAGTTTTTCTGGCTAAGAATCTAAGGGTTTAGGCTGTACTGGCTGATAATTTAATGACCTAGTGTCAAAAGACGTTTTTAGGTGTGCCCGCTAAGCACTATTAGTAGATTACTGGTTGTAAATCACGGCTAACAAAGGACTAATAAAAATAGTTATTTTATTAATTGTCGTGTCATGTCGATGGTCGCTCTGTGTGATTAGGCTTAAGCGCTTATAATTTCAGTGAAAACTTGCGAGGATCAGGTAGATCTGAGTTCACCTATCTATAAGGGCTTGCATGGTTAAAGTGATTGGCAGCTAGGGCAGTGGAATATAGGTCGGCCGCCGAGGTTGTTTCTTTCTATAGATTGCCCACATTGATAACAAGCTTCTCCAGCTCGACCGTATACTGCAAACCGATAACTTTCCTTATCAGTAATTCCTTTAGCTTTTATCTGTTTGACGAGCTTGGGAGGATTGGTGATACCTTGAGTTTTATAAGATTGCTGGGTGATACTCAGAATGTTGCTCGCAAGCTCTCTGAGCATTGCGGGGCTGCACTTTGATGCCTTGACTTTAGGATGCAGCCTAGAGACAAATAGAATTTCTGCACAAAGGTAAGTACCAAGTCCCGCCAGAAATCGCTGGTCTAGCAGCAGCGCCGCTAACTGTCTTCCTGAAAAGGCCGGTGATAATAATCTAGCCAGAATAGTATCGATATCTGGTCGCTGTGACAAAATGTCGGGACCAATCCTTGCTAAAAATGGGTGGCTATCCAGTTCGGATTTGCGCAGCACACTAATGTCAGTTGCGCTGTATAGGAGTGCCGCTTGCTTCTGAGTCTCGATAGCTATGCGCAATTGACGATTTGTTTGTGGGCGAGGGCCTTTTTTAGTGATCCGCCAGCGGCCATAAAGTTGATTATGATTATAAATAACCCAGTGATCATCAAAGTAGGTCAGCATTGCCTTCCCCCTTGTCTCTATTGCGGTCACTTGCAGACCTGACAGTGTCTTCTCGAACTTTCGTAGGTGATCAAAAGTGAACTCAATGCGGGTGATTTCTTGTTGCACTATCACCTTAGCTATTTGATCCGCGGCCAGGCGTATTTCGGGGCCTTCAGGCATATTAGAATCCTCCCAGAGCAGCCAATGAAAAAAATACTATTAATAGAACATCGAATTTACGGCTCTAAGACATCTATGGATGATTCATGGCTTTTGCAGGCACATCATAAGCGCATTACTTTTTGATCTTGCCACTAAAAATTAAGCACCTAGGATTAATTTATCACTGTTAACCCCGATTGGTAACTTAATAACCAGTCACTAGTTTCTAGTTATTAAGTTGCCACTAGTATTGCCAAACCATCCAGACATTAATAAGTTGTTAAAGCCTCACTTAAGTTATTTATACTGCAGTCTCGACGCTATCAACAAGGCCTAAACCATACCTATACTCACATTCACACTCATATTCACACCACTATCTATATCTGCAGCTCTATTGCAGGCAATTATGATTGAAGGCCAAGCTAGCTTCTTGCTAACTTGTCACCTCCTCATTGAGTGCGTTTTGTTCAACACAGTGCCACTTCGATGCGTAATACCTAGAGATGCTTTTAGTCTCTGAATCTAATTGAAAAAGATAAAGCCACTCATTGTTAATCAACTGTGCCACGGCTTCATGCTTGCTAACAATATCTTCAATCGCCGCCCGTGTTGCCGCAATGTAGACGTTTAGTCTTATCGGTGTGTGGCGCCACTGTTGACCATCGTGTAAAGATTGCATGGATAGACCAATACGTAAATCACCACCATTACCTTCAAATACACCAATATGGTCGCCGACCACATTGTGCAATAATTTATTGCCAGAGCCGTAAATTCGATTGTCCGTCACAGAGGCGAAATATTGTAAATTGATCCAGTTGGTGACAATCATGGGCGCTGTCATGATTAGCTCCAAGATAGAAGAATTTGGGTCTGTATTGCAGTCATAATCGTTTAGAAAAGAGCGTCCTTGAAGATTGAGATCACGTGTTAGTGCGCGCGGTGCAATAATAAAAGCCGCGTTATTAACTAAGCCCCACTCAGGACGTAACTGTGACCAATCCCGGCTTCGCTGCCGATATTGATTGGGTAAATCGAGATCAGGATTTAGCCCTAAAGATGCTGCGCGCTGAGCTTGAGCCCGCTCGGTCGCGGCAGCTAACCACTGTTGCCAAGGTTCTATTGTCTGCGCACCAAAGCAATTAATGTCATCACTGGTGGTGTTATGAAGCCCGGCGATAAAGCGAGTTTGTGGAGGAATTTCAAAGCCTCTGTGACGCAATGCATGTCGAATGTCACTATCATTGAGCAGTTGTGCAAGTACTTTAACGTTAACTTCTCCGCTTTGACCGCCACAAGCGCCACAATCCAAGCTTGCCCCTTGGGGGTTATTAGCCGTACAGCTGCCATGTCCAAGCAAAAGTACAGTCCTGGCAAAACGCTTAAAAAGACCTAAGTTTGAAAGAATGTTAGCCACCAGTTCGGTCTTTTCCGCAAGCTTGAGAGGGCTACCGTTACAGCTGAGTTCAAAGGGTCGATCGTCGCACAAGTCATTAATTGCGTGTTTGGGGTTTGCTGGCCAAAAACTGTTTTTGATCAATTCACCCACTTTAAATAAGCCGAGCATTTCAACCATACCGAGACTTGCGGGAGCGGCATTAAAAACCTCGTTTTGATTGTGAGAAAAGCGCAGCCGCTGCGATTGGGCATGCGTATAGGCTTCGCGACCATTTTGTGTGGCCTGTATTGCAGGCGCAAGCAAGCCCGGTAATTGAGCGCGTCGATAGTGGCTGTCACTCAAGGTATATTCGATAGGCAAACCAAAAAAACCCGCAAAACCGATTGTTTCGATGTCGGGGTGTTGTGCTTCTAGAGCTCGTCGCATCGGTTCAGAACGAACATCAATACAAAATACTGCTTGCAAAATGGGTGCTTTTTTAGACTGATGTGAGCTTGTCGATACTAATGGCGAATGTGGTTGGGATTTCAATTGAGAGTAAAGTTGAGCATTTAGTTCTGATTGATAGCTTAACTCTAGGGCTTTTTGCCACACCCACAACAGTTGTTGTTGCTCGCGATGTAGTTGCTTATACAGTGGCAGCTGCTCGAACTGGCTTAAAAAACGTGCGCGAACAGGGACAAAAGCATCGCTATTGTGTTGTTCTCGTTGACGCCAAAGCACCCAATCCCATGCGAGTCTAATCGCCAATAGCTGTTCAACTAAAGAGTTTGTTTTGCCGATAAAATTATCCTGCCAGGCCTGATAAGCCATATAGGAGGCCCAGCCGTGAACATCAAACAATAGTGAATGTGCATATTGATCCAAGTGAGCAGGGGAGCCCAGTGTCTCTATAGCTATTTTGCAAAAAGACTTTGGGCACTCGGGTAATGCCATAAATTGTTGATGAAGGCCGGGCTCACCCATTAATACTTCAATGCCTTTGTCTTTGCGCGCAACATTAAGCCAAGACTTATAGAGTGAATCAGTATCCTCATCGCCCTCACGGATATGCTCTGAGTGCTGAAAGTAAAGCCCGCAAAACTGACTGATTTGTTGAATGATTTCATCGTGCCAGGGTATTTTTTTTGCCTGCGCAGGTAGTGCATCAAGTAGATCAGATAGATTATGCCAATGTGGTAGTCGCTTATCAGGGCTATCGAGAAAGGCGACAAGTTCGTCTATATTCTCAGCAACTGCCTGTAATCTGGCGGCCGAGACAAGATCATTTTTACTAATAGTACGACCCCAATGATCGCGATAAAATGCTTTTGGCATCAAACATTTAACGTCTCCGATGGCCTCTAGGTTTGCAGCAACATCGCTAAATTTTTGCTCGCGCAGGGGCCACCAAGGATTAACCGCAATTGCAGTATCAAGTGGCCACGCCGGTGCAATACATGCAGCTGCCGCCACTATCGCTGTCGGGTAGGTCATGGGTTCTTGTGCCTGCACGATAGTTGGATTATTCATAGAGTATTCTCGACTTTTTGGGTGAAGAGGCTTGTCTCAGGGTTGAGGGGCTGTTGTTTTGGATCAAAATATTTACCTTGTGTTGTCGGCAAGGCAACAGGCCATAATCGCAAAGTAAAGCGCGTGGCCCATTCATCGAGATAAAATCCCGCGTTGAGTGAGATAAACCAATTGCGCTGAGTCTTAAGGTGCGCGGCATTTTGCAGCAGAAGAAACACAGTAAACATAACTATAAATAAAGTACTTACCCAGATATCCGCCGCCAGTGAAAACTCCGGAGTTGTATCTGGGATTAACTTGGCCAACACGAAGCTAAAAAAGCTGTAAGCCAATAAACCAGAGCCTGCAACCATAAAAGCTTGTGCTTTTAGGCGTCGGTTAGAGGCATTTAGGTGATAGGTCAGTAATGAAGTAAGCGCGATGGTAATAAGCACCCATGGGCTAAATACTGGAGGCCAACCGCTGACGGCAATGACCAATGAAGCAACCGTGACGACACAGGCAAAAGCTGCAGCCCAACTCAAGGCGCTAGGAAGCGGTACTTGTACATAGCGTTTGCGTAAAAAGTGATTAACCGCATCTCCCGAGGCCAAAAAGGCGTGTGCTTTGTAGCAGGAGTGAGCAATTAGATGAAGTAGCGCCAATTCATAAAGGCCAAGAGCACACTGCAGCAGCATAAGGCCCATTTGTGCAATGGTTGACCACGCAAGTCGAACTTTAATGCTGATACGGGTCATCATGACCAATGTAGCAACCACCGTGCTTAGGCCTGCAACAATCAGTAATAGCCACTGGGCAATAGGCGCGACGCTTAATAACGGTGAAAATAATAAAAGTAAAAAGCCGCCTAGATTGATAATACCGGCATGTAGTAGTGCTGAAACTGGCGTGGGCGCCTCGACAACTTGTATCAGCCAGCCATGAAGAGGCAGTTGAGCGCATTTGATCAATGCCACCATGGCGATTAATAAGGCGGCAAGCTGATCTAAACCGGTGATCGTCATTGTGCTTTGGTAGTGCGCTAAAATGACGCTAATATCAAAGCTATTATGCTGGTTAAACAACAGTGCGAAAGCGCCAAATAACAGTGCTTCGGACAGTCGTGCTGATAAAAACTTTTTATGAGCTGCCAATGCTGCACGGGGTCGCTCGGGATAAAATAATAAAAGTTGATTAAGGCTTAAGCTAATCGCGGCCCAGGAAAATCCAAAGATAACCAAGTGATTGGCACTGATTGTGACGCTAACGGCTAATAAAGTAGCTAAATACCATAGAAGAAAGCGTGCATTATCGCGATCACCCGCCAAATTGCGACGTGCATAACGCAACACAATTAAGCCGATGAAGCTGATTAAAACCATCACTATTAGCGACATGCCGCTAGCGCGAAGCCAATTATTGCTTAATTCAAGATCGCCTTTAGCGAGGCTCAAGCCAAGAAGGCTCAGGGCTATAACTAGGTTGAGTAGGAGTGTGACTTCGGCAATCTGCCAACGTTTTTGTGACTTTACACAAAGTAAGGCTCCCAAAACTAAGGCATGAGCGAGCATCAGTGCGTAACTTTCGATAAACCATGGCATTACAAATGTCTCTAATAATTAAGTGAAAAGCATATTAGGGACTAGTAACACATAAGTAAAATAGTTAATATGAAGGATAACGTTCTCTTTTTGAGAACTATTATGTATCTTGTCACGTGAGGTTTAAAATGGCTAGACTCAACTATCATCACCTCCATTATTTTTGGGCGGTCGCTAAAAATGGGAATTTAACCAAGACTGCTCAACACCTAAACGTATCGCAGTCGGCGTTATCTTCACAAATTCGTCAATTAGAAAACACCATGGAGACAGTGCTTTTTGAGCGCGAGGGTCGCAAACTCAAGCTAACTGAGGCGGGACAGCATGCCTTAACCTATGCCGAAGATATTTTTTCAAAAGGTAATGAATTAGAGTCATTACTGCGAACAGGTATTGCCTCAACCGTGTCGACATTACGTATTGGTACCCTAGCCACAATGTCGCGCAATTTTGTTGAAAGTTTTATCGAACCTCTTATTCAAAGGGCAGACGTGAGTTACAGCTTACATGCCCGTAATCAGACAAGCTTGCTCAATGACTTGTGTAATCATCAGCTCGACGTAGGTTTGTCCAATATAGAAGTGCTTAGTAGCGATAAAGATATGTTGCAAAGCCAGCTACTTGCACGTCAGCCAGTTTCTATTATTGGACCTCCTAAATTAGGCTTAGATACAAACAACTTCAGTAAAGACTACCATCATCATAAATGGGTACTGCCTTCAGGCGACTCGCCAATTCGCACAGCCTTCGACAGCTTTTGTGCGCAACACGAATTTTGGCCAACGATTACTGCAGAAGCTGACGACATGGCGATGTTACGTCTACTTGCTCGCGACAGTGGAGCACTTGCGGTGTTACCTAACGTTGTTGTTAAAGATGAGTTATCGACTCAGCATTTGGTCAGTTACATGGAACTACCCAACATCTATGAAAACTTTTTTGCAGTATCAGTTAAGCGTCAATACAGTCATCGACTTGTCAACGAGTTACTGTCAAAACACACGAAAATTGCCAGCTAACACAAAACTGAAGATGCCGGGCCAGCGCGGCAATATCTTCAACATTAGCAGCTATTCTATGCTCAGGGTATGAAGGTATAATAGCTTCATCAAGAATTATGAGTCGTTAGCAATAGCTAGGATTATTAGACGTAGTGACTAGGACAATTTTATGAATGCAGAGTCGGTAATAAAAATATTTAACGAGCTTTTACTAACGATAACAACAATAATAACTAGTACTAGTAGCTATATACAACTGCTAGGAATCCTGTCAGTTTATTTATTGGCTTATTGGATTAGCTATAAAATACGCAAAAGTATAAATTTAACCAATAATTTAGCTGACAGCGCCAATCCTTTATGGCATTTAGCGTATCGGATAAGCGGTATTTTATATCCATTGCTCGCCATTGTTATGATGCGAATTTTAATCGGCGTCGGAGAAAGTCAGCAATATTCCGTATGGTTGATGAATACTGCACTAGTAGTTGCAGTACTTTTGTTTTTTAATTCGATTGTTGTTGTGTTTGTTACTAGTTCATTTATGTCGCCTTTATTTCGATGGATAGGCCTACCTATATTATCACTTCATCTGTTTGGTTATTTGCCCACAATTATTAAAACACTAGAAAACATCGCTCTAAGCATCGGTAATTTTGAGGTATCAGCATACGGCCTAGTTCGAGTTCTCATATTTGGAGGCTTGCTGTTTTGGTTAGGGCGAGCCTCAAATGTTTTTGGCCAAGATATCATTCGCAAACAAAAAACTTTAGATGCGCGAACGCGGGAAGTATTTTCTAAGCTCTATGAAGTAGGGCTATTTTGTATTATCGCAATACTGTTACTGAACGTAATGGGTATAAGCTTAACCACTCTAGCTGTATTTGGCGGTGCTGTTGGTGTAGGTCTTGGTCTAGGTTTACAGTCTATTGCTTCAAACTTTATTTCGGGAATTATAATTCTGTTAGACCGTTCATTGACCGTTGGTGACTTTGTCGAGCTCGACGATGGTAGTAAAGGTTTTGTTCGCGAGTTTCGTATGCGTTACGCTGTACTTGAAACCTATGACGGTAAAGACATTCTTGTTCCCAATGAGAAATTTATTTCCTCGTTATTGATTAACTGGACACATAAAGATTCTAAACAACGCTATCGTGTCGACTTTTCTGTGCCCTATGCAACGGATATACGTTCGATGGTTGAATTGATTAAAATTGCCGTTGCAGAACATCCTCAGGTTATAAGTGGAGAAAAAACACTTTTAGAAGATAGGCCAGATTGTGAAATTGCTAATTTTGGTGACTCTGGCGTTAATATGTTTGTTGAGTTCTGGATGGAAGGCGTAGACGACGGAAAAAATCGTGTGGGAGGTGATCTGATGTTAATAATTTTTGAAACATTAAAAGCAAATGGAATTGAAATTCCTTTCCCTCAGCGCGAGGTAAGAATCCTCAATAATCAAAGCTTAAGTTTCAAAAAAGTTGATTAATTATAGGTCTACATTTTAAACGTGTTAAAAGTTTGAGCAAATTATTAGTTGTTAACATAAATCATAAAAACGAATAGATTACGCATCTAACGATGAACGATCCGGTTGGCTAATAAAAGCACCACAATGCATAAAATATATATTTCAAGGTCAATACTAACAAGTACTGCTGATCAGTAATTATAAATTTTTATCGATCAATGGCATACTAGATAATCGCTACGGTATTTGTAACGGTATATTTACAAGTTATCTGAAGTTGATTGTTGAATTAGGCGTTTAAGTTAGCTTTGTATTGGTACAAATATTATGCACAAATTCTTTGAACAGATAATTATACTATGAAAAATAAAACATCAACAGAAACACGCACAGAGAAAGATAGTCTTGGCGAGATTAAAGTTCCTGCAGATCGTTATTGGGGTGCACAAACTCAACGATCGCTGCAACATTTTCCTATTGCCTTAGATCGATTTCGTTGGCAGCGCCCGGTCATACGTGCCCTCGGTCTCATCAAGAAAGTGTCAGCACAAAGTAATAATGCTTTAGGCTTATTATCCGATGATTCAACTGAAGCTATTGTCAGCGTTGCAAAAGACATCATCGCAGGTAATTTAGATGAACACTTCCCCTTAGGCGTTTTTCAAACAGGGTCGGGCACTCATAGTAATATGAATATTAACGAAGTTATTGCCAACCGAGCTAATAAATTATTAAAGCTTAAAAATGATCAGTCGCTGATACATCCAAATGACCATGTTAATCTAGGGCAGTCGTCCAACGATGTATTTCCTTCAGTAATGCATATTGCAGTGCTAGAACAATTACAAAATCAACTATTGCCAGCGATTAAGCAATTACAAGCTACCTTTACAAAAAAGAAAAAAGACTATGTAGATGTCGTTAAAACTGGGCGTACACACCTACAAGATGCCGCTCCATTAACTTTAGGGCAAGAAATATCGGCATGGGTTGCACAACTTGATTTTGTATTACAAGTGTTTAACGATCATAAACAATACTTATATCCATTGGCTATTGGTGCTACTGCGGTAGGCACGGGTCTCAATACGCATCCAAAATTTGCAAAAAAAGTTATTGTTAATCTACGTGAGTTAACTAACATGCCTTTTACTCAGGCAGATAATAAATTTTCTGCATTAGCAACTCACGACCCATTAGTTGAAATGTCAGGTGCATTGCGCACATGTGCTGCTACCTTGTTAAAAATTGTCAATGACATTCGTTGGTTAGCGAGTGGTCCCAATGCGGGCATTGGCGAATTGATGTTACCTGAAAATGAACCGGGTTCCTCTATCATGCCGGGTAAGGTCAATCCGACTCAATGCGAAGCGATGAGCATGGTCTGTGTGCAGGTATTTGGTAACGATGCCACCGTTGCCTTTGCCGGTAGCCAAGGTAATTTTCAATTGAATGTCTACAAACCGATTATATTACATAATGTTCTGGAAAGTATCACACTACTAAGTCATGCACTCGTTAGCTTTGATAGCTATTGTGCACAAGGCATCACTCCTAACCATTCTATAATAGCAGAGCATCTTAACCGTAACCTAATGTTAGCCACTGCATTGGTTAATCATATTGGTTATGACAAAGCGACCGAGGTATCTAAGCTTGCCCATAAGAAATCATGCACGGTAAAAGAGGCTTGTCTGCAGCTAGGTTATGCTAATGCCGATCAATATGAGCAATGGGTCGATGTTGATCTTCTGGTAGGAAAAAAAATATAGACTACAATAAAATAAACGATCATACCTAGATGACGGCTTTGCAATTTTTTTGTAAATAAATAAGTAAAAATCGAATCAAAATTGTATCTTAGGTAATTCGCATCGTTGCCTAGTTAACCATATTAGTTTTCATGCTCGTTTATATCCCAAGTATAAAAAGCATGTCAAAATGTGATTTCTAAGCACATTTTTAACCACTCCATCTCAGTAAGCCAATATCGTAGAACTGTGTTTACATAGGTTTTGGTATGCTGGCTCCTATTCGCCAAAAGTCATTCTAAATCTAGCGTATCGCATCAAATAATAGCGTTATGAATACCTCATCTGACAAGCATATTTGCTCGACAATCAATAAAATTAAAGCGACAATAGTCGTTTAAGGCATCATTAATATGTCAAATATATCTCATAACAACGTACTTTAGCATAGGTATTTTCATACGATAATTAAGCCCAGCTAAAATAATTTTCGCACCATAAATGAAGCTAAGGGCGATAAATTTAAACATAACCTAGCTACTTGCACTAGTAAACGACTGGCTGGGAGTGATAGTAATTTTTGTGATATATCTAGCTGTTATTATATATATATTTTAAACGTTTAATGAATTTTAACTTGTTTTCGTCACTTAGCTACTTAACCTTAAGCCCGGCTTAAGGTTAAGTAGCTAAGATAAGCATTTTTAACATAATTTTATTAAAAGAGACCTCTCGATGAAAAAAACCTTCGCCATCACTATTATTGTTTTTGCAGTAACGACAATTACCTTTCCCGTACGCGCCAAAATAATAGTTGAACCATCAGAAATTAATTGTGCTGAATTTTTAAAATATGATGCTAATCAACAAGAGGATATAGTTTACTCACTTAAAGAAGAGCTAGGAAGTGATGAAGGTATTAAAATTAAAGGATTAAATGTTGAAAAAATCAACGCTGAAGGAATAGCTAACGAACAAGTTTATCTTGAAAAGTTAGGTGATAAAGAAAATTATAATATAATTAAACTGTGCAGGGCGGATAAAAGAGCTAATCTATTTAATAAATTGAAGACTTATTGGAAAAATAATTAAAATTATTT
>JBLIFG010000007.1:0-61549 GCA_047633635.1 Cellvibrionaceae bacterium | reverse complement strand
TTTTTGCGAGAATATTTCAGAGAGCACAACTAAAAAAACCCCGCCAAAAAGCGAGGTTTTTTTAGTTGGTGCACCCAGAGAGATTCGAACTCCCGACCAAGTGGTTCGAAGCCACCTACTCTATCCAGCTGAGCTATGGGTGCAAATTTTTAAGTAATTGCATGTGCATTAACTAATGGCAACATGTTAAACGATCTCAAAGATCTGTCATAGCTATTTGTGATAACTAATCCAGTATCTGCCTATTTAGCGTGTTTAGCCAAGTGCAGCCATGTTTCTAATACCGAGTCGGGGTTTAGTGAGACAGAGTCAATGCCCTGCTCCATTAACCATAGGGCAAAGTCAGGATGATCTGATGGGCCTTGACCGCATATGCCCACATATTTACCTTGTTTTTTACACGCCTTAATAGCCATCGATAACAGCGCTTTAACGGCGTCGTTACGCTCGTCAAATAGGTGTGCTATCAAGCCCGAGTCGCGATCGAGACCTAGGGTCAGTTGGGTTAAATCATTTGAGCCAATAGAAAAGCCATCAAAGTATTCTAAAAACTGTTCCGCTAGTAATGCATTAGAGGGTAACTCACACATCATTATGAGTTTTAAACCGTGTTCACCGCGTTTTAAACCATAGTCTGCGAGTAATTCAGTGACTTGCCTGGCTTCGTCGACGGTACGTACAAACGGGATCATAATTTGTACGTGTTCTAGACCCATTTCTTCGCGTACTATTTTTAGCGCCTTACATTCAAGTGCAAAACACTCGCGAAATGACGCAGATATGTAGCGCGATGCACCGCGATAACCGATCATTGGATTTTCTTCTTCTGGCTCGTATTGAGTGCCACCAATCAAGTGCGCATACTCGTTCGATTTAAAATCAGACATGCGCACGATCACCGGTTCTGGCGCAAAAGAAGCGGCAATCGTTGATACACCTTCGACAACTTTCTCGATAAAATAATCGGTAGGTGAGCTATAGCCCGCAATTTGACGGGTGACTTGTTCTTTGAGCTCGCCTTTTAGTTGGTCGTACTCTAGTAATGCTTTGGGATGTACAGCAACCATACGGTTGATAATAAATTCGAGTCGCGCAAGGCCCACACCGTGATGTGGCAGACTTGAGAATGACATGGCACGATCTGGATTACCCACGTTCATCATGACTTTAAAGGGCAGCTCTGGCATCTCGTCAACTTGGTCTTGGCTCAGGGTGAAATCCAACTCCCCTGCATAGACAAAACCGACGTCACCTTCTGCACAAGATACCGTCACCGGAGTACCCATTTTTAGTTTACTGGTCGCATCGCCACAACCGACAACAGCAGGAATACCGAGCTCGCGAGCAATAATAGCTGCGTGACAGGTGCGACCGCCGCGATTGGTTACGATCGCACTTGCACGCTTCATCACTGGCTCCCAATCGGGATCGGTCATATCGGTAACTAGCACGTCACCGTCTTGGACTTGATCCATATTTTTAATGCTGTCAACAATACGCACAACACCCTTACCTATACGTTGGCCGATAGAGCGGCCCTCGCATAAAATATTGCTGCTTTCATTGAGCTTATAGCGATCAATCGCATTACCTGTCTCCTGGCTTTTAACCGTTTCAGGTCTAGCTTGAACAATATAGAGCTTGCCGTCATCGCCGTCTTTTGCCCATTCAATATCCATTGGGCGACCATAGTGGTCTTCAATAATTAAGGCCTGTCGAGCCAGCTCTTCAGCTTCCTGGTCGTTAATAGAGAACTGCAGTCGCTCGGACTCGACAACATCGACGGTATCAACGAGTTCGTCAGGATTAGCTGAATAAATCATTTTGATCATTTTGCTGCCCAAATTACGGCGTAATATCGAGCGCTTACCGGCTTTTAGTGCGGGCTTATAGATATAAAATTCATCGGGGTTAACAGAGCCTTGAACAACAGTCTCTCCAAGCCCATAAGACGAGGTTATGAACACAGCCTCACGAAAACCTGACTCGGTATCGAGGGTAAACATCACTCCGGCCGCGCCCGTCTCGCTGCGCACCATGCGCTGAATACCCGCAGATAGTGCAACACCCGCATGCTCAAAACCTTTGTGCACACGATAACTAATAGCGCGGTCATTAAACAGCGAGGCAAATACTTCTTTAATAGAGTGCATAACTGCTTCAAAGCCACGCACATTGAGCATTGTTTCTTGTTGGCCGGCAAAAGAGGCGTCGGGCAAGTCTTCTGCCGTAGCAGAAGAACGCACAGCAACCGCTAGGTTGTTATTGCCTGCTTGAAGGGTAACAAAGGCGTCTTTAATAGCGGCTTCTAGCGCAGGCTGAAATGGCGTCGCGACTACCCAGCTGCGAATATCGGCCCCTGCTTTGGCAAGCGCGTTAACATCGTTAACATCTAGAGCGGATAAAATAGCTTGAATCCGATCATTTAAACCGCTTTGATCAAGAAACTCACGAAATGCATGCGCAGTCGTTGCAAAACCATTAGGAACACTGACGCCCATACCTTTTAAGTGGCTAATCATTTCGCCAAGGGATGCATTCTTGCCGCCAACGCGATTTACGTCGTCCATGCCTAAGCCATCAAACCAAAGTACGTAGTCCGTCATAGTTTTACCTTCATATTGTGTTAAACACTTAATCAATCGCTCAGTTAAGAGCTTTATCAACAAGGTAGCTGCCTACCAAATGTACGCAGAGAGAGTGTATCAAGCGGCGCATTATATAGAATTGCCACGAATAGTGTAGTGCGGTGATGATAATAGTCGGGTAATATCAGCCTAATTACCTATTAGCCGCGTTTAATCTTATTGATTTTAGTGGATTTTCTTATCTTGGTAGACTTCTTCTATGAATAACAAAGCTTTTTTTATTTCTGATGGTACTGGTATAACCGCAGAATCGCTGGGGCACAGTCTTTTATCACGCTTTAGTAATGCTCATCTCGATCAAACTACCCTACCGTTTATCAATACTCGAGAGCGTGCCCTCCAAGCCGCCGAGCGTATTAATGATGCCGCAATTGAAACCGGTGAAAAACCCATCGTACTGATAAGTATCGTATCGAGCGAGCATCGTGAAATTATCAAGCAAGCTAATGGTCTGATTTTAGATATGTTTGAAGCGTTTTTAGCGCCAATAGAGGCACTGCTTGGCTGCAAAGCGGACGAGCGTACAGGCTCGGCTTTTGCTATGACCCATTCAAATTATCATCAACGTATTGTAGCGGTAAATTTTGCTCTCGATAATGACGACGGTGGTAAAACTAAAAATTATAAGCATGCAGATGTAATTATTATTGGGCTAAGTCGCAGTGGTAAAACACCGACTTGTTTATATCTAGGCATGCAATTTGGTATCTCGGCAGCTAACTTTCCTATTACTGAAGAAGACCTTGATGATTCATCTCTGCCTAAGGTGTTACAACCCTACCGCCAAAAATTATTTGGTTTATTGATTGATCCAAAACGCCTTGCAAGTATTCGCGAAGAACGTTATGCCAACTCACGCTACGCTTCAATGAAACAATGTGAATTTGAAACACGGCAATATAAAGCGGTATTAGAGCGTTATAAAATTCCACATTTAGACTCGACGCACTTATCAATTGAAGAATTATCGACTCGCATTATGGATAACGTGGGCATTGAACGACAAACTAGCGGCTAGCCGCTAATGGCAAACTCGCAAAAAATTTACTAGGCAAAAAAAGTCGTCAAAGAAAAAGTTTGCTATGTCTTCTAAACCAAAAATGCAGTTAACACTTGCCGGCGCGCCTTAACTATAAATACTATTTAAAGTAGCGTTACCTATAGCTTTTACCAAAAGCAACAAACTGCTCTGAAGTTGCCTCGACGATTAGCACTACATCAATATGAAATTTTTTATTCAAAACATGTATACCATGAATTTTTAATTGGTGAAGCAATGCGGGTAATCCTTTATGACTGACGTTTAATGTTCGCTGCTCTAGTTTTTTATACAGATGAAATGATGCAGCGTCACAAACAGCATTTACCGCATCGCTATAAGCCTTAACCAAACCTCCTGTACCTAATTTAATACCACCAAAATATCGGATAGTAATGACTCCGGTGTCGATAGCATCTAAACCACTCAAAACAGCCAGGCTTGGTCTGCCACTGGTACCTCTCGGCTCACCATCGTCACCTGAGTTTTCGACGATGTGTTCATATTCATTTAAGTAGCGATAAGCATAAACAAAATGTCTCGCTTTGGGATGTTCTTGTTTTAGCTTTATTTTGGTAGCCTCAAAATTTTGATAAGGCAATAGATAGCTTATAAATTTCGATTTTTTGCGCTCGAGTAAAACTGAAAACTCATCGACTACAAACTGCAAAAGAACTTCCTTTATTAATTACACATCGTCGACAAACAGATAATTTAAAGATAGATAAAAAATTTGTTAAGCAACGGCTTAATAATATTTGATTTGTGCTGCCATACGAGTACAAGTGTAATTACTTCCATTCGTTGTTACCCACTATTTTTTTGGCTGCTATAACAAAGCAGCTGGAATTTCATTATAAAGTATTTTTTCATATATATATGGATGTATGGCAACTGTTTTATCGAGTACTGATTTACCTGCTTTAAAACGTAGCTGATGACGAATAAGAATACGAGCCATACCAGACAGGCAGCCTAGATGTTGCTCATCAATCTCGATAACTTTTTCACAATCGGTTAAGGATCGACTAAAATCATTTTTTAAAAAATAGACATAACTACGCTCGGCATAGAGTTGTTCAAAATCGGGATATTGTTCAATTGTGTCGTCTAAAATTTTTATAGCTTTATCAAACTCATAGCCACCGCGTGCGCGCATCGCTTGATTTAAACCCTCCGCAGCATCTGCATCCGGTGCTATCATCCAAGTTTGCCATAATTCTTTGAAGATATTGCGAGACACATCCGCATTAGGCGATCGAGATAAAAGATCATAATACTGATTAACTAGTGCGGCTTTATCAAAGCCTATTTCTGATGGTTTAGAAGGCCCCCAAGTTTCAGCATGTGTGCCCATGGCTAGAAAGACACAGACGCTTAGGATACAAACTATCGAGAAATGCTTCATTTTAAAATCTCCTATTACTTGTTTTTTCAGACCTGTGCTGACAGCACATCAATTATTTACACTCAGCTACTGGCTGTGCAAATTAATCAATGATAAGTACATCATAATGCGCTTATTGGCCGATGTTAAGCGTCATTTTAGGCATAGAACTTATTCTTTAACCAATAATTGGTTAGGGCTGATGTTATTATAAGTACGTAATAATACTTTTAATTCGATGACATATCATGAAAATAGCAATTATAGGTGCAGGTATATCTGGTGTTTGTGCAGCTAATTTATTGGTCAAGCAAGGCTTTGAGGTTGATGTTTTTGAAAAATCTCGTGGCCTTGGTGGGCGCTTAACCACAAAACGCTTAGATTGGGCGCACATAGATATTGGCGCGCAATACTTCACCGCACGCGATCCGCGCTTTATACAGCAAGTCGAGGCATGGCAAAACCAGCAGGCAGCAGCTGTTTGGAACTTTCAACCGCACAGCCTTAAAGGCGGCCAATTATCTCTCTCAGAAGACGAGACTATGCGCTATGTAGGCACACCCAGAATGAATAGTATTGTTCATGAAATGAGTAAAGGTGTGAGCATTAAGCTCGGCACTCGTATCAATACTATTAGTTTAAATGAGTCATTTCCTGCTCATCAAAGATGGCGCCTGATTGATGAAAATGGCCAAGAATATATAGATTATGATTGGTTAATTGTCAGCGCACCCGCAGACCAAGCACGCTATTTATTAGAGCATTCACCAACGGATTTGAGCTCAATTGCTCGGCAGATACCTAATAATGCTCACCGTCCATGTTGGTCCGTGGGGCTAACAACTGTGGGCTTCGTGCCGGAGAATATACAAGGTATTTTTGGTGATGATGTTATTGCTTGGGTGTCCCGTCAGTCGGCAAAGCCCGGCAGACCCTCTTTGAGCGGTGATGATTGCTGGATGTTACATTTCTCTGAAAAATGGTCCTCTATCAATAGTAAAAACACCGACAAGAACCCCACTCAAACAGCATTAGACTGGCTAAATGCCCACCTACAACCTTTGCGAGGCCAAGGAGCCGCACCACTTACACTGGATAATAGCTACGAGCATTTTTGGTTGTACGCTAAATTAAGCGACGAACATACATCACTAAAACCCCTTATCAATGAAAATATTAACATTGCCGTGATTGGCGATTGGTGTTTTGGTGGGCGCGTCGAAGGGGCCTATTTATCGGCACTTGATATCATCGATTATTTATCTAAAAAATAAAACAACGAGCCAACATTTATGGCTCAACTAACTGCTATCGTGTTAACTATTTTTTGTCATGCCGAGCTTGATCCGGTATCCAGCAACTCATTTAAGCATTAGATTCCTGATCAGCAGAAAAGCGGTTAGGAATTACGAGGCTAATTGATGGTCTTTATGTCGCGGCCTTACTGTTAAGTTGTCTGGCCTCTTTCTTCGTGACTTATCTCAAGGGCATCAAAAAGTAACGCCACCGCGGTGAGATAAACCCTATAATAGTTTTTCTTGAACTAAGATTAAAGAGCCTCTGTATGCATTAGTTTTGCAAATATGACGACAGCCAGTGACATCGTTATTTTTTTGAAAATAAGCCATACATAAAATAAGTTTTGGCTGTTTCTGAAAAATTTAGCGCTAACAACACCACTAACCGATAAGCAGGCGCGAGGATAGACAGCTAAACTTAGTCCATCTAACTCTCGAGTAACCGTTCCATTTTAAGCTCTTTAATTTGGTCGCGTATGTTGGCTGCTTTTTCAAAGTCTAGATCTTTTGCCGCTTGATACATTTTTTCTTCAAGTATCTTAATTTTCACAGCAGTTGGTTTTTGCTGATCATCGGCATCGAGTATAAATTCATCTTGTTTAGAGGCGCGCTTTTTACCTTTGCCAATAATTACTGCGCCTTCCATGATGTCAGATACTTTTTTCTTAATGCCAACAGGCGTAATATTATTTTCGAGGTTATGAATGACTTGTTTCTCGCGACGGCGTGCGGTCTCGTCCATTGCTCGTTGCATAGAGCCAGTAATTTTATTGCCGTATAAAATGGCCTTGCCGTTTAAATGCCGTGCAGCTCGACCAATGGTCTGAATGAGCGCGCTCTCCGATCGTAAAAAACCTTCTTTATCGGCGTCCATAATACACACGAGAGAAACCTCTGGCATATCGAGGCCTTCGCGCAATAGATTAATGCCAATTAAGACGTCAAAAACGCCCAAACGTAGATCTCGAATAATTTCTACGCGCTCTACGGTAACAATGTCTGAGTGCAGATAACGCACGCGTAAACCATGCTCTGAAAAATAATCGGTTAAATCCTCTGCCATACGCTTAGTGAGCACGGTGACCAATATGCGTTCATCAACGGCTATGCGCTCGCGAATCTCCGACATACAATCGTCAACTTGAGTATCCGCTTTACGCACTTCAATCTCGGGGTCAATCAAGCCTGTGGGTCGCACTAGCTGCTCAACGGTTTGCCCAGCATGATCGGCTTCGTATTGCCGCGGCGTGGCCGAGACAAATATCATTTGTGGCGCCAAAGATTCCCACTCATCAAAGCGCAGTGGACGGTTATCGAGAGCCGACGGCAATCTAAAGCCATACTCGACTAATGTTTCTTTGCGCGAGCGATCACCCCGGTACATACCACCAATTTGTGGCACCGTTACATGCGACTCATCCAACACTAATAAAGCATCATCAGGTAGATAGTCAAACAATGTAGGGGGCGGCGCGCCCGAGGGGCGGCCTGACAAATAACGCGAATAATTTTCGATACCATTGGTATAACCTAACTCTTGCATCATTTCGATATCATATTTAACGCGCTGCTCTAAACGCTGAGCCTCAACCAGTTTATCGTTACTACGAAGTTGCTCTAAGCGCTCGCGCAGCTCTTCTTTAATATCGTCAATGGCATCCACAATGCGCTGACGTGGCGTTACGTAATGAGATTTAGGATAAACCGTAAAGCGTTGGAGTTTTTGCAGCGTCTCGCCAGTTAAAGGATCAAACAGCGTGAGCTTATCAACTGAGTCATCAAACAGCTCTATGCGCAATGCTTGGCTGTCCGAATCTGCTGGAAAAATATCAATGACATCGCCGCGGACACGATAATTGGTACGCTGAAAGGCGGTATCGTTGCGCGAGTATTGAAGCTCAGCTAATCGTCTCAACACATCGCGTTGATTAATTTGGTCGCCAACACTTATGTGCAACACCATCTTTAGGTAGGCATCGGGATCACCTAAACCGTAAATAGCCGACACTGTCGCGACAACAATAGCATCTTTACGCTCCATCAAGGCTTTAGTGGCCGATAGCCGCATTTGTTCAATGTGCTCATTAACCGAGGCATCTTTTTCAATAAAAGTGTCAGACGAAGGTACGTAAGCCTCTGGCTGATAATAATCATAATAGGAGACAAAATATTCAACCGCATTATTAGGGAAAAAATCTTTGAATTCTCCATAAAGCTGGGCGGCCAAGGTTTTGTTGTGCGCCATGACAATAGTAGGACGATTGATATTCTGGATGACGTTGGCAATAGTAAAAGTTTTACCTGAACCGGTGACTCCGAGTAAAGTTTGGTGGGCTAGACCGTTCTCTATGCCTTCGGTCAGCTTAGCAATAGCGTTAGGTTGATCACCAGCGGGCTCAAACTCACTGACCACTTGAAACGATTTACTCATAGGTTACTTCTATCCATTATTATCAACAGTTTTGTTAACTTTAGTCACATATTGCCAAATGAAATTTATTGCTGCCGGATCAACCAACAGTGATGAATTTTACGGTTGCGACTATAATCAGGATCAAGCGTTTTATCGGTAATATTCTCAATGGTATAACCCGCTAAGGCACTATCATCTAGCGTAAAACTGCGTAAATTATTTGAGAATATCAAGGTGCCATTGGGATTTAATAATTCCATAGAACGCTTAATCAAATCGACATGATCACGCTGAATATCGAGTACAGCTTCCATTTTTTTAGAGTTAGAAAAACTCGGCGGATCGAGCAGAATCACATCAAAGCCTTGTCGACATCCTTGCAACCATGTCAGGCAATCTTGCTGAACTAGTTGATGTTGCAATGGGTCGATATTATTTACCTCAAAATTACGTTTTGACCAATCAATATAAGTTCTCGACATATCGACACTGACACTTTTTTTAGCGCCTCCAAGTGCGGCATGTATCGTAGCTGAAGCGGTATAACAGAATAAATTTAAAAATGATTTACCTTTGGTCATCTGGCCAATTAACTTTCGTACCGGCCGATGATCTAAAAACAAACCGGTGTCGAGATAAGACCATAGATCAACTAGTAATGCGGCCGGCCCCTCTTGCATAACAAGTGCAGCACGATTTTCGTCGGCACTTGGGCGGGTTTTTTCGTATTGTTGCTTGCCTTTATTGCGACGCCGCTGCTTAACAAATATATGATCACTCGCTAAAGCTAGACCGACGGTAACGCCGTCAACTATTTCTTGAAAACGTATTTTTGCTTTTTCTTCATCGACGGTTTTGGGGGCGGCATACTCTTGAATATGAGCATAGTCACCATAGACATCGATGGCGGCCGAGTACTCGGGAATATCTGCATCATAAACTCGATAACAATCAATCGATTCTTTTTTTAGCCATTTGTTGAGTTGTTTTTTATTTTTAAGTAGACGATTACACACCATCTTGGCACCATCGCTAAGATCGTCAATCGATAGCTTAGAAGGCGTTGCTTTAAGTAGAAGATCATCGCTTGATAAATTAGTGACTTCTTTATAAAAAAGTTCTGGATCAATAGTAAAGCACACCAGATCAGCTGCTAAGGTACCATTCCAAAACTTGTAGCGCTTGAGTGCACGAATAGCGATCTGTTTGGATAATTCAGGATTAGAGGTGATCACGGCTGCTTGCCAACCGATAAAATGCTCTCGTAAAATGTGACCTAACTGAAAATATACTGGCTCTAATTCTTTTGCATCGCCCAAGCGCTCGCCATAGGGTGGATTACAAATTAGTAGACCTGTGTCCATGACTTTATGGGTTGGCTTCACAAACTCGTCGATTGGCCTGCAACTGACACGAATCCATTGATCGAGCCCCGCGCGCTCAATGTTGTTTTGTGCGGCGTTAATAACACGCCAGTCAAGGTCATAACCACGGCATTCAAATTGTGTTTCTCGACACCGTTCAAGACCGACTTCTTTACGTGTTTTAGCGTCGCTGACGAGCTCGGTCCATAGCGCCTCATCAAATTGGTTCCAACGCGTAAAACCCCATTGATACGGAGCCCGCATTAAGCCCGGGGCGATATCGGCGGCGATCATAAAACCCTCTATCAATAAAGTCCCTGAACCACACATAGGATCCACTAAAAAACCACCTTGTGCGGCAATAGTAGGCCAATTTGCGCGCACTAAAATTGCGCTGGCTAGGTTTTCTTTTAAGGGTGCCTCGCCCTGCTTTTGACGATAACCACGGCGATGCAAACTTTGTCCCGACAAATCAAGGCTCACATTGACCTTGCCCTTACTCAGCCGTGCATTAATAACAAGATCTGGATTTTGTTTATCGATAGACGGACGCGCTTTAAAATGTTTTTGGAAGCGGTCGACAATCGCATCTTTTACACGCACGGCACCGTACTGTGTGTTTCGAATTTCATCAGTAGTGCCTATAAAGTCGACTTTAAAGGTACCGTCGACTTCAAGATGATCTTCCCATGCAATATTGGCGATGCCGTCATATAAAGATTGCTCATCTTTAACAGAAAAATTAGCCAGCGGTAATAATATTTTATTAGCCAGACGTGACCACAAACAAGTCTTGTATAAAAGCCTTGTCTCACCAGAAAAATAGACCCCGGCAACAGTCTCGCGAACGTCAACAGCACCGAGCGCTGTTAATTCTTGCAGTAGTAAATTCTCTAAGCCTTTTGGGCAAGCGGCAAAGTATTCTTGTGAAGAATTAGCTTTATGTGTATCTATCATGAAAGTCTTCTTAGGATTATCAAGCATGAGTGCACAAATATCTTAGCAAGCATGGGTGATTGGGTATTAGTTAGGGCCTTAAATTAACGTTAGTTTAGCTTTAATTTAACTATTTAACGGGCTTCAAGAATCGATCGTCGAGCGTCAACAATTAATTCTGGCCCTTTATAAATAAAGCCCGAATAAATTTGCACAAGATCAGCACCCGCCTGTATTTTTGCGATGGCATCACTGCCTTGCATAATTCCACCCACGCCAATAATAGGTAGGCTGCCAACATGACTGCGCAATTGTGTAATGATGTGGCTGGCGGCATCGGTTAATGGCGCGCCACTCAAGCCACCCATTTCAGCTGCGTGGGCACTATTGGCCACTAAGGTTCTATCGAGTGTGGTATTGGTAGCAATCACACCATCTATTGCGTGTGCAACAAGCGTCTCGGCGACTGACTTTACCTCGGCCTCACTCATATCGGGCGCAATTTTCACCAAGATGGGTTTATAGCATTGATGCTGCGCTGCAAGATTCTGTTGGGTTGTTTTAAGGCCTACTAGTAACTGCTTAAGGTTATCGCCAAATTGAAGATTACGCAGGCCCGGCGTATTGGGAGATGAAATGTTCACGGTAATGTAATCGGCGAATGGATAGACCGCTGCCATGGCTAATTGATAGTCAATCAAGGCCTCTTTGTCACTAGTCGCTTTATTCTTACCAATATTAATTCCCAAAACACCTTTATAGCGACGCTGTTTGACCCGTTCAACTAAATATTCGACACCCTTATTATTAAAGCCCATTCTATTAATGATCGCCTGCTCATTTTCCAACCTGAACATACGCGGCTTAGCGTTGCCGGCTTGTGGCTTTGGCGTAATTGTACCGATTTCGACAAAACCAAAACCAAATTGACCTAGCGCATTGTAATAATCGCCATTTTTATCGAGTCCCGCTGCCAGTCCTACAGGATTGTCAAATGTCAGCCCAAGTATCGATACTGGATCGCTAGGTATTTTAGGTGAAAATAAATTTATTAGGCCTAAGCGCTCGCTGGCACCGAGTAAATCTAAACTTAAATCGTGGGAGGTTTCTGGATCGAGAGTAAAAAGAGCTTTTTTGAGTATAGAATACATAAAATTAGACGAATTACATCAATGATTGATAAAGCTCACAAGCATACTTGAAAGACCAAATAGAGTCGACCAAATCACTACTTATCCGCCAAAAACAAGCTGTTTTTTCTGAGCTTATGAGCAAATCTAGGCGCTATTGCAGAATTGAAATAAGCTCTGCATATCTGTAGTGTTAAAACTATCGATAAACACAATAACCAGTCATAATCTTGCCTACTGCATAGCTGAACTTCAATAATAAACATTAGTAATCAATGTTGCTAACAAGTGTTGTTAATAAGTATGTGTAATAATTATCAATAGTCACACAAGCGATAAACCATGTCCTCTCGTCAAACGTCTCAATCTTTGCCTTACGACCACGCAGTGAGAACAGCAGTGTTAGATACACATCGATCTTTTGCCGTCAGCGCTCCCGCCGGATCTGGCAAAACAGGTCTGTTGACACAAAGAGTGCTGGCGCTGCTTGGCCAATGTGAACAGCCAGAAAACATTCTCGCGATTACTTTTACAAAAAAAGCTGCTGCAGAAATGAAGCATAGAATTCTTACTGCGCTGCAAAGCACCCAACAAAAAATCGCGCAAGGTGAGGCACCACCAACAGATGACTACTCAAAAACAACATGGGATCTTGCCGCTCAAGTTCTTAAGCGTAACGATGAAAAACAATGGCAATTATTGTCGCTACCAAATCGCTTAAACATTACAACTATCGATAGTTTTTGTCGGCAGCTAAGCCAACAGACACCTTTAACTAATGATCTTGGAGGCACTCCAGATGTACTCGATAACGCAGAAATTAATTATGCCTATCAGCTAGCTGCTCGAGACACGCTGGCAAGCCTTGAGTCGGATCAACAGATTAAGCCCGATTTAATCCGACTCATTAAGCATTTTAATAACCAGCTGGGCACACTAGAAGAGTTATTTATGCGCCTGCTGCAACGACGCGATCAATGGCTTGGTCTACTCTATGCGACAAAAAATCAGCGCGAGTATTTAGAAGAGACGCTGCAAACTGTGATTAGCGATCATTTACAAAAAACCACAGAGGCAATACTGCCCTATAGTGGTGAGATCTTAGCGCTTGCGGATTTTGCTGCTAATAATTGTCTACAAGACAATATCGAGTCGCCGCTTAACACCTGCATTGGCATTACAGAGCTACCATCAGAGCATTATGACGCCATCGAGCAATGGTTAGGTTTAACCGAATTAATCACCACAAAATCCGGTGACGTACGCAAAAGCGTGACCAAGACCATTGGTTTTCCGGCAGTCGATAAAAAAACACGCAGCGACGAAGACAACATCATCAACAAGCGACAGAAGCAACGTGTCAATGACCTGTTAAAAGAGTTAAAGAATGAGGAGCACCTTGCTGAATTACTTCACCAGATCCGCACACTGCCATCACCACATTATAAAGACTCGCAATGGGATTTATTAGATAGCCTCACTCGAGTTTTATTAGTGTTAGTGGCTAAACTCGATCTCACTTTTATTAATCTGGGTAAAACAGATTTCATTAACATTACGCTGGCTGCACTTCGTGCCTTAGGCGACGAGGATGAACCGACAAATCTAGCATTAATTTTAGATTATCGTATCCAACATATTTTAGTTGATGAATTTCAAGATACGTCATCGCCACAGTTATATTTATTAAAAAAATTAACGGCTGGCTGGCAGCCCGATGATGGCAGAAGCTTGTTTTTAGTTGGCGATGCGATGCAATCTTGCTATAGTTTTCGCGATGCCAACGTAGGCATTTTTTTGGACGTACGCCAACATGGCTTAGGTGATATCGCTTTAGAAGCGGTCAACTTAACGGTGAATTTTCGCTCGGACAAAGCTATTGTAAATTGGTGTAATCAAGTCTTCGCGCATGTATTTCCACTCGATGATGAAACTAATCAAGGTGCCGTCAAGTACCAACAAGCGCTTGCATTTAATACTGCAACTGAAGACTTAGCGCTCATCAGCTCAAACAATGCTGTTAGCAGCTACTTATTTGTTAGCGAAGAAAAAACCAAACAGCGCACACAAGAGGCCAATAAAATTGTTGAGCTAATTACGTCGGCACAAAAAGACAATGCTAGCCAAAGCATTGCTATACTCGTGCGCAAACGCTCACAAGTCAATGCAATCAGTCACGCTCTAGACGCACACAACATTGCTTATCGCGCGACCGACATTAATCCCTTAGCTACCGATATGAGTATTATCGATTTACGCTCGCTGACCCGCGCACTATTGTATCCAAACGATAGGCTTGCTTGGTTTTCACTTCTACGCGCACCTTGGTGTGGGCTCGATATGCATGATCTTTATTATGTGGGCCAATATAATATTCAACATCAACACGCAACGCTACTCACCACATTAACCGATTTAATCGCGACACAAAAAACTACGCTTACCAAAGAATATACAGGCGATGTCACTAGCATCTCTCTATCGCTTGCGGGGCTTAGTATTCTTAATCGCTTTGTAAAAATAATGAGCGAGGTAATGGCTAACCAAGGACGCTGCAATTTGCGCGAGTGGGTAGAGGGTGCATGGCTACAACTAGGTGGTGGTGCACTACTCAAACAGTTAAATGAATACCCAAAAATTACCAACTATTTTGCTTTATTAGAAAAGTATCAACAGGGTTACTCACTAGCTCACTGGCCAACATTTGACGCTGCCATTAATAACCTCTATGCAAAAAGTATTATCGATAATAATGCTAGCTCGCCTCCTGTCGAAATCATGACTATTCACAAGTCGAAGGGCTTAGAGTTTGATACTGTCATTATTCCTGGACTTGACTCGGCCTCAGTAAGTGATAAACAAGAGTTAATTGCCTGGCAAGAGTGGCTGGATGAGCATCAACAATCTCGATTATTAATTAGTCCCGTGCACGCCACGGGTAATAGTAAAGATACGCGAGATAGTGTGCATGATTATATTCGTAGCCAACAAAAACGTAGGCAGGCACTAGAGTCTGATCGACTATTTTATGTGGGCTGCACTCGTGCTATTCACCACTTATACTTGTTAGCTCATCACACCTCACCCAACAACGCATCGCAAAGCTACGCCGACCAACTCGACGCAATCGGCGCCACAGTAAAACCAAACACACTGCTAGGCAGCATTTGGCCTAATATCAAAGAGTGCGTAAACATCATTAATATTGATCAAGCTAACGAGACAACATTAGAATTAGCCTCAGAACTTAGCAGCGCAGCAAACAATCCACTTTCTAACCCAGGTATTATCTCGCGCTTAAGCTCTGACTGGCATAACTGCGCATATCCTCAATCGAATTTATTAGCAGATTACCGACTGCAGCATCATGTCCAATCTTTAGCGACTGACAACCGGGCTAAACCCGATGCATTATTACAGCGCCATGCACGCTATTTTGGCAACGCTTTACATAGCGCCTTACAAACAATAACCGAAACTGATTACAGGCAGTGGCAACCTCAGCGTATTGATGAACAGCGCCTATTTTGGCAATTACGTCTAGAGCAAATGGGCACCCCTGTTACTTTAGCGGCACAACAGTCGCATCAATTAACTCAAATTATTACACAGATACTAAAGACTGATGTGGGTCGATGGATACTGGACCATCAACATAAAGACAGCGCCTGTGAATTAAGCTTGTTGAAAGAGACTAAAAACAATGAAATAAAGGAATATATCATTGATCGGACTTTTATTGACCGCGACACCAATATACGTTGGATTATTGATTATAAGAGTAGCCAGCCTAATGTAGGTCAAACACTTGAAAGTTTTATCGCCGAACAAAAAGACCTTTATAAAGTCCAATTGAGTACCTACAAGCAATTATTTGATCCTCAACAAAACTCGATTAGCTGTGCCCTGTATTTTCCATTGGTCGATCACCTGCATATTATGGTTGATTAATAAAAGTTTATTATTAAATAAAGCATTGACCCAACGTTAAACTAACAATATCCCTTGGCCCGGCAGAGCTGCGTTAAGCATACACAGCCTCGCAATTGTGCTGTAGAATACTCATCCCCATCAGCTTGACGCCTTTTAGCAATGATCTCTAATATTGAAAATCTAACAATTATGTTTACCGATATTGTCGGGTTTTCAAAAATAGTGTCCTCCTCCTCGCGCATGGAGAGCGAAGCTCTTATCAAACAACACGATAAAATTGTTGAAACAACCATTAAACGTTTTGGCGGTAGAAAAATAAAATCTATTGGCGACTCTTTTTTATCTACATTTAGATCCCCTACTGATGCTGTACTGTGCTCTATGGCAATTCAAGATTCACTCTGGGAATATAATCAAACAGATGGCGTCACTCAAAAAATTATTGTACGTATTGCTCTTAATGCAGGTGAAGTGCGCCTAAGCTTTAATGATATTTTTGGCGAGGCGGTTAATATCGCCGCACGGCTTGAAAATCAAACACCAGCGGGAGCAATATTACTGACAGAATCGGTTTATCTATCGATGAATAAGAATGAGATAAACTTAGAAGCTCTTGGTCCTTTTGAATTTAAAGGCATACCACAGTCGATTAATGTTTATCGAGCTCACGCAAAGAAAGCACATTCTAATGATGCAACTTTTGCACATTATCCCTACGACGGTGCCCATCAACGTTTAAAACCGGCCGGTCGAGTAGGCAATACATTTGGGCGAGTCTTTGTCGGTATATCGGCTTCTTTACTCGCCGCCTTTGTCAGCTGGTGGGTCACGATTCATTATATGTCTGGCATTCACCCAAGTGAGAGCGACAAAATAGCCGTTGAGTTCCATAGTATCAGCACTAAAAAAATCATCGATAAAGAAGATGGCCTTAACCTTGTCGACATCGATACTGATGTATCAGCTAATAATGCAATTAACGATGACCCAACATTTACTATCATTGCCGAGACAACACCACTGTTACTAGAACAGAACTATATTGTCTTAACAAATAAAGTGCGAGAGTTCAGCAAAAAATATGCTGATAATAGCTATTTGCAGATGCTTAAGGGGCATATTGCTGTTTATGCTGAGGATTATAAACAGGCTATTGAGCATTATCAAAATGCATTAGAAAAAGAATCGACACTCGCTAATGAAACATTATTATCTTCGAATCTAATCCTCTTAATGGAACATCAACGACCCGCAGCAAATAAATTAATTGCCAGTTATTTTAGTCAAGCATTGCGTGATGAGCTAGCAAAACGCTCGGGCCAAGCAGGCCTCCGCACACGCTATGATGCTTTTTACTTATTAATTGACTCGGGTAATGCTGACAAAATAGATCGCGTTGGTCTCAACCTTTGGGACCTAAAAGAGCTGGAAAAATGTCAATATAAAAAAGTGGCTATAGTAGAATTGAATAGACTCAACGATCCTACAGCCCTTGCTGGGTTAAAAGAGGCATCCAAAATGGGCTTTTTTGAACGCATCAAATACAACTGCATGAGGCAAGACCTAAAACAAACAATAAAAAAATTAGAAGCCAAAAAAGCCGAGAAATCCAGCTAGTGTTTCAGCAAAGTATAAACTAATAATTACTGGTAATAATTGACCGATCTTACCCACAGCTTTTTTCTAACAATGGCATTAATGCTAATACTTCCATCACGCTTCACACCCTTTTCATTTATGTTTTAATCAAGACCTCACATTAACCTTATTATTATCTAAGCCTAGAGTAGTTGTTGACTTAGCGTAAATTTATTGTGGAATTATAGTCAATTGGAGTGATCGAGATGTCTTAGTCTAGTGATCGATTAAGTTACCGAGCAGTTATCGACTAGTATCTAGGTATATATAAACAAGGAGATCAACTAATTTAACAAACTATAACACTAATAAATCAATTCGATCCCCGTTAAGAATGAAATTAAAGTACAATAGCCTATTAACATTTACTCACCTTATTCAGTGTTTATTATTATGTCACATCCTGCTATGGAAAACTTCAACCTCGCGGCTCAAGAGGTCCTAATATCCCCTGCTGAACTTAAAGCAAAGATGCCCTTATCCGACGCGGCAAGGGCAACTATTTTAGCAGGTCGTAAAACTGTTAACGATATAGTACAAAAAGTAGATAAGCGTTTATTTATAGTCATCGGTCCCTGCTCTATTCATGATGTTGAGGCCGCAATGGATTATGCCAAGCGTCTTAAAGGTCTTGCGGACGAAGTTAAAGATTCTATTGCTATAGTTATGCGCGTTTATTTTGAAAAGCCAAGAACCACTGTTGGCTGGAAAGGCTTAATCAACGACCCGTATTTGAACGGGACCTTTAATGTAGAAGAAGGCCTTCAAATTGGCCGTAAACTTTTATTAGATATTGCGGAGTTAGGCCTTCCCACTGCAACCGAAGCCTTAGACCCTATATCGCCTCAATATTTGCACGATCTTATTTCTTGGTCGGCTATTGGTGCCCGCACAACCGAATCGCAAACTCACCGAGAAATGGCCAGCGGCCTATCTTGCGCTGTGGGCTTTAAAAACGGTACCGATGGTAGCTTAACGGTTGCCGTTAATGCGATGCAATCGGTGTCTAGTTCACACCATTTTTTAGGTATTAATAATGACGGTCAAGTGGCGGTTATTCGTACTAACGGTAATCCTAATGCTCACGTCGTTCTGCGTGGTGGTGGTGGTAAACCCAACTATGATTCAGTCAATGTATCATTGTGCGAGCAAGATCTTCGCAAACACGGTATGCCAGAAACTATTATGGTTGATTGCAGCCATGAAAACTCGAATAAAGACCATGAGTTGCAACCGCTTGTATTAAAAAATGTGACTAACCAAATCATCGATGGTAACAAATCGATTATGAGCCTGATGGTGGAGAGCAATATTGGTGCAGGTAACCAAAAAATACTCGATGATCATTCACAAATGCAATATGGTGTATCGGTTACCGACAAATGTATCGATTGGGAAACAACAGTTACAACGATACGAGCGATGCATGAAAAACTAAAAAACGTATTGCCAAATCGTTAATAACTGCTGTAAGTTTAGAAAGGCTGTCTAGTGTAAAGTGAAAAACCGAGCTCGAACTCGGTTTTTTTTGGGGCGACTATTTTATTGGTAAAGTCGTAATTTCTCTTTATGAAAAAGAGTAAATACCCACAGCTTTGCGTAGATCAGCTAAAAGTGGAGTGGCATAGGCTCGAGCTTTTTCTGCACCTACTTTTAAAACACCTTCAATATACTTAGGGTTAGCCATTAATTCTTCATAACGTTCACGAGGTTCTGCAACTTCGGCATTCACCAAATCAAATAATTGCTTTTTAGCTTCTCCCCAAGCAATACCATCGTGAAAAGCTTGTCGCATCTCGCTGGATTGTTGGTCGGATGCGAAAGCTTGCCAAATTTGAAAAACCGTAGAGGTATCAGGATCTTTGGCAACACCAGGTTCTAACAAATTAGTTTTGATTTTATTGATATGTTTTTTCAATTTTTTTTCAGGTAAAAACAAAGGGATAGTATTGTTATAGCTCTTACTCATTTTACGGCCGTCTAAACCTTGTAAAATGGCAACATTATCGTCGACCACGGCCTCAGGCAAAACAAAGTGTTCACCGTAGTGATGGTTAAAACGTGCCGCTATATCTCGAGCCATTTCGACGTGTTGAATTTGATCTTTACCCACTGGAACATAAGTAGCATTGAACATCAAAATATCGGCTGCCATCAAAATAGGATAGCTATACAAACCCATGGCCACACCAAGGTCGGGGTCTTCTCCAGCCTCTACATTAGTTTGAACTGCTGCTTTATAAGCATGAGCACGGTTCATTAAACCCTTGGCCGCCATACAGGTTAGTAGCCAACATAATTCAGGGATTTCAGGCACGTCAGATTGGCGATAAAAAACAGCGTTATCGGTATCTAAACCGAGTGCTAACCAGGTAGCTGCAATTTCCATCCCCGATTGATGAACTTGCTCAGGATCCCTGCATTTAATCAACGCATGAAAATCGGCTAAAAAGTAAAAGGGTAGATGCTCGCCCTCACGACTTGCTTGAATAGCTGGTCTGATCGCACCCACATAATTACCTAAATGGGGCGACCCGGTTGTTGTAATGCCTGTTAATATTCGTTGCTGCATTGATCATTTCTACTTTTTTAATTTTTTATCTAAAGAGCGACCCTGAGATAATTCTTTGATTAATTATTTAAAGCGTTAATTATAACTACTTATCATATTGCTTGATAAGTACAGAGGTATCACAACGATTTAGGCCGCGGGCTTGCAACTCGTTATAACGCTCAATAACGAATTCAGTATTAGGTAGCTTGAGATCAACTTTTTTAGCGGCATCTAAACAAAAACCTAAGTCTTTAACCATCCAATCAACCGCAAAACCATAATCGAAAATATCTTTATCTATATTTTCGCCACGATTAGATAGCTGCCAGCTGCCAGCTGCACCACCAGATATTGCGTTAATGACTTTAGGAAGATCGAGACCTGTTTTTTGTGCAAGAGTGAAGCCTTCAGAGATTCCTTGTAACACGCCACCAATCAAAATTTGGTTGACCATTTTAGTGAGTTGGCCGGTACCAACTTCACCCATATGAGTCATAGTTTTTGCATAGGGCTCAATCGCCGCTGTAGCTTGCGCTAGATGATTCGCATCACCACCAATCATTATTGCCAAAGCACCATTCTCCGCACCCGCTTGACCACCCGATACCGGCGCATCAATAAAGCCTATACCCGCCGCTTGACATTTGTCATTTAATTCTAGAGCTAACTCATGAGAGGTCGTTGTATGATCGACGAGCAAAGCGCCTTTTTCTAAGCCATTAATAATTCCTTCGTCACCATAGGTAACACTACGGACATCATCGTCATTACCAACACAGATCATCACAACATCGGCACCTTTACTCGCCGCAAAAGGTGTAGAGGCAAACTGCCCACCATATTGCTCTACCCACTGCTGCGCTTTAGCCGTAGTACGGTTATAAACCGTGACATCGTGGCCAGCTTTTTGTTGATAGCCCGCCATAGGAAAACCCATAACACCTAATCCGATAAATGCGACTTTCATATTTTTCTCCAACTTTTTTTAAAGGTTTAATTTTCTATAATGTTAATGCAGTCCTAATAAAATCATCTTTTATTAGGACATTTTGGGCTGTCATACTATCCGAATAGCTTATTAGGATCAAAACCTTAATAAACACTGATACCTAGATGTAATAACTCTCTAGATAAGACTTGGTCTAGATCTGCTAGCTGCTGATAATTAATTTCAACAACGTTAAACCCAAGAGATCCATAAAATTCTTGCTTATAGAGCTTATGCGAAAGCTGCACAGGCTTTAACGACTCAGGCCAATAATCGATGGCTAGGCGATATTTTGGTAGATAAAAATCAACGTTGACTGATGGTTTATCAGCAATTATGAACTCGCGCTGATAGCTCGCATTAAAACCTAACAAGTACAGCCAATTTGCAATCTTAGCTTGACCGATGTTATCGACCATCAAGCCGTTTAGTGTGCTTATTGATTGCCTATTTTTTAAAACTTGATTCGAGGTCAGTGGGCTACCAGCTGAGCAACTAAGAGTATTGAGAGCACAAATAACATTGGTATTGGTTAATAGAGCACGCGGCCATTTTACATAGGGTATTCCCGAGCTGTCATCTTCGTATTGCTCACCACCTTGCTCGGCACCCTGCACTGTGACTTTCCATCCCTTAGAGAAGGCGCTTATCCAACCAAGCTCAGCGAGAAGACGATTAAATAATCGGGCCGGTATTTGTGTATTTTTTAATAATTGACTAACCGCAACCATCACATCATCAATATCGCGCAGCAATGCATGCTTCACTATCAATTCAGGCCAAACAATATACTGACCGTACTTACTACTTTGTCGATATTTTCCACCTTCAAATTCACCTTTAGCCGTTAACTCTAAGCCCTTGTCTGTCTCGACAATCCAACCGCCACTGAGCATTAATTGCGTCAACTCTTTTAACGACATATTAAGCTTTTCAGCAAGGCCAGAGCGCGAGTAAAATTGCGTGTCAGGTAAGGACATAGAAAGCCTGCATCAGTGTTTTTGATCTTTTGCTTGAGCATGTAACAGTGCTTTTATTTCTAACAGCTCTTTTTGTAATTCTTGCAAAGTAGGTTCACCGTGCTCACGGTCTACCTTTTTTTGTTCTTCCTCCAAAACACTCACTACAATACCGATGACCATGTTTAAAAAGGCGAAGGCAGTAAAAAAGATAAAAGTGATATAGAAAGCCCAACTAAAGGGATAAACCTCCATAGTTTCATACATCACATCAGTCCAATCCTCAAAGGTCATAACACGGAATAAGGTTAACAAACTTAAGGCGATATCTCCCCAAAGAACCTTGTTTATTTCACTAAAAAAAGTGGTTCCCACTGCTGCGTAGATATAAAAAATAATGAACATCAGTAACATCACATAACCTAGGCGCGGTAACGCTTTAATTAGTGAATTTAATAATAAACGTAATTCGGGGATAATCGACACCATTCGCAACACCCTAAAGATACGAATTAGGCGGCCAACAATGGCAAGCTCACTATTATCTATAGGCACAATACTGATAATGACAATTAACGAATCAAATACATTCCATCCATTCTTAAGAAAATTCCGTTTGATGGGCTCCGCAAAAAATCTAATAGAAATTTCTGCAAGGAAGATAAGGGTAATAAGCCAATCCAGTACAACAATAAACTTCAAAACCGACGCCGGAATTGGGTAGGTTTTAACACCAATAACCAATGCCGAAAAAATAATAACGCAGACGACAAAAAGTTCGAATATTTTATTACTTCGTATTTTCTCCAGTCTTATTTGTAGATTGTCTAATCTCATTCGCTTGTTATACGTCCTTTATATGTATAGTTGATGTAACTTACTGCTCTTACTAAACTATCACTTTATTCAATAATTTTTTCTCTATACAATCCCTATTTCAGCGCTATAGACTCACTCCCTACGCCAAGTTGTGCCTGTCGGAAAATCTTCTACTATTATTTTTTGGTCAATCAGCAACTGACGAATTTCATCGGCTTTAGCATAGTTTTTAGCAAGTTTCGCATCAACTCGCTCGACAATATAAGCTTCTATAGATTCTGCTGACAAACCTTCTGCAGTGCTTTTTCCCTGCAAAAAACTAGTGGGGTCAGCTTGTAATAACCCTAGGATATTAGACATACGCTTTAACTGTGTTACTAGTAAATTCGCCAAAGCCACATCTTCTTTTGCTGCAGTGTTGATCGCTCGCAGCATATCAAACATTACCGACAGTGCTTGTGGCGTATTAAAGTCATCATTCATCGAACTAATAAATTGCTCGTTAAAAGCAATCATCACACCCTGCTGTTCAACATTGGCATGACTTCCCTGACTAACGGCTAATAAAAGCTCATCACCCGCAGCAACATCGCTGTAGTTTTTGAGTGTTTGATAAAAGCGATCCAAGCCTGATTTAGACTCAATAAGATTCTCTTCTGAATAATTAATGGCGCTGCGATAATGACTGCTGACAATTAAAAAACGCACCACCTCGGGATGGTAGCTTTTTAACACCTCGCTAATGGTAAAGAAGTTACCTAAAGACTTAGACATTTTATCGCCATCAACACGGACGGCCCCTGCATGCATCCAGTAATTTACAAACTTGCAGCCATTTGCTGCTTCGCTTTGTGCAATTTCATTTTCGTGATGAGGAAATGGTAAATCTGGGCCACCACCATGAATGTCAAAAGTATTGCCTAGGCAAGCTTTTGTCATTGCTGAACATTCTATGTGCCAACCTGGACGACCTTTGCCCCAAGGTGATTCCCAAAACACCTCACCCTCTTTTGCAGCTTTCCACAAGGCAAAATCACGCGGATCTTCTTTGGCAGCATCGACACTTACACGCGCACCCGACAAGAGTTCATCGGGATTTTTACCTGATAGCTGGCCATAATTTTCAAAAGAATCTACACGATAATAAACATCGCCATTGGTTGCCTGATAAGCACATTTTTTATCAACTAAGACCGCAATCATATCAATGATATCTTGCATGTGAGCTGTTGCTCGAGGCTCTTGATCTGGCTTTAAGACATTGAGCTCAACTTCATCTGCATGCATTGCATCAATAAAGCGCTGAGTTAACACTGTATAATCTTCACCGGATTCGTCGGCACGATTCAAAATCTTATCGTCGATATCGGTAATGTTACGCACATATTCAACATCCCAATGGGTTGCGCGTAAAAACCGGGTAATAACATCGAATGAAACTAACACTCGTGCGTGACCAATATGGCAGTAGTCATACACCGTCATACCACAAACATACAGACGAATTTTATTGGGCTCTATGGGTACAAACTTTACCTTCTTGCGTGCTAGTGTATTGTAAATTTTTAATGTCATTTTTACTCTTTTTCCTGTGCCAATTTCGTGTGCTAGCTGCGAGCTATAATTTCGTCATCTTATTTGATGCTCTTAACTCATAGGTTTAATTGATGTGTAAGCTTTTACTAAAAGTTTTATGTGCGTTATGAACCATCATTAAAAATCACCTTAAGTTAATTAAAATGAAAATTAAACCTTAGTGATAATGAGGCCTCCGCTGCAAAACATTAACTAGCCATTAAAATTATCTCTTAATGAAATCGTTTGGTTAAAAACTAGAGTCTCACCGGTACTTTTAGAGTCGCGGCAAAAATAACCCTCGCGCTCGAATTGATAGGTTTGCGCAGAGCTTGCTGTTGATAAACCTATTTCAGCAGCGCAACCTGTTAATACCGTTAAACTATTTGGATTAATCGCCGCTAGAAAATCTTTATCGCCTGCATCTGGTGCAGGATCGGTAAACAGTCGATCATAAAGATGCACTTCGCACTGGGTGTGGGCTGTTGCATCTACCCAATGAATGACGCCTTTCGCTTTAATTCCATCGGCAGGATCATTGCCTAAGGTGCCTTCAATAAAACGTGCTTTGACTTCGACAACACTACCCGCAGCGTCCTTTATACATTCATCTGCTTCAATAATATATGCATTACGCAAGCGTACGCGTTTACCAATGACTAGACGCTTAAATTTTTTATTAGCCTCTTCTCTAAAGTCAGCAACGTCGATAAGTAGGTCACGACTAAAAGGCAGTTCGCGGGTATCCATCGCCTCAAGACTATCATTGCGATTTGGGTGCCCCGCTGCAATCATAGTCTCGCGCTTAGCCTCCGGATAGTTCGTTAAGGTCAATTTAATCGGGTTCAATACACACATAGCTCGAGGAGCGTTTTTATCGAGATCATCACGAATGGCATGCTCCAGCATACCAATTTCGACAATACCGTCTGATTTTGTCACTCCAATCATTTCGCAAAACTTGCGAAGAGCAGCGGGAGTTACGCCCCGGCGGCGAAATCCGGCCAAGGTTGGCAGGCGTGGATCATCCCAACCATCGACGATATTTTCATCAACGAGTTGTTTTAGTTTACGTTTAGACGTCACTGTATAATCAAGATTTAAGCGGCCGAATTCATATTGACGCGGTTGATTAGGCACGGGTAGATTAGCGGTGAACCACTCGTATAATGGTCGATGGTCGGCAAACTCTAAAGTACAAATGGAATGTGTAACACCTTCTATTGCATCTTCTTGGCCATGGGCAAAATCATAACTAGGGTAAATACACCATGCATCACTGGTTTGGTGGTGGCTGAGCTTACGAATACGGTAAAGACTAGGGTCACGCATATTGATATTAGGGCTAGCCATATCAATCTTTGCACGCAAAATACACGCACCTTCGTCATATTCACCCGCTCGCATTTTTTCAAATTCGACTAAGTTCTCTTCAATACTTCGATTACGATATGGGCTATCTTTACCCACTTTAGTCAATGTGCCACGATACTCACGCGTCTCACTGGCGGACAAATGACAAACATAGGCTCTACCTTGCTGAATTAAATAAACAGCCCATTCATACAATTGCTGAAAATAACTTGAGGCATAGCGAATTTCGCCTGCCCACTTAAAACCTAACCACTCAACATCGCGTACGATTGCATCGATATATTCTTGATCTTCCTTGGCGGGATTGGTGTCGTCAAAACGAAAATTGCATTCGCCGTTAAACTTATCGGCTAGACCAAAATTAAGGCACATGGATTTTGCATGACCAATATGAAGATAGCCATTAGGCTCTGGGGGAAAACGGGTCACTATTTTTTGATGTTTTCCAGAGTCTAATTCATTTTTAATCTTCTGCTCAAGAAAGTTTAAAGGGCGCTCAGGCGAAACACTATTGTTTTGGGTATTATTTTCGGGGACAGCCGTCATGGGAAGTTATCAACGTATTAGGTTATAGAAGAATTGGAATAAAAAGCGTATTATAGCCGCCCGTCGATAGCTTCACACCCCAAATATGATAAGTTTTGGCATTATTCATCACTTAAACACTTGTCTAACACGACTTAATCGGCCAGCTAACAAATTTGTATCAAATAGGATTAATGAATGATTACCTTACACACCAATTTTGGCGACATCACAATCGAACTAGATTTTGATAAAGCTCCAATAACTGCGGCTAATTTTGAACAGTACGCACGCGACGGCTTTTATGACGATACAATTTTTCACCGTGTTATCGATGGCTTTATGGTGCAAGGCGGAGGCTTTGACGAAAACATGGAGCAAAAAGAAACTCGCGAAACTATCGTTAATGAAGCAGATAATGGTTTGAAGAACGATTGCTACACACTTGCAATGGCTCGCACCATGGACCCTGATAGTGCCAGTGCACAATTTTTTATCAATATTAAAGACAATGACTTTCTTAACCATTCAGCCAAAACTACCCAGGGCTGGGGTTATTGTGTGTTTGCTAAGGTTACTGTGGGTACTGACATTGTTGATAAAATCAAAGCTGTGCCAACCGGATCTAACGGCTTTCATCAAGACGTACCCAATGAGCCAGTTATGATCAACAAGGTAACTTTTGCGTAAGTTCTGAACCTCTGCAGTTTTTTGTGCGTTAATCGCGATGTTAGCGACTCGGCAGGCGTCGCGATTAAAACACTTGTGGTTTAGGTACTCCACCTAAAAATAGCGATTTGAGATGGCTTTATTTAGCGTCATGCACTCTAAAACAACTCTACTCATAACAAGATAGTTATATGCAATTGTTTATATCTGACCTACACCTCTCACCCACTCGCCCAAAGGTTACTGACGCTTTTTTAACATTTTTAAATACCACTGCAAACAATGCTGAGGCGCTATATATTTTAGGTGACTTCTTCGATGCATGGGTAGGTGACGACGACGACACGCAAGCTTATAAAGTCATTACCGCAGCCTTGCACGACTATAGCAAGAGCCATAAACTCTTTTTTATGCATGGCAATAGAGATTTTTTAATTGGCAGTGACTTTGCAAAGCGCGCAGGTATTACTTTATTAGATGACCCCTACACTATCGACTTAAAGGGTACCCCCACGTTATTAATGCATGGTGACAGTCTATGCACTCAAGACAAAGAGTACATGGCATTTCGCAACATGGTTCGAAGCCCAGAGTGGCAGCGGAGCTTTTTACAAAAGCCACTTGCCGAGCGTAGAACGATTGCCGAGCATATTCGCTCCACCAGTCAATCTATGAACAGCTTGAAAGCCGAAGATATAATGGACGTGACCCCCAGCCAAGTGCTTAAGATAATGCAGCAGCACTCGACACCAAGGCTTATTCACGGCCACACGCATCGGCCCGCAAGACACGACATTAGCCTTAATAAAAAGCCCGCCGAGCGCATTGTACTGGGTGACTGGCACAACAGCGGATGGTATTTAATAGCGGATGGTGGCGAATTACAACTAAAGAGCTTTAATCTTTAATTTCTCGCTTTAAGGGCACCTCTTAAAATTAAAATTTTTCTCACGAGAGTGAGAACCGTAGCTTATACAGAGTAAATAAAGATTTGGGCACGAAGCTGCCAAGAGTAGTCACCATGATGCGACAAGGCTAACGCAAGAAAAGCAGTTCTTAGAAGTGCCTTCACAGTGATTAAGTAAACTCGCTACCAAGTTTAACTATTCGTTCGACCATTTGATTTGGAATTCTATCTCTTCTTCTGAGTCTCCGCGCTCGTGCTCAATACTGTATTCAGCTCTCACCGGAACATAAATTCGCTCCCCGGCAATTTGGATCTCGAATTTCTCCTCATGTTCTAAGGCATCCGCCAGTCGACGTAACTTTGCTACGAACCCAGAGGTAGAATAAATTTTTTCAATATCGCGTTCGGGTTTCATGCCAGCTCCTTTAATTAATAAACTAGGTCGAAGTTTCTCAACATTGACAAACTGCAAACAAATATAATCTACCGTGCTGATGAGAGCAACATAATTTATCGGCCTCATTAAGTGCCTGCAGTTATCACCTCATCAAACAGCATATACGCAGAACTGTATCATTTTCGAATGGTCATTCTCGCTATTTTGCGAGCTTGCAATACAATATCCCCTTGAGACTCGCCTCTTGGAGGCCTCGTCAGAGCCGATCTAAACTTAAGCATAGCTTCCGACTGAATAGTGGATCAATTTCGGTATCTTCACTAAACATAAGCTTTTATGCAAAGTTAAGTCTGTTACATAGTAATATTAATCATTGACACTGATCGCTGGGGCTATGAAATAAATATAGCTCTTGATGACAGCTCAACTTGTTGAGAGTTTTTGTGCGCATATGATGTTACTTCAGCGACCGTCCTTGATGCTTAAAAAACATAGATTTTTACTTGAAAGGGCACGTCGCGATTGTTCGAGGACACCAAAGGGAAGACAATTAAGTTGGAACACTGAAGACTAGAGCACTCATATAGCAACAACTAATCCATTGTGCGGTACTTGAGAATGAGGTCTAAAATTTCATGATCACTTATTGCAGACTCAAGAGATGCCTCCATAGTTGCTCTTTGTGGCAAATGGATATTAAATTTAGAACGTAATACTTGAGTGACATGCTCGTCAACACATGGATCAAAGCTCTTTCCCGCATATATACAGATGCGCTGAAGTACAAAATCTTTATTTGACATAATTTTTATTTCGCTTACTTAGGATAAGATAACCATGTACCTACTCAATACAGTTAAACCAAAGATTAGACATCGCTTATATAAAACCTGTGGAAGAAAGTGTAAAACCTTCCGTCACTGATATAGTCAAATATGATTCAAATGACGTTATTTAGCTAATTATCGTGACTAGTCATAACTAGCTTAACGACCTAGATCTTTTTAGTAGGCCTTAACTCACACCTCAATTAACTGAAAAACTGAACGTATCAATAATCAGTTTGTATGAAAAACGCTTCAGTAATAGAAGACATATTGCCACAACTACTAACCTTAGAAGGTGATTTGTATCAGTTGCAATTTGTACCTTTTAAATCACAACGTATATCTTATACGTCGTAAATTGAAATTCTGCGAAAATTTTTCATGAACAGCGTTTATTAGCTACATTTGGAACAATACACTTATAAATATGTAAAAATTCTTGCATCTATCCTATACAGATTTTATTAAGCCCAACATGTCGGCTATTAATGACATTAACTGCTAAAACTGATGACCAAAGTTGGTAGCGTGAGGTGATTTGCCTAGCTGGCCACTGACTCAAGACCCTTGATTATTAAGAATTGCGCATAAGAATAATATATCGATATTTAATGAGGGTATGTGTAGAAAATTGCAATTAAAAAACCACATTGCGTGACATATCAAAGAACATCAAGATTCCTTTATCAGGTCGAAAGCTATCAGCTATTAATTTCAGTAGCGATAATTGAGATTTCTACAAGTAATTCTTCACGAGCCATACTAGCCGTTACACAAGCGCGTGCTGGAGCATAGCCTTGTAAAAGCCAATCATCCCAAACCTGGTTCATCTCGGCAAAATATTGCATATCTTTAATGTATAAGGTCGCCGACAACATGTGTTTTTTATCGCTACCCGCTTGCAATAAAAGTTCGTCAACTTTTTTTAACATACTGCTAGTTTGCTCTTTTATACCAAGACTGGCATCGCTACAGACCTGCCCGCAAAGGTAGATAACGCCGTTATGCTTAACAATTTTACTCATTCGCTGCTTTATTTCTAAACGCTCTATCAAAGTTTTACTCCAGGTTTTGATTGCGACTATATCTAGTCGATTAAGTTATTAGTAATTTACTCATGTTGTTATTTTAATTTGCCAACTAATTCAAATAACAAACCAAAAGATCCTTAGCTGTAGCTATTAATTAAAGTTAGGTGGGTTTTTTCTTGTACCATCCCTGTTAGATATATCTTCACCAGAGAAGTTACTAAAGTCCATAATTTAGATTTTTAGGAATAAATTACCACTGATTATAAAAATTATTATGCATATTATTATTCGGCATTTGTGTTTAATCTTGCCAATTAATAGGTATCGTTATGATAATACCCACTAGTTTGATTGAAATAAAAGTCATAAATCTTAGTTTGAAGAAATTTTTTAGCATGAGCCTTGCTAATATAGACGTTTTAGGGGGCTCTCTCTCTATATATTTCTAAAATCCGGCAGGGTAAGCTAATTTTTATAACCGCGACTAGATACGCCAAATCTTGTGCTAATCAATAAATCAATCAATTGTACTCTTTTCGACATCATTTCCTATAGCTGGAGGCTTTATAAGTTAGCCATCTTGTTATGAAGTACTTAAAGCTCGGTCACTATCATCACTTATTAACAACTATTGGAGAGTATACTTCAATCAGAATTTATTGTTAAAAATAATGATTATTTAATGACAGATTAAGCTTGCCGCCTACCCGCTATTGACAGCGCAGCTAACTCAGCTTGTGGACAGCTTCTTCAGGTTCACCTTTAATCGCCTGTTCTATCATCACTATTGGCATTAAACAACAAATCTCCGGAGCACTAAAATCAATGGCTGTTTTCTCTGCGACCCCGGGAGGATTGTTCACCAGATGAGCCACGCCAATAACTTTAAATTTCGTAAATTTGGCAATGCGAAAAATAAGTGCTTTACGGCGATGTTCTTGACCACCTAGTAGCTTATCGAGCACATCGCCCAACACTAGCGTCTAAGTTTGTAGGCCTAGCCTAGCTTTTGTGTCAGTGCCTTTAGATGATAATGCTTTTTGTATAATCATTAAGAACTACTCATCCTAAAAATAATAATTAAGCAACAAACTATTTTTCATAAAATAAAAGCAATCACTTATGCTGCCGCCCTTCTTGTGCGGTTTTTACAGTGTTTTTGCACGTAGCTATTGACCGACTCATGCCGGTATAGCTACGTTAATCCAGTAAAACCATCTAATCTAAGGCGGGCTCAATTAATTGTCGAAATCAGCTTAACGCTGTCTTTAGCATTTTGAGAAAGTCTAGCTTATCAGAAGCATACTAACGCTCTCTTTCTCACGGCCGCGCACGCGCTCAAATTCTTGCTGGTAACGCATAAAACCTTTGCAGTCAGTATAAAACTTCAGCTTCACTTAATCAGACAAGCTTGGATGCGATTGATAACTATGTTTAAAAATTAGTATTTTCAAACGATGCGACATTCATAAGTAGATAATAATACGGGTTATTGACTACCAACACTTCAATCGTTATTAGATAATCTAAGATGCCTTGTCTACAAAATAATGATAATAATAAGCCATCACACTCTGTAACAAAATACACCTAACGGCATACAAAAACATTAACTACTTAGATAGGGTGTTAGGTTCAGTGAAACTTTTATTAAGAAAAATAACAACGAACAAAACTCTAAATCATCATTTGATTCATTAACAGTACTAAATAAAATGAGCCTAAATTTGCCCACTACGTAATAAATTTTAAGCTTTGAAAAAATGACTAGCTATTTATTAATATTTCACTTGTGAGCGATTTCTAATTTAAACCCCTCACTAACTTTATGTGAAAAATATTAGACCTCAACATATTCATAACAGTAAAAGTTGGACCCTATTAGAATCTAATTTTTTTCGTGTCTTACTCTCCACTTATTATCCGAATCTAAACCCTTGATTCACTATTCAATCTGAGAGAAATTACTGGCAAACGCAAATGGTTAAACGCAAAACAAGAGACTTTAATCAGGTTATAAAATAATAATGTACGCTTTAAATATTAATAGTAAAGGCATTGAGTGTATTCTTTTGATCCTGAATTTTAGTAAGCAATGCCTAAAAAATTTAGCACGTCAGAATTATAAAATATTATCATTTAAATAGTTTACTTTTATTCTATTTATAGATTAAGCGAGAACTTTTTATTTTTTAATCGTCTTAAAAATATTTATTAAACACCTTATCTTTAAGCAACATTTTATATACAAACTTTTAATATAAGAACTCTTTTATATAATTTAATTATTTCTATTTATAGCCAAGGTCATGAATCTTTAGGCTTTCCTAGTATAAGCTTTTTAACTTAAAGATTAGTGACTCAATGCATATTCACCCTAACATATGCTGCCTTTGTTAATTATAAAAACCTGTCAAAATCAATTGACATAATGGTAAATGCACGTACACTAATTGTGCTAGAAAAAGAACACTCTATTTATTTTAAGCGCACCGAAGTTTATAGAAGTACCTCAGTCCTAAAATTTATAAGTAATAGATCTATTTCCTGCACAACCGAACTAATAAGGATCTTATAAAGCCCTTATTAGAGCTTACTTAAATTTTTTATCTTGAGAGTATGTTATGTCTAAAGTTACTGGTACGGTTAAATGGTTTAACGAATCAAAAGGTTTTGGTTTTATTCAACAAGAGTCTGGTCCCGATGTTTTTGCTCATTTTAGTGCTATCTCTGGTTCTGGCTTCAAAACCCTTGCAGAAGGTCAACGTGTAGAGTTTACCGTTACTAGCGGCCAAAAAGGCCCGCAAGCTGAAGATATCGTAGCTATATAGATCAGTTCTTAGATAGCTCTTTAGTATCTATGTAGAATCAGTAATTTATTAATGTAGCGTCACACCTAGGTTAATAATGCATTACTATCGAAAAGGCAAATCAAAAATGGTTTGCCTTTTTTAATGTCCGAGTTATTTTTTTAATAAAAAAGCATTACCTAATAGTTTTAATCTATTTAACTTGCACGGTTAATCTTTACTTATCAGTTAGTTAACAGCATATAAATTTTTGCATATAAAATTTATATCCAAGGTTTTATTCCTCGAAGAAGGCTTTAATGCTATCTTTTTCCCACATTGCATCTTGATATCCTAAATCAATTAATTCACTGGTAAACGAGGGTATAAAAAGCAAGTAACTCGCCAACACCGTGCCACCACGATGGGCAGAAACACCAGATGAACGCAAAAAGAAACGTAAACTTTTGGGTAGATAACGTATGTGCCTACCCGCTATCTTATCAAGATCTTTAGAGGGTGAAATGACCAGTGTTTTGACTGAGCGTAACAATAAATTATTTTTTTTGCGGACTGACTCGGGCATTAAATCGACTAAATCGTTAATTTGTTCTAAATGTTCGATATCCGATTCAAGACTATCAATAAAACTACTATTTAACATCTGTCCTGCCATCTGAGCCATTGAAGGCGCATACTTTGTTATGCGTTGATGGTGACTACTGCGTGCAGAGCGATTGCCACTCACACCAATAATAAAAACTTTATCTGCGCCTAAATGTAACGCGGGGCTAATTGGCGCAAGCTGTCGCATGGCACCATCACCGAAATACTCGTTGTCGATTCGAACGGTGGGAAATACCCACGGAATTGCCGAAGATGCTAACAAATGCTCCATACCCAGAGTGGCTTTAACGCCAATTCGTCGCGCCCGCCTCCATTCATTCAGACCGTCCTCAGCTTGAAAAAAATTGACTGACTTACTGGAGCTATAACCTAATGCGGCAACGGAGACAGCTTTTAGAATACCGCGATCGATATTTTTTTGAATACCCGAAAAATCAATATTTTGTTTTAAAAAATAATTGAGTGGTGAGTTATCTAACAAGCTCAGGGGTCGATGATAGTCAACGCCCTCTCGAAAAAAAGAGCGTAACATACGGTATAGACCACCCGACAAATCGCTCCACCCTGTTCGAAATACATGATCTAGTGTAAGTTGATTCCAAAGTCGCTGCAAATGCTCAACACCTTGTTGAAAATCTTCGCTCGTTGATGCTAGCGATACAGCGTTAATTGCACCAGCAGAGGTACCCGCAATAATGGTAAAAGGATTATTTTGTGGTGGCAGAATATCTTTTACTGCGAGTAACACACCCACTTGATATGCTGCCCGCGCACCGCCACCTGATAAAATAAGGCCGGTATTATTATTGAGAATACTCATTAATTAGTTCTGCTATCCGTTAAACATTTATTGCTTTGTATTAACTCGCAATTACTCTGTAAATAAATCACACATTATCTCTAGCGGCGTCACGTAGCTCTCTACGCAGCACTTTACCGACATTCGTTTTTGGCAATTCATCTCTAAATTCATAAAGTTTGGGGACTTTATAGGACGTGAGAGACAGCTTACAGAAAACTTTAATCGCCTCAAAGTCGAGTTTACTGCCCTGGGTCTTCACAATAAAAGCTTTAACAACCTCACCACTAATATCATTGGGTATACCAATAACTGCTGCTTCTACAATTTCAGGGTGCCCAACTAAAACATTTTCAACTTCATTAGGATAAACATTGAAGCCCGAGACAATAATCATATCTTTTTTTCGATCGACAATACGCACATAACCATTATTTTCTATAGTGGCAATATCGCCGGTACGCAGCCAGCCCTCACTACTTAATACTTCTGCCGTTGCTTCAGGTCGCTGCCAATAACCTAGCATTACCTGTGGTCCTCGAACACACAATTCACCAGCTTCACCACTAGGCAAGGTTTCTCCATCGGGATTAATAACTTTGAGTTCTGTGTTGGGAAGCGCAACACCAATGGTGTTTTTTCGCGGATTTTTAGGGTCGTTCGAGGTCACAATTGGTGAAGTTTCAGTTAGACCATAACCTTCTACAATACAGTTACCCGTTAACTTCTCCCAAGTGTTTGCAGTATCTTCAGTAAGTGCCATGCCCCCAGAAATTGTCTTTTCTAACGATGAAAAATCGAGCGCCTGAAAATCTTGATGACGAGCAAGCGCGACAAATAAAGTATTGAGGCCAACCATACCGGTCAATTTATTGTTCTTAAAAGCATCGACTACACTTTTCAGCTCGCGTGGATTAGGCACCAACACACTTTGAGCTCCTAGCGAGAAAAGCACCATGCAATGCATCGTAAAGCCATAAATATGATAGAGCGGCAATGGTGCTAAAAACACTTCTTTACCCTCTGTTAAGCTATCACCCCAATGTTCAATAGCTTGATTTTTATTGGCTAAAAGATTCGCCTGAGATAGCATCGCACCTTTAGCAACCCCCGTTGTACCTCCAGTATATTGAAGAAATGCGATATCTTCAGGAGCTCGCTGTACTTCTGAAAAAGCATCGCGACTACCCAAAGACAAGGCCTGACGAAGACTTATTGATGATGCAAAATGGACTTCTGGAACTTGTTTTTTGATGTAGCGTAAAACGCTATTAATTAATTGACGCTTAGGAAAACTATGCATATCACCGACTTCGGTAATAATCACATGCTGTATTTGTGTTTTATCAATGACACTTTCGGCAGCTTTCGCAAGGTTCGCAAGCACTACCAAGACTTTGGCACCCGAGTCATTTAACTGATGCTCTAATTCGCGACCCGTGTATAACGGGTTGGTATTGACAATGACAACGCCTACACGCAGCGCGCCAAATAAAACTATCGGATACTGTAATAGATTAGGTAGCTGCACCACGAGTCTATCGCCTGGGGCGAGTGTTGTATGGTGCTGGAGATAAGCAGCAAAATCAGCGCTTTGACGATCTAGCTCGCCATAGGTCATTGATTTACCAAGACAGGTAAAAGCAGTCGCATGCTTGTGCTTGTCACAAACACTGTTAAAAAGCTCACTAATCGTTTGATAGTTCTGCATTCGAAAGACTCCGTAGATTATTGCATGACAATCAATCTGATTATTATTGTAAATTTCTCATCAAGTACAGATTTACTGAAGTTTAAGTTAACCAACTTTTGCCCAAAAATCAATTTTCCTGAGCACTCCAATAGTTTCTCTTTTATCGATATTTATCAAGCCTGGCTTTTAGGATAGTTCATGCATGATTGTACTGCATACTATTCATATTTTAAGGGCGACTTGTTAAGTATAGGGGCTTTGATGCAAGCGTCTAATATGACTCATTTAACCTCGCCTTGTTGTTGGCAAACAAAATCGAGCCAGTACATTTTCTACACCCTTATTATCTGAAGATTCTGTCACTATATCTGCGAGGGCTTTGAGCTTCTCAGTCGCATTTCCCATCGCAACGCCAAGCCCCGCCAATTCAATGAACACCTCATCCGAGTGCGAATCACCGAAGGCCACAACCTCAGATTTTTTTACCTGATGATATCTCAGTAAATATTCGAAGGCTTCGTGTTTATCGGCTTCTTTACTCAACACACTAACAAAAAGCCAATCGGGTTTAGGAAGAAAGCTTGCAAAGGCAAATTCACATTCGGGGAAGTCTTTAACCAAATTTTGCAATAATGATGGCGACTTTTTTTTATTAACACCTAATAATAGTTTAGTAATTGGCGTTTCTTTTTCAATTATCGCTAACAGAGAGTTATTATTAGGTTTTATGCGTAAATGCTGACTATGAAGTTGACTTATCTCAAGCGTCTCGATTTGCTTACTAGCATCTATTTTTTTTGAGTCATCGTGATCGGGCTCCACCTCACAATATTCTGAACCATAAGAGTCTGTGCTATACCATTCGTAGTAAATATTATCTGCTTTGATTCTGTTGTAGAGCTTGTCTAATATATCCTTACTTAATGTATATGAGTAAAGTAACTTTTTTTGTGTAGGATCATAAATTTCTGCACCACTACAAAAACAACCTGCAGCAGTTATGTCTAATTCATCAAATAAAAATTGGGCTGCTAGCGCGGGTCTTCCCGATGCAATCGCAAATTTACATCCGGCTTTTTTCAAACGTTTGATTTGGAACTTTAGCTCTGAAGAATACTGACCCTTAGTATTTAGCAAGGTCCCATCCACATCAAAGAAAATTAGCTTAGGCTTAATAGTCTTTATTCTTTCTTCTAGTAAAATGGGCATTTACTCGTTATATTTATGTGCGGTTGCATAGACATCTGTCAGTATAGCGTTTCGTGCTTTTTATTATTCGGTAAAGTTAATTTCATGATCCCACTCGCAACGCACATTAAAATCATTTTTACCGGGGATATGACTGGCGTTGACCGACTCCCATTTAAAGGTATGCAGCCCCGACAGCTCTGTTTCTAGGTGGACGACAGCTGATTGCCAGTACATGGATTTTAGCAGACTTTCAAATCGGCTCATCCACTCAGACCACTCATATTCAACCCCGTAATAAGACATCGCAAAGTGAATAATATTGACAGAGGTATACTCGCCATTCATTTGCATTGGAGACACGGTGAACATATCTTGTGTTAGCAATGGAGATTGCCCGCTCACATTCGAGTCTGCACTAGTAGGCTCGAATAAGACACCCTCAGAATTAGAATCAGACAATAATAAAATAGCTTTTTTATTGGTATAAATTTGTTTTTTTAAATCTTTAACACTTAATAGCGACGCACTTTTAATGCGGCCATAAACTACAGACTCTTGGTCCACTATAAAAGGTTGGCTCATAAAATTTTAATCTGATCGTCTGTGCTCAACTGTTTAGATGCTCGCTGTTTGTTAAAAAAACCAAAAGCTTGATGATTTTTTTAAACGACGTTCACATCCTTGCAATTGTTGTTGATAGGTTATGGCTCGATTTGACACTTTTCTGGCAACAGATTTAAGCCAAGGTTTCTTGTTATAGCTACCGCGAGTATGCCCACCATGACCCTCGTGATAGGCCAAATAAAGATTGTAAGTATCGCTTAAGGGCACGCGATTTTTTTTATTTGTCATAGAGTTGTACCAACCAATAAAATCGATGGCATCACCAAAATCGTCGCGATCTGCACCACCGCGATTGGCGCTTTTTTGATACCAGCTCCAAGTACTTTTTTTAGCTTGTGAGTAACCATAAGAATTACTTTTTCGCGGCCCGGGGAACACCCACAAAATACTAGTTCGCGGCGGACGAGCCTTAGCTGTAAAACGCGATTCCTGATGCATAATCGCCATCATTATTGGAATAGAAGAGCCCCAGCGCTTACTGGCTTTGCTAGCCTTTTCGTACCAGCTTTCTTTCTCACTAAAAATACGGCAAATATCACTCGTATTTCGTGGTGGCGATGTTGCACAAGCACTCAATAAAAGCATGAATAGCAGAGGCAGCGCTAGTAGTTTTATGGCTAAATTCATATGTCTATTTTATCGATACTTTTTTATTTATAGGGATTCTAGAACAAAAACTTTAACTTTCAACTATTTCATCACGCTCAGCTCCATGCTCTAAAAATAGTTGCAACAACTGATCTTCATCTATTACTGATACCGATAGCGACTCGGCTTTCGTTAATTTTGAGCCAGCACCTGGGCCGGCCACTAAACAGTCTGTTTTTTTAGAGACACTGCCAGTGACTGTTGCACCAAGGGCTTGTAATTTTTCTTTAGCCTCATCACGTGTTAGTGCATACAACGAACCCGATATCACATAAGTTTTTCCCAATAAAGGCTGGCCACTAGTGCTATCACTATTGATCTGAGCTTTTATCTCGGGCCATTGAATGCCTTGCTCGCGCAATTGACGAATCAAGGTTTGATTATTGGCCTGAGACATAAAATCAACAATGAAACGAGCTACAATTGGTCCAATATCATTAATAAGAATTAATGATTCTTCGTCACTAGAGAGAATATTATCTATATCGCCAAAGTATTGCGCTAAATTTCTTGCCGTCGCCTCGCCCACTTCACGGATACCCAGACTATAAATGAATCGGGCAAGGGTCGTTGTTTTTGAGGCCTCAATTGCCACCAATAGATTTGCTGCCGACTTCGTGCCCATGCGCTCAAGCGCTGCGACAACATCTAACTCAAGACTAAAGAGATCGATCACCGAGTTTATTAGCTGTTCATCGACTAGCTGCTCAACCAGCTTATCACCCAAGCCATCGATATCCATGGCTTTGCGCGAGGCAAAATGCTTAATCGCTTCTTTGACTTGAGCCCCACAAATTAAACCACCACTACAGCGTTTAACAACCTCGTTGGGCAGTTGTACAATGGGAGAGCCACAAACGGGGCAAGATACAGGAAAAGTTAATGTCTCTGTATTGTCGGGACGACGCGACAGTACGACAGAAACTATTTGAGGAATAACATCACCCGCTCGGCGAATAATAACGGTATCGCCTACACGTGCATCAAGGCGCCTGACTTCATCTTCATTATGCAAAGTCGCATTGGATACGGTAACACCTCCAACAAAAATAGGTTGGAGTCTAGCCACTGGCGTAATGGCGCCAGTGCGACCTACTTGAAACTCTATGCCTAAAAGTTCTGTTGCCTCCTCTTGTGCAGGAAATTTCCGTGCAATGGCCCATCGCGGTGCGCGGGAAATAAAACCCAATCGGCTTTGTAGTTCGATGTCGTTAACTTTATAGACAATGCCATCAATTTCATACGATAGTGACACGCGTTTTTTAGACAATTTGTCATAATAGGCACAGCAGGCTTCAATGCCCTTTACCAAGCGCATTTCTGTATTAATACGAAAACCCCATTGGGATAACTGGAGTAGTATGTGCTGATGCGTCACCGGAAAACTAACGCCATCAACCAAACCCTCAACCACGCCCACACTATAGGCGCACATTTGGAGCGCGCGCGAAGCCGTCACGCGAGAATCTAATTGGCGCAAACTGCCTGCCGCTGCATTACGAGGATTCACAAAGGGCTTGGTGCCATTTTCTAAAGCTATTTTATTGGTTTTTGCAAAGCTGGCCTTAGGCATATAAATTTCACCACGAACTTCAAGTAGCGCAGGAAAACCATCGCCTTTTAACCTAAGAGGTATGGATCCAACTGTGCGCACATTAGCCGTAATATCTTCACCTGTTGAGCCATCGCCACGAGTAACACCCATCACCAGTAGGCCTGCCTCGTAAATTAAGCTAACGGCAATGCCATCGAGCTTAGGCTCGCACACGTAATCGAGCAGTTCAAATTGTGGGACTTGAACCCTATCTTTAGGCAAACTGTTATTTAAGGAATTGTTGAGACGGTCGATTACCCGCTTATTAAAATCAGCTAGCTCCTCATCGCTAAAGGCATTATCCAAGGATAACATCGGCATTTTATGGGCAACTTGACTAAAGGCATCTAAAGGCGCACTACCGACTTTTAGGCTAGGCGAGTCGGCACTCAACAAATGCGGATATGCAGCTTCTAACTGCTGCAATCGACGTAGCAGTCGGTCGTATTCGGCATCGGGAATTTCGGGATCATCTAAGGCATAATAAAGATAATTATGCCGATGCAAATCGTCTCTGATTGCGTCAATCTCAATGACTGTAGAGGGGTCTAAAATAGCGGCGGTATGGCTTAACTCTTGCTCTCGACTCATAACTTACGCTTTTCTAGCCGCTGACGTCTTGAAAAATCACGGATACGCTCGCGATAATGCTCAATAGTTTGACCGGTCAAGACGCTTCTATTTTCATCTTTTAATTCACCTTGAAGCTGTTTTGCAATAGCTTTTGCCGTCGCAAGCATAGCCTCGAATGCCTCCAAATAACTACCTGTTTCAACAGGAAGCGATAAAAATAAGCTGACACCAACGGTGCTAAACTTATCGAAGGTATGTAGATCAAAAACGCCTGGCTTCACCATATTTGATAGGCTGAATAAAATAGGGCCTTCGCCATCCTCACCCGCGTGACAATGAAAAATGTCCATCGCACCAAAACGTAGCCCGTGCTCAAGAATTAACTCTAAAAGTTCATCACCATAAAAAACGTTATCTTGTGAGGCCCGCACATGAATCACCAGCACCTCCTCGGGTATTGGGAGTTTGGGTGCAGATGCTTTAGTCTCGGCGCGACCTTGATTCGTCGAGGCGCCTGTCGAAGTTTGTTTTCTGACTTCATTGTGGGGTGTATGGCGTGTGCTTATATTTTTGGGCGGCGATTGTTTGGTGAATGGATTCATCGTCGTTTTGACAGGTGCCTTGGCTTCGGGCTCTTCATTTGCTGGTATCTTATCGGCCGGTTTCTCATCGAAGGTATCCATGAGCATTGGCACTGAATCATCTAGGTTTAAAGTGACTTGTACCGGCGTCTCTAATGACGCTGCTTTAGTCTGCGGCACATCAACGGCTGCAGCATTAGCATCGATTGCATCGCTAATTTCATTATTTGCAGCTTTACTATTAAGCCCGTTAATATCCTCAAGCGAGTTTTGGGTATCATCTAAATAATTATCCGGAGCTGTATCGACTTTGTCATAAAGTTCGTAATCAAAGCTTTCGTCATAGCTATTATCCAGATCACTGTCACTATCTTCATAGTTATCTTCATAGTTATCCTCATAATTATTATCATGATTGTCTGAGTCGGCATTTTTGGAGGGAACCTTAGACCCATCGACATTTTGCTGGAGTCGAGATCGCTTATCATCCATTAACGGATCGGCGTCAACTGAAGGCTCGATTCGTTGTTCGGATCGCAGGTCATCATCTTGAGGTTGCAGTTTGCCTCGGTGCTCTGCTATTTTTTCGACAACGCGTTCACTCCAAGCAGACATATCCGAGCCAAAATTATATTTGTTGCGGACTTGTTTGATGCGATCGGGGTCTATGATTCGACTACTGACACGCGCACCACCATTTGGAAACTCACTACCATAGCCTTTCTCCGGCTTATTTTTTGACTCGACAGTCTCCGTATTGTTTTTCTTGGTCGGCTTTAATTTCATTTGTAACGAGTCGAAGCGCGCCTTGCGCATACGACGAACGCCATCAAATATAATACCCACGATGAGTACGACAACGATGACAATAGTTAACCAGTGCTGATCCATATTCCGTTTATCTTTTAGTCAAAAATGTAACTTTACCTTAATCTCTATTTAATGCATAACACCCTAAATCTCTTATGCAGAGGCTAACTCCGCTGCTTCAGCGACGTCGACTGTTACCATCCTTGAAACTCCAGCCTCGTGCATGGTAACACCCATCAATTGCTGAGCCATTTCCATTGCGATTTTATTGTGCGTTATATAGATAAATTGTACATGCTCTGCCATTTCTTGAACAAGTTTCGCAAAGCGACCAACATTGGCATCATCCAATGGCGCATCAACCTCGTCGAGCATACAAAAAGGCGCGGGATTGAGACGAAAGATAGAGAATACTAATGCAATTGCTGTTAACGCTTTCTCGCCACCGGACAGAAGATGAATTGTACTATTTCTTTTTCCAGGTGGTCTCGCCATAATTGTCACACCAGTGTCCAGCAAGTCATCTCCCGTAAGCTCAAGATAGGCATGACCGCCCCCAAATACTTTTGGAAATAATTCTTGAATCCCTTTGTTCACCGCATCAAACGTTTCTTTAAAGCGCGTGCGCGTTTCTTTATCAATTTTCAGTATTGCGTTTTCGAGTGTCGCTAACGCCTCACGTAGATCCGCATCTTGAGTATCGAGATAATTTTTGCGCTCAGACTCTATCTTATATTCATCAATGGCGGCCAAATTAATGGGGCCAAGTCTTGTGATTCGATTATGAATAAGCTCCAATTCTTCTTCAAACGGAGACTCTGCTGCGTCGTCTGGCAGCGAGGCTAATAAATTATCCAAATCATTGCCAGCTTCAAGTAACTGCTTGGCAATTGTCTCGCGCTTAACCTGAACAGTTTGTGCCGCTAAACGATGCTCGGTCAGCCGCCCACGCAACTCTTGCAATTCGTTCTCAACGCGTGCCCGCCCTTGTTCCGAGTCTCGAAGCTGCTGTTCCACAACTTCAACTTGGCGCCTTGCAGTCGTCAATTCGTCTTCGACATTAATACGCTTTTCTAACAGCGCTTCTAGCTCAAGCCGATGATCTTCGGTGGGGTCATCGCCATCACCAATTGTCGATAGTAATTGATTGCGACGTTCTACAAGGCGTGTTTTTTGTTCCTCAAGCCGTTGTGTACTTGCAATAATAGATTGTAATTGCGTCTTTATCGACTGATGTCGCATCGCCTGCGCATGCAAGGTATCTTTATCGTGACGCGCCCGTTGGCGGCTAGAATCTAGGCGCGTTCTTATATCATCTCTGCGCGTTAATAACGCTTCTTTTTGATCGGTATCTTTTTCCATTAAGCCAATTGCTTCTTGCAAAATAAGACGCGATTGCGATAGATTTTCACCCTCAACATCCATTTGCTCTTTAGCTTCGACAACATCTTCTGCGAGCTTCTGGCGACGCTGAGTTTCTGCCTCAATGCGCAGCTGCACACTGCTAATTTTAGACTGCTGCTGGTGGTAAAAACGATTTTTTTCATCGAGATCGGAACGCAAAGACTCGCGTGAACTCTCAGCTTGTTTTACAGATTCTCTGTATTGACGCATCGCATTGGCTAGGGTCTCGACACTGGCCTCTAAATGTTCGATTGAAACGGTGGTAGACTCGAGTTCTTTTTGTCGAGCCAGTACGCTAGCTTCGCTATCGGCCTCGCGCTTAACACGTAACCATGTGGCACCCAGCCATATGCCCTCGGGGGTAATCACTGATTCATTAGCGCCCAGCTGGTGGCGCATGGTGAGTGCAGATGACAAATCGTCGGCGATATAAATACCTGTCAGTAAACTGCTTATATCCGTTTGGCCCGACACTTTTTCAGTCAAACAAGGATGCTTGTTGTGAGAGTCAGTCGCTACCACCGAGCTTGTGTCAAGCAAGACTAAACTCCCTTGCTCTAGCGACTGTAAAACCTTGGCGACCGCATCGATACCATCAACACACACGGCTTGTAGCGCGTCTCCCAGCACCATTTCAACAGATTTTTGCCACTCGGCCTCTACGGTTAATTGCGACAATAAACGCGGATTTGCATCGAGAGCTTGCACCGCAAGCCAATCGTCGAGCCTACGCCCACCAGAGACAGCCGCTTGTTGAAGCGCCTCCAATGATGCATGACGACCACGAAGCTTTTGCAACTGATTACGCTGCTCATTAAGGGACTCTTCTGAGACAACACTAGCTTCACGATTTGTGGCGATTGTCTGTAACAGGGTCTCAACTCTTTGCTCTGTCTCTTCACGCTGTAAAACAATTTCACTGAGAGTTTCTTGCAATAATTGAATATCCTCAGACTCTTCAACTTCGTGAAGTTCATTGGATTCATTATTTAAGCGCGTAATTCGCTCAAGCAAGCGAGTTTGAACCTGCTCAAGATGCTGTATCCGCGATTGTTCAACCTCTGCACGGTGACGAGGTTCTGCGGCGCTTTGATTGAACTCATCCCACTGTTGCTGCCAAATTTGCATATTTTCTTCGGCTTCGAGTAGATCAGACCCAGAGTCCGTCTCTACCGATTGCAACAATTCTAATTCTGGCTCAATTTCCGCAAGTTCTATTTGCCAATCTTCAATTTTTTGCTGATCTGTATCAAGTAAGGTACATGTCTCTTGGCTGTCGCTTTCAACTTGAGCAAGATCACTTTGTAATTGACGATTAAGCTCCTGAACGTGCTGGATACTTTGTTCTATGCGGGCTATTTCGTTACCAAGACCATAAAAACGCCCTTGAATTTCGTTAAAAACATCACCCTGTTCGGAGTATTCGGCGCGATACTTTTCTATCGCCGTATCGTGACTGACGCGCTCGGTAACAAAACCTTCAATTTTAAGTTCTCGCTCGGAGATATCTTGTTGTTGCCCTTTAGACTCCTCATCTAACAAGCGATAGCGCAAGGTGCTGAGTTGCGCTTTTATCTCGCGCTCTTCTTTTTTAAACTCGGTGTACTTTTCAGCTGACTTAGCTTGACGCTCAAGACGTGATAACTGACGCTCTAACTCCTCTCGAATATCACTTAAACGCTCTAGGTTTTCTTTGGTGCGACGCATCCTATTCTCGGTATCGCGTCGACGTTCTTTGTATTTTGAGATTCCAGCAGCTTCTTCAATATAGACGCGCAGCTCTTCGGGCTTGGACTCGATCAAACGCGAAATCATGCCTTGCTCAATAATTGAGTAGCTGCGTGGGCCTAGACCCGTACCCAAGAATATGTCGACGATATCGCGACGGCGACATTTGCTGCCATTAAGATAATAAATGTTTTGTGCGTCGCGCGTGACTTTTCGGCGAATTGATATCTCGCTGAAACTCGCATACTCACCTTTTAAGGTTCCGTCACTGTTATCAAACACTAATTCGATAGAGGCCTGACCAATCGGCTTACGGCTGGTAGACCCATTAAAGATAACATCGGTCATCGACTCGCCACGGAGATTTTTAGCCGATGACTCACCCATTACCCAGCGCACTGCGTCAATAATATTTGATTTACCGCAGCCATTTGGACCAACGACCGCGCACAAGTTACTAGGAAAAGACACAGTTGTAGGATCTACAAAGGATTTAAAGCCTGCAAGCTTGATATGTTTTAAACGCATTTAATGATTATCCACATTGATCAAATTCCTTATCAAGCTTATTTTTAAGTCAAATTTTTATAGTTATCAGCGTAAATCAAAACCAACACTGCATTATTGTACGGCAAACCGGCATTAAGGTTAATTAGGTATGCGCAATATTGAAAATTGTAATTTTACACAGATCACTTGTGTATTACATTAAGCAATTATAGTTTAATGAATAAATGAACCTGATTTTTTGTTAGCGGATAGACCTATTGGCTAATGATAAGCGACTGTCAGACTAATGCTAGGATATTGCTAGAGTAATGCGCAAATAATCACGACAAAATGCTAAATTTCGCCCAATTTTTTAGACTGAAATCAATCTAAAAATCTATATTTATGCCGTATAGCGCAACATGTGTCAAACTGATCGAGTTACTATCTTTGGGGATATAGTGTCTTGTGCAAATAGTCTAAGCCTAGGCTACCGACACTATTAAATTTAACAGCAATGCCCCCATAGCGTTGATATCATATCGATAGGCATAAACGCATTGACGACCAAGCTTTGCCTTTTCATCAGCAAAATCATTACCACTTAGTATCAGCTAACTTGCTTTATTGCGCAGTATATCTTGCTAATATTTAATTTTAACATGTCGCGGCCTCATTTCTGACAAGAAAAACATGTGGTGAGTATAGAAGTGGCGCTCTAATATTTGCCCGTGCTACTAGGCTGAGACGAAAAACTAATAAGGAGAGCTAAAAAGAAAACTAGGGACTTGTCGACCTAGTCTAGGTCCACTGTGATCGCGGCAAGTTGCTGCCTTTTTGGTTATTTTCGGCACAAACAGTTATCTGTGGTGGACACCTGCTGGCACCTAATCCCAGCTTCTGCACAGCGGTCCAAAAAGCTACTGCCAATTTTTCACTCGCCGCAAAGCCCTGTCTTAGTTAGCTAAGTGCAAGGGCATTGAGCCACAGGCTAGGCATTACTACCTAAATTGTTGAACTAAATTAACGGCCCTAATTAACAGCGCTAAAAGGTTTAGATATCTCTAAAGTATGCTCTGATATAGCATCCGATTTAAGCTGAATAGGCCCTGACAGCACTTCCCAGTCACCCTCTGCAGCAATCGGATTGCCTGTTATCGATATTCTAGCGACTAACTGTACCGTCTCTGCACTACTCAACTTAAATTGTGGCGCCATCGCCATGGTGTCATCTAAGTCTACGCTAATAGGCAATTGTGATGCCATAACACGGGTAATAGCCAAGGGTAATTTGGCGCCCTGCCAAGCGCGAGCATATATAAACACAACCTGATCGGGCTTAAAAGGCACATCATCAGTAACAGAGACATTAACGGTAATCTTGGCAGTTACTGCTGCAATATCCATTGCATCAGCCTGCAAGGCATCTTGTTGCGCAGTAGCTCCGACGCTTGAGACTAAGCGCAGCCGCGCTTGCTCGACACCATTTTGCAGAGCTAGCGCATTCTGTGAGCCTGGAGGATAAATATTAATGGCTTGCTCCCAATAATTAATCGCTGCTCGATACTCGCCAGCCTGAAAATTAGAAATACCCATCAGACCTAAGCCCATGACATTATTCGGCTGTATCGACAGTGCTTGTGTGGCTAAGACACCGACGATAGGCAATGCATTACTATCTGCATTGATAAAAATGGCTTGGGCAAGCTCTACCATTACTTGTGCTGCTTGCGGCTGCGCGTCTAAAACAATTTGGAAATTCTCGATAGCTGTATTGAAATCACCAATAGTCACGGCATTTCTGGCGAGTAATACTCTGGTATCCAAATCAATTTCTGTTTTAACTGAGCGATCAACCAAACCATCTACAATATCGCGACTTAATTGTTGCAATTCGACACCGAGCTTTTCGGGCTCGCTAGAAATCATTAACTGCTCTTGAAGCTGTGTCTGTCGTATCAACTTACCTTCAAGTATAACCGCATCCGCATTGCCTAAATTTTGATACAAAAAAATGCATGCAACAGGAAGAATCACAATAAAACTCAAGAAAATAGGAATATGTACCTTAGATCTCTTCTGGGTAACAAGGCTATGTGCAGAAGAGTTGTTAGCAACACTCGCATCGGCCCCATCGTTCCCGCGGCTGATTCGACTAACATTACTATCCTCGATCAGATTACGCTCTAACTCGTTTTTTAACTGATCATATTGGTCTTGATCAATCGAGCCAATTTTTAAGGACGCATCAAGGTCGTCCAAATGATCGCGATAAAGTGAAACATTTACCGCTTCGCGCTCAGTAATCTCGGTGGTGGCATCGATACGATTAAATAGACGATAGTTAATGTAAGGCCAAAGTGAAAAAAGAATACCTAGTATCACAAGGATAATAGAACCGATATAAAGTGTTATCATTTGATCTGTTCTCTTCTTTGTTTATATTAATATTGGAGTTATCGCTAGCGTCAGGATTTTTAACGGCTGATGACTCCTTTTAAGCTAAAGGCTCCTTGTAAGTAAAAGGCTCTTTAAAAGCTTATGACTTGTTGTCAGCAGAGGACTGCTTATTCGCTGAAGGCTCTTTGTCAGCTAATGGCTTTTTATCAGCTAAGGGCTCTTTTTCTGCTGAGGGCACATCGACCGTTGGGGCCTTTTTCAAAAGATCATCTAACTGTTGCTGCTCGGTATCTGAAAGACTATTGTTTGTTATACCTACAGCTACTTTTGCACGTTGCCTGACAATTAATAGCAAAGAGATGGCCCCGCCTAAAATTAGAGCCACAGGCAGTAACCAAAGCGCAATCGTTGAGGATTTGAGTGGTGTTTTATAGAGTACAAAATCACCATAACGAGCAACCATAAAGCCTTTGATTTCTTTATCTGATTTACCCTCAATTAATAAGCGGTGCAGCTCTCGACGCAAGTCTTCAGAAATTTCGGAGTTGGAACCTGCTAGATTTTGATTTTGGCATTTAGGACAGCGCAACACCTCAGATAACATGTGGTAACGCTCGCGCTGAGAATCCGTATCGAACGCGTAAATATCAACGGCAGCAGACGCTGTAAGCGGAAATGACATCGATATTAATAGAGCAAGAACAATACTTTTGAGCAATATGAAAAAAGAGCGGAAAAAAATCATAGCTTAATGGACTCATTTAATAAAACCGCTGGCATTATAACGATGCTTGCCGGCAGATGCATTGCCAATGCACTTAACTCGGCACAAATAATGTAAAAAGTTTCTGGCTGCCCAAAATTTATACGCATAATCACTGTTTCTAAGTCGACAGATGAATAATAATATCTCTGTTAGACCCCGCTTTTCTATGCTCCCAGATATAGATACCCTGCCATGCACCTAACATCAAAGCGTCATTACTAAAGGGAATAGACAAGGACACAGCCGTTAAGCTCGCTTTAATATGGGCCGGCATATCGTCGTCACCTTCGAGTATATGTGTGTAGAGGGAATCATTTTCTGGCACCAAGCGATTCATCCATGCCTCTAAATCTGCCTGCGCACTTGGGTCATAGTTTTCTTGAATTAATAAGCTGGCAGAGGTGTGTGGCATATAAAGCGTACACAAGCCTTCACCTAGCTTAGCTGCATTGACAACTTGCATAACACTATCGGTTATAGCGTGTAAGCCTTGCCTAAATGTGTTTATCACTATTGTTTTAATCATCGCTTTATTATCTTGCTGTCATCATCTTGTTAGCTTTTTATCGGGGTTTCAATTGTGGGGCTGTGAACAACCTCAAGCGCACAAATTTCAGCCAAAACAGAGGTTGCAAAAGCACCCGAGATTAAATCAAACGCAATCACTAAATCATCTTTATCATATTCAACACTACAATTAGTAGGGTGTAAAACGGTGGCTCGACGCTCTTGTTTTAAGCCGCAATGCTCCAATCCATGACACCAATCGCTGAGTCCTTCAAGCGCTATGGTTTCGAGATCTAGCGCTTGAGCTTGGCTCGTTAATCGTCCCCTTCCCCAAAGCGGAGCTGATGGGCAATCGTTAATTAATACGTCGCCGTCAATCGCACTTGCCCAACAGTTTTGTTGTATGCGCGCCGCCAGTACTTTATTGAATAAATAAGATCTGGCCGCCGACATGGTTATTGACTTTTGTTTTCGAGGCGGCGGCTGCCTACATTCAAACCAATTGGCCGCGGCAAGTAGATTATTGCCGCCGCGACCAAAGCGCTGAGGACCAAAATAATTGGGGATACCACTCGCAAAACGCTGCTTTATTTCATTCATAATATGTGGCTTTTGACTATCGGCGAGCAACTGCCCAATAGCTTCTGCACTGCTGATATCGGGGATAAGATTACTACTCGCATTACTTTGTGTAGCGCTTTCTAAATTACTCGCTATATCACTCGCTATATCACTATGGTTAAGTCGTCTAACGTCTCGCAGGCGAATACAAAAATGGTTGCTTTGATGATCACCTGGCCTCAATTTATGACTGTGACGCGTGGTTTCTAGCAGCTGTACTCCCTCAATACCAATATTATTGCTAAGCTTGTCAGTAAAATCGATGAGTCGATGCGGATCATAAATACTCAACCACTGCCGTGTCACGGCATGCCTATCTTTACGACCGCAGTAGCCGATTGCCTTGCTGTCGAGCTTCAAAAGAAGCGCTAACTGCTCGGCGACCCAATGGGTGTTTTGGCCTATTTTTTCGATGTGAATCAAACAGTGCTCACCATCATTCGATGGGCTAAAACCTAGGTTCTCATGAACCATGAAATCCTCTGGCGCCGATCGGAATTTGGCTGACAGATTAAGGCTTGGATAAACTGTTGGGAAATCTTGGGAGAGTCTAGTTCTCACAACTGCTTTTGGTAGCGAGTCAGATTGAGATTGAGATTGAGAATTAACTTGGGAATTAGCTTGGGAATTAGCTTGAATAGATGAAGTCATAATTATGAGTGGCCAGGCGCGGTGCGCCCTTAAATAACATGAATTTTAAATTGAGATAGTATTTACGTAAGCAGATATACCATTAAGAAACATTTGAATGGCTATCATGACTAGAATCATTCCCATCAAACGCTCAACGGCATTAAGACCTTTTTCACCGAGTATGCGATGAAAAAGGCTTGAAAATGACAAAATAATGGCAGTCGCGGCCCAAGCTGCAAATAAAGCAATACTCCAATCCATCATCTTATTCGGTTCTTGATTCGACAATAAGATAAGTAAGGCCATTGTTGATGGACCGGCAATTAAAGGAATCGCAAGCGGAACAATAAAGGGCTCCTCGCCCTCGGTTAGTGACATAACACCACCAGGCTGTGGAAAAATCATCCGTAACGCAATCAAAAATAAGATAATGCCGCCGGCGATACTGACCGTCTCTTGATCAATCTTTAAAAAATCTAGCAGTACCTGCCCACTGTGCAAAAACAGCATTAAAATGATTAATGCAATGATTAACTCTCTAAAGATAATAATTTGCCGTCGTTTAGGCTCTAGCGTTTTAAGCACAGACATGTAGATAGGTAGATTACCCAGAGGATCCATAATTAAAAATAGCATGGTGGCGGCTGCGAGTATGTCGAGCATGAACTGACTCTTTATATTTGAAGGGACGGCTTTACTAAAAAGCTGGTAAATTTATGCGTGAAATATACTCGTCGTCTTGATACAAAGCAAACATCTAATAATCAGGACTATAATTTTCATGAAGTCCTCGATAATTTCGTTTATGATTCGCACCCAAATACTTACCTCACCAGAATCATAATTAGCTTAAAAGCACAGGCCCCGATAATGAGCATCAAAGAGTTAATGAGTATCTTGAGTGAGGACGTTGTCGACGAAGCTCATTATCAAGGGCAGTTAAGTAATAAAGTGGGCGCGTTTAAAGTATTGCTCGATCAATCTATTAGTTATAACAAAAATATTTCGTTAGACATTTTTGAATCGCCGCGTAAGCATTATCGACTCAGGGCAGAATTTAAAGTTTGGCACGATGGCGAACAAACACATTTCGCCATGACCGAGAAGGCAACTAAGGAGCTCGTCTACCTACAGCAGTTCCCAGTCGCCATAAAGCCTATCAATCAATTAATGCCCAAGTTATTAAGTGCTATTTGCCAGCATGAAATTACGCGCAAAAAATGTTTTCAAGTCGAATTTTTAAGTACCTTAACAGGCGATACCTTAGTTAGCCTTATTTATCATAAGCGCTTGGATGATGAATGGATTGAGGCAATGACTCCTATAAAAGAACAGCTTGGTATCAATATTGTGGGTCGCAGCCGCAAACAAAAAATTGTGCTCGATAGAGACTACGTCAACGAGAGCTTGAACGTTAACAACCAGATGTTTCATTACAAACAAATAGAGGGTGGCTTTAGTCAGCCAAACGGCAAAATTTGTGAACAAATGCTTGCATGGGCTGTAGATAACAGTCGCGAATTTAGCGGTGACCTACTTGAGTTATACTGCGGTAACGGTAATTTCACACTGCCTTTATCGCAAAACTTTAATCGTGTCATTGCCACCGAAATTTCGAAGACATCAGTCAATGCGGCGCTCGCCAACTTAGAAAAAAATGATATTAACAATGTTGCTATTGTCAGAATGTCTAGCGAAGAATTTGTTGAAGCCATGGATAAAAAACGAGAGTTTAGACGACTGAAAAACATAGATTTAGATACCTATGCGTTTTCGAGCGTTTTTGTCGATCCACCTCGTGCCGGCCTCGACGCAGCAACCGTTAGCATGGTGCAACGTTTCGACAATATTATTTATATCTCCTGCAACCCAGAAACCTTGATTAACAACTTACAAATACTCACACAGACACACACCATAAAATCACTGGCCGCCTTTGATCAATTCCCTTATAGCGACCATTTGGAAACGGGTGTTATCCTCTCAAAAAAGCCATAAACGCAGGCATTATCCAGCACAAGACTATTAAGTGCCTAGCTGTTATGCCTTTACTGACTAGACCTTAACGGTTAATTAAGACACAATCGGGCTTGGGTAAATTTGACCATAATTAGTCTGGGACTAGAGCCATTTTGAACAATAGAAATTAAAACTAAATGCTTGGCTGATGCCTACAATTTCACGGCAGACATAAATTTAGGGCGAATACATTTAGTTAAGAATGAATAATACAAATTCAACAGTAGCGGATAATAATGAATAACAATTCGGTCGTAATTAGTGGCGCCGGTCTATGGACGCCTGCAAACAAAATATCTAATGAAGAACTAGTGGATGCCTACAACCAGTATGCCGAGAAGTATAACCTTGAGCATGCTCAAAGTATTGCCGCCGGCGAAAAAACAACTAAACCATTGTCTAGCGCAGAGTTTATTACAAAAGCATCGGGCATTAAAAGTCGTTTTGTTTACCGCAAAGAAGGCATTTTAGACGTCGATAGAATGCGCCCAAAATTTGAGGCGCGCCCTATTGATAGCTTATCGCATCAAGCAGAGATGGCGCTCAACGCTGCAAAAATAGCTTTAAGTGAAGCTAATAAGTCAGCCTCCGATATCGATGCTGTTATTGTATCTTGTGCTTATACTCAGCGCTCTTATCCCGCTATTGCTATCGAAGTTCAAAATGAGTTGGGCATTAAAGGTTTTGGCTTTGATATGCTAGTTGCCTGCTCTGCAGCCACCTTTGCTTTGCAGCGTGCCTACGAAATGATAAGTGCCGGCACAGCGAGAGCCGTGCTTGTCATTAACCCCGAGCTAACGTCACCACAAATTAATTATTGTGATCGCGATAGCCATTTTATTTTTGGTGATGCCGCTACAGCAACAGTTGTAGAGCGCGCTGATACCGCCAGTTCTGAACATGTCTATGAGATTCTCAATACCAAGGCTGTCACTAGTTATTCAAATAATATTCGCTCTGACTTTAGTTATACCTCACGTGTCGACGACACCGACCCTTTCGCCGACGATAAATTATTTCATCAAGAGGGCAGAAAAGTCTTTAAAGAAGTCTGCCCTATGGCTGCTGAACACATTTCAAGTCAATTAGCTGCCTTAGGTATAGAGATAGAAAGCGTCAAACGCTGGTGGTTGCACCAAGCTAACATCAACATGAATCAATTAATTGCCAAAAAACTATTAGGTCGTGTGCCCAGCTTAACAGAAGCTCCAATTGTGCTAGATCGCTATGCCAACACAGGTTCGGCAGGTTCGTTAATTGCCTTCAATCTACATCATAAAGATTTAAGCAGCGGCGACATCGGGCTTATCTGTTCATTTGGTGCAGGCTATTCTATTGGTAGCTTGGTGATTAAAAAGTGCTAACCCGCTAAAAAATTTTCATCTTTAATAACGTTTAAGATCAACTCCCTTTAAATATCACAGCAAATAATTCTATGGCTACTTAAACAACATTTAGGGCGGGGCTTTTACTACAGGGGAGTTTATTTAAACTTTTGAAATTAGCCTCTATATTTATTGTCAATCAAACATAGAGGCCATGGCATTAAGCAGATGCTTATATCTACTTGTATTTTTTTATTGCACCACTGTCAATTCTTGCAAAGTAAGATTCCATTTCACGCTTCACAATAGGTGCTAAAAAATACAAGCCTAATATATTCGGTACGCAGATTAAAAAGACTAGGGCATCTGAGATATCCAAAATCGGCCCTAATTCTACAATGCACCCTAAGGCCACAAAGGCACAAAATATTAACTTATAAATGGTCTGCCCTGCATCGCTTTCTCCAAATAAATATGTCCAACCCTTAAGCCCATAATAAGACCATGAAATCATCGTTGAAAAAGCAAACATCAAAGCGGCAAAAGCTAAGGGTATAGGAAACCAACTAAACTCTCGCTCGAATGCCGCAGAGGTCATGGCCACACCCCGAGCCCCATTGGCAAAATTAGGATCAGCTACTTGTGCTGTACCAATAACTAATGCGGTAATTGTACAGATGACTATGGTGTCTATAAAAGGTTCGAGCACAGAGACAACACCCTCTGTTACAGGCTCATTGGTTTTTACTGCAGCGTGTGCAATCGATGCGGAGCCAATGCCAGCTTCGTTTGAAAACACCGCGCGTTGAAAACCGATAATCATTGCGCCTAGCGCGCCACCGGCAACGCCTTCGCCAGTAAAAGCGCCCGAAAATATATTAGCAATAGCCTGTGGTAAAGAGCCTATGTTCATCAAGATTACAATAATTGCGAATAAGCAGTAAAAAACTGCCATAAAAGGCACGATTTTCTCTGTTATTTTCGCAATAGATTTAATTCCACCAATAATGACAGAGAAAACAACGGCAGCAAGAGTTAACCCAACTAACCAACCTAAACCATCTAATGCGCCACCAGCTACCGTATTCAGTTGCACATAAGCTTGATTGGACTGAAACATATTGCCAATACCTAGCGCACCAATAAAAATACCCACCGCGTAGAAGGTACCCATAAACTTTCCAAAAGCGTCCATACCTAGCTCTGAGAAACCTTTCCTGAGGTAATACATAGGCCCCCCAGATACATGTCCATCTGCAAACTCTTGACGATACTTCACACCTAAAGTGCACTCTACAAATTTTGTAGACATTCCTAGAACCCCGGCAACAATCAACCAGAAGGTAGCGCCTGCACCGCCGACGGTCACGGCAACGGCTACACCACCGATATTACCAATACCCACCGTACCTGAAACCGCAGTTGCCAACGCTTGAAAGTGCGAAACTTCACCACTGCTTTTAGGATCAGAGTAATCGCCACGAACGAGCTCAATTGCATGCCTGAAACCTCTGATATTGATGAAGCGCATATAGAATGTAAAAAATACTGCGCCTACCACTAGCCATAAAACAACAATGGGTAATTGTGCACCGAATAAAGAAATCTTGAAGAAAACTATTTTACCAATAAATTCAGCAATGGGAGCAGTCGCATTATTTATCGACTCGTCAATACCTGCATAGACTTTTGTCAACGGAAGGCAAATTAAACTAAATACGAAGAGTAACTTTTTCATTTTGGCTCTCATTTTTTATTTATTGGTTTTATTATGAAAAAGCTTAGAAGGCTCAACATATAGATAGCGTTAAATTTATTAAAAAATTAACTAACCGTTACGAAATAACCATAACGGATAATAAGACAGGAGGCCTCAGTTAGAGCAGCCATTTCGGGATCAAGTATTGAGTCATGTTCACGTTGAATTTATGAGTCTCGACGCTTTTTCCGCTCTTCTTATTCGTCAGGGGTGTGATAACTATAGGGGGGTGTAGCGATAATATAGAATAAAACAGGATCTGAACCCTCATTTTAGCATATTCAACAGCGCCGCCTAAAGCCCTTTAACGCAGATACTTCTACCTTTAGCGCTAGAATTATATTGGTCATTAGCTCTCAGCTATCAATTATATCCTAGAAGATCATCTTAAAAAATAAAATGCTCTTCAACTAGTTTTCAACGACTACCTACTCTAAAGAAAAAATAGAAGATTGTTTAAGATTTTTTACGTATTTTCAGCGATAAATAACGGAATTATATTATGTGAAGTTAAATAATATTGAAACTATTTAGAGAAAATGATGATTTATAGATGAGAAAAATACTCCATTATCAGACTTTAAAAAATTTGTAATGAAGTATATATGGCGAGCGACGGAATATAATTAAGCTATAAGTTCACTATTAAATACACTATCGATAGAACTCAGATAATGGTGGATGAATTCACCTCGTCGATTGAACACATACCTAACAAAGCTAAGGCAAGAGAAATCTCTTCACTAAAAACTTCTGACAATTCTGCTAAGCCCTTCTCTCCGTTAGCAGCCATGGCAAAAAGCAAAGGTCTACCCAGCATGACGAAATCAGCGCCTTTTGCATAAGCCTTAATTATGTCTTCGCCATTACGAATACCCGAATCATAAAAAATTGGAAAGTCTTTTCCTAAAGCGTTGCGAATATCACTTAGAGCATTGATCGCTGGCGGTGCACTTTCTAACTGGCGTCCCCCATGACTTGACACTTGTACAGCATCAATCCCCATGGCTTTAATTTTTAGAGCATCCGCGACCGACAGAACACCCTTAACAACCAACTTACCTTTCCAGCGCTCGCGCATTCTCTCGAGAAAACTCCAATCTGCGCCAGCGCGACTTTTAGTACGGTCAAAATTTCCGGTGTCACCACCAAAATTAGCTAGATCGGGTGGCCCTTTAAATAGTGTCTTGAGCGACCAGGTAGGGTGCATTGCAAAATCTAAAAATTGACTTGGCCCAATACGAAAAGGCATTTTAAAACCACGACGCAATTCACGCGGCCTACGCCCTACTTCGGCAACATCAACTGTTAATGTTAAAACGTCGTAGCCACATGCCTCAGCACGATTAACCAAAGCATCGCTTACTACTTCATCACCACCAAAATATAATTGGAACCAGGCATTACCTTCAGCAGTCTCTATCATTTTTTCTAAGGGTGTCGATGCAGCAGTCGATACACCAACAGGAATATTATGCTTTGCGGCAAGACGCGCCAACATAAGATCAGCACCGGGTGCTGATAAATTGCACATTCCCATTGGAGCTATACCAAAAGGCAATCCTGTTTTTGCACCAAACAATTGACCTGCGAGACTTCGATGTTCAACATTTTTTAAAACTCGGGGCTGTAGTCTTAAATTTTGTATGGCTTGACGATTTAAATGATCACCTAAACCCTCACCGGCAGAGCCATCGATATAATCATAAACCATCCATGGTAATTTCTTTTTTGCTAGACGCCGCGCATCGGCGGTTGTATATATAGGGGAGAATGAAAACATAACTAAATTCTTTCTTTAAATGATAATTTACGTAAATATTAAGGTAACGGCACATATAATACGTACTTAAAAATTGAGTAAAACGCGACAACAATTACTGCGCCAGACCCCCAGTACAATAGCAGTGTACGCTTTGACCAACGGTCGTGCATTGCTGCGACCAAGCCTCCGATAAAGGCAATGCCTCCAGCTGGCATAAAAGTAATATAGGGCATTGCCAAGCAAGCCATTAGCATGCTCGTCACTAAAAGTATTCGACGCCACCAATATCCTGAGCCGAAGCCATCTACGTTTGATGGCTTTATTAATTCCCAGATCACCGTTACGATAGAAAAGATCAACAGCACGGTCGCACAAGCCCGAGGGAAAACTTTTGAATCCATATCAGAGTAATGCGTCGTGTCATAAAGTGTTAGCACAGCAACAAAAATAAATACTGTCGCAATAATTAATGAGCCAATATTTTTTTGATTGACCATGAGGCGATTACTATCGGCATTGGTATTATTAACACTCATGACTGCGCTGCCTCTTCTTTTTTCTTATTCCGAAACTTTGTAATAAGAGGATAGCTTAAAGATAAAATAGTGAACGCTACGATCACTAATGAAATTGGCCGCCCAAAAAACATACCCCATAAATCATTTGTTGCCGAACCGATAATCCAACTTTGTACAAAACCCTGTTCGGCGATTGGCCCTAAAATCAAACCTAAAACTATTGGTGATGCGGCAAAACCGAAGCGACTGATCAACCAGCCAAAAACACCCAGAGAAATCATAATAATGACGTCAGATATACTATTGCGGATAGCATAAGTACCGATAATCGTCATAAAGCCAACCGTAGGCACCAACACTGCCTTCGGAATAGTAATAATAGTTTTATAAGCATAGCGACCAATTAATAAACCCGTTGGCAACATTAAAACTGTGGCTATGATGAGTCCATAAATAAAGGTGTATACGATGGTTCCGCCACCATCGAATAGCGTTGGGCCCGTGCGTATTCCTTGAATTAATAGTGCCCCTAAGATAACAGCGTCGGGAGGAGTCCCAGGAATGCCCAACACTAAAGTTGGAATAAAACCACCGCCCACGGTGGCATTATTAGCAGACTCTGTTGCTATAATTCCATCGGGCTCACCCTCGCCAAAACGCTGCTCTGGACGAGCCGTACGCTTCGCTTCTGAGTAGGCAACCAGACCTGCAACAGAACCTCCCGCTCCGGGCAAAATTCCCACAAGAGTACCAATAATAGATGAGCGTATTAAATTAAATTTTGATTTAAAAGTGATTTTGGCGGCCTCAATGATACGCAATGAGCCAACATTTTTATCAACTTTTAAATGTCGATCGGGCACCGCGGCCAGATCGATAAGAACAGGGATGCAATAAAGTCCAATCAAAGCACCGACTACCTCAAAGCCTGCGATCATCGTCTGACTACCAAAAGTTAGTCTCACGTCTGCTGAAATTTCGGCAATACCGACTGTCGACAAAATTAATCCAAAGGCGCCACCGACTAAACCTTTAACTAAGTTTCCCTGTGACAGTGCGGCAATTAGCGATAGACCAAAAATAGATAACCAAAAATATTCAACCGGACCAAAAGCGAGGGCCACTTTTGACAGCGGTGGCGCTAAGAATAAGAGTGCGAGTGCGCCAACTAGGCCACCCGCAACTGACGAGAAGCAAGCAATAGCGACGGCTAAGTCACCATCGCCTTTTTTTGCCATCGGGTAACCATCGAAAGTCGTTGCAATCGCCGAGGGTGTACCCGGAGTATTCAATAAGATGGCCGCATAAGCACCACCATAAATTGCACCCGTATAAATGGCACCAAGTAATATCAATGCGGAGGCAGGCTCCATACTAAAGGTAATAGGTACAAGAACAGCAACAGCCATTGTTGCAGTTAGACCAGGGATCGATCCAATGACTGTTCCTGCGACTACGCCACAGAGTGCCAAGACTAGATTTAAAGGCGTTAGGGCACTTAAAAAATTACCGACATCCATGACTTCTAGCTCTTAGATTAAAGAAGATTTATAAACGAATCCTACTGATTTATTTAATTAATCCTGCTGCACGAGCATCGGCAATATACTGCTTAGTAAGAGCCTTCATAAAGTCACCCATATCTTCGTAGGCAACGTCTAACATGGCAAAGCCACCGTCGATCATTTTCTTTATAAAAACAGGATCATTGTTAATTTCAGCAATTTTATCTGACCAATCTTTACGTGTTGCCTCATCGGCACTACTTGGTAGTGCAATACCACGATAAGCTCCGCCGACAATGTCATAACCTAACTCTTTAAAAGTAGGAACATCTGGAAATAAAGGATGACGTGCATCCATTGCAACGGCTAGCAGACGCACAGCTTCACCTTGTGTTGCACCAACAGTGGTATAACCCCAAGAGGCTCTAACTTGCTTACCAAGTAAGGCGGTAACCGAAGCACCAGTCCCTTTGAAAGGCACATAGGTAGTTTTTATGTCTGCCATTTTATCAAATTTAATTTGAGCTAGATGATTAGCACTCGCTTTACCCGAGCCCGACATGGTGACAGCAGCAGGGCTTTGCTTGGCCGCATCGATGAAATCCTGTAGATTTTTAAAAGGGCTATCTGCAGTCACTACAATGGCATCTGGAGTAAAATGGAACCAATAAAAACTAGTCAAACTATCGGTGGTGAAACCTACTTCTTTTTGTGCTGGTTTAATAATAATGTGCGGTAAATTAACGCCCATTATTGTATGACCGTCGCCATTTAAACCATTAAGAGATGCCCAACCAACAGCACCGCCGCCGCCAGGCTTGTAAGAGATCACTAAATCTTGCTTGAACTTTTCTTTAAAGAATGATTGCTGAAAACGAGCAGAAATATCGGATTCACCACCGGGACCAAATGGAATAATATAATTAACCGGACCACTAAGTTCTGCCTGTGCATTAACACTCGACAAACTCGCCAGTAAAAATGTAGATGCAAAGGTGCGATGAATTATTTTTATCAATTTTTTATTAAACATTGCGTTCTCCAAAAGTTATTATTTTTAATTAAAGTCCTGAGGGTGGTAATTTTATACTACGTTTCTTTTTTTGACCTCTGTCATAAAGCGATGCGCAATCACAACAGGATCTAGAGTAATGACTGGCACAGGTATATTTCCCGATTCGCATTTACTAATTATAATTGTCATTTTGTTCGACGCTAGGGCTGATTGAACAACCTCTACTGTCTGCTCTGCGCGACACTCAATAACATTGTCACAGCCACAAGCTATAGCAACTTCTTTTAAAGATGTTTTCTTACCTGTGTAGGTAGGCTGGTCACCCGTTGAGCCATAACTGCCATTATCGATAATCAATAAGATGAAATTATCGGCTACATTATTGGCAATTGTTGGCAGTGTGCCAAAATTTGTTAGCACCGAGCCATCGCCATCAATAGCGATAACTTTAGCCTTTTGAGCGAGTGCTAAACCTAAACCTATAGATGATGACAAGCCCATGGTGCCTAACATATAGAAGTTAGTCGGTTGATCATCCATTAGATGCAACTCTTGTGAAGGCAAGCCTATATTACAAACAACAAGCTCATCTTTGATCACAGGGATTAGTGCTTTTATTATTTCACTTCTTATCATTATGCTGCTCCTTCTTTACGGCTGGCTTTATTCCAGAAACTAGCATCGGTTAATATAGCTGTTGGCTTATTACACATAAAGGTATATCTAAGAATCTCATCAAATTCTTCAACATCTTC